>JBFWMH010000001.1:0-197014 GCA_050251655.1 Acholeplasmataceae bacterium
TTTTTACTGTTACTGTTTTTGCTTTAACATCCATGTCAATAACTTCAGAAAAAATACGGACATCAATATTAAATTTTTGGTGCATATCTTCAGGTGTTTGGACGACTAATGCATCTCTTGATGGAATCACTCCACCAACGTGATATGGTAAACCACAATTTGCAAATGAAATATATTCCCCGCGTTCAAATAAAATGATATCTGCAAATTCATCGAGTCGGCGTAAACGAGCAGCTGTTGTAGCACCACCAGCAACCCCACCTATAATGACTATTTTTTTGTTCATGTTCATTACCTCCAAGATAAATATACGCTATTTTAGAAACCTTGTCAACAAATATATATATTTGTTAACGTTATCATTTTAAAATCACATTATTTCTCTTTATTATCCCATAAATATGTTATGATATTTAAAAGGAGTTTTATGATGAAAAAAATACTCATTACTGCGTTTGATCCGTTTGGTGGTCAACAAAAAAACGCATCTCTTGAAGTGTTAAAACACTTAGAAATATTCTCAAAAACATATCAAATACATACACTTATTCTTCCAACTATTTTTCAAGCAGTTGAAGATATTATCTCTGCAAAAATCGATATTTTATCACCAGATATTATCATTTTATTAGGTGAAGCAGGATTAACAAAAGAGATTAGGATCGAACGTGTGGCTATCAATATTGATGATGCTAGAATCAAAGATAATTTAGGAAATCAACCCATTGATTTACCCATTAAAGATAAAGGTGAAAATGCTTATTTTTCAACATTACCTATCAAGAAGATCAAAGCTGCATTAGATTCTAAAAACATACCTTCTATTATTTCTAATTCTGCTGGTACTTTTGTGTGTAATCATGCGATGTATTTAGTGCTTCATTATCTTCAAGAAAAAAAACCAAGCAACATTGTTGCTGGCTTTATCCATTTTCCTTATGTCGAGTCTCAAATTAAAGATGAAACCACACCTCATTTACCACTAAAACAATCAGTTAAAGCCTTAGAAACAATCATCGAAGCTTGTCTATAAATAGGATTCATAATCCTTTTTATGAACATTTAATTGATAAACCCTCCCATCAGGTGTACGTCTTAATAGATGATAATCAATTAAATATCTTCTTAATGTTGCAAAATCTTCGTAGACTGGTTTTAATAGATCATTGATTTCAAATTCACTATATGAATGTTGTTCATTAAACAAATGAACAAGCATACAAATAAGTATATATTTACGCTTCTCTTTTTTCGGAAACACTTTAAATACTAAAGGGTCTTTGGATATGAGAAGCGTTTCTTTTGCTTGATGAATGTCTTTTTCTGTGATATCAAACATCATAAATCACTTTTTCCTTGCACCAAATTCTAGCAGCCTCTATTTCATCTTTAGATAACTGATGTCCATATTTAGTAAAGTAAACATCAACAATGGCATTTGCACTTTGAAGTATTTGTGTAAGCTCAACGACTTCATGTTGCGGTGTTAAATAATCATTTTCACCTGCACCAATGAATATTTTGCATTGATTCAAATTAGGTAGATTTGTAATGCGTTTAGGAATCATTGGATGAAATAAAATTGCTTTATGAAAGGCTTTATCGTAGTGCAACAACATATTAATAGCAATATTAGCACCACATCCATTTCCCACAACAACAACTTTATTGATATCAAATCCAAATGATCTTGCTGACTCATTGATAAATGATTTTAACCGATGTGTTTCTTCAATCAAACTCTTTTCATCATAAACACCCATCGTTTTTCTTTTACAAAAACGATAGACTCCATTTTCAATCACATTACCTCTGATGGCTAAAATATTTGCATGAGGATCAATCACTTTAGCAACATGCATGAGTTCGTTTTCATCATGACCTTCACTATGTAATAAACATAATGTGATTTCACTTGTTCCTCTTTTAAAGATATGAATCATTGAATCAACTCCTTTTATGGTTGTTAGATCATGCATGACTGTTCTATATGTTTATTTTACAATAAAGTTGTTATAAATTAAAAGAAAAAGTCATTTCACTTCTTCTTTTTCATCATATATTCAAAAATTGACTTTCTTGTAATGATACCTATAAAAAAATCATAATCATCAACAACTGGAATGAAATTTTGTTGTGCAGCAACATGTAATATATCTTCCATCTGTGTCTGAATCGTTATTTTTCTATTATCTTTGTTTCTAGGTATAGATTCGATTTTAATTTTTTCGCTTTTTTTAAAATCAACATGATGTTCTTTTATATACCACAATAAATCCCCTTCGCTAATTGTACCGTAATAATGCCCTTCTTTATCAAGAATAGGGATTGTGGAATATCGATACAATTCCATCTTTTCAAGTGCTTGTCTTAGCGTTGAATCATGATGAATAAAGGCTACTTTTTCTTTAGGTGTTAACCAAAATAAAATATTCATTAAAATAGCTCCTTCACTGATTTAATTATTCATAGTATTTTATACTTCTATTATAACATCTTGATTAGCTATTGTCATGTGTTCAATTCCCAAATTATATGTTACAATACATATAAGAAATGGAATGATGATATGAACATTGGTATACTAGGCCCAAAAGGGACATTTAGTGAAGTCGCATTTTTACAATATAAAAAAGAAAATCCTCAAGCAAAAGCTATCTATTTTCAGACTTTAGAAGAAACAACAAAATCATTACAGACACTAGATAAAATCATTGTCCCACTTGAAAATACTTTAGAGGGATATGTTCAACAAATGATTGATTTTTTGATTTCTAATGAAGTCTATATAGAACAAGAACTTTTCGTTTATGTTCAATTTGCTTTAGTATATAAAAAACAACCAAGTGATATTAAAAATATTTATGTCCAATTTGCTGCAAAGGGACAATGTCAACAATATATAGAAACACTCAATCAAATCAATCTTACGTTAACTCATAGCAATACACAATCTTATAAGTTATACCATGAAGGAAGTTTAGAAGATGCAGCTATTGTTCCAACGCATCTTGTCTCAAGTTTAGATCATCATCTTAATGTGACAGATTCCAAACAAAATTATACACGATTTATGGTCATCTCTAAACAACAATCCATTTATCAAAATAAATCACTTAAAGTATCTTTAGTTGTTATTCCAACCATTGATCGCCCTGGTTTATTATATGATATACTTTCCGTGTTTAAAAAGGCACATATCAATTTAACATCAATTATGTCAAGACCTCAGAAAAATATGATGGGAAAATACTTCTTCTTCATTGAGTTTGATGCCAATAATCATGTATATGATGAAATAGAGAGTTTAATTCAAACGACTAAAGATGCATATACGATTAAAATTTTAGGTATTTATCCAAAGCAATAAAAAAGGTACACAATTTATCTTGTGTACCTTTATTTTTATGCTTTTGTGCGTTTACCACGAATCATTAAAATGGTCACCATCACTAAGATGTATAAGACAATTCCAACGAAAGTCACGATATTCCATAGTGCGGCATTGCCTAGGTTTGCTGTAAATGTTGGTATAAATAGTAATACAAACAATGGTAGTGCCATACTAATTGCAGTACCAGAACCTAAAACCATTTCTTCTGATACTGGCGTTTCAAGTTTTGGATCGATACCTTTAAGTAATGCTAATCCAGTTGATGCAACACCTGTTAACATTCCAAATAGTCCAATAAAATATTCATCTTGGAACTGTGTATAAACCTTTTTAGTCATATATCTTAAATAGAATAATGTTGCTGTTCCTGCAACAACTGATGTTACGATAAGTTGAACGCCATATGCTGATAAGAAATCAAGTGTTATTGTTAATACAGATCCTGCAATCATAATATTAAATGCAAATGAAGTAATGTTAGATAAGACATAGTTATTTGTCATAAATCGAACATTTTTACCTTTTTTCTCAAGTGCCTTTAATCCCTGCTTATATAATAAAGCATATAAAATAGCAATAATGAAATTAAATCCTCTAATTAAACCAAAGATACTCATACCTGCATTTCCAAGAAGTCCAAGTAAATAATATAATCCAAGAAGTGTTAAATAAACTGCACCATAAATGACTGCAATAATAATTGCTTGGGTCGTTAAACCATCAAGTATACTTATTTCTTTAACTGTTTCAATCTCAATAGTCTCTTTAATATTACTATCTTCTTGATATGATTCTGGTTTAGAAATACCTTTTCTTCTTGCAAATATATTAATGATGACAACACCAATAGTTCCACCAAAAACAAATCCTAAGAATGCATAAGAAACACCTAAAGTTCCTCCATTACCACCAAGTAGGTCAGACCACATATTACCAATAGATAATGCGAGTCCAGGTCCTTGTCCAAAACCTAATGCTACAAGCATTCCTGATCCTATGAATTTTTCATTAAAGAATAAAAATACCAATAAAATACCAATAGCTGCTTGCAAAGCATAGGTGGATGTAATAATCATACCAGTTGACCAAATCTTTTTCTTAGATTCTTTTTGACCAACAGGTGTTCTTTTTAATGATAAAGCTAAAAATCCAATAGCTAGTGCATGATACACGATGTTTCCTAATAAATCTGTATCATAAAAAGTTTCTTCACCAATAATGATTGGTGCAAATACAAGTGATACGACTAAACCAATAATCCCAGCTAATAATGCAGTTGGAATAACAACTTTATTTAATCCAGGTAACCAAGTTTTCAAAACTTTGGCAATAAACATTAAAACGCCTAATAATAAGAAATATAAAATAATTCCCCATTCTGTCATAGTTTTTCTCCTCTTTTAAGTTTGATTAAATCATGAAACAACATTGAGTGATTCATTTTAATTAGATATGTATATGCTTCATAGTCAAATGATAGTTTGTTTTTTTGAGTTATGGTCATACCATTCATAAGTTCTATGTCAAATTTAAATTCATGAGCTTCGTTTATTAGTTTAAATTCATTTTTGTTTAGACTGATGTTGTAATCACCTTTAAACAAACGATCCTCATGGATTAAATCAAGTTCATAGAGTTGACCAGTTGTTTCAAACTTATCATTGATATGTTTTTTTATAACTTGTTTTTGATATGTATTCCAATCTATTAAAGTCTTATATTGACCAGATAAAAATTGCTTTTCATCCACTTCAGATATTTTTCCACAGTGGCTACAAAAAATATTATTACCAGATGTTGAAATTGTTTGAAGTTTACCACATACAGGACATGCATATATAATATGCTCAATACCTTCAGCCATTGTTTTAGATTTATAAGTATAATCACGGTTTTTAATCCACTCGTAATCATTGAACTTTATCGCTTGATCCAAAATATCGATAACTTTTTCTAGTGGTAAATCTTTGAATTCACCTTGTTTGATTAATGGCTTATAATTGATTTCAATGATTGCACGCTTACGATATTTACCCCATCTAGGATCCGCGAAAAATCCACCATTGATTTGAGCAACTACCAAATCCTTATCTAATTTTTTAACAAGTTTTGCGGTTGTTAAATAATCAGTAGGTGTTTGTTCACCATAAAAGGATGAATTACCTTCAGGTGCTATCATAATGCCTCTATGGTCTTTATTAAAAGCGTCAATGATCATTCTAATAGTTCTTGAATCTGCTTGACCTTTTCGCTTAGGAATTGATTTCACCAATTTTGTGAGTGCAAATCTCATGATTTTATTGGTATATAAAGTATTACTTGCTACAGGGTATGGATAATATTTTAAATACATACCAACAAAAAGCGGATCATTTAACTGTGTATGTGTAAATATAAAAATGTATGGTTCTTTTCTTTTGGGATCAAAATCTTCATACGTAAATTTAAATTTAAATCGACGATGAAACATGATTTTTAATCCAAAGCGTGCTATTTCTGTAATAACATTCATCTAATCACCTAATTCTATGATAAATAAAAGGGATAAAAAAAATTATCCCCCTATAATTTTGCTAGTTCTAAATCAAATGCGTCCGCAACACCTTGACAATATAATTTTCCATGTAATGTATTTAAACCTAATTGAATAGGTTTAGAAATACTTAATGCTTGATCTAATCCTTGATCTGCAATTAATAGTCCATATTTGAGTGTTGCATGATTCAATGCTTCTGTTGCTGTTCTTGGAACAGAACCTGGCATATTTGCAACCGTATAATGTAAGATACCATCAACTACATAAGTAGGATCGTCATGGTATGTTGCATGTGATACTTCTGTTGAACCACCTTGATCAATAGCAACATCGACAATCACACTACCTTTTTTCATAAATTCATAATATGATCTCTTAATAAGTTTTGGTGCTTTACTTCCTGGAAGTAAAACTGCACCAATCACTAAATCTGCTTGTTCAAGTGATTCTTTAATATGTGCCTCATTACTGTATAATGTTTGAATTTGTTGGCCATAAATATCATCTAAGTATGTTAATTTTTTTAAATTGATATCTAATATGGTTACATTTGCCCCTAAACCTACTAACATCTTAAGTGCATTTTCACCAACAACACCTGCACCAATAATGACTGCATTTGCTTTTTTAACTCCAGGTACACCAGATAATAATACGCCACTGCCACCTTGTTGTTTTTCCAAGCACTTAGCACCCTCTATTGCACTAAGTCTACCTGCAATTTCACTCATTGGTTTTAAGCAAGGTAACATATGATCTTCTTCAATCGTTTCATATGCAACACCTGCAGTTTTTGCTTTTAACAAAGCTTCTGTCAATTCTAAGTTTGCAGCTAAGTGAAGATATGTATACAATATAAGATTTTCTCTTAAAAATGGATATTCAGCTTCTAAAGGTTCTTTAACTTTAACAAGCATGTCTACATTTTCCCAGACTTCTTGTGCTGTTTCTAATATTTTAGCACCAACACTTTCATAGGCTAAATCTTCAAATCCTGCTTCTAAACCTGCATTTTTTTCAACAAAGACTTCATGTCCATGTTTGATATATTGAGCACAACTACTAGGTGTTAGCCCAACTCGAAACTCATACTTCTTAATCTCTTTAACTGTTCCGATTTTCATTTTGATTTTTTCTCCTAAAAACCCACTATTGTTTATATTTTAACATACAAATTTATTATTTATTTCGTTTCATGATGATTTCTTTGAATTTCAATCTAATATATGTTTCATTTCTAATCATTTTTCTTAATTTTTCTAATTCTTTAGCATTTTTCCCTATATCTAAACATAATTGTAAATAGCCATGATCACTATATTTTTCTAACATATGTTCATAACAATGATCAACTTGTTGATCGATACTCAAATCTGGATGTTTTGATGTTTCATAGAGTGCAGTTCTTTCAATGATGTTTTGTGCATTCATTTGTCTGTCTGCTTCAGCAATGATCTTTCCATATATTGTTCTTGGCATAACACCATGAGATGCTCTATGATCATAAATTGCATCAACCATTAATGAAATCTCTTCTGGTTTAAAAAATGATTGAATAAATAAATCTTCTTTGAGTATATCTCCACCAGTGATGTGATGAGTCTCTCTACCAAATTTTAAACCAAGATCGTGAAATGCTGCAATGGTATAAATATAATTCATATTGACATCAAATGTTTTAGATAATTTGAGACTATCAAAAATCACATCAAAAACATGATCAACGTGATGAGCTTTATCAAATTGTTTATATCTTGGGATAATATGTTCTTCGATATATGACATTAATTCTAAACTTATCCCTTTTTCGATCCTGTTAATTTTAGGTAATAAGTTTCTAAACACACGTTTATCACTTTCATAAGTGATTTTATTTAAAACATTTTTTTCTAAAATCCAAAAGATTTCATCAATTTCTTGTTCTTGTTTAAAAAGTTCTCCATCATAGACTTTACCTAAATAGTAATAAACATCTTTACTGACATTCTCCTTTGGAGAATAAGTTGTTTTAAAATAATAATTCCCAATGATAAATGCATCAAGATTTGTTTCTTCTTTAACTTCTCTTATAGCTGTTTTCTTTTTGCTTTCACCAGATTCTAAATGTCCTTTAGGAAAACCAAAATGACCACTATTTTTTTGTTTTATCATTAAAAAGTATCTTTGATTTTGTGCATATTTATAAAGCACGATGCCACATGAAATTTCTTTTGTCATATCGATACCTCCACTTGTTTAGTATAACATAATTAAATGTTGATTCATGTGAATTATTTGTTTGTCATTGAATATTAAAATATATATAAGTATAATAGAGTTATACAAGTCATGCAAAGAGGTTAAAATCATGAAAATCTGCTTTGTAAGTTCGGAAGCATATCCATTCAGTAAAACTGGTGGTCTTGCTGATATGGCTTATTTTTTACCAAAATCACTAAATCAAATGAACATTGAAACAAAAGTGATTACGCCATATTATCGTCAGATGAAAAAATATGCTGATCAATTAAAGTATTTAGGAACAAAGACCGTTTATGTCTCTTATCATGAATGGGTTTTTAACTATTATTTAATGACATATGAAAATATTGAGTATATATTTGTAGAAAATATGCATTTATTTGAACGTGACGGTTTGTATGGTTATGATGATGATATTGATCGATTTACAGCATTTGATTATGCTGTTTTAGAGTTATTTGAACTCATCAATGATTATCCTTCTATCATACATTTAAATGATTGGCAAACAGGGATGATACCCTATTTGTTAGATCAAAAATACCGTCAAAAAAATGAATCTTATTATAGAATACATACATTACTAACTATCCATAATTTACAATATCAAGGATCTTTTGATAAATCTTTTTATCACTACTTCTCTGATCAATTTGATTACACTTATATTCATTTTGAATCTATTAATTTTTTAAAAGCTGGAATTGAGAGAGCAACTAAAATTAATACCGTGAGTCCTACTTATAGAAATGAAATACTTACACAAGCGTTCGGTTTTTCATTAGATGGATCTCTTTACCAAAGACAAAATGACTTATATGGTATTTTAAATGGTATTGATGAAGAAGTGTTCAATCCAGAAATAGATCCATTAATTAGTGAAAACTATCATATTAAAAATGCAATTGCAAAAAAGAAGATCATTAAAAAAGAAATTCTTCATCAATATCAATTAAAGCCTGATGTTGATGTTCCACTAATTGCCTATGTCGGAAGATTAGCAGAGCAAAAAGGGATTGATCTCATATTACAAGCCATTGAAGATGCGGTTATTTTCTCAGATGCAAATTTCATCATCTTAGGTTCAGGTAATGAATCTTATGAAAATCATATTAGATATTTGACATCTAAATATCCAAATAGAATCGCAAACTATATTGGATTTAATGAACAAGTTGCTCATCAGCTATATGCGGGATCTGATTTGTTCATGATGCCAAGTCAATTTGAGCCTTGTGGTTTAGGGCAAATGATAGCAATGAAATATGGTTCACTACCGATTGTTACAGAAACAGGGGGATTAAAAGATACTGTCATCCCTTATAATAAATTTAATGAATCCGGAACAGGATTTAGTTTTGCAAATTACTCATTGTATGAGTTTAAAGAACAAATTTATGCAGCCATCGATTTATACATCAATCACAAACTTGTGTTTAATAAACTCGTCAGACAAGCGATGAAGCAAGATAATGGATTGAGCCAAGTTGCTCGTTCGTATGAAGCTTTATATAAAAAAATTTTGGAGGCATAAACATGGAAGTTTTAGCATTAATCTTAGCTGGTGGTAAAGGTTCAAGACTTGATTTATTATCAAGAAGACGCAGTAAACCTGCAATGCCTTTTGCAGGAAAATTTAGAATCATCGATTTTACATTATCAAATTGTACTCAATCTCACATTTATGATATTGGTATTTTAACTCAATATTTACCACTTTCTTTAAATGAACATATCGGTAGTGGGAAACCATGGGATTTCGATAGAAGAGATTCTGGTGTAACACTTCTTCAACCACATAATTATTGGTATTTAGGTACCGCAGATGCTGTTAAGAAAAATTTGGAATTTTTACGCCGTAAAAATCCTCAATATGTACTTATCTTATCTGGTGACCACATCTATAAGATGGATTATCGTCCGATGATTAAGATGCATAAAGAAAGTAATGCTTTATTGACAATTGCTACGCATCCTGTTGACCCTTCTGAGACTCATCGTTTTGGTATCATGACAGTGAATGAAGATAAAGAAATTATTTCTTTTGAAGAAAAACCTAAGAAAACAGAATCTAATTTAGCTTCTATGGGTATATATTTGTTTAATTTCTCACTTCTTGAAGAACTTCTATTAAGCATTCAACAAGATGACTTGGATTTTGGAAAACACATCATTCCTCATCTCATTGAAAAAACTGATGCTAAAGTGATGTCTTATACATTTGATAATTATTGGATGGATGTAGGTACTTATGATGCTTATCTAGAAACGAACCTAGAAATGACTAAAGACTATACACCTCTTGATCTATATGATCCAACCTGGAAAGTATTTACAAAAAGTGAAGATTTACCTCCAGTTAAAATTGGATCAGAAGCAAAAATCTCGAATTCACTTATATCAAATGGATGTGTAATTGAAGGAAATGTTATAAATTCTGTCTTAAGTCCGGGTGTTAGAGTTGGTAAAAACTCAACAGTTAAAGACAGCGTTATATTAAATAATGTCATTATTAGTGAAAATGTTGAAATCTATCAATCCATCATCGATAAAAAAGTAGTTATTGGAAGAAATTCAGTAATTGGTTATGGAACTGATTTGACACCAAATAAAGAAAAACCTGATTTATTAAAATCAGGAATTACTGTTATTGAAAAAGGTGCAGTGATTCCAAATTCTATTAGAATTGGTAAAAACTGCCGTATCTTAAGATATGCACAATTTACAGAATCGTTTGTACCAAGTGGTACTACTGTTAATTGTCCAAGTAAAGATGAAGACTAAAAAAATAAGGTAGACGCTGTCTACCTTTTTTGTTATATTTTCTTACTTGCAAGTGCTGGATTGTGTACAAATATCTTACCTAAGGATTTCATGCCTTGGAATAAATTAAATGTCACAAATGATGCAAATGTAATACCTAATAAGTATGCTAATTGGAATATTGGTGCTGCAACATAAGGTTGAATCATATTTAAGATTGGAATTGAAGAGTTATATCTTGGATTAATTAAAAACATATTAAATGTGCCAATATTTGGGAAAAATTGGTTGACAACACCATTTAATAATATCGCAATCATCCAAAACACTGTCATTGGCATGAGACCTTTAAATAATGTTTCTGTAGAAGCTTTAACTTTTCCTGAGAAAATAAGTCCAATACCCATAGCAACCATACTACCATGATAAAACATTGTTTGAATATTAATACCAATGCTTGTTACAAATACATCGCCTGGATAGAACATAACTGCTGCACCTGCAAACAAACTAAATGTTGCTAGAAAACTAATACCTATATCATATAACTTCTCATTTTTTGTTAATCCTACAATGAGTGTAGCATACATAGCTGTTGAACAAAATTGGAATGGAAATGCATACCATCTGATATGCCAGTTATTAGAGTATGCAAAAATAGCTTGCTTATATACTTCAAATGCAATCAGCAATATCGAAATGATCAAAATAGTTCTTTGTACACCTTTTTGATCTTGTTTTTTAAATTTTAATGCTAAAAATATTGAACCAAAAATAACTAAAATCAGTGATAGGTAATAAAACCAGCTTTCACTTAAATTTGAAAATGCAATTGGTTCAGGCATATCTTGATTTAAAAAATCAAAAAATGCACTTAAAATTTGACTCATATAGTGTCCCTCCATCTACATAAAATCATAAGGAGATAAATCATCTAATTCATCTTCTCTATCTATCATACCAAATTCTTGTGATAAGCGCAATGCTAAAGTCGTTTGTCTTTTATTTACCAAATGGGTTGACGCATAAACCAAAAGTGGCATATCACCTAAGATAATTAAATATTGTTTTGCTCTTGTAATTGCTGTATAAATCAATTCTTTTTTAAGCATATGCATGTAATGTTTAACCATCGGCATCATAACAATCTTATATTCACTACCTTGTGCTTTATGAATACTCATCGCATATGCTAAATTAAGTTCATCTAAGTCACTTTTGTCATATAAAACCATATTGTCATCAAATCTAACCTTGATGATTTGCTCATTTGATGCATTTAAAAATATATCTTCTATTCGTCCAATATCTCCATTCATAATCAAACGTTCTGGATCATTGATAAGTTGTATGACTTTATCACCAATATAATATGTTTTCTCACCATATTTGACGGCGATATCTTTATTTGGATTAAACGCTTCTTGAAGGACTTCATTTAAACGATCAATACCTAATTCGCCTTTATACATCGGTGCAAGTATTTGAATGTCATCAACCATATTATAACCTTTATCGAGTGCGCCTTGAATTTGATTTATCAAGACGTGATGAATTTGATTAGGGTGTGCTTTGTACAAATAAAGATCATTAAAACTCTTTAAATCATCCATATCAACAATTTGATGATTGACTTTAAATGCAAGTTCTACAATATTAGAATCTTTTGCTTGTCGGTGTATTTCATCGAGTCTGACTGTTTTAATTTGATTAGATGTAATCATATCAGATAAAACCTGCCCAGGACCCACAGATGGTAATTGGTCAACATCGCCTACAAAAATGACTTTTGCATCATCTTTGACGGCCTGTAAAAGTTTATATGCCAAAAAGATATCAAGCATCGAAGATTCATCAACAATGATTAATTTTTGAGGTAATGGATATGACTCATCATATGCAAACAAACCATCATAATTATATCCAAGATGTCTGTGTATCGTTGATGCTTTCATATCAAGTAGTTCAGTCATTCTTTTTGCAGCTCTACCTGTAGGCGCTAAAAGTGCAAGATGACTATAAATGTTAACATCATCAAAATCCAAGTTGTAATAATTTCTATACACATCTAGTAAACCATCAATAATTGTTGTTTTACCAGTACCAGGTCCCCCTGTGATGACTGTAAATTTATGGGTCATGGATTCTAGGATCGCCGTTTTTTGTATATCAGTGTAATGAATATTTTTTTGTATTTCAATCATATCGATAAGCGTCGCTATATATGCTGTATCATAGGATTCATCAGTTTCATGATTGATTGACTTAATCTTATTTGCGAGTCTTATTTCAGTGAAATATGAAACGTGTAAATAATAGCGATCATCTTCTATGATAATTTTGTTTTCTTCAACAAGAGCGTCTAAACCCGGTGTTATATCTACTTCTACTCTAAGTGTATCTGATGTATATGTAAAAAGTTGTTCTTTAAGTAAATAAATATCACCATTTTGATATCCAATGGTTTCAAGTGCATAGATGATTGCAGCTTTAACGCGTCTTATATCATCTTTTTCTATGCCAACTTTAGAAGCAATTTCATCAGCTTTGATAAATCCTATACCATCGATATCATCAATTAATTGATATGGATTTTCTTCGATTTTTTTAATTGTGAGCATTTGATATTTATTGAGTAATTTCATAGCGATTTTACCTGAAATATTATAACCATAAAGCGTCACTAAAATGTGCTCATGAATTTGGTTTTCAATGAGCTGTTGTTTTAATTTAGCAATTCTAACAGCATTTAAACCAACTTCTTTTAACACTTCAGGGTTATTAATAATTTCTTGAATCGCATTTTGTCCAAGCATTTCAACAATTTTTTCTGCAGTTTTAGGTCCTATACCTGTAAAGTAAGAACTTGATAAATAACTGATTACGCCTGAAATAGATTGTGCTTCAGCTTTTTTAAATGACTGTGCTTTAAACTGTTGTCCATAGGTTTGATGGTTAACCCATTCACCCATGAATTCATAGACAACATCTTCACTCATTTTTGGAAAATAACCTACTACTGTTACAATAGATTCATCACTTGTCACAAGTCTTGCAATTGAATAGCTGTTTTCATCGTTGTGGTATACGTAATTTTTAATACTACCTGTGACTTTATCCATGGTTATCTCCTTATTTCATAATACTCATATTATAGCACTAAATAGACATTAAAAAAAGGAACATAGTTCCTTTTAACTATATTGTCTTAATTTTTTATCCATAAAGACTTGATCAATAAATCCAGCACCTAAACATACTTCGTTTTGATAAAATGCACATACTTGACCTGGTGTTACTGCTTTAATACCTTGTGGATATAAGACTTCAATGGTATCTTCATTTAACCAATTAACGAATACATCTTGATCAGGTTGGCGATATCTAAATTTAGCAGTCATCTTACCATCTATTTTAGGTCCTCTCCAAGTCACTTCAGTGATGATTGCTTGATCACTATATAAATTTTGATGATTTCCATTTGGTTCAACAAAAAGTGTATTTGTCTTTAAGTCTTTTCCAACAACGAACCATGGTTCTGTTGTATCTTTAGTGCCACCAATACCTAAACCCTTTCTTTGTCCTATCGTGTAGTTCATCAATCCTGAGTGTTTTTTGACATAAACACCTTCTAAAGTTCTCATATCACCTGGTTGAGCAGGTAAATAATTACTTAAGAATTCATTGAAATGACGTTCCCCAATAAAACAGATGCCTGTAGAATCTTTCTTTAATGCTGTGGCAAGTCCTTCTCTTTTAGCAATTTCTCTGACTTCTTTTTTATCTAAATGACCAATCGGAAATATGACATTTTTTAATTGATCTGATCTTAATTGTGATAAAAAATAGGTTTGATCTTTATTTTGATCTTTTGCTCTTAAGAGTTTTGGTTCACTTCCTGATAAATCGACTTGTGCATAGTGTCCCATAGCAATATAGTCAGCATCAAATCGTTTGACATAATCAACAAATGCTTTAAATTTAATTTCGTTATTACATAAAACATCTGGATTGGGTGTTCTATTTTTTTTATATTCTTCTAAAAAATAAGTAAAAACACGATTCCAATAATCTTCAATGAAATCGACTCTATGTAATTTGATTCCTAATTTTTCTGCTACTTTGACAGCATCTTGATAATCTTTTTCTTGTTCACACACTTCATCAAATGCTGTTGGATTACCTTTAAAATCAAGATTGGTTGCACTATCCCAATTACGCATAAAAACAGCTTCTACATCATAACCTTCTTGAATTAAAAGATAAGCAGCAACGCTTGAATCAACACCGCCACTTAATCCAATAATAACTTTTTCTTTCTTTTTCATTTAATCACTTTCCGTATATCGCTTGGCATTCTGTACTCACCTCTAGGTGATAAAGAAACGCCTAAAATTTTTGGTCCTTCTGGTAATGTTTGTCTCTTAAATTGTTGTGTATAAAAACGTTGATAAAAACGTTTAACATACACTAATACTTCGTCATTTGTTAAATCAAATGCATAAGGTAGCAACCATCTTATTTTATCCTCATCTGCACCTTGTTGTAAATGATGATATAAAATAAAATCGTTAATTTCATACTTACCTATGGATAATTCTGTTTCTTGATTGTCTAATAATTCTGGTGTAATTGGAGCATTTAAAATACCCAAAAGCGTATCTCTAACATCAGCATATTCATGTTCAGCATGGAATTTAATCAAGTGTTGAACCCATGTTTTTGGAAGTCCAGCATTAACTGCATACATACTCATTTGATCGCCATTATATGTCATCCATCCTAAAGCAATCTCGGATAAATCTCCAGTGCCGAGAACAAAACCTCCATATTTATTCGCTAAATCCATCAGGACTAATGTTCTCATACGTGCTTGTGCATTTTCATATGTCACATCTAACGCTTCATGATTGATTGCTTTTAAATGGTTGGTGACTTCTTCTTTAATTGGTATTTCTAAGCATGTTACACCGAGTTTTTCCATGAGATCAAGTGCAAATGATTTAGAATTTTTAGATGTTGCTTGAGCAGGCATAGTGACAGCAATGATATCTTTAGGATCTCTATTTAATATCTTCATCGCTTGATGTGAAACAATAAGTGCTAATGCAGAATCTAGTCCTCCTGATATACCTACAATGATTTTATCTGCAGATTTAGGAAGTGATTCTAACTTTTTCACTAAACCATAGATTTGTAAATGGTTTGCAACTTTCAAATCTTCTTCTTGATGATTTAAATTAATAAAAGGTAATGGGTTTAAAGGTTTCTCAAATTTAAATGCATTTGTCTCTATAAGGTTAAATTCAACAATTTGAAATTCGTGAAAAATTTTCATGTGTTGATCTCTATATGTACTATCTTGACGTTTTTGATATGCGATAGCAGTCATATCTAGATCAGCAACCAACATCGTTTCTTCAATATCAAATGGCATACTTTCAGCAACCATTTCACCAAGTGAAGCAATGAGTTTATGATTGGAGAACACAACTTCAGACGAAGATTCAAAATGTCCTGTTGTCGTATATACATATGCGGCAATTTGTTTTCTTGAATGATCAAGTACAACATGTCTTCTGCTTGCTTGTTTACCGACATATTCACTTGAAGCTGACAAATTAAAAATTAAACTAGCACCGTGTAAACTAAGTTCATCACTTGGTGAGTAGGTTGCCCAAATATCTTGACATACTTCAACACCAAATCTTAATTCATGCTTTTTGTGTTCAAATAATAAATATCCAAACGGTACTCTTTGATTGAGCAATTGTATTTCTTTAATTTCTGTATCTAATCCTGAATGAAACCATCTTTTTTCATAAAATTCATGCCCATTAGGAATATATTGTTTCGGTACAATACCGAGTATTTTTTTATTTTGACATACAGCAGCAACATTATATAATACACCCATCACATCTAAAGGCATACCTAAAATATAGACACCTTGATATGTCGTTTTTTCTAGAATATGTGATAATGCTGATTGTGCATCTTTTAAAAATGATTCCTGATAAAATAAATCACTTGCCGAATATCCAGTAATGGTGAGTTCTGGAAAAACAACAATACTTGCTTGTGTGTGATCTAATAAATCAATTATCTCTTTTTCATTATGAAAAATATCACCTACGCTAATTTTTGGTGTTGCGGCTGCAACTTTTAAGTATCCATGTTGATACATATCATCTACTCCTTGTATAGTCCTTTAGTGTCAATATATGAAATAACATCTAGATTTAAGTATTGAGCTCTATTTTTTGCATCCAATCTAGCTTTTGTTGCTGAAATATCTTGTGCAAATGGTACCCAGATAAACTGATGCTTAACATGTTTAAACTGTTGTTCAACTTGTTCAAAAGTTAAATCTTGATCGCGTTGTAAAATAACAAATGTATATGATTTTAATAAATCTTCATAAGAAATCCACTTATCCAAAGTGCTTAATTGGTCTGATCCAATCACAAAACAAATAGGTTCATATAACTTCTTAAGTTCATTTAAGCTATGCAATGTCCCTTGATATGGATATGCTTGTTCCAAGGTAGATATCAAAACATCATCTAAGTCTTTTAAGGCAAGTTCCAACATCTTTTTTCGATCTTCAAATTTGACAAGATATGGTTTTTTATAGTCATCACCAACAGGTAAAATAATCACTTTTTCACATGATGGAAGTTCTTTGATTTTCTCGATTATTTTTAAATGTGCAAGGGTTGGTGGATTGAATGAACCACCATATACATAATACATAAAATCACCATCATTATTATATCATAATAATATAAAAACGACTTTGTTATCCCATAAAGTTGTAGAATTAAGCGTTTCTCTTTAAATAAATTATAAATATTGATATAATTTAAGTGAAAATAGTGAGTGAGTATCTATTTTATAAAGGAGCAATCAAAATGGATTTAAAAGATCGTTACTATCAAAAAATTCGTTCTCAAAAATTAAGACTTACTAAATCACGTCAAGCGATGATTGAAATTCTTGAAGATAAACATTTAACTTTTAAAGAAATTCAAAAAGCGTTATCGAATCGTGGATTTTATAATGTATCAACCATTTATAATAATCTTGAATTTTTATTAGAAAATAAGATGGTTGTAGAAATCTATATTGATAATGTGAAGTATTATGATTTAGCACTAGATAACCCCAAGCATAGTGCCGATAGTCATATTCATGTGATGAATAGAGAAACAAATGAAATCACAGAAGTGTCAAGTCCAGAAATATTTGACTATATTGCAAATCATCCAGCATTTAAGGATTTAGACTTAGATTATGTAAGAATCATTATTTCTGCAAGTAAAAAGAAACGATAAAAAAAGGTGTTAGATAACACCTTTTTATTTTTTTTGTGCAACTCTTAACTTTGCAGACTTGCTTCTAGAGTTAAGTGCTAATTCTTCATCAGATGGGTAGATTGGTTTTTTAGTTATGATCTTTAGTTTTGATTGATCATCAATCATGATTGGTAATCCTTTAGGTTGCTCTTGGATACTTTGTTCCTTGAAGAAATGTTTAACGATACGATCTTCTAGCGAGTGAAAAGTAATTATCACAATGCGTCCTTCAGGATTTAATAAATCAACGACGTCTTCCAAGACAGTCTCAAGCGCTTCTAATTCATGATTGACTTCAATACGCAATGCTTGAAATACACGTTTTGCACTATGACCTTTATCTTTATAATTGACTCTATCTGTGATCTTTACCAAATCCATTGTTGTCTTTAGTGGGCGGTTTTTAATGATTTCATCAGCAATTTTAAAACTGTTTTTTTCTTCACCATAAAGAAAAAAGATTTTTGAGAGTGCCTCTTTTGAATATGTGTTTAACACTTCTTCAGCTGTAAGTGTTTGACTCTGATTCATACGCATATCTAAGGTGGTATCTTTTAAATATGTAAATCCTCTTTTTTCATCATCAATTTGAAAAGATGATAAACCTAGATCAAGTAATAATCCATCAATATGATGAATATTTTTCTCAGCTAGTTTTTCTTTTAAAAACATAAAATTGCTTTTTATAATTTCATAACGATTATTTTCACCCAATCGTTTCTTTGCAAATTCTATCGCATAATCATCTTGATCAAATGCATATAAAAAACCTGTTTTAAGTTTTTTTAAGATTTCACTTGAATGTCCAGCACCACCTAAAGTGCCATCAACATAAATGCCATCTTCCTTAATATTTAAATGTGATATAGCTTCATTTTTTAAAACTGAAAAATGTTCCATAAACTTACCCTTATACCTTCATATAAACTATATACAATAAATGATTATTTGTCAATTTTTATCCAAAGAAAAAGGTGCACGATTGCACCTTTTCTTAATCCTCTTTGGATTCCTTTGTAGCTAATACTTTTTGTCCTTTGTAATAACCACTGTTTGGTGTCACTCTATGTGGAAGTGTGAATTCACCAGTTTGTGGGCAAACAACTAATGCTGGAGCAGTTAATTTATAATGTGTACGTCTTTTTCTCTTAGCAGTCTTACCCGTTCTACGAAATGGAACAGCCATCTGTTCACCTCCTACGACTTCTTAAATAATTTATCTAAATCAGCAAATGCAGGATGTGGACTTTTCTCTTTTTCAAAAGAAACATCTGAAGCATCTGGATGATAAACCGCGATTGGTTTTTCTGCAATCATTTCACCGAAGATTAATGCATGTAAATCAATCTTATCAGTTAGCACATAATCAGCATCCTCATCTTGTCCAAATACAATTGAAGCATTTAAATCAATTTGATAAGGTATGGGTTTTAACGTTTTTGCACACGCTAGTACCATACTGATTTGTCCTGTCATTGATAAAATCAATTCATCTTCATTAAAAAAAGCATCTACGTGAATTGAAGCAGGATTGATATTGATGATATCATCAATGTTTTTGATTTCGTTTTGAAAGTCACAAACCAAATCCATTGAGGGGTTAGTTTTTAAATCATTAACTAATATTTTCATAAATTCACCTCAACGAATGTATTATACATAAAATCTATATAAAAGTCAATGAATAAAAGTGATTTTGAATCTTAGATTGAAGACTCAAAATCACTTAAATTATTTTTTCATTTTGTCTCTTAAAAGTTTCACGATTCGTTGTTCTTGTGTTGTTAGTAAACTTGGAATTACATTTGCACCATATAATCTTTGATTTCTTAAATTTAATGTAATTTGTTGATGATTTGTTAAGTGTAGAATCACGTGATATTGTAAATATTTAGGTGATTCCATTTGATCATAAGTAAGTTTTGTTTCAATTGAAACGATATCAAAATATCTTACTGCAATACTGTGATCGTTTGTCATATAACCGTTATTAAAATCAACATTAACATAGTAGTTATATAAAACATCCTCACCAAAGAATAATACATTTAAAAAAGCTTGATCATAGATGAGTGTTTGTGAACCGTGTTCCATCTTATCTAATCGATAATTCACTTTAGTTTTATTTGAATATGAATCAGGCATTTGGAGTACAAATACTTTTTCATAATCTTGTTCCGTAATATTAAGCATCAAATGTGCTCTTTTAAACATTTTAGCATAATCTTTATCCATTAATTCTTTCATTCTTGGATCAGCTAAACCTTCATTTTTTTTAAAATAAGATTTAACCCATTTGCTACGTTCAATGTCGTTTAATAATACATTTTTTGCTCGTTTGTGTTTTTCTTTTTTCGCTTGCTTCTTCGCTAATTTTTCTGCTTTTTTTGCTTCTTTTTTAGCTTTCTTAGCATCTAGAATTGCATTTTCTTTTGCAATCTCTTCAGCTTCTTTATCAATAGCAGCTTGTTTTTTAGCAGCCTTTTTTTCTTCTGCCATTTTTTTCTTTTGATCCTTTGATTTTTGAATGTCTTCAGGATTTGTTTTTAAGGTTGTATCTTCTTGAAGTGCTTGCCCATTTTCTGCGAGTGTTTCTTTATTCTCTAATTCTAATTCATCCTTAGTTTTTTTACCCATAACTCTCCACCTCTCACTTCATACTTCATTTTATCAAATTATAGTAATTCTAGTCAAACAAATCCAGGTTTTTGTATAAATAACTTATAAAAGTGTGCCACTTAGTATTAAATCTTTAAAAGCATCCCTATCAACATCAAGTATATAGCTAGAAATGTCGTTTTTATCAAGTAATTCAGTCATCGTGTTAACATCATATGTTTGTCCAATAAAAAGCGCTTCAAATGGCTTTAATGATTGAATATCAAAAAAATCACCTTGAACATGTATATCTTCTATGACACCATGTTTTAAATCTAGGCTAATTTCAAAAAGACCACCACCAATACGTTTTTTAAGTAATTTTGTATAATGTGGTTGACTACCATAAATCCACTGTTTTGTAGCATATTTTGAAGCCATAGTTTCAATTTTTTTAACTTCGTCTTCAGATAGTTCATAAGTTGTTGTTGTTAATACATTTTCAAAATGTTTAATCAATTCATCTTGTGTCATACCATTTAAATATTCTTTAATATTTGTCACTCTTGATTTGACACTATCAATCCCTTTTGAGACAAGTTTTTCATCACTTGGAGAAATTGCTCTAACCATAGTTTCTAAATCACAATCATATAAAAAAGTCCCATGCATTAACATGCCATGCTTATTTTGTAAAAAAGCATTTCCTGATATTTTTTTACCATCTAAAAGTAAATCATTTCTACCAGAAAATTCAAGCTTAATTCCTAAAACTGCCATTGCATCAATAATTTTAGATAAGTATGTTTTAAAACTAAACTGACTATTTGTTCTTTTAGTGATGATTGAAAACATGGTGTTTCTATGATCTGCATAAACACACCCACCACCTGTAGGTCTTCTATAAACATCAATACTGTTTTCTTTTAAGAAATCTAAATTAACTTCATTTTCAATGACTTGGTTTTTTCCAATAACGACTCCATGAATTTCCCAAGTAAAAAAATAAGTCTCGTCATCTTTAAGTAATTCATTTAATACATATTCTTCAAGAGCAAAATAAAAATATGGTTTCAATTGTCCTTCATTGTGGTGTCTAATTAAAATCATGATAATCACTTCCTTTTCATCAAAAATTATATCATGTTTTTAATACTTAACAAAGTTAAATGATTACATAAAAGATATAAAAAAAGAAATCTCACACATGGAGATTTCTTCATTATTTGAATAAGTTTTTAAACTTTTGCCAACCAGATTCTCTATTTTCTAGTTTAGCAAGTTCTTCATATAACCCTTTTTCTTTTGCTGATAAATTCTTAGGTGTTTCAATATCAACAATCACATGTTGATCGCCAGGTTTTTTAGATCTAATATTGGCAATACCTTTTTCTTTCATTCTAAGTGCTGTACCACTTTCGATACCTTGAGGAATCTTGAGTGAAACATCACCATAAATAGTCGGTATATCAATCTTAGTTCCTAAAACCGCTTGTGTTACAGAAATAGGTACATGTAAGATGACATCATCGCCTTGTCTTTGGAACACTTTATGAGGTCTTACTCTAAAGTTTAAATAAAGATCTCCAGTTTGTCCACCGTTTTTACCACCATGTCCATAACCAGCAACTTTTAAACTCATATTAGTATCTACACCTGCAGGGATTGTAACATCAACAGATTTGTTTTTCTTTTCTTGACCTGATCCATGGCATACATGACATGCATTTTTAACTGTTTTCCCTTTACCACCACAAACAGGACAAACTTGTTGAGTGCGCATTGTCCCAAGCATGGTTCTTTGTTCAACATTGATCACACCATCACCATGACAACGACTACAAATTTCAACATCTTTTGATGATTCCGCTCCAGTACCATGGCAGAAATGACATGTTTCAGTCACATTGACTTCAACAGTTTTTTTAGTTCCTAAAGCAGCTTCTAAAAAGTCGATAGTCATCGTCTTTTCAATGTCATCACCACGTTGAGGTCCATTATAGTTTTGTTGACGCTGTCTTCCTCCACCAAAAAATTGAGAGAAAATATCACCAAAACCACCAAAATCTTGGAAACCTCCACCGAAGCCTTGTCCACCAAAAGGATTGCCTTCATGACCATACTGATCATATGCAGCACGCTTCTGAGGATCGCTTAATGTATCGTATGCAGCTTGAACTTCTTTAAATTTTTCTTCTGCTTTATCTTCTTTTGATATATCAGGATGATATTTTTTAGCAAGTGAACGATACGCTTTTTTTATCTCATCATCAGTTGCTGTTTTTGATACCCCTAACACATCATAATAATCTCTTTTATCTGCCATTTTATCAACTCCATAATTGATAAGGGGCAAAGCCCCTTACTTTATTATTTTTCTTCAAACTCTGCATCTACAGTTGTTTTACCATCTTTTGGTGTTTCATTTGCGTCATTTTGTGTTTGTTCTTGAGCATTTTGAGCTTTTTGATATGCTTTAACTGCAATATCTTGAGCATCTTTTTCTAATGCATCTTTCTTAGCTTTAATATCTTCTAAGTCAGAGCCTTTTAATGCTTCTTCAAGATCTTTGATTTCGCCTTCAACTTTAGATTTTGTAGCAGCATCGACTTCTTCTTTAAGATCTTCTAATGCTTTGTTTGCTTGGAAAATAAGATTTGCAGATTCATTTCTTAAATCAGCTTCTTCTCTTCTTTGTTTATCTTGTTCAGCCATTTCTTCAGCTTCTTTAACCATACGATCAATTTCTTGATCTGATAATGTGCCTGTACCAGAAATTGTGATTTTTTGTTCTTTATTTGTTCCTAAATCTTTTGCTTTAACTGAAACGATACCATTTGCATCTATATCAAATGATACTTCAATTTGAGGGATACCTCTTGGTGCAGCAGGAATATCTGATAATTGGAATCTTCCTAATGTTTTGTTATCTGCAGCCATTGATCTTTCACCTTGTAAGACATGAATATCTACAGCAGGTTGGTTATCAGCAGCAGTTGAGAATACTTGTGATTTTGAAGTAGGGATAGTTGTATTTCTTTCGATTAACTTAGTGAATACACCACCAAGTGTTTCAATACCTAATGATAAAGGTGTAACGTCTAATAATAAGACATCTTTAACATCACCTGCTAAGACACCACCTTGAATTGCAGCACCCATAGCAACAACTTCGTCAGGGTTAACACTCTTATTAGGTTCTTTACCTAATTCACGTTTAACTAATTCTTGAACTGCAGGGATTCTTGTAGATCCACCAACAAGTAAGACTTGATGAATGTCTTTTGCAGTCATCTTAGCATCTGATAATGCACGTCTAACTGGTTGTTGACATTTGTCTACTAAAAATGCAGTTAATTCATTAAATTTAGCTCTTGTTAATGTCATTTCTAAGTGAAGAGGACCAGCAACACCCATTGTAATAAATGGTAATGAGATTTGTGAAGATGTTACACCACTTAATTCTTTCTTCGCTTTTTCAGCTGCATCTTTTAATCTTTGTACAGCCATCTTATCTAATGATAAGTCAACACCATTTTCTTTTTTAAATTCTTGAACTAAATAATCAATAATAGCTTGGTCAAAATCATCTCCACCTAAATGGTTGTTACCTGCAGTAGAAACAACTTCAAAAGTACCATCAGCTAAGTGAAGAACAGATACGTCAAATGTTCCTCCACCAAGGTCAAATACTAATACTGTTTGTTCTTGATCAGTTTTATCAATACCATATGCTAATGCTGCAGCAGTTGGTTCATTGATGATACGTTTTACATCTAACCCAGCAATTTTTCCGGCATCTTTTGTTGCTTGTCTTTGATGATCATTAAAATATGCAGGTACTGTAATGACAGCTTCTGTCACTGTAGCACCTAAATAGTCTTCAGCAGTTTTCTTTAAGTTTTGAAGAATCATTGCTGAAATTTGTTGTGGTGTATATTTTTTACCGTTAATATCTACTTTGTAATTTTCTTCGCCCATATGACGTTTGATTGAACTTACTGTGTTAGGATTTGTAATTGCTTGTCTTTTAGCAACATCCCCAACTGAAATGTCTTCACCTTTAAATGAGACAACTGATGGTGTTGTTCTTCCACCTTCAGCATTTGCGATGACTTTTACTTCGCCACCTTCCATAACTGAAACACATGAATTTGTTGTACCTAAATCGATACCAATGATTTTACTTGTCTTTGCCATTTTCATCACTCCATTCGTTAACTTTGACCATGGCAGGTCTTAATAATTGTTCTTTATATGTATATCCTTTTTGTACGACTTCAACATTGATGCCGTTTGTTTTTTCCTTATCACTAACTTTATCTACAGCATGGTGATAATTTGGATCAAATTGTTTATTTAAAGCTTCTAATTCTTTTAATCCATCTGATTCTAATACTTGGAATATTTGATCATTAACCATTTTAAAACCAATCAAATAGTTTTTTAATTTTTCATCATCTGTTGGTGTGTTAACAATCATTTTTAACATATCCAAAGGAATTAATAAATCATGAATCAAATTTTTTGAAGCATATTTTCTTTCGTTAACACGTTCAGTTTGAACTCTTTTTTTAAAGTTTTCAAGTTCTGCTTGATTGCGTAACAATTGATCTTTTAATTTGAAAATCTCTTTGTCTCTTTCAGCAAGTTGTTCTTTATACTTGTTTGTTTTTTTATCTTTCTTATGATCTTTTTCAAGATCTTGAACTTCATCTACTATGATTTCTTCTTGAAGCTCTTGTTCTTTTTTTACATCGTCGTTCATCATATCATCCTTTTATTTTTTGTAAAGTTTTCCAAGATTGCTTGCAATATATTCTACAAGTGGAATGACTTTGTTATATTCCATTCTCGTAGGACCTACAACTGCAATCGTTCCATGTTCTTGATCGCTAATTCGATAAGGGACTGATATCACAGTACAATTTTCCATTGGGATAAGTGTCAAATCCGAACCAAACCTTATAGATAAACTGTCTTCGTTACCAATTAACTTAAGAATTTCTCTTCGATCAAGCATATCAACAAAACTTTTAATATTTTTTACATTGTGAAATTCAGGTTGTTCAAATACATTCGTTACACCTGATAAATAGAAGTTTTCTTCAGCAAATTTAGCAAATGCATGAATAAATGAATTAAGAATTTGAGTTTGATATTCCATGTAGGAATCAATCTCTTTTTTAGCAAATGAATTTTGAAGAATAGCACTTGCTTCTTCAATTGTTCGATCTCTTAATAATTCATCTAGCGATTTAATAACTTCTTTGACATCTTCTATATGTGCACTATCTGGTATTCTAATACTTTGATGTTGCACATGTCCTTGATCAGTCACAATTAACGCTACTGCATCTTTTTCATCAACTGGTATAAAATCAATGCGCTTGATTTTGTTCTTTGATCCTCTAGGACCTACAGCCATTGCTGTATAATTGGTTAAATCGCTTAAGAGTGAAATTGCTTCTTCAATGGCTTGTTCTCGTGCCATTTTATTTTTATAAAATATTTCATCAATAAGTGGAAACTGTTCTGCAACATCACTATCTCGTGTCACTAAATGTTCTACATAATAGCGATATCCTTTTTCAGATGGAACACGTCCACTAGATGTATGTGTCTTTTCTAAATATCCCAATTCTTCTAATATTGCCATATCATATCTCAAGGTTGCACTCGAAAAACTTAAATATGGTAATTGCGTTAAATATTTAGATCCGACAGGTTGTGCATCTTTAACATATGCTTCTATGATTGCTTTTAAAATGAGTTTTTGTCTACTTGTGAGCATCAATTCACCTCTTTTAGCACTCTTTTAACCATTGTGCCAACATTATTGTATAACATTGATTTGGCACTGTCAAGAGTAATGTGCTATTTTTTTACAACCTTCACACAATTTACGTAAAACTTGTTTATCATAGCACGATTCTTCTTCAATCTCATATAGTGGTATAATATCAATATAAGGAAGTGATGTTATGGCTCAACTCATCATGGTAAGACATGGGCAAAGTATTTGGAATCTTGAAAACCGATTTACAGGTTGGACAGATGTCGAATTAAGTGATCAAGGTATCGAAGAAGCTAAAAAAGCGGGACAATTGATATATCGTACTGGTATTGATATCGATATTGCTTTTACATCTGTTTTAAAACGAGCAAATGATACATTGACATACATATTAAAACAAATGCATAAAGAACATCTTGAAGTTAAAAAGTGTTGGCGTTTAAACGAAAGACATTATGGTGCTTTACAAGGACTTAATAAAAGTGAGACCGCACTTAAATTTGGTGAACAACAGGTTCATTTATGGAGACGTAGTTTTGATGTACTACCTCCTCTTTTAGATGAAGATGATCCTAGAAATCCTAAATTTGATGCTTTATATAAAGGTATACCTCATTTACCCCTTGGTGAAAGTTTAGAGTCTTGTCTACATCGCGTTTTACCTTATTGGTATTCAGATATTTATCCTGAATTAAAAAAAGGTAATAACGTATTAATCGTTGCTCATGGTAACAGCCTAAGATCTTTGATGATGTTTTTAGATCAATTAACAAAAAAGGAAGTCCTCGATTTAGAACTTCCTACAGGTTTACCAGTGATTTATACATTTGACCAAAATATACAAGTTATATCTAAAAAATCATTAACTCTATAATTTTTTAAACTGTTTAGCCCATTTCATATAAAATGGGTTATTTTTTTTCTCATTCCTCATTGTGGTAAGTTCATCATGTCCAGGATATATTTTTATATCATTGTTTAATGACATGATTTTTAATACACTTTGCTTAAGCTGTGGTAAAGATCCAGAATACAAGTCGTGTCGACCCACAGACTCTTTAAACAAAGTGTCACCCGTAAATAAATGATTAAGGTATAGAAAACATACACTACCTTTAGTATGTCCTGGTGAATGAATGACTTCGATAAATTGATCTGCAAACTTGATTTTTTGCTGATCATCAATTAACACCAAATTCAATTCTTTTCTTGAATAAGGATGTTTTTTAGGTGCGTATCCATTGTATCCATCTTCAAATAGTAGATGAGCATCATCTTTATGGATATAAATAGGCACTTCAAAATGTTGGATTAAATCAACATGATCACTGTGTGCATGCGTAAGCAAAATACCTTGAACTTTATGAGGTCCAATGGCATCCATAATTTGTGCAAGATCATGTGAGGGATCAACGATCATGCAACTATCAAATCTGCAAATCACATAAGTGTTCGCATATGCTTCATTTCCAAATATTGTTTTTAACATATTTTATATAGAAAAAAAACTATTCCTAGAATAGCTTATTTCTTTTCTCTGTGGATTGTATATTTTTTTTCACGTGGACAATATTTTTTAAATTCTAAACGTTCTGGTTTAGTTTTTTTATTTTTGTCTGTATGATAATTTTCTTCGCCACATGATGTACAAACCAATTTGACAAGATCTCTCATGATATCCCTCCAAACATACGCATGTATTATATCATTACTTATTTATTTTTTCAATATTTTTTGCATTTTTATTTTCAAAAGTCAAATAATGTAAAAAACTATGTTTTTAGAAACAAATTGTCTATAATGATAATAGGTGATAAATTATGTTACAAAGACAAACAACAAAACAATTTATGGTGGGTAATCTTCCATTTGGAGGAAACAATAAAGTATACATTCAAAGTATGACAAATACGTATACTAAAGATGTAGAAGCAACTGTTAAGCAAATAAAAACATTAACAGATGCAGGGTGCGAGATTGTCAGAGTCGCAGTTTTAGATATGGAAGACGCAAAATCTTTAGGTGAAATCAAAAAACAAATTTCTATTCCTTTAGTTGCAGATATTCATTTTAATTATGAATTAGCGCTTGAAGCTATTGCACAAGGTGTTGATAAGATTAGATTAAATCCAGGCAATTTACCTAAAAGGGAACAAGTTGAAGCTGTCGTTGCTGCTTGTAAAGAAAAACATATTCCCATTCGTATTGGTGTCAATAGTGGTTCTCTTCCTGGAAGAGCAATGCCTACACCCGAACTTATGGTTGAAACAGCTAAATCACACGTAGAAATATTAGAATCTATGGATTTTTATGATATTGCAATATCCTTAAAAGCAACTGATATGAATTTAATGATTGAAACTTATAGACTTGCTGCTAAAACTTTCCCATACCCTCTTCATTTAGGTGTCACTGAAGCAGGAACTGCGTTTAGTGGTGCAATTAAATCGGCTATGGGTATTGGTATCCTACTCCATGAAGGTATAGGTAATACCATTAGAGTATCACTAACTGATGATCCAAGGATTGAGATTCAAGCAGCAAAAGAGATTTTAAAAAATCTAGGATTAAAGGATAAAGTACCTAATCTTATCAGTTGTCCAACATGTGGTCGTATTCAATATGATATGATTGATATTGCTAAACGCGTTGAATCTTATTTACTTAAAGTAAATAAGACGATTAATGTTGCGATTATGGGATGTGCAGTTAATGGCCCCGGTGAAGCTAAGCATGCTGACTTAGGTGTTGCAGGTGGTAAAGGTGAAGCTATCTTATTTAGAAAAGGTAAGATTATTAAAAAGATTAAAGAATCAGAAGTTTATGATGAACTGATTAAAGAAATCGATTTATATGATGACAGTATAAAAGAAGAGCAATCTTAGTTGATTGCTCTTTTTTTATTGAATATATTTACTTAGTAATTTCATAACTTCTTCGATTTTTTGATCACTAGTTCCATCTTCAAAAGATTCTCTAACACACGTGTTGATGTGATCCTGCAGAATGAGTAAATTAGCTTTTTTTAACAATGCATTGGTTGCTTCAATTTGATTTGCAACATCAACACAATATCTTCCTTCTTCAGCCATTCTAATAGATGCCTCTATTTGTCCTTTAGCTGTTTTTAATATATTAATTGCTTTTGTACGATCATGCTTCATGATACGCCTCCCACATTTTATTTAAATTCACCTTTTTGAGTCTTAATGAATTATAGATGACATTAAGCGATGATAAAGACATCGCAGCTGCACCTATCATTGGGTGTAATAAACCAAACATTGCAAAAGGAATCATGATTGCATTATAAAACCAAGCCCAAAAGTAATTTTGTCTAATTTTTCTAAAAATACCTTTTGATAGTTCAAGTGCTTTTAAAATGGTATCTAATTGACCATTAACGAGTGTAATATCCGCAGCTTCAATGGCAACATCCGTTCCAGTTCCAAGTGCAATACCAACATTTGCTTGTTTTAAAGCCGGTGCATCATTGATACCATCACCAATCATTGCAGCCATCCCATATTGTTCTTGAAGCTTTCTAATCGCATCCACTTTACCTTCTGGTAAAACATCACTAATGTAATCAGTCATACCAAGTTCAACAGCGATTGCTTGCGCAGTACGCTTATTATCACCTGTAATCATCGCTGTTTTATAATTCATTTTGTTTAGTATATTTATGACAGTTTTTGATTCTGGTTTAAGTTCATCAGCAACTGCAATAATTCCAATAGCTGTTCTTTCTTTGGCGATAAGCATCACTGTTTTAGCTTGTTCTTCCAATTCTTTCATATGATTATCATATTTATGATAATCAATTTGTTCAGCTTCCATAAATTTTCGATTTCCAATATGAACTAATTGACCATCTACATTGCCTAAAATACCCATACCTGAAACTGCAGTAAAATCTTTTATGTTTAGTAATTTTAAACTATTTTCTTTACCTTTTTCTACAATCGCATGTGCAAGTGGATGTTCTGAGCCTTGTTCTAAAGATGCAGCAATCATCAAAATCTCATGTTCATCATCACCATAAATATCAGTAACCACTGGTTTTCCAATTGTTAATGTCCCTGTTTTATCAAATGCGATGACTTTAATATCTTTTAATGTTTGAACAGCTTCACCTTGTCTGATGAGTATTCCCTTTTCAGCACCAATACCTGATCCAACCATAAGTGCAGTTGGTGTGCCTAGTCCTAATGCACATGGACAAGCGATGACTAAGACTGCTGTTGCTGTGATAAATGCAAGCGTCAATTGATTTAAATCTGTATTAATCCAAGGAAGAAATGAGAAGAAATTTAATATACTCAAATGAAATCTTGGAAAAATCATGAAAGATGCAAATGTTAGTACAGTAATAATCATAATCGCAGGAACAAAATAACCTGTAATCTTATCTGCAAATGCTTGGATTGGTACTTTTGAACCTTGACATGATTCAACTAATTTAATCACTTGAGATAAGAACGTATCTTGACCAACTTTTGTGACTTCTACTTTTAGAAGTCCTTCTTTATTGATGGTTGCACCTATCACTTTATCACCAACGACTCTTGTGACAGGCATGGACTCACCAGTAGCTAGAGATTCATCAATTTTAGATTTCCCATCAATAATCATACCGTCAGTTGGAATCTTTTCCCCAGGTTTAATAATCATGATATCACCTGTTGATAATTCTTGCGTGAGCACTTCAATTTGCTCTCCATCAACTAAAATAGTAGCTGTTTTTGTGCCTAAATCAATAAGTTTTTTAATTGCAAGAGAAGCTTTACCTTTTGCTCTTGCTTCTAAAAATTTACCTAATAAATGAAAAGTCATAATGGTTGTCGCCATTTCAATAAATGTTTGAATTGGCAAGAATAAACCTAATAATCCAATCAAATATGGTGGCACACTACCAAGTGATACCAATACATCCATATTAGGATGACCGCTTCTTAATGATTTATAACTTCCTTTGTGTACTGGAAATCCTAAAATAAAGACGACCGGAAATCCTAATATCGCTACAATAAGTGTATATAAAGGAATGGGAAAAACAAACATATGAATGATCATAAGTGTCATCATGAGTCCTGATATACTCATTGAGATGATGACTTTTTTTCTTGCTTCTTGCATTTTTATGACATCTGGATCAACTGATTCATCAATTTCAGTATTTAAATACGCATCATATCCTGCGTTATAAACAGCTTTTTTAATTTCAGATAATTTCAATTTTTGTGTATCAAATGATACTGTCATTTTATCATTTGCGATATTGACATTAACATCTTTAATACCTTCAAGTTTTCTTACTGCTCTATCGACATTGATTGCACATGCTGCACATGTCATACCTTCGACATTCATCACAAGTTCTGTCATATGATTTTCAATCACATTGGCATCATAACCAACAGACTCGACAGCTTCAATAATTTTTTCAATTGTTATTTTTGATTCATCAAACTCAACAGAAGCTGTATCATTAGCGAGATTGACACTTGCTTTAATCATACCTTCTTGTCTGTTTAATACTTTATCGATACTATTTGCACATGATGCACAAGTCATACCAATTAAGTTTAATTGTACTTTTGTCATTTTTATTTCACTTCAGCTTCATAACCTAAATTTTTGATTAATGTAATGACTTCTTGATCATTGATTAATGCTTCATCATAACTTACTGTTGCATAACCATCTTCTACAGCAACTATAGCTTCACTAACTGCCATATTTCTTTCTAAGACTCTTTTAATACTATTTGCACAACCCATGCAGTGCATACCACTAACTTTATATGTTACAGTTTTCATTTTTTATACCTCTTTTTTTATTTTATATACCCCTCTATATGGGGGGTTAATTTTATTATATGCTTTACATGCTTTTATGTCAAATAAAAAAGGCTTTTATGAGAAGCCTTTATTCTGGTTCATATAATGAAATTTCATAATCACATATTTCTTTATAAAATTCTATTTCATGGGAAACCAATATAAGCGTACCTGGATAATCGATAAGTGCATCTTCTAAAGCATCTTTTGCAGCTTGATCCAAGTGATTCGTGGGTTCATCCATAATGAGAACATTACTTTTCTCATGTCTTAATAATGCGAGTCTAACTTTTGTTTGTTCACCACCGGATAAACTCTTCATTTCACGATTTGCCATTTCATAATTAATACCATGAGAACCCAGTAAACTCATCACTTCTTTATTGGTGAAATTCGGATATCTTCCATGGACTACTTGAAAAGCAGTGATATTAGAATCATAAATCATATCTTGTGCAAAATAAGATATTTGTGCTGTATCAATCCAAAGAAATGACCCTGAAATTGAAGGGATTCTTTCCAAAACAGTTTTGATAAACGTTGATTTACCAACACCGTTTTTACCAGTAATCGCCACTTTTTCTTCTTTTCTTATCTCAAGTGATAGTGGTTCTAATAAAGAATCATTATACCCAATTTCCAAATCGTGTGTTTCTAAAACGACTTTCCCTGTTGGTTGTGAAAACATAAACTTAAAATGATATGTTTTTGATTTATGTGGTTCATGAATGCGATCGATTTTATCAAGCATTTTCCTTCTTGATTGTGCGCGTTTTGTTGTTGACGCTCTAACAATATTCTTTTTAATAAAGTCTTCTGTCTTTTTAATGAATGCTTGTTGTGAATCAAACGCTTTTTGTTGGATTTGAGCCCTTTGTTCTCTTTCTGCAAGGTAATACTCAAAATCACCCTTATAACGTGATATTTGGCCATTTTCAACGGCTAACACAGTTTTAGCAATATCTTTTAAGAATCCTTCGTGGTGAGATACAACAATAAATGCTTTTTGATAGTTATTAAGAAACTTTGATAACCATTCAATATGCTTTACATCTAAAAAGTTTGTTGGTTCATCCAGTAATAAGACATCACTTTCTTCTAAGAGTAATTTACCCAAAATAATTTTTGCTCGCATACCACCTGATAAGGTTGCTATTTTTTGATCTAAGATGTCCATGGTTAATCCTAACCCATGAATGATATTACCTACAAGTGATTTAATTGCATAGAAATTTGAATCAAGCAATTGTTCTTGTAAATCTGATGCCCATTTTAAAATTCGATCATGTTCTTTTGGATCTGCATGTTCAATCTCATTATATAGTCGATTCATTTCGTCTTCTTTTTCAAAGAAAGGCAAAAAAACATCATATAAGTACTGCTTGACTTTAAGATGTTGATCTAATTTTGCATATTGATCTAAATACCCAACTTTAACGTGAGGTAGCCATTCAACACTTCCTTTGTCTGGTTTCAAACTCTTATCTAATAGTTTTAATAAAGTTGATTTACCTGAACCATTAGGTCCAACTAAAACAGCATGTTCAGAAGCAAATAACCGAAGTGATGCGTCTATATATAATTTTTGATCGGTATAACTAAATGTTAAACCACTAACTTCTAATAAACTCATTTTGGTAAATCGAAAATTTGTGGCATCTCTTGATCTGCCACATAAATCCATTCTTCTCCTAAATCATCTTTTCCATCAAGGATATCAGTAATATCTTTCTCAAAATATCTTGCAGTTGCAGATGCCAATATCTCTTGATTGGTATTGCATATATAACCTTGACCAAAGTGAACACCATGTCTGACTTGATCAATCCAACCAACCACATAAAGTGTTTCAGCAAGTGGCATAGGTTTTAAATATTTTGTCGTTAAATCTATGGTAACACTCCACAAATCTGGATGTCCTATTTGCATAGCTCTACCAATGGTTTCATCTAGAAGCGCTGCAACAATACCTCCGTGCATTCTTCCAGGGAAACTTTGATGCAAATCTCCACCTTCAAACACACCTAAAACACGACGTTCTTCAATTTCATAATATTTAGTTTTTAAACCAAAATCATTATGAATACCGCAAATAAAACATTTAGATGCATTATTTTGTTTTTTTAATACTTTAAATTCCATTAATATATCCCCACTTCTGCATTCATATAAAATAAGAAAAGACTTGCTAAAATCGCAGTTATTGCAAATACGATAATCAGTATGCGATGTATTTTTTTGTATCTTGACTCTTTAGCATATTTAAATATACCATAGGAGAAAGGTAATAATAACATGTAATATATTTCTTTCTTTTGATAGGTATCACTTAAGACAATCACAATTCTAGAGATGAGATTTAAAATGGTACCTAAAATAAGTGTAACCCAAAAGCTAGTAATTAGAATAAAAATCATAGTCTCAAACATGTTTTTTACCTCCAATCACAACTAAAAGAGTAACAAAAGGTATCAATATAAACCACCATAGTGACCCTGTAAAAAACAATCCAATAACTGCATAAAAATATGATGATAACACAACGAGTGTTTTATCTAATTTTCTCATGATAAAACCCCACTTTCTGTAACGATATATGTTGTGAGTACCTCATTTGTAATTGAGACAACACGACCACCTCTATCTAGGTATCCATATGCATTAAAACCAGTCACTCGACCATAACCTAACATAATGCCATCAACAATTGTTGTAAAATCATTTAAATGGTCATGACCAAAAAAAGCATACTTAGATTTATCATACAATTTCATAGCATCAAAAAATCCAGTATCCACACCTTGAGGATACACTTTTATTTCTAAAAAATTTCCATCATAAGTTGCAGGATTCATCATTTGTCTAAGAGGTATGTGCATATAAACAACAGACTCATTTTGATCAACTGCTACTTGATTTTCATACCATGCAACTTGTGCAGTTGATAAATATCCATATTCGCCTTCTTCTTCAGTATATGTGTCCATTTCATTTTTAGAATCTAGGAAATATGCTGTATAGATGATTTGATTTTGATATGTGAAATTGATTTTAAAGTTACCATAACCACCATCTTCAAGTTCTGGTCCAACTTTAAAGTATAAATAATTAGTCTCAGGGATAAGACTTAATAATTTCTCATAACTTGTAAAATCATTGTCATGATTTCCAAAAACAAATGTCCAAGGTGTTTGTAGTGACTCCATATGATTGATGAGCATTTTAAAAACCATAGGTGCATTAGGTGTCATAAACATATCACCAGTAATCGCGATTAAATCATAATCATCTTGATCATTTAATGTTTTAATTAAGTTAAATGTTTCTTGATCACGATAATCAATACCATAAGTTAAGTGAAGATCTGTTATTTGTAAAATCTTAATAGTGTCATCTGATGACTCAATAGTCATCGGTTCATCATCAGTGTATGTAACCGTGAGTTCTTGACAAGACGTTAGCATAAATGCTAACCCTATAAGAACTAAAATCGCACTTATTTTTTTCATAAAATCACTTCCTTTATCAAGGGGTCTAAATCATGAAGTGGAATCACATACATGTTGTGAAAAAAAGTATGTTTAGCAAAAACCATTTCATTTTCATTAATATATCTTTTAATTGGTTGTACTTCAGGATAAATCAGAACAATCTTTTTTAGATCTCCAGCTAAAAAAGTCGTTTGATTAATCAATTTTTGATTATATGATGTTCTTATTTCCCATATTTTAGGGCTGTTAATCATAATCTCTGCATCTTTTGGCACTTTAAAGAAAAGTATTTTAAATGTTTGATTTGCAACACTTAATTGTTGTGTGTTTTCATCAAATGTGCCATAAGTTTTAAGTTTTTCATATGTTCTATCAATCAGTTCTTGATCATTTTTCTTTTGTTTCTTGGATATAACATATATAAGAATAATGATGGGTATGATGAGTAATAAATAATAATACATTACTTCAACTCCTTAATAATAACTTCTTTAAGATTATCGTTATCAAATATACAATGATAGTTAAATAATCCATTGTGATTTAGAGCATGTGGTAAAAAGAAAGGTATGTTTTTTGCAATACCATAGTTATCTTTATCATTTGCCCATGAAATCTTTTTCCAATCAAGGATACCTTCTTCTGTAGCAAGCGGTGTTTTAAATAAAGGTTTTTGATCGATATGACATATATAGAAATATAACCCTTGCCCGTTTGCATCAAAGGCATTCCATGTGACAGTGCCTTGGTATTTGACTTGTTCATCTAAAACATCGATAGATGTCTCTTCTTTGATTTCTCTGATGATCGATGATTTAATATCTTCACCTTTTTCTATCTTTCCACCAACACCATTCCAAGCACCCATCCAAGGATTTTTATTTCGATTTAACAATAAGACTTCATCATTATAAATGATGAATGCAAGTGTATATTTATACATGAATTCACATTCCTTGACTGATATTTAATCGCAAATGCAATATGCACTATTATACCATACAATAAACACTTGAAATAGTTGAAAAATATTTTATTTATGCTATAATAAAAAGGCATATAAGCCTCCTTAGCTCAGCTGGCAGAGCAACTGACTCTTAATCAGTGGGTCAACGGTTCGATCCCGTTAGGGGGTACCATTTACAAATCAAAGACTTCACTGAAGTCTTTTTTATTTAATAGGTATTTAATTAACTTATATATTAAAAGTTTTATTATTCATTACTTTTGATCTAATAAATCAATCTTACATCATTTTGTGATAATATATACCTGGTGATTATATGAAAATATTTATAGCTGGAGATTCAACTGCAGCAAACAAACAAGCAAATAAACGTCCTGAATCTGGATGGGGAGAGTACTTAAAAGATTTTATATCTCCTCATATAGAGATTAGAAACTATGCGGAAAATGGTCGATCTACAAAATCTTTTATTGCAGAAGGTAGATTGTTTCAAATTGAAACTGAAATAGAACCTGGTGATTTTTTATTGATCCAATTTGGTCATAATGATTCTAAAGATGATACTTTAAGATACACAAATCCTAACACAGATTACTTAGATAATCTTGAAAGATTTGCTGTCACTGCAACTTCTAATCATGCAACACCTATATTCATATCATCGATTACTAGACGAAAATTTATAGATGGTAAATTAGATCTAAATGCCGTAAGTGATTATCCAGATGCTATGAAGCGATTTTGTGATGCTCATGGATTTCCTTTTATTGATATGTATCAAATATCTCAAAAAATTATCTCACAACTTGGTGATACTTCTTCTAAGAAATTTTATAACTATTTAAAACCATTAGAACATCCTAATTATCCAGATGGGATAACTGATGATACACATTTTAGCCCTTATGGTGCAAAGATGTATGCATCATTGATTGCGATTGAACTCAAGAAATTTATATAAAAAAGAGCCCAGCGACGATGTCGCAGGGCTTTTTATTATTGATATGTAAAACTAAATGCTTCACTCTTGTCAGACTTTCTTCCCACAAAATCATAACTAACGACTTGAATTGAATATGTTTGACCTTTAGTTAAACCTTTAAATGTATATTGGTTTAAATTCGTGTAATCATATGCTTCGCCATCAACTAAAATTAAGTATTTTTCAACTGAATAATCATCAGTTGCAGGATCCCAGAAGAGTGTATTTGCTACTCTTGCTAAAGTAATGTCTGTAGGTTGTGATGGTGCTAACGTATCAAGTGATGCATAATCTCTTTGATAATATCTTACATAATCAACTTCTAGTGAAGTTGGAAATGCATTTACATCCACACCTTGAACGCCACCCCAGTTACCACCAACAGCTAAATTTAAAATAAGGAAAAATTGTTGGTCATAAGGGAAAACTTGGTCATATGTATAATCTTGATTGTAATAAGCATTATATCTAAATTCTCCAATAAGATCATCATCAATATAAGTTGCCATATAACCTGGCTCCCAAATAAGATCATAAGTATGGAAATCATCTTCAATACCATTCATTCTATATGCATATCCTATTTGAGTACCTATAGCACCATTATAAATATCTGTATGAATCGTTGAATGAATCACTCCTGGATCATATCCAACATATTCCATAATATCAAACTCACCAGAATCTGGCCATCCACCATAAACTGAAGCCGTTGGCATCATCCATATCGCTGGCCATGTACCAACACCTGTAGGTAGTTTTGCTCTTACTTGAACTCTACCATATAACATGTCATTTTTATACTTAGTTGTAATTCTACTTGAAGTATAAGCTTTTCCTAAATAATCTTCATGTTTAGCAGTAATCTTAAGTGTACCATCTGAAACAGTTGCATTATCTCTTGTGTAGTATTGTAACTCATTGTTACCACCACCATCACCATTGATTTCAAAGTTCCATTTGGTTTCATCAACTGCACTACCATTAAACTCATCAGCCCAAGTAGCAACCCATCCACCATCTAATGTTTGAACTAAAGCATCTTCAGTTGCGACTAACGGCTCTAATCCATTTGGAGCACCATTATCGCACCCAACCAGGACAAAAACGAGTAGTAATAATATTAGTGTTTTTTTCATATATCCTCCTTCTATTCGCCCGTAATACCGGTACGATCAATACTCTCAACGAAATAACGTTGAGCTACAAAATATAAAACCAATAACGGTAATATTGTAAGCATATTACCAGCCATCATAATGGCTTCATTGAGTTGAGAACCTGCACTTCCCGCTGGGAATAAGGTTTCATAACTAGATCTAAAAGCTGCAAGTTTTAATGGAAGTGTAATGTTTTCACCAGCATATAATGATGTGATGAATGTTTCATTCCAATACCAAACAAAACTAAATAAGAAGACAATTAAGAAAGATGGAAGCGCAAGTGGAATGGCTATCTTTCTAAAAATGCGCATTTGTGATGCACCATCAACTTCTGCTGATTCCATTAATACTGTTGGAATTGTTCTAAAGAATTGATAGAAAATCAATATGTAAATGGCTGCATTGAGTCCTTGTCCTAATATTGCAGGTAAAATCATTGCCCATTGCGTACTCATGATATTTAATCTATTATACATAATAACATTTGCAACCATCGTCACTTGTGATGGCAATATAAATGTTGCTAACATCAATGCAAATAAGACATGTTTGCCTGGAAAATTAAACTTAGCAAATCCATATCCAATAATTGCTGATGAAATGGTAACTGCTACACTTACTTTTAATACATAAAATGTTGTACTAAATATAGCTTTAGGCATTTCTAACACTTGGAAAGCTTGCGTATAGTTTGCAAATTCAAGTGTTGTCGGTATCCATTTTACACCAGGATTGATTAAATCTTCAACTGTCATGAAACTATTGACAAGCATAAAGAGCACAGGATAAAGATAAATGTATGAGAAACTGATTAATAATGTATATATCACAATCTTATAAATTAAACCATCTGTAAAACCCATACCAAATAAGATGTGTTTTGCTTTTGATTTTAATGTATGTTTATCTATTTTCATGCTTTTTTCTCCCTTCTTTGTCCAAGTAGGAGTATAAAGATGCCCATAATAATCACCATTAATAGGAAGTAAATCCAAGCGATAGCAGATGCATAACCATAACCAAACCAGAATGCTGAATCAGGTGCACCAACTAACATGTGTGTTTCTGCAAGTGCAAGAATGCCTCCATCTTCTACGAATAATGACATACTAACAACTACATAAATAACTGCAACACTGATCAATGGCTTTATAGATGGTAATGTAATCTTCCAAAAACTATCCCATACAGAAGCACCATCAATTGCTGCTGCTTCATAAATTGATTTATCAATTTTTTGAAGACCTGCTAAAAAGATAAGAATAGGAATACCAGCATACCATAAAATAAGTAATAGTGAAGTCAATATCACTTCTAGTGGATCAGCAATCCATGCACCCATATTTTCTTGAATATAGATGAGTAATGAACTTTGTGATAGTGAAGGTAGCGAAGTTGCATCTTGATTTGCAAGTTCACTAATCACAGGACCAGATGAAATAATGACTGGTAAAAAGAATATAGTTCTCCATACACCTTTTAATTTAATAGGATTATTAATAAGAACTGCGATTAAAATAGAAAATACGACAATCAATGGTACTGAAATAACCATTTTACCTAAATATGTCGCAAACAATGGTAACAACGTTTGACTTCTAATGACATTTAAGTAATTATCAAAACCTGCAGGTGTCGTAATAACGCCATCTTGTAAACTAAAGTAAGCTGTATGAAAACTTAAATAAAGTGAATAAATCATTGGATAGAATGTGAAAATTAGAAATCCAACAATCCAAATGAAGATGAAGAGAAAACCAAAGAATGCTTCTCTTCTTTTTCTTGATACATGGATTTTAATCCATTTAAAGAGATATAAATCTTGACCTTTAAAATGAATCACAAAATTATGTGTCATCTTGTGGTTAAATTTTTTACTCCAAGGTACATATTTATCATAGTATTTTTGTTGTATAAAATGAACGACAGGTTTAATCAATTTTAATTTGATGGACTGCATCATTTTATTGAAGAATTGAGCGATTTTTTTCATTATTTAATCACCTCATAACTTCTTTGTCCTACTGTCACTGATCCATCACTTAGTGTCTCATAAGTGTAGTTGATATAAATCATCACACCATTATCATAAGTCACTTTGACAAATCCTGTATCTAGAACTTCACGTTTAACAATTTTAGCACTTATAACATCACTTAATGCATCATTTAGATATTGATATGTAGAAATGATATTATCTTCATAGTTTGCAAAAGTTGTTGTGTAATAAACTGAAGCACCTGTATATCTCATCTTATATGTTTCTTCATATGTTAAAACATAATTAGGATTTACTGCAAAATCAACCATCATTAAAAGACGATCATCTTGAAGTGCATTAAAGTTTAAATACTCAGTGTAATAAGATACACTACCTTTTAAAACGATAGGAATTAATGGTACTAAATCTGTGTAGTAACTATATTGTGCATTGGTAATTGGCATATCTAGATAGCCAGTCATGTATGCATATAAATAAATATTTGGTACAGAAATTAAATTTTGGTCATATAAATTTGCAATTTGTTGATAGAATTCAATGGATGAATCTCTATCATATTTTTGGCCATCATAATAACTAAATAAAATGCGACCCATATTATTAAATGTTAAGCCAGATACACCTAAATCATTGAAGAAACTTTGATCTTGTGATGCAAAATGATAACTACTAGAAGGATATAAGAAATATACTTCTGTCACTTGTCCATTTAAACTTCTATTATTAAAGACCATTTTTAAACGAGATAAGTCTTTAGCAACATCACCATTATATGTAATCCTTGAAGCTTTTTCTGAACTGGTGACATAATCATCTTCAAAATAGACTTGATTTTGATTTGAAAGCATATAAGCAATCAAGTCCTCATAATCACTTTTTGATTTAATGCGTGTACGATAAGGATTTTCATATATGAATCCATCTTTAGACCAACCCATAATTGTTGTTTGTTGATTAGTGATCCCCGCATCATAGAATGTTTGATACATTTCTCTGACTTGATCAGGTGTTGACATCGTGACTGTTTTTGAACCAATAAATGTAGGTTCTTGATCACTCATAATATAACTTAAATGAATAGGTATTTGATCATTTGTTGTTGCTTCTCTTGCTGATAATACACCTTCTTCTATAAGAGCATCACGATAACTTGAAGCAATACCTGTATAGTTTGCTTGATCATCTGATAAGAAATTAAATGCAATCTTATAATCCGTTGTAACCATATCTTCATAAATGGCATCATTGCCGTCTCCAGCTTTATTGATGACATATTGATAGATTTGTCTCACATTAAATTTATTACCAATTCTTTGATATCTAGAGTTACTTCCCCAAAAGCGAGCAAATAAGGTAGAATTTTCAGAACCTTCTAAAATGGTTGCATAGTAACCATTTTGATCTGCTTCATGGACCATACCATAAATTGGAAGTGTTAACTCTGCGACAGTCTCTGCTTGATAACCTTCATCTGAACCAAAATATCTTGCTTGAAAATATGTATCATAAGCTTGGTTAAGTCGAACGAGTGCACCTACACCATCTGGAATGACCATATATCCAGGAATTTTATCTTCTCTTGCTGCACCTAAATATGGTAATAATTGAATAGACATTAAGCGATATACATCTCCTGATTCTTTTATAGAATCATGAGGAATATCAAATGTTAATTGATTATCAACCATTTCAATAGTGACATCAAATGTAATCTTTAAGGTCTTGAAATTAACACCTAATGTTAATGCATCTTGTGTTTGAGATTTAATCGTTGTTTCAACTGCTTGATAGTCATAAGATCCATCTTCTATATAATATGGTCTTAAAGTATCGTTATTTTCTGCAGTAATCGATCCATCATTTTGATATGATACATCAGCAATTGTATAAAGTGATGCATTATTAATCGTTGCAGATGATACATTTGCAGCTCTTACATATTCAATCCACAAACCTGAATTCATTAAATTTCTAGTTGCAGTATTGTCTTCTCTAGTTCCAGAAATACCTTGGAATTCAGGACGTGAAGACCATGTATATCCAGTTACTTTATTGATGATGACAAGTGAGAAAGAGTCTTTTTCAAAATAGACACGTAATTGATCGGTATCAAAAATTTGTTCATAGCCTAATAGGGCTAAATCAGATAGTGTATAATCCACTTGAAAATCATCATGATATGTATCTAGTACCGCTTGATCATTCTCATCTAATTGTGTATATCTTGAACTTTCAAATAATAAATTATTAATATATGAATAATTATCAATTTGTGAGCTTTGACTATATGATTGATCAATTTGATTTGCATGAACAATCAACATTGAAAGCATTGAGACGATGACTAAAATCACCGCATATTTCATGACATGTTTAACCACGGTTCGTCAACTCCCTTACAATATCGCTAAATAATCCATAAACTTCGCCTAATAATAAGTAAACAATCACAATCACAGCCATAATCATTAAACCAGTGAAAATAGAAATAAAGATATTTCCTAACGTTGGTTTCATGTCATAAAAATGAATTTCTTTAACCATGATGATGAAATAAATCACTGTAATTGCAATACCTATATCAAGTATTGTGTGATAAATAAATGCTTCGTTATAAGTAAGTCCTTTTGATATGATTGCTACCAATGGGAATGTAATAATCATTGGAAGTAGAGTATATGCTGATGCTTGGAAAACATCTCTAAACTTACCTTCGCCATCTCTAATACTACATACGAGATAGTTTGCAACAACCCATAAAACAAATGGGACAAAGATAACGACGATTTGTTGGAATAAATTAATTTCTGATGCAATACGATCATTAAATAAGAAACTTGTTTCATATATCCAATAAATGTATGCTAAGAAGAATAATAAAACATAAATAAATGCAGATAAATACGAACCCTTCTTCTCACGTTTTATACCATAATAGCCATCCGCTGGATGTCTAAAAATATAGAATGGGAAAACAAGTTCATTATAGAGTTTATATGTTTGTAGTTTTTTCTTAAGTTTCTTAAAAGGTTTTACGACATAAGTCATAAAATGTGTAAATGCATTAATTAAATAAAGTGCAACTAATCCTAGTAAAACAGCAACTATCACATTACCGCTACCGAGCAAGAATGCATTTCTAACTTCCCAAAATGCATTGGAGAATCCATCTTGGTCTCTTGCAACTTCATAATAAGTCATGGCATCTTTATAATTCATTTCAGCAAAGTAGGCATCACCAATACCTTGATTTGCTAAATCAAATAAAGCGTTCATTTCTAAAACTTGTTGCCATGGTTCAAGTGATTCTGCATACTGTCCATCTTGATATAAATCAATTGCGTAATGGACTAAATCAGCAAATTCAGTTGGCATAAACACTTGAAGTGATGACGTTTTTGAGTCAAGTGCATAAATATTACTCTTCGAATCCACAGCGATGGCTGAAGGCGATTCAAAAAGCCCTTTTTGTCCATAACTGTCAGTGCCACCAAAGACAAAGAGTGTTGATCCATCTGGACCGTATTCAGTAATATATCCATCTTGTGTGATGGTAAAGATTGTTTCATAAGGTCCAACATATAAATCTTCTGTGTTTTCAAGACCCCAAATCGATTGATTATAAACAATATTTGCAATGTTTAATTTCAAATATCCAGGTTGACCTTGTGTTGTTGTTAGAATAAGACCATCTTTATCAATGGCGATATTATACACAGGATCTGGAATCATTTGGAACCATTCTCTTCTTTGTTGTTCATCAAATAACATATATTTTAATACGTTATCAAGTGTTGATGGAATCGTGTTACCACCAAAGAAACCAAAGAAATTTCCATTATTTTCAAATTCTGCAAGACCATTGATGTTACCTGCTAGTAACATGTAGACATTACCACCACGGTCAGTAACAATCTTCGTTGGATCAAATGGATCAGATTCACTAAAATATGGTGAATTTGTAGGTTTTTCATAAATGGTTGTGACTTCATATTGTAATGTTGATGGGTTATAAACAAATTTAAGACCTTGTTTTAAACCATAATCAGCAACATAGACACTACCATCAGAGGCAACATGTACACCCATCGGTTGATCAAGGATACCTTCACCGATAATCTCACTTTGATTGTCTTGAAGTGAATATTTAATAACTCTTGAATGTCCATAGTCAGCAACATAAACATTATCATTTTGATCAATGGTTAAATCTTTTGGTTCATCAAGTGTCAAACCATCCAAATTATCACGTTCTGATAATGGAAGGTATGCATCTTGAGTCCATACTAAACGATGAACTGCGCTACTATACGTATAAGTAGAGTAAGGTAGTCCATTGGTTGCTTGTACTTCTAGTTTAGGCATCGTGAATAATAAGATAGGGATGAGTAATAATATCAATATTTTTTTCATTATTTGATACCTGAATGCGCCATGGTATTCATGACTTTACTTTGTAAGAATATGAAGAGAATTAAGTTTGGTAAAAACATCACAAGTGATGCAGCTGCAGCCATCCCTTGACCTGCAACAGTGTTACCTCTTGTGGATACTAAACTTTGCATATAAAATGCTAATGTTCTCTTAGATTCTGAATCAATATATAATGTAGAACTAGACACATCATTCCAAATCATTTGGAATGCTAAAATACCGACAGTTGCTATCGCTGGTGTAATGATCGGTAAGATGATTTTAAAGAATATCTCCATCTCCGATGCCCCATCAATTTTAGCGGATTCTATCAGTTCATTTGGTGTTTGATCTATAAATTGTTTAATTAAAAACATCGCAACCGGCATGACAATCACTGGAAGGATGTGTGCCCAATAACTATCAATTAATCCAAGTTTAGCAATGACTAAATATCTTGGAATTTGAACAGCTACGGGAACAAACATTAAAGCTAATGTATTAATTTCAAATAATAGTTTTTTACCTTTAAATTTAAGCTTTGATAAACCATAAGCTGCAAGTGCTGTAAATAAAATAGCAAGCCCTACACCAACGATGGTTACAATCAAAGAATTTACTAAAAACCTTGAGAACGGAATACCTGAAGAAGACGCAACTCTAAATAATTGAGAAAAATTATCAAAAGTTGGTTTTCGAACGAAAAATTTAGGAGGGTACGCAAATAATTCCGTTCTCGGTTTAAACGCATGATTTATAATAAATAAAATTGGAAATAACATGAGCATTGAAAAAGGTACGAGAATAAAGAAAAATGGTAATTGGCTCTTGTTAAATCTGGTTGGGTTTATTTTTGTCCCTTGAAATGAATTCGCCATTTTTAGTCCTTCTCTCCTAGAATTTTAAATGTCACTTTAGAGATAAAATACACCATGAGTAAAAGAACCACTGAAATGGTTGCTGCATAACCCATCATATATCTAATAAATCCAAAGTCTTCAATGTGATTGACAATTAATTGACCTGCATACGAGGGGGTCGGGTTACTTCCTGATAAAGTAACACCAATAGCACCTGCTTGAAAGGTACCAACGACTGCCATAACCGCACCAAATAACATTTGTGGTTTCATTGATGGAATAGTAATGAAGAATATCTCTTGACTTCTATTTCTTATACCATCAACATAAGCTGCTTCATATAACGTTTGATCAATATTTAAGACACCTGCAAGCATGGCTAAAAAGCCGACACCCATCGAACTCCAAAGAGATACGATAATCATGATGGTCATTAAATATTGAGGTGATTGTAAAAATTGAATAGGCTCTAATATAACACCTAGCTCTAATAATATAGAGTTAAGATAACCTCTGGCGTCATCTGAGAAGATAATACGCCACATAGATGCCATTGCTACACCCATCGTAAGCGATGGTGAGTATAAAATAATAGCTAATATTGTTCTTGGAAGTTTTGGAATTTGTGCTAACATCCAAGCAAGAATAAATGATAAGAAATAACCAATAGGACCTACGATAATAGCAAATTTCAATGTATTTGATAATACGTATTGCATAAATACAGTATCCATTGTGATTAATTCAATATAGTTTCTAATACCAATAAACTCAGGCGCTTGAATGGCATTAAAATAAGTAAATGATAATAAGACTGCACCAAGTACTGGAATAACTACAAAGAGGAAAAACAAGCTCCAATAAGGTACTAAAAACCATAGAGGGTGATTCATTTTTTTAATCATGACGCACCTCTGTTAACCAATAAGATATGTTGTCTATCGTCGGTACCCGATAACTCTTGACAATGACGCCATTAACGACATAATCAAATTCTTCCATCTTGTATAATATTTCTCGATTTGAGACTCTTACGGCTTCATCAAGCGCTTGTCTAGCATTTGTACCATCAAATACAATGGATGTCCATGCATTAGAAATTTCTCTTTCAACCATATAAGCACCTGGAATTCTAGATGCTTCTATAGCATAATTCCATTGTTCTAAGATGACATCTTTAAATTGATCTGGCATTGATGATTCTTTAAATGCATCGACATTTGCTGAATTCCAGAAATATGATTCACCATAAGTAGATTGTAATAAATATTCAAATTCTGTTTGTACAGATGTAGACATCCACCATGATAAGAAATCCCAAGATTCTTGTGGATATTCTGTTGAGCTCATAATCATTGATGCTTGTGCACCAACAGCTGCATATCTTGTAATGTCACCAGTGGTTTCATTTAAGACACCAGGATGTAAATCCATGCCCCAAAGACCGTCAAGTTCTACTGCTGCTGTTGACAATAATATGTATGTTGATAAATCAGAAATACCAATTGGTAAAATACCATATCTAAATTGATTATAAAAACTACCAACATATTTAGGTAAATTATATAGCGTAAATAAATCAGACATTAATTGGATACCTTGTAAGGTTTCTTCTGAATTAATGGCTGTTGACATGCCATCATCTGTGTATAATGTTCCACCAAATTGATATATAAATGGCATAGTGGCAACAAATGGCTTTAAGCCACTAAATTGAGCAAGTGGTACAAAGTAATTCATACCATAACTTTGAAGTACGGGTAGGATTTCAATAATTTCATCCCATGTTTGTGGAATATCAGTAATACCAATACTACTTAAAATATCTTTACGATAATAAGTGACCCAAAAATTTTGTGTTTCAGGAATACCATAAACACCTTCTTCAAAGACATAAGGAATCATTCCACCTGGTGAAAAGTGAGAAACAAGTTCTTCATAACCATCAAATTGTCTAAGGTCTAATGATGCATCTCTTACAGCAAAATCATAAGGAATCCAGTTATCAACACCAATAGCGATATCTGGTGCATTTCCACTCGCATTTGCTAAAATAAGTTTATTTTGATCTGGCATTTGCGATAATGTTATTTTTTGCTCTCCTTGATAATTTTGATCAATGAGTTGTTGCATAATTTCAATATATTGACGTGGATGATTAACCCAGACAATAATTTCATCTTCTCCACGATCTTTAACTGCATAAGGATTATCAATAAATGACCATGCAAGTCGTTTAATACCTTCTATAAATCTTACAAATGGATTTGCATATGGTTTTTGGATATCCGTATTAGTATGGAAAGTCATTCTTTCCATTTCTAATCCTGATAACATTAAATCTTGCATGAGCGATCCAAGCATTTGGTTTGCAGATGAATCTCCATCAGAAAATTGAACCATTTTACTTGGCAAAGTATTTATATCTGCACTAATACTTCTAAGACGTTTTGTGACAACGACAATAGGTGCAATCGCTGAAGGTTCTTTTTGATCACTTAATGTGAGCAATTTTTGATATTTTTCATCGAGTAAATCTGCCCAACTTGCGATATCACTTGCAGCATCTGGAAAATAAGTATCAATTTCCCAGTCTCTATATTTATCTGTTCCACCACTTGTATATCTTTTGACATCAAGTGCTAAACTTTGAATTTGTCCCATTACATATTGAATGGTTTCAATAAGTTCACGATATGGATAATTTACTGCAGTTAGTGTTATTTTATGTGTTCCAGCACTTAAATAGATTTGATAAGGCGTTCCTTCACTATCTGATAATGTTCTATTGACATAATTTGTCGTATAAGGAAATGCAAAACACGAAAGCTCCTCAAATGGAATTTCGTTATCAATTGCTATTTGTCTAAATGTTGGCATATCTGATAAAGTTGATTGCATATATTTAATCGTTAAATTATATAATCCACTTTCCTCGACATTAATTTCATAAGTAATCGCTTGACCACTATTCTTCCATGATCCTTCATCAATGACATTTAATTTTAATGTTTTAGTATCATAATAAAGATTTGATGGATCTTGTTCAGAACGGAGTCTAATCGATGTTTCATTTCTAGTATACATATCTCTAGCTGAAACTGTGATTTCACTTTGTGCAACACTCATATTTTGATAAGTTGCCAAATATTGATCATATGATGGTGTCTCAGCTTCTATGACATAATAAATATCACCAATAAGTAAATTTTGATTTACATAATTGATGGTGATTTCATCACCTTGTTCTAAATAAAAATAAAATAAGCCTGGATGCATACTACGATAATCATTTAATTCATGGTAATACCAATCTTGTATTTTATTTGAATTAGGTTGAATTTCATTGCCGTAACGGTCATCTGAAAATTCAGTTGTTGAAAATGCCCAAGTTGATGGTAAAACGAGTGTTTGACTTTCATAAAATGGTGATTCACCATTAATTAATATACTTATTTGTGCTTGCTCTATATCAGATTCGATTTCATAATAATCAATTGCTAAAGCATAAAGTCCGCTTTCAGTTTCTTGATGTGTAAATGTGATTGAATCATTTTCTGATAAATACATAGCATCTAAATCCATACCTTTTAACGTGCGATATTGATCAACTAAGTCACCATAATCTGTATCATTTACAGAAATGGATTGTCCATTCATATCACTTGTATAAACTTCAGAAGATGCTTCAATAACATTCAAACCTAAATCTTCATAATTTTGTTTGACTTCTGTATAAATTGCAGCATTATAAGATGAAGAAACATATGTGTTTGTATAATCATTAGATAATGAAACTGTATCATAATAATCATTAATCGATGACTTCTTAAAAAATGATAAAGTGATGAGTAAAATAATAAGTACGCTAAAAACAGAGATTAAGACTTTTTTTGTTTTTGTTAATGTGATTTTATGGTTAAATTTTTGTTTCTTTTTCACAAAGAAGTCCTCCTTTAAAAGTGATTTTAAGAGGGGAAGAATCCCCTCTTAATTAATCATTTTTATTTCAATTTAGTCAGCGCCTAAAGTTGCCATTGCATTTTGAACAATTTCATTTGCTTTTGTATTCCATTGTTCAGCATAAGTTGGAACTGCAGTAGGTCCAGCAGTTACTAAATTATCCCAACAATATGGGTTGTTTTCAGTATCTGTAGCCCATGCCCAGAAATCTTTATAACCTGCTAACCATTTATCTAAGTCAGGTTTAGCATATGAGATTCTATCAAATGTATAATCTAGACCTTCAACACCATCAACTAATGCGTTTACTCTATCCCATACACCTGGATAATCAGCGATTGGGAAACGGTCAAGAATCGTAGGAAGTTCACCATTAGCAATTTGTTCTGCTCTTTGGTCTTCTAAAATACTTAATCTTGCATTCCATCCATCTTGTCCAAATGTCATCCATTTAGCCAATAAGAAAGCTTCTTCTGGATGTTTAGTTTGAGATGAAACAGCTTGATAGTCAAGAATTGTTGGTGGGAATAAACCAGCATCTCCACTTGGGTATGGCCAGAAACCTAAATGAATATTACTTTCTTCTAAAGCTGAGTTAATGACCCAGAATTGCCAAGAACCTTCAATATCCATTGCACCATAACCAGTTTGAATTAAATATGTAGATAATTCAGGATATGCTGCTAGATCTTCTTCAGTAAATCTTGAAGTTGTACCATCAGTTAATTGTTGTAAAGCAACTTTTTGTTCCATTGCATAAATCCAATCATCTGATAAATAGTTAAAGCTTGTACCATTCCAAGTATCATATAAAACGTTAGCATCATTTTCCATAGGCCAAACTTGTTGGAAATCTGGAGAACCATACCAAGTATCCATACCAACGACTAAATTCGCAGGATCATCTGGTGTATAGTTTTTAATTGCTTTAGCAATTGCAACAAATTCATCAGGTGTCCAGTCTTTGACAGGATATCCATCATTATCAATACGATATTCAGAAGTTGTCGTTAAGTTAGCTTCTTCAAAAATATCTAAGTTAATTAAAATACCCTTTAAGAATTGGAATGAAGGTACTGCATAACGATGACCGTTATAAACTGCAGTACTTGCAATATTATCATACACATATGGTGTGTCAACATCATTATCCCATAAATCTGCAACATCATAAGTTAAATCAGCATTAACAACTGTTGGAACGTTATCTGTAGCAAATACGTCTGGAAGAATACCAGCTTGTGCAGCATCAATTAAGTTACCAGTAAATGTAGCACCACTACCGCTGATATCAGATCTTAAAGTAACTTCGATATCAGGATATTTTTCCATAAATGCATCAATCATTTTTTGATTTAATTCTTGGTCACCCCAATCAGCGTAAGTTAACGCGATTTTTTGAGTTGTGACAGGATCATCTTTACATGCAAATAATCCTAAAGATAAGACTACTGCAACAAATAATATAGTTAATTTTTTTCTCATCATATCCTCCTTAGACTACAGGAGTTGGGTCCATAGTACCATTAACGATGAAATCAGCGTCAACGTAAGTTACTCCATCAGTGTCTAATTTTTGAATTAATACGTTATCAAGAACAAATTGTCCAGATTGAGCACCAGCAAATAAATTACCTAATTCTAATTTGAATTGTGCTAATCCTGAATAATCACCAGCTGAATCTAATGTGAAATCAACTGTAAATGTTTGCATATCAGTTGTTACTGATAAAGTTTCACTATAATATTCAACCCAGCTTGGAAGACCACAACCAATTTGTAAAGCGAAATCACCAGCAATTGATGCTTTTGCATCAAAAGTAACTCTGTATGTTTCACCAGCAACAAATTGAATACTACCTTCGTTATCTGTAACACCATCAATTGCAAATTGATCTTGGATAAGTTGTAAATGCCATCCAGCATAGAAATTACCACTAAGGATATTTAATACTAATTGTCCATTCATACCAGTTAAAGTTACATTTGAACCTTCCCATGAATTTGAGAATGCTCTCCATGCTTCAGCTTGATATAATTCTACATCCATAGCACCATTTTCAATAAGACCAGCATCAATGTAAGTCACACCATCAGTGTCTAATTCTTGGATAACAACGTTATCAAGAGTGAATGTAGCACCAACTGGAGCACCTGTAAATAAAGTACCTAATTCTAATTTGAATTGTGCAGGTAATGAGAAATCACCAGCAGAATCTAATGTAAAATCAACAGTAAATGATTGCATTGTTTGAGTCACTGTTAAAGTTTCACTATAATATTCTAACCAACTTGGTACACCAGCACCAATTTGTAATGAAAAATCGCCTTCAATTGATGATTTAGCATCAAATGTTACTCTATAAGTTTGACCTGCAACAAGTGCCATACTACCTTCATTGTCAGCACCAGTACCTAATGCAAATGCATCTTGGATAATTTGTAAATGCCATCCAGCATAGAAATTAGAACCTGTAACTGTTAATACCATTTGTCCATTAATACCAGCTAAAGTAGTTGTTGAACCTTCCCAAGTATTTGAGAATGCTCTCCATTCTTCTAATTGGTAAACAACTTTTTCCATATCACCAGCAACGATTAAGTTAGCGTCGATGAATGTTACACCATCAGTATCTAATTCTTCAATCTTAACATTGTCAAGTTTGAATGAATCACCAGCAACTGCTGATCCAAATAATCCACCTAATTCAAGTTTGAATTGAGCTTTATTAGTATAATCACCAGCAACATCTAATGTAAATTCAAATGTGAATGTTTGCATTTCATTAGTAACTGATAAAGTTTCGCTATGGTATGCTACCCAACTTGGAAGACTGCTTCCGATTTGAACAGCAAAGTCACCAGCAATTGATGATTTAGCATCAAATGTTACTTTATAAGTTTGACCTGCAACAAGTTGCATACTACCTTCGTTATCAACTAATCCATCAAGAGCAAATTGATCTTGAATGATTTGTAATTGCCATGATTCATAGAAATTAGCATTGTTAACCATAAGAACCATTTGTCCATTCATACCATATAATGATACGTCTGAACCATCCCAAGTGTTTACAAATGCTCTCCATTCAGGAAGTGCATAAGTGTCAAGTGGTGCTTCTACGATTGATAATGCAGTAACTGCAGTTTGTGTATTACCAGCAGCATCAGTAACTGAATAAGTAATTGTGTAATTACCTGCAGCACTTGTGCTTAAAGTATCAACAACAGCATCATTTTCATCAGTAATAACATAAGTAATATCAGCAGTGACATCGCCATCTAATGCGTCAAATGCAGATACACCATCCATTGGATCATAAACTGAATCAACATAAATTTGTTTTGTAGCATTAACACCTGAGAATGCTGGAGCAGTTTCATCAGCATCTGGTGTAGAAACTTCTACTTTAATGTTATCAAACCACATAGTTGCATCAACTGTTTGTGATTCAACAGTACCTAATTCGAATAATAATCCACCACGATGATTAGTTTCAGCTTGATTCATCGTAAACTTATAAGAATAAGTTGCCCATTCAGTTGTAATTGTTTTATGAACAACAACGCCTGGTTTGAAATCTGTGAAATAAGGATCTGCAGATAATAATTCACCAACTTGTAAATTAATAATCTTTTCAGCTGAAGATTTAGCATCAAATGAAATTAAATAAGTTGTACCATTTTCAAATGGAACATTCATTTGACCAAATCTTGGAGTGTATGCATTAGAACCAGCAACAACTTCAGCTTTCAAAGCACCTTCGTCATTACTTAATGTCATTGCAGCGCCATCAGCAATGTATACAACTGAATCTGAATCCCATCCAGTAGTTCCAGTAGCAAAGTCAGGGTTAACTAACATTTGTCCTTCTTCAGCTTGTGGTTCATTAACTGTAATATAACGCCATGTTTGAGCTAAAACTTCTCCTACAGAAACGTTATATTGAATTGCATGATTACCAGTAGCAGTTGTATCTAATAGATCATCTGTAATATCTGATGTTGAAACATAAGTGATTTGATCAGTATAATCAACACCATCATTACCTAAAGCAGTTACACCATCTAATACATTAAATGTAGCATCAAAGTCAAGTGTAACGTTGTCAGCACCACTAATTGTGATTGATGTTAATTCTGTCGTTTTGTTACATGCGACTAAGAATAAACCAACAACCGCAAGTAGGCTTAAAAATAATACTCTCTTTCTCATTTATTATTTTCCTCCTTAATAAATACCTCTATTTTAAAGATGTGATTTTCTCTAACATCTTTTGCCCAAACATCATAAACTTTTGCTCCAAAAGTTTCTACGCGACCATCTTTGTGATACATCACCATATGATCGACTTTAACATGTTTATCATAGGTTGGTTTTTGACCTTCATAATGATAAACGACTTTAATATTTCCTAATAAGGTTGTTTCTAAGATGCCATCTTTAAAGAATTTTTGATCGATGGCTGGTTCTAATTTAAATGTGAGCACTTCATCTTCTACTTCAAACATATGAGGACCGAAGAACATATATTGCCACATGGATAAGACTTCAGCCGTTGATCCAGATAATCTTGAAACAAATCCTTGACCTCGTTTTCTAGGATCTGGATTGTTAGAAGGTGCAATGAAACTTGAATTTTCCACTGGTGATCTACCATAAACTTTAGGATCCATAAAACATGTGAAGTTTGTTTCAATAAGCTTATAAAAACTTTCATATTGTTTAGATTTTAGTAATCCAAATAAATATTTATAAGTCATATGTAGGAAGTTTGATTCACGTTCAAGCCATCCTTTGGTGAATGCTTTTAATCTTCCTATTTCAAATGACTCATCATCTAAAGACACACTCGTTTGAAACATGTGAAGTGATTTGTCATATAATTCACTCTTTAACACTGCTTCATGAAGTGCTTCTTCACCTTGATGATCATCTAATTTGTAATATCTTGCAGGTCCTTCTAAAAATGATGGCAGTGGACGCATTTCAAAACTTTGAACTGTCACTGTTGGAAGACCATATTCACCAATCATTGGTTGTTGATCTTCTTTAAGATTTTCTTCATATGAAGTTGCTTCATATGTGAGATATGTTGGCATAATCGGATGAATAGATTTTGCTCTTTGAACTGCTTCAGCAAGTACACAATTCATATGTGTCAAACTATCTAGCATATCTTCTTTAGAAATCATCATCATTTCTAATGGTTGTAGAAGTGCTTCTCGATAGCTTTCTAAAGCATCCATATATTGATTCCATCTAATCATTTGATCTTGATGTGATAACATCAAAGCATCTAACAATGGTTTTAATGGTTTAATACTTTCTAAATCATGAAGTGGTTGATACTTAAGCAAGAATGTAACGATACGTTTAAGTTCAAACATTTCTGAGACACCTGAACCAAAGAGACCTGGAAGACCATTAGCCGCATCATTCCATCCTGGTTTATTACCTTCATATGAAAGTCCAATACCAAATGGATCTAAATGTGCAAATTTGTTAAGTACTAAAATGAATAATTTCATATAAACACTTAAATTTAATTTTTCTTCTTTAATCATGACCCATTTTTGGTGATCATCTTCTAAATGATGAATCGATCCATATTGTCTGATTGTGCCATGTTTAGTTTTAACGTATTTTAATTTTCTTGGATTAACTTTAACTGGTGATTTAAACGATTGAACCTTTTTATCAAATAATAATGTTTGCATTTGATCAGGATAAATAGATTCATAAGAAGTAATCGAATCAATTAAATATGTAAAATGATCTTCCCAATATCCTTCACCAAATACAGCTTGATATTCATGTCTTGACTCAGCCATGATTTCTTTTAAAAGCTCATTGACATCAAGTTTTTCTTCATCCAATACCATCGCAAGTTTCCCAGGTGTATATAAATCTTTGATAAGATTTTGTACCTTATTAGGGTAGATGGACGCATCGCCTTCAAATTTAAACTTAAGACCTTCAATTGAGAGTGGATTATATCCATCTAATTGAATAAATGCTGCAAACATCAATACATTAAAATCTTTAAGTCTAGCATCAAATAATAAATCATTTCTTCTATTTTGCAATACATCTCTAAAGTTTCCATTACCTTGAGAATAGAATGCAGGTTCTAATGAAAAGAAATTATAATCTCTTTCCAAATCACCATGTTTTCTTGAATATATGTGATATCCAACTTGACCATCTTTTGTATCAAAGATTAATGGTTTTCCACCTCTAAGCATATTATCAAAATAACATTGCTTTAGATATTCATCGAAAATTGGAAATGCTGATTTTGTTTCTATCACATCACATACTTCATCATGAAGTATCGTATTTTGTTTTTGTTTCAAATCAAAATAATTATTGTCATATTTTGATAATATATGTCCTAATTGATGCTCATCATGGCTATATCCAAATAAACTATCAATTGAAACAACATCTTTAATCTCATCAAAATGATATGCTGACATCGCACATGGCACTTGATTGACATGTGTCTGTTCAAGTTCTTTTAACTCATCAAGAGAATGTTTAATAAATCCATAAGGTGTCACAAGTGATGCATCTTGATCAAAGATTAATTTGTAATCATAGACATATAAAGGTTTTACTTGTGATGTTGCATAATAGAAATTACCTTCAGTCATCATTTCTACTTCTGCTTCATCTGCAGTAGATGCTCTTAATTTAAAGAATGCATAACTGCTTGTTTCAACTTCCATCCAACTTTGTAATAAGTTTGATACAGCTTTATATCCGCCGTAATCAATACCATATGGAAGGATTTGAGCCAATCCATCAATAACTTCAACATCTTTTAAGACTTTATCAGATTCTAATTTAACTTTTCTAATGAGTCCTGATAACTCCTCATTTGGAAGTGTTAAATAAGTCACTGTGATTTTTAATCCAAAATCTTTGATGTATTCACTGATAATAACTTCATCTCTTTTAACTTCTAAGCTTTGATTTGGATTAATTTCTTTAAAACATTCATGAACTACCCCTTGGTATTTAATAAAAGTTCTAAATCCAATGGTTGCTACATAATGATAAGCAAGGTTTGCAGGATAGAACTCCATAATCGCGCCATTCTTATCTCTAGAGCCAAAACCTGCAATGAGTTGTCCTCTATTGACATAAAAAGCCCAAAGAGGTAGACCCATTTTACCTGCGATACCAGATAAAAAGCTTGAGAATGGTTTTTGCTTTTGATAATCTTCAATTTTATAAGTGTATTTTTTCTCTTTTTCCATCCTATATCTCCTTACAAGGAAATCGGTTTCTTTCATATGATATTATTATCATATCACATTGTGTAACCGTTTTCAATTATTTTAGTCGTTTTTTAATTCTGTTGATGCTCTTTTAATGAGTTTAACGGGTAATTTAACGACTTCATTAAATTTAACTTCTGGATGTTCAATTAAATCAATGAGTAATTTACCTGCGGTTTCACCTAATAATTTTCTATCTTGTTGTACTGTTGTAAGTGAAGGGGTGAAATGCTTAGCAAATGCAATATCATCAAATCCGATGACTTTAATGTCATTTGGAATATCATAACCTGCATCTTTAATATATTTCATCACACCAAGTGCAATATCATCACTTGATACGAATATGACTTCTGGTAATGCTTTACGATTTAATAATTCTTTTGCTGCATTATATCCACTTGTGAATCCAAAGCTTTCAGCATAAATCACAGGTGATACTTGATGAAGCCCTAATGTTTTTGCATACTCTTCAAAAATATGACTACGTTCAAGAAACGCCTTTGATGATGTAGGTCCTGAAATGAATGCTACTTTTTCTTTCTTAAGTTCATCTTTGATATAATCTAAGACAATCTTTACACCTTGTTCATTATCGCTAATGACTGTGTGAAGGCCAGGGACTAACATATCTGTTGAAATACAAGGAATTGAACTGTTGATCAGTTCATATAAACCTTGATCATCATAGTTACCAACAACGATATAAACGCCATCAACTTTTTTATTTTTGACCCAATCATAATATGATAGTTCATGTTGTCCTAATTTTTTTACAATAAAACTAAGTTCGTATCCTTCTTTTTCAACAAAATTCTTAAAATGTTGAAGAATACTAGAGAAGAATGAATGTTCTAATCCAACATCAGATTCTTCAGTAAAAACAATACCCACGCTATATGTACGCTTTGATTTCAACATTCTTGCTGAAGTCGCAGGAACATAACCTACTTCTTTAATGTACTTAAGCACACGTTCTCTTGTTTGCTCTGATACATTACCAGTTTGATTTAATATTTTTGAAATCGTTCCAGGAGATAAATTTAATTCTTTAGCAATGGTATAAATTGTTCTTTTTTGATCCATCTAATCACATCTTTCGTATACTTTGACATATTTTACTAACATCTCGACTGGAAACATTGAGTCATCAATGTCACCACCCCACCATCCACCAATTGCTAAATTTAATATTAAATAAAAGCTTTGATCAAATGGCCAGTCAGCATCTGTCTTTTTTTGTCCTTTTTCAAAAGTAACCATATGTTTATCATCTAAATAAAATGAAATGCTTTTTTCATCCCAAATCATTTGATATAAATGAAATTCATCTATAAACTTATTTTCATTAAATACATATGTTGGTTGATTACCTATATGGTGATTATAATTTTTTGAATGAAGTGAGAAATGAATATGATCAGGATTTTTCCCAACATGCTCCATTAAATCAATCTCACCACACATTGGCCATCCTACTTCTTTGATGTTGTCACCTAAGAGCCAAATCGCTGGCCAGGTACCATGTCCTTTTGGAAGTTTAGCCATCACTTCTAATTTCCCATAACCAACACTTTTCTTTCCTTTGGTGATGAGTTTTGCTGAAGTGTAATTTCTATGTTCATATGCTTCTTTAATAGCAACTATATGTAACATACCATCTTTAACATATGCATTTTTTTCTTGTGCTGTATAAAACTGATCTTCATTATTTCCAAAACCATGTCCACCAGTTTCAATGGTCCAAATGCTGTCATCTGGTTGTCCATCTTGTAAAAATTCATCCTGCCATAATAATTTATATGTCATTTTAATAATCCTCTAGCATGTTTCATCTCATCTTCATTTAAATAAATACGATCTGAATTTTCATCTGATGTGTTTTCTTCTTCAATAAGTAAAATCTTTGCATCTAAACTAAGTCTATGTGCATGATATACACCTTTTGGAATTCGATATACATCATGTTTTGTCAAACTAATCTTTTCAAATTTAGATCCTGGTTCATTATTTTGATAAAACCACATATCACAATGCCCTTCAAATAAGACAAAGACTTCATCTGTTTCTAAATGACATTCTAGAAAATTTACATCACTCGCATCAATTTCTTTGATATATTTGAGTTCTGCAATTCTCCAGCTATTAAAATGAAATAATTTTTGATATCCTTGACCGTTAAAGTCGTATTGATCATATAGTTTCATCTAAAAATACCTCAATATCTCCGTGTACATCTGTTAACTCGTTTTGGACTTCTTGTCCATTTATGGTTATTTTTATAATTTTATACGCATTAAAATCTAAGTGTTTAGGATTAAAATAAGTAATTTTTGTTAATCGATTAAATATCTTTGTTGTAATACTAGCTCTACCATGAACAAAATCATCTTTTGTTAATTTAGGTTTTAAAGTTAGCGTTCCTAAATGAAATGAAAGTCCAAAGATTTCAGATCTCATTAATTTAAGTAACCAACTTGCACTACCTGTTAAATAACTATATTTACCTACACCTTTTTCAGTGAAGTATTCAGGAATCCCAACTAAAACATCTGATGTTTCTTTTTGTGCTTGATGAAGTAATGTAAATATTGCTTCTCTACCAAAATCAACTAAATCATATTGATATAAGCCATATGTATACATCACAGCCATGTGTGAGAACATCGCACCATTCTCTTTATGATTATATGCAAATTGAAAAGCTCTACCCATATGTGAATGATATCTAGAATTTAAATGATAACCACCGACATGTTCATCAAATAATTTCTCTTTTGTTTTTAGAGCTAACGCTTGTGCTTGTTCATCTGTTGCTATTTTTGATAATAATGCCATCGCTTGTCCAGTAAGGTTAACATTTTCCTTTTGATCTAAAAGTTCACCTTTTTCATTGTAATAAGCTTCATAACGGTCATATTGGAACGCATCTTTTTGAATCCATTCAATCATTGGATTCACCATGTTTTCTAATTTTTCAAGTAATTTCTTTTTTGAAATCGTTTTGACTTTACCATTAAATCTTGCAACTCCGTCAAAGAAATGATCGATCTTTACTGTTGGTTCAAGTAGCATGTGAAGCGAATCAAATAACTCAAATGCTTCTTCATCTAATGCTTCAATCAATGAAATTAGAATACGGATATTATTTAGATACATGTGTGTAAAAGCAATGGTTTCACCATGCTCTTTAGCCATATCTAAACCATCATTCCAATCAGCATCTTCTAATTTAACATAACCATGTGCACCTAAATGATGTATAGGAACTAGATTTTGTAAAAGTAAATGCTCTAAAAGTGTACCTTGATAATCTTGATGTTTTATATCTTCTTTTCTCACTTGATGTGTATAATGTGTGAATTGATCAAAGAAATAAGATTGTTTTTTAAGTAAGAAATTTAAATCATTGGTTTCATCAATATACATTTTGACAGTCACAAGTGGCCAAGCACCATGATCTGACCAAACGCGTGTAATTGAGTTGCGATCTGCAATAAATTCACCTGGTTTTTCACCAATAATGGTTGCATTTGATCCATCAATTCTTACACCAGCAAAATTATCATAAAGCAAATCCAAGACTTGTTTATCACCTGTCATGATCATACCTAATAAATCTTGCCATAAATCACGCCATCCTTTTCCACCATGACCATAATCATGATGAGGAAGGAAAGAATTACCATAATATCTTCTAAGAAGTGGTTGAAGTGCAACCCATCTTAATTGATTAGATGTTTCATTGTTTTCTATTTCAAAATCAAATAAATCTATATATGATTCAAATGATTTGTTTGCTTCTACTAAATGTTTATTGAAACCTTCTTCATTTAAATAAGTATCATAAGTGGTTTCATCAAATGTATTATCTGAAATCGCGATACCTACATAAAATTTAAAGGATTCTTGTGGTTTAAGTAAAACTTCTTCATACTTAATACCACCCATAGCTTCATAACCATCAATTTTAGTGTGTGGTGGATAAATGTTATTTAATCCTTGTGGATATTCATAAGTTCCACCAAAAATGTAATCATCTACAGTAGGAATAAATCCTTTAATGTTTGCATCTTTTGATTTTGATAATACTGCATAATGTGTATGATTAGTAAAATGTCCTTTTTCATTAAATAACAATGTAGGTTTCATCGATACACTAAATAGGTTTGTTTCTATTTGATTTAAAAGCGATGTCACATGTCTGTGATCTCTTATCACATCAGCACTTCTACCATAAAGCGGAATAGCAACCGTAGTATCAACTTTTTGTACTTGATCACTTAAGTTCGTATAAATAATCTCATGACATTCAATCATTTCATCTTTTGCAACAAAACTTGTAACCTCAATTTGATTAATATCATTTCTTCTAATAACTTTTTGATTAAGCAAATCGACTTCTACACTCAACTGATCTTGTTGTTGAATTTCTCTAGAGCCGTTAAGATGAAAAGATTTTCCATCAACCATAAACACAACATTTCTTGATGTTGATAAATGAAATAAATCCAATTCAGAGATTGGAGCGAGTGCATAATGGTGTTGATCCGTTTTCAAATCGCCTTGAAAATATGGAGTAATAGAACTTCTCATACCCAAACGATTAAAAAGTGGGAAATAATATCCGTGATGTTTTTTAAGTTGTATTTTTTTGTTTATCGCCATCAAACTTTACCTCAAAGAAATCGGTTTCCTATTACTATTATATAATTTTAAAATGATTTGTAAAGTCTTTTTTTGAAAAAAATAAAATCGCTTACATAAAAAGCACCTCTTGACTCAAGAAGTGCTCTTCTATTATTAATTATATTAATAAGGTTTGAATACTATGTGGTAAAATGTTGACTTTTATATCTTCCTTTAATCCTTTGATATTAATTTCATAGGCTTCTTCTTGTTCATTCATCATGACAACAACTAAACTTCCATCTTTATTTTCAAAAACAACATAATAAATATCATGATCACCAGTTGATAAGATTTGTTTAGCACCTGGTCTTATATATTTCGAAAATTGTCCAATGAAATAATATGAAGGATTATGAATGATTTCTTCGTGATATATTTTAAACATCACAGGTGATGAACACAAATTGTTCACATGATTGGGTCCACCAGTGTCATCTAAAAATAAATTCCAGTCAATAAAACCTTCATTAAAGTTTTTTAAATCATGAATGATATTTCGACCATATCGTTCACCAACTTTAAATTCATGAAAATGAGGTCCATTTTCTTGGCAACCTTCTGTAAAAAGTAAATGTTTATCAGGAAATGCTTCATGCGTTTTTCTTACTTCATCAAACATTTCATTATCATACCAATGAAATGCAGTACCATAGACATACTTATATGCTTCTTTATCACTTAAGACAGCTGTTGCACGTTCTAGCATCACATCTTTGTTGTGATCCCAAATATAGATTTTAACATCATCTAATTTTTTATCTTCAAATGTTTTACCTAAAACTTTAACAAATCTAAGTTCATCTTCATTTTCATAAATACAAGAATCCCATCTTTGTGCAGCCATAGGTTCATTTTGAACAGTTACAGCAAATACATCAATACCTTCTTTTTGATAGTTTTCAATAAACTTAACAAAATAGTTCGCCCATGTTTGATCATATTTAGGCAATAACTTACCACCTCTAATGGGTGAACTATTATCTTTCATCCAAAATGGTGGTGTCCATGGAGATGCTAATATTTTAACATCTTGTTTTGCATATTTTGATGCATCTTTAATCGTTTTAATGATTGGTAAATCTCTTTTAATTGAAAATGATTCTAAAGAGTCATCATAATCATCAATATATAAATAACTACCTAGGCTAAAATCACATCCATGAATAGAAACACGACCGATAGTATATCCTAGTCCATCGACTGGATCAAAATAAGCTCTTAGAGCTAAATCTCTTTTTGCTTTATCAATTCGAGATAGATTATAGATGGCAGCTTCTGTAAATGCACCACCAAATCCAATGATTTCTTGTAGTTTATGATTAAGATCTATAATAATCTCTTGTGTTTTATACGTTTCATTTGATTCAATTTTAACTTCTTTTAACCATTCATTTGTTTTTTCACATGTTCTAATTAATTTCATGCCCTCACCTCTTCCATCTATAATTATATGTGAATTTATTTGATTTAGAAACCATAAAAATAAGGAATAAAAAAAAGAAGTTTATAACTTCTTTGATTTTTTTCTGTAAAAGTAAATAAAAGTTCCTAGTAAAATATCAACAATCAAGAACAACCCAACATTTGATACAATTTGAGGTCTAACATATGTATTAAAATCAACCAGTTCATTTAATCTAGTTTCATCAAATCCTAAAGTGATGAGGGGATCTGAGGCGTCTAATTGATTTTGATAATCATAACTTGTTTGGTAAATACTATTTCCGTTATAATCAATGACTTCAATATGGATATTTTTGAAATCTTCTAAAGTGATTGCACTATAGTAAAATCCAATACTAGCAATACCATAACTGATTGCTTCACCTGTAAAGTTTTCATCTTCATTTAATGCATAAATAATGCTATCGTCATCATTTGTAAATATGATATTGGTTTGGTCATTTGTATCATCTACACTAGATGCATAAGTAACTTCATGAAGCGGTAAAACATAGACAGATAATTGCGTCATGCTCACTTCGTTATTAGAACCTGCAGATAGATAAATAGAAAACTGGTAATCACCTACTTGTTCTTCGCTAATCATCTTATAATAAAGCGATTGTATACCAACATAATCATCAAAATTTTGATTGGTAACAGCTTCTTCTGATATCTCATTATAAACATCAATAATACGCGCTAAATAGTGATTATAACTTGCAATAAGTGTCACAATCACGAGTAGAAACACACTCGCAATCGTATAGATAATAACGAATCTTTTCATGATCTCACAATTCCTTTTTTGTCATAAAATAATTTGGCATTTCCAATACATGTGACCTTACCATCTTTAATGATAAGTCCACCTTCATTAGGAATGATATATATGGGTTTTTTATATGTTCTGTGCATATATCTTAAACTTGATTTTTGTTTTCTTCTTCTTCGATAATGAACTTCAATAAATAAGTCATTCACATGTCCTAATCCATCATATAATCCAAATTTAGGATATTCATGATCAACAGAAATATGGAATAATCCAAGTTGAATCATCGCGCCAGCTGAAACACCAACATAGATTTTTTGAGGATCGTTTAAAGCACTTAATAATGCTTTTTCTTTAATACGTTCCATCATCTCATCTGGAGCACCACCTGGTAAGTAAATCACATCTGCTTGTTCTAGTTTTTTAATAGCAGTTTCTTGACTATCTTTATAGTAATCAATCCATAATAGTTGTTTTGAATCAATACCAAAAACACTAAAGGATTCTAATATTTTTTGATAGTATTCCTTACCTTCTTCATAATAAGATTCATAGATTTCTTTTGTTGGACAAAACATTTCAAAAAATGAATAGACCAATACAGCAACTTTCATTTCTTTTTTGATGATTTTAGATAATGAATGATATATTGATTCATCGTTAAAACTTCTTAAACTAAGTAATATATTTGTCATTTTATGTCTCTTTCTATAAATGATTTTGCAAGGTCAATCCATGACCCAATATATCCAAAGGATGCCATAAATGCATCTTGATCATCTGCAGTACAAACTTCTTTTGTAACAACTGATATACCATGTCCTCCAGTAGGATAGAAATGAGATTCAACATAACATCCCTTTTTCTTTAATGCTTGCATTAAATCAATAGAATTTTCAACTGGTACACTGAGATCATCCATGGAATGCATCAAAAAGATAGGTGGCGTCTTATCACTAACTTGTAAATCTATAGAGATTTCTTCGATAAGGTCATCAGTAAACTTCTTACCTAATAATTGCTCATAAGATGACTTATGTGCAAACTCAGGAAGTGTGGATACCACTGGATATATCATAAGACCTTTTTTGAAAAAAGATGACATTTGTGTCAACATAAGGCCTGCATAATGACCACCTGCAGAAAATCCAATCACTATAATATCTTTAACAAACTCAAATGCTTTTAGTTTTTCAATTAGTTCAAGTGCTTCATCCATAATCATCGGATATAACAATTTTTCTTCACGATAATAAAAAATAGCTGCATGTAGATCAAGTGTCATAAACGCATTTGCTACAGGCAATGCTTCTCTTTTGGATGTATATTCATATCCTCCACCAGGTAAAATCAAAAGTAAGTCTCTCTTCTCTCGATCTTTAAAAATGACTTCGCAATAATTTTTACTAGTTAAGTTTATATTCATCTTTAACACCTCAAAACTATTATACACGTAAGCTCATACTTTTAAAAGTCAAAATCTTATTGACACTTTATATATAAAGGTGTATTATATAGATGATTATCTATATTGATATTTATCTATATTTAAGGAGGTTAAATGATGGATGATAAATATGCTTTACTTTTTAAAGCGATTTCTGATGAAAACAGATTAAAGATTCTAAAATTATTAATTAGTGGCCAAACATGTGGATGTACACTCATTGATCAATTACCAATTACACAACCAACCATGTCATATCATTTAAATTTATTAAAACAATCAGGACTTACAACATCAAAGAAAGAAGGAACTTGGCATAAGCACCATGTAAATCTAGAAGTCATTGATGACATGATTTCATATTTACAAGCGCTTAAGACATCAACATCATCATGCAATTTATAACAGATTTTTTTAATTTTTTTAATGACCAATTTTTAAAAATGTTATGGCTACAAGATTTAGTCAACAAACTCTTAACAGATCTATTTAAATTAGATATGGATTCACAGTTATTCACATCGCTGTCATTCTTTATTTATGACACCATAAAAATATTCATATTGCTGATGACATTAATCTTTATATCATCATATATTCAAACCTATTTTCCACCTGAGAGAACAAAGAAAATACTTTCAAAACACCAGGGGTTTGGATCACATGTATTTGGTGCACTTCTTGGCACATTAACGCCATTTTGTAGTTGTTCATCAATTCCTATTTTTATCGGTTTTACCAGAGCTGGTTTACCTGTGGGTGTGACATTTTCATTTTTAATTTCTTCACCTCTTGTTGATCTTGCATCTGTCTTACTACTCGCAAGTTTCTTTGGTTGGAAAATCGCATTATTATATGTCGTTGTTGGTATTATCATTGCAGTGATTGGTGGCACACTCATTCATCTATTTAAGATGGATAAATATGTTGAAGACTATATTAAAAATGCAAATTATATCGATGGTGGTGATATTTTAGAACTCACCTTTAAGGCACGCGTAAAAGAAAGTCTTTATCAAGTCACTGACATCATCAAGCGTGTATGGAAATATATTTTAATTGGTGTAGGTATAGGCGCACTCATTCATGGTGTCATCCCACAAACATTTGTAGAAACAGTCTTAGGTAGTGACAATCCATTCTCTGTATTAATTGCTACAATCATAGGTATCCCGATGTATGCTGATATCTTTGGTACACTTCCAATTGCTGAAGCACTTGTCTTAAAAGGTGTAGGTATTGGTACTGTCCTAGCATTTATGATGGCTGTGACTGCACTATCACTTCCATCAATGATCATGTTAAAAAAAGTTGTTAAACCAAAATTATTATTTACTTTTATTGCAATTGTCTCAGTAAGTATTATACTTATGGGTTATTTATTTAATATACTTTTATAAGAAAGGAGCATATATGGAACTTAAAATTTTAGGCGGTGGATGCGCCAATTGTAAAAAATTGCTAAATTTTACGGAGCAAGCAGTCAAAGAACTTGCAGTTGATGCTGATGTATTATATATTACAGATATGATTGAGATTACAAATAGCGGATTACTTAGAACTCCAGGACTTATTATTGATGGTAAAATCGTTTCTTCTGGTAGAGTACCAAGTGTATCTGAAATCAAAAAATTCATTGAAGAATTATTATAGGAGATTACATGAAAAAAGTTAGCGTTGCATATGTATGTGTACACAACAGCTGTAGAAGTCAAATGGCTGAAGCATTAACAAAACACTTAGAAGGTGACTTCTTTGATGCTTATAGTGGTGGTACAGAAACCAAACCACAAATTAATCAAGATGCAGTTAGAATCATTAAGGATAGAATTGGTGTTGACATGAATCAAACTCAACATTCAAAATTAATTGATGACCTTCCACAAGAATTTGATGTATTAATCACCATGGGATGTAACGTTGAATGTCCATTTATTCCTTGTAAGCATAGAGAAGATTGGGGTCTTGATGATCCATCAGGATTAGCAGATAGTGAATTTATTAAAACTGCTGATATCATTGAACAAAAGATCAAATCTTTAAAAGAAAGAATTTTATCAAAAGAAATAAATTTAGATTAAATAAAAAAAGCACTTCACGCATGATGAAGTGCTATTTTTTTATTCTGTTGGTCTTCCATCTAAAAATGCTTCAATAGCTTCAACATCTTTATCACCACGGCCTGATAAATTGATAAGAATGATTTTATCTTTATCAAGTGTAGGGGCAAGTTTTAATGCATATGCAATTGCATGAGATGATTCGATTGCTGGAATGATACCTTCTGTTCTTGAAAGTTCTAAAAATGCATCTACTGCTTCTTGATCAGTTGCACTTTCATATGTCACACGCTTTATATCTTGTAGATATGCGTGTTCAGGTCCAACACCTGGATAATCAAGACCTGCTGATATTGAATACACAGGAGAGACTGAACCATCTTCATTAAAAATGGCTTTTGTATTCATACCATGAATAACACCTTCACGACCAAGTGTCATAGTTGCTGCATGATCTTTTGTTTTTAATCCTTTACCAGCAGCTTCAACACCAATAATCTTAACATCTTCATCTTTGATGAAATCAGTAAATAAACCAATCGCATTTGAACCACCACCAACACAAGCAATTAAGTAGTCTGGTAATCTATGTTCTTGTTCTAAGATTTGAATTTTTGCTTCTTCTCCAATGATTTTTTGAAAATGTTTAACAATCGTTGGATAAGGATGAGGTCCTACAGCACTTCCTAATAAATAAAATGTATCATCTATACGTTTTACCCATTCATTAATTGCGTAATCAACAGCATCTGCAAGTGTTCTTGTACCTTGAGTAACAGGTGTAACTTTAGCACCTAGCATTTCCATTCTAAACACATTAAGTCTTTGTCTTTGTGTATCAAGTTCACCTTGATATATTTCACATTCCATGCCAAACATCGCAGCTGTGGTTGCAGTAGCAACCCCATGTTGACCTGCGCCAGTTTCTGCAATAATTCTTTTTTTACCCATACGTTTTGCAAGCAATATTTGACCAATGGTATTATTGATTTTATGTGCACCTGTATGATTTAAATCTTCACGTTTTAAATATATTTTTGCTCCTCCTAATTTCTTAGTGAGTTGTTCTGCATAATAAAGGGGACTAGGACGTCCAACATAATCTTTTAAATAGTATTTAAACTCTTTGATAAACTCTGGATCATCTTTTGCTTTATTAAATTCCGCTTCTAATTCATTTAACGCTGTTATCACTTGAGGTGGTACAAATTGGCCACCAAATCTTCCAAATTCTAAATTCATATTTATCTTTTCCTTTTTCTTTGTTTTTATGATATTTTTGTTGTTTCAATTCATCTAATTTAAAACTTAGAGCTCTTCAAGGTCCCATTTTATACCTCCTTTGAAAAAATAAAAAAGTCCTTCATGCAATATGCATAAAGGACGTTATAAACGTGGTACCACCTTTTTTTAGTTCATTAAAATGAACCCTCATCAGATACAATCATATCTTAACTCGATAACGGGAGTACCCGTGAAACCCTACTTACTTCAAGTTTCCTCTCTTGGAGCCATTCAGTAAATCCTTTTATATATACTCACACCAACCGTATACTCTCTTTAATAAAATAGAAAAACTTACTATTTCCAATCATTGATTTAATCTTATTATACTGATTTTACATATGAAAGTCAATCATTAATCTGATAATGCTTTTAATACATCATCAGAACCAATAACGCCTCTAAATCTACCTTTGTTATCAACGACTGGTACATCATATGTTGTATCTTTTAGATGAGACCAAATATCTTTTAAATAATCGTTTCTTTTGGCAACTTCATAATCACTTGTTTTAATAAAAGATTCTATCGTTTCTTTTTTTGTTCTAGCAATACTTGCTTTTTCTACATATCCCATGAGTTTATCTTTTTCATCCACCACATAACAATAATCTAAATCTTTATCATTTAGGAAGGCTTTTACATTGGAAACTGTTTCATTAAACAATACTGTATTATTAATTTTTCTCATGATATTTCGGACCTTAAGAATTCTTGATTTATCAACATCTGCAATAAAATCTTTTACATAATCATTGGCTGGATGATCAAAGAATTCATCTGGTGTACCAATTTGAACAACTTCTCCATCTTTCATCAGCGCAATACGATCACCTAAACGAAATGCTTCATTCATATCATGTGTAATAAAAACGATCGTTCTTTGTGAATCATCTTCTAATGAAAGTAATTCGTTTTGCATATCTCTTCTAATCAGTGGGTCAAGTGCACTATAAGGTTCATCCATCAATAAGAGCTCAGGATTATTTGTAAGTGCTCTTGCTAATCCTACTCTTTGGCGCATACCACCAGATAATTCACTAATGAGACTTTGTCCCCATCCTTTTAAACCAACACTTTCAATGGCCTCTAAAGCTTTTTCTCTTCTTACTTTAGGATCAATACCTTGGATTTCTAAAGGATATTCAACATTACCTAAGACAGTCATGTGACTAAACAATCCAAAGTGTTGAAAGACCATGGATACTTTATTTCGTCTGAATGCTCTTAGCGTTTCTTTATTCATTTTTGTTACTTCTTCACCACCTATAGTGATTGTACCTAATGTTGGTACATTAAGAAGATTAAGCGTACGTATAAATGTTGATTTTCCACTGCCTGATAGACCAACAATAACAAACATTTCATTTTCTTCAATCTCAAAATTAACGTTACGATTTGCGACTGTAGCACCTGTTTTCTTCTTAATTTCAGATACACTCATATCAGAATTAATTAATTTTAGTGCCTCTGCTTTTTGTTTTTCCGTCCCAAAAATCATCGATAAATTTTTAACTGATATTTTCATACCCATTATTGATCACCTCTTGAAGACTTAATTTTATTAGCAACACCTTGAAGCAATCGATCTAGGATAATTGCTAAAAAGACAATTGCAAACCCACCAACAAATCCATCACCAATTGCGATTTGTTGATTTGCACTTAAGACAATGCTACCTAAACCACCAGCACCAATCATCGATGCGATAACAACCATAGATACTGCCATCATCGTCGTTTGATTTAAACCTGTTGCAATAGTTGCAAGTGCCTGTGGAATTTGAATTTTAAATAATAACTGTCTTGGTGTTGATCCAAAGGCTTGACCAGCTTCTATCATTTCTTTATCAACATTAATTATTCCTAAATATGTAAGTCTAATGAGTGGTGGTACAGCATAAATAATTGTGGCAAACGTTGCTGGTACTCTACCAATACTAAATAACATAATTGCAGGAATTAAATAAACAAATGATGGAATGGTTTGCATCATATCTAAAATAGGTTGCATAACATTTTTAACATGGACCGACTTCGCCATTAAAATACCAACAGGAATTCCTATTAAAAAACTAAAGATGACTGCAATAATAATGATGGCTAATGTACTTAACATCGCATCCCAAACACCAAATAAAGCGATAAACAATAGTAAAAGTGATAATACAATGGCCATTTTATATCCTTTATATAAATATCTAGTTGCAAAAAATAAAAAGACAATAAAGATCCACCATGGTGTTGTGATATCTCCTAAAGTGACATCAATTGCTGGATTTTCAATTACGGCATTATGAAATACCAACCAACCTACTAAAATAATAATGATGGTTAACCATTTAATTTTTGCTTTAATTTTTGTGAAATACTTAAATCCTATATAAACCAATACCATGAATAACCAAATCCACCATGGTGTGTTTGATAATATATTTTGGACTAAATCTAATAATGTAATAATGATCACTCTAATAATTTCAAATAACCAACTAAATACCTGTTTAAACCAATTAAAGAATTGATCTATACCATTTGAAATTTGATCATGAAAGTCTAACCATTCAGGTACCGAAAACATAACATCCTCCTTTTTCTAATAAATATGCAGCGAATCCGCTGCATATATTTTGATTCTTATAAAGCATCGAGTGCTTCTCTGATTTTAGTTTGAGCATCTGCAGTCACCCATTGACTCCACATGTCTTCATTATTATCTAACCACCAAACAGCTGCATCATATGTTTCTAAATCATTTTCAACCATATATGCAAGTACTGCATTTACAACTGATGATGATGTGTGCATTTTAGATAGGAATGTCGCTGCATCTGGATGAACATCTTTAAATCCTGCTGTAGCAACTATAGTTACATTATTTGTTAGAACAAATCCGACACCAGTATCAACATTATAATCATGGTTATCCTCTAATAAATACATATCATATAAACCCATAATATCTGTTGGTTCCCAATAGTAACCAACCCAAGCACTTTGATTGTTAAATGCACTAACAATGGTTGTATTAAGTGTTGCAGTGCTTTCTAGTGGTCTAAATTCAAAATTAGCAACTAAATCTGGATAAACATCACTATTTTCAAATTTCTTTTTGAAAAATTCAGTGATTGACCATGATGAAGGTCCACCATAAACAACCGCTTTATCAGTATCAGGATTCCATCCAGTAACTTCTGGATCTGGAAATAATGATTTATAATTGACTAAATCATCAACAGATACTAAACCAGGATTTGCATCTTTAATATATTGTGGAATATATAAACCTTGATAATTATCATCAAAGTTAACTCCTAACTCTTCATAATAACCTGCAGCAATATCAGATTGATATGTTGCCATATTTTCACTCCAAGTTTCCACATTTAAATCTATGGAACCATCAGTAAGACCTAAAACCATACCTTGAGTACCAATCTCAGTGATTTCAACATCTTCACCATAACCATTTTCAAGTATAAATTCTACAACATCATTATAAAACCTATTACTATCCCAATCTCCTTCTGCAATATAAATAGTATTTGATTCATATTGACAAGCTGCTACAGAAAATACTGTTAATGCAGCAAACATTAATAAAAAAAACTTCTTAAAAAGTCTCATATTCTAACTCCTCTTCTCTCTTTGTTTTACAACCTGTATTTTATCATAGGGTTGTCAGTTTGTAAAGTTTTAGGCAATAAAAAAGGACAGAAAGCGTTCTCTATCCATTTTATTTTTCAAAAAATTTTAATATATTTTTCTTAATAGTCAAGTCTCCCATGATATACAATATCATGTCTTCTTTTAGCATTGTAGAAGGTTTAGGTATTTGATATAATACATGATCTAATTCAAATGCTATAATCAATCCGCCTGTTACCTGATAAAAATCTAATTCATCGATTGTCTTTCCAATATGCTTCATATTCTGATTAATTTCAATCGTGAAATAATCAAATGGGAAAAACTCTTTAGAATTAAGTAGACGTTTCATTGTTTTATCTAATCTACTGTGTATTTTATTTTCTTCTTCAAGCAATTCAATAAGTTCAATTTTAATATTTTTTTGTTGCTGTTTCAAATTAAAGTCATCCATAAATGATTTTGCTTGTTCAATAGATTTAACATAGATACCACTTTGTTCTTTCACATCAACAACACCATAGTTTACAAGTGATCGAATCGCGCGTCTTATCGTTTCGCTTGAGACATTATATTCAGATGAAAGTAGTGTTCTACCACTTAGTTTTTGATTTAGTGGAAGTTTACCATCATTGATTTGTTTTGCAATTTGATATGCGATATTTTCATATCTAGCGATGTGTGATTTTGTTTCCATAGACACCTCATGATTTAATATATGTCTATTTTATCATGAAATGAATATAATTAAAAAGTCCATCGTTAAATGGACTTTTAATTAACCTAATTTTACTTTTGTTGTTAGATATAGATAACTTTTTGTTGTAATATATCCTTTTGCTTTAAATGGTAAGAAATTAATCATTGAATTATATGATCTATATTTTAAGTAATGATACATTTTCATATCATATGCACGTAAATCTTTCCATAGTAGATTAAGTGCAGTTCTTCTATCTTCTGTGTCTTTTGCTGTTGTAAACATTTGTGTGACAATCATGATGATGGCAAGATTATGAAACATGTATTGTTTTAAACCTTTGGGCATATGAGAAAGTTGCTTATAATTATACGCATACATGATATGTCTCATCACTCTTATTTGTTGATCATAGCGATTCACAATGTTATGCATTTGAACTGATTGATCCGCTCTACCTATATAGTAGTGATACATGACTTTAGGGATATAGTATATATATGTTGTATGTGGCAGTGGTTGATATGCAAAAATATTATCCACATAAAATGTATGTTCTGGTAACTGTAATCCACAGTTTCTTAATACTTGTGTCTTGTAGGTAAGTGCATGCATCAAAAGTGTAGCTGATAATCTAAATTTTTTTAATGAATCATTCCAAGTTGTGATTGTTTCATGCATAAAGTAATCTTTATATGATCTGATATAGTGTGTTTGATCTTCAACATGTTCATAAATAAAATCTGAGATGAACACATCTGGAGATTGCTCTAAATCTTTTAATTAAGCAATTTTCGACACTAAATATTTGGTGTTTTCGACATCCATCCAATCATCTGAGTCAACTACTTTGAAGTATAGACCTGTTGCTACTTCTAAACCTGCGTTAATCCCTGATCCATGACCACCATTAAGTTTATTTATTACTTTAACCGTATTGGGATACATATGTTGATATGTTTCTGCAATTTTTATCGTATTATCTTTTGAACCATCATTGACAATGATGATTTCAACATGTTCTAAATCAAATAATAATGAATCAATACACGTGTGTAAATATTTTTCTGAGTTGTATGCCGGTACAACAAAGCTGATGAGTTTCATAAAATCGTCCCTTTAATTCTAAATTTTATTAATTAAATATTAACACATGTATATTACTAAAACTATATGAGATGCAATATTTTACACAACTTACACATGGTTTTACATATGAAAATGTTTTCACCTTTCCACATATAAAAAAGATGCTCATATCAGCATCTCTTTTCGTTCTATCAACCATAGGAGTAGGAAGAAAGTTTTATTTTTTATTTCTAGTTCTTACATCAAATATAACTGCAACAACTAAAACTAATCCTTTAACGATATATTGTATTGATTCTGCAACACCCATCATGTTCATACCATTTGATAATGATGCCATAACGATTGCACCAACAATCGAACCTGTAACTTTACCAACACCACCAGTTGCACTTGCACCACCAACGAAAGCAGCTGCAATTGCGTCAAGTTCAAATCCAAGCCCAGCAGTTACTGTAGCACTTCTTAATCTAGATGCAAACATTAATCCAGATAATGCTGCTAACATACTCATTGATCCAAAGACAAACATGGTAATTTTCTTAACACTAATACCACTTAATTCTGCTGCTTCTGGATTACCACCAACAGCATAGATATATCGACCAATCGTTGTTTTATTCATCATGATGCTATAAATAGTAACAACAATAACAACGATAACGACTGTCCATGATATACCTCTATATGTTGCTAAGATGTATGCAATTAAGCCAATTAATACTGACATAAACAACAATTTAGTAACAAATATAGATGGTACTGAGACTTTAAAATTATATTTAAGTTTTGTTTGTCGATTCTTAAACTCAAATACAATAAAACCTATAATAACAAGTGCACCTATAATGAGTGTTAATACATGATATCCATCAATATTCATGATATCTGGAATATATCCATTACTAATCGCAATAAAGGCTTCATTAGGGATAATAAGTGTTCCTGTTGATTGAAGTGTTTGTAATAACAATCCTCTAAATAAGAACATACCAGCAAGTGTTGCGACAAACGCAGGAATACCCATGATTGCGACTAAAAATCCATGCCACATCCCAATGACAACACCAAGCGCTAATGCAAGAATAACAACTAACCAAACAGGCAATCCTGCACTAACCATTAAAATTGCTGCTACTGCACCTACAAATCCATTAACATATCCAACACTTAAATCAATATGTCTAATAACAATGATTAATGTCATCCCAACTGCCATCACGGCAATATATCCAAATGCATTAAGTAAATTTGATATATTTCTACTACTTAAGAAATTCCCCCCGGTACCAATTGCAAACACAACGATGATTGCAAGTAATGCTACATACATACCATAATCTCTAATATGTTCTTTTAACATTGATCCCAAATCTTTAAAATATTGGATGATCATGTTATCTTTTACTCTTCTATTTTCATTCATCTCATTTTACCTTCTATTCTGTAGCAATTTCCATAATTTTTTCTTGTGTTGCTTCTGCTCTTGATAATTCACCTGCAATGTGTCCCTCATTCATTACATAAATACGATCACTCATACCTAAAACTTCAGGTAACTCTGAAGAAATCAATATGATGCTCATCCCACTTTTAACAAGTTCATTAATGATGGTATAAATCTCATATTTCGCACCAACATCAATCCCTCTCGTAGGTTCATCTAAAATGAGTACTTCAGGGTTTGTGAATAACCATTTTGATACAGAAACTTTTTGTTGATTACCACCACTTAAATTGAGTACTTTTTGTTCAAAAGAAGGTGTTTTAATGTTGATTGACTCAATATACTGTTTAGCAGCAACTATCTCTTTGTTTAGATTAAGCATTTGTTTTGAAGAAATTTCACTAAGATTTGCAAGAGTAATGTTTTGCTTAACATCTTGAATTAAAATCAACCCATTACCTTTTCGATCTTCAGTCACATATGCAATGCCATGTTTAATGGCATTTTTAGGTGTTGATGTATTAATTGCTTTACCATTTAAAAATACTTCTCCTTCTACGATGTAGTTAAGAGGATTACCAAAAATAGATAATGCAAGTTCAGTTCTACCAGCACCCATTAATCCAGCTATACCGACAACTTCACCTTTTTTAACTTTAAAGGATGAATCTTTAACAAGATAACGTCCTAAACTTTTATCAAAAGATGAAAAGTTTTTAATTTCAAATTTAACATCACCGATTTTGTGTTCTTCTCTTTTAGGATAAATATCAGTGATTTCTCGCCCAACCATGTTTTTAATTAATACTTGTGTATTAATTTCATTCTTTTCTTTTGAAAGTGAACAAATAGTTTTACCATCTCTAAGCACTGTGACATGGTCTGATATTTTAATAACTTCTTTTAATTTATGAGTAATCATAATAGAAGTCACACCATGTGTCTTTAACTCTTGAATGAGACGTAGTAAATTATCACTTTCTTCTTCATTTAAAGCTGCTGTAGGCTCATCTAAAATAAGAAGTTTGACTTCTTTACTTAATGCCTTAGCAATTTCAATAAGTTGTTGTTTACCAACACCTAAAGTTTTCACTTTAGTTTCTGGTTTAACATCTAAGTTTACTAATTCTAAATATTTTTGACTTTGAAGAATTGTTTCATTCCAATTAATAAATGATCTTTGTTGTAATTCATGACCCATAAAAATATTTTCATAGACAGACAGTTCTGGAATGAGTGCTAATTCTTGATGAATAATCGCTATCCCTTGTTTTTCACTATCTTTAATGCCATGAAAATCTTGTACTTCACCATTTAATACAATGTCACCTTGATATTCTTTTGTTTTATAAACACCACTTAATATTTTCATCAGTGTGGATTTACCTGCACCATTTTCTCCAACTAAACAATGAATTTCGCCTTTTTCGACTTTAAAATTCACATCATCTAGTGCACGTACACCTGGAAAATCTTTAGTGATATTACGCATTTCTAATATGTATTCCATACGCTTCACCCTTTAATAGTGATAAAACAGTGGTGGTCGCCCACCACTGTTCTCACTTAGTTTGTTTTCTAATTAAGATGGGAAAGTAAATTGATCTTCTGTATAATATCCACTTGTAATTAAAGCAGCAACTACATTGTCTTGATCAACAACAACAACATCAGTTTGTTTAGCAGGAACATCTTTAACACCATTGTTATATGAACCTGTAGTAACAGGAGTTCCACCTTCTAATACTGTAACAGCCATATCAATAGCATCAGTAACGAGTGTACGAACATCTTTAAATACTGTCATAGATTGTTTACCATCAATAATGTATTGAACTGAAGCGATTTCAGCATCTTGACCAGTAACCATATAAGATGTAATTTCAGAATCATCAGCAAATGCATCAGCGATTGCACGAGCAGTACCATCATTTGGTGCTAAGATGAATACATCACCTTTAGCAGTTCCAGTAACTGATAAGTTTGATTGTGCTTTATTAAGTGCTGTATTGAAATCCCAGTTTGTAGTGATTTGATCAATAATTGCACTTTGTTGGTCACGAGTTAATGTAGCATTAGCTTGAACAGCAACTGCTTCACTTGAGTTTTGGATCACAAATGTACCATCAGCAATTTTAGGTTGTAACACATTCCATGCACCTTCAAAGAATAAGAATGCATTGTTATCTGTTGCAGCACCTGCATAAAGATATAATGGATTACCAGTTCCAGTAGCGTTATCTACTAAGTATTGAGCTTGTGCTTCACCTACAGCAACGCTATCAAATGTAACATAATAGTCAACAGCATCAGTTCCAGTAATTAAACGGTCATAAGCAATAACTGTAATACCTTCATCTTTAGCTTTTTCAACAGCAGCACCAGCTGCAGCGCCATCTTGTGCAGTGATGATTAATACATCAATACCTTTAGAAATTAAAGTTTCAACGTTTGCTAATTCAGTAGCAGTTGAGCCTTGGCTAAATAAAATTTCAACTGAATAATCAGTATCAGCTAATGCATCTTTGAAACGTTGTTCATCTTGAATCCATCTTGGTTCATCTCTTGTTGGTAATACGATACCAATATCTACTTTGTTACTTGAACAAGCAGCAAGAGCAACTAAACTTAAAGCAATAAAACCTAAAAAAATAAATACTTTTTTCATTTTTTTCTCCCTTTCTTTTTTAGCTTTCGCACTTATATCTTAACAAAGAAAGGGTTTTCATAAAATGTGATAATTTACATAAAACTTACGATTTTTTTTAATGATTTGAAAATTTTTTATGAAAAAGTAAGTTTTTGATAATCTATCCATATATATTTGTCATTTGTAATACCATATGACAATTGATTAATATCTTCACCATTAATAATCAATCCGACAAGTTCAGATAATGCTTCTGCCATCGTGATTGAATCATTTAAAACTGTACCATATAAATAACCTTTTTCAATTTGCTCAATAGCAATATCTAGGCCGTCAATACCAATCACTGGCATCCATGTTTCTGTTTGTCTATTGATCACGCCATCTTGATTGGTATCTACAAAATAACCTTGTGCTTTAAGTGTTTCGATTGCACCAACAGCCATTGCATCATTATTTGCGAGTACGACTTCTATTTGATCACCATAAGTATTTAATAACTCTTCAGTCGCAATCGATGCTTCTTGCATATCAAAGTTTGCTATTTTGATTTCTAATACATCTACATCATATAGATTGTCAGTTAAATCATCAATAACGACTTGTGTTCTTTGTTCTGCATCTTGATGACCTTGTTCACCTTTTAAAATAACTGCTTGAATTTTATTATCGCCATTTTTATCATATAGATTAAGTGCTTCTGGGTTGCTTCCAAAAAGTTCCATGACAAGTTCTGCTTGTAATCTTCCTGATTGTGCTGCATCTGCACCTAAATAATAAACTTTATCTGATAAGTTCATGTCGCTTTCTAATGGTTCTCTATTGATAAAGACAATGGTTGCATCCTTTTGTTCTGCTTTTTCAATTAAAGCATAAACACTTAGACGATCCACAGGATTAATCACAAATGTTTTATATCCTTGTTCTAATAATGATTCAAAAATCTCATTTTGGATAATTTGAGAGTTTTGAGAATCATATGTTTTATAATTGATATCGCCTGAAGCATCTTTTATCTTTTGTTCAAAATCACTCATGTAATTATCATTCATATCATAGATGATCAGTGGAATTTCATTCGGTTTAACTTGACATGACGAAATCATAAAAGTTAGTAAAACAATAAAGATGGTTAATATCATTTTTTTCATAATCTACCCTCGCCAAGAGGCATTTTCATGGTTACTGTTGTTGATTCATCTAGTGTTGAAGTAATGTATAAATCTGCTTCTTCTCCATAATATAATTTAAGTCTTTGATATACGTTTTTTAAACCCATACTTGTTGATGTGATTTCACCACGAATCATTTTATGAATATCATCAATACGTTCTTGATTTAGCCCATATCCTTCATTAATAACTTCAAGATATAGATTACCTTCTTTTTCATATGCTTTAATATGAATGTGGTTAAATTCTTCATCAGGTTGTATCCCATGAATGAGTGCATTTTCAACAAGTGGTTGTAAAGATAGTTTTAATACATTAAAATTTAGCATTTGATCTTCAATACTAAAATCATAACTAAATCCATGTGAATATCTGATTTGTTGGATGGTTAAATAACTTTTAACATGTTCGATTTCATTTTCTAAACTTACTAAATTCATTTCATCCGTAATACTCATTCTAAAGAACTTAGAAAGTGCAATAATCATTTGTTCAACTTCTTTATTCTTATGATTTTCAGATAAATAAACAATTGAATCTAACGTGTTATAAAGAAAGTGGGGATTGATTTGATTTTGTAATGCGATAAATTGTGTTTTACGCTTTTCATCTTGTTCAGTTAATACTTTTTGCATCAACTCACCAATCTCATCACTCATTTGATTAAATGCATCAGCAAGCAAGATGACTTCTTTTTGTCCATCAACTTGAATATGTGATTCAAAATCACCCGATTCTATTTTCTTAATATGATTTTCTAGTTTATGCATAGGTCTTGTAATTCGCATGGAGAAAAATGCTGATGAAATGACAATAATAACAAGTGTTCCTGCAAAAACAAAAATCATCGATGTTAAAATATCAGACTTAATATTTTCAAGTTCATCTGCATTAATAAAAGTGGCAATTTTCCATCTTGTGTATTTAATGGTATTGACATTAACATAAAAACTTTGATGATTCAATTCAACAAATTGTCCACCTAAGATAAGATCATTGGCGATACTTAGACTTTCGCTATTGTCAAAAGTTGAAGACGAATAAACCAATCTGTTATCATTATTAATAATCAAAATATGTCCATCTTGTCCTAAATTAGACATTTCAGCAAGTGTCACTAAATCATCTGTATTCACATCAATGGCTAAGATACCATATTTTGAAACACCTTGATCAATATATGAGACATATTTAGAAATCGTAATGACTTGTTTACTGTGATCATTAAATAGTTCTAAGTATGGATTACTAAAATAATGAATGTCTTGATTTAAGTATGCTTGGACAAACCAAGTCTCTTCTGTCATCATCATCGGTGATAATGCTTCAGAAGATGAAATCATATGCCCTGATACGTCATATAATGATACCGATCTAACATTTTTATCAATTTCAGTAATATAATTAAACATTAAACCAATCGTCGTCCAGTCATCATTTTGAGAGTTTTCAACAATATCTTTTTGAAGGTTGTTTGAAATCTCAATGACATCACTTAAATAATTCTCATAATTTAGAATAATTTGCTTATTGATTTCTTGTGAGGAATTAATCACAAGCTCAGTCGTTTGATTATATAAAATTTGATATGTGATAAATGCACTAATAAACATGATGGTCCCAACAATCATCACAGTCATCACAAAAATAGATTGTCCAATGGATAATCCTCTATAGCGTTTATTCATTTCGATACTCCCTAGGAGATTTGCCTGTATACTTTTTGAAACTATAACTAAAGTAGTAAACATCATTATAACCAACTTTAGTTGCAATTTCTATAATTTTTTCTTTACTATATTTAAGGAGTTCCATACTCTTTTCAATGCACAATTTAACTAAATACTTATTAAATGTTGTATTCATCTCTTTTTTAAATAAAATTGAAAGATATGAAACGCTAATGCCTAATTCTTCACAGACTAAATCCATGTTCAAGGTTGAGTCTGCATAGTTTTGATTCATGAAATTTACAGCTTCTTGTAAAATTTGAGTTGCTTTTGATTGTGATGTTTCAAAATTTTTATTTCTAATGGTTACAGCTAGTTCTTCTAAGTAAGTAAATAGATCTTTAAGTTGATCAAAACTACTTAATGTTGTTAAAATATCTTGATTCAAAAGTTTTGTTAAATCCACATGGAGTGTCTTAGAAAATTCAATAAAAACATTGGCCAAATTAAGAATATAATATTGTTTATTCAGTAAATATTCTTCATGCAATTCTTGATCTTCCATCATGCGTAAAAACAATTGATGAATGTCATCAATCGATTTGAATTTAAGGGTATAGCTTAGCTCAAAAATATCTTCTTTAGTAAGTTCGATTTCAACTTTTTTTCTGGTGGTAATATCTTTATAATACATGACATTTTCTATGTTAAAGTAATTACCATAAGATAAAGCTTTTCTAGCTTGTAAGACAAAGTTTGGAAACAATTTGAAATCTTCAAATATTTCTGAAACACCAATACGCACTTTAATCTTAGAAAACTCATTTTTAAGTAAAACTGTATCTGTAAGTTTTAATTCTATTTCTTTATCATCAAACTTTTCATCATTAAGAATAAATGCTAGGCCATATCCTGTATTGAAATAGAAAAAATCATGACAATTTTCAAATTTTCTTTTTAACACATTAATTAAGAATACTCTTAGTTTTTCAATTAATAAAAAGTCTTCTTTCACATCAAACTCAATCATACCTACTAAAAATTTACCGAATTTTAAATCGATACCAAACGCTTTAAATTTACTTAAACTTTCTTCTGTAATATCATTTGTAGCTAGTAATACATTAAATTGATTTTCAACAAGCGCTGGTAAATACTGATGATATATAGAATCAAGTCGTTCTTGATTAAAAAGTAATTGATACTCTTCATCAAGTATCTTTTCTATTTTAGATAAACATGATGAGATTTCTTCTTCTGTAATTGGTTTAGATAAATAACTTATCACATTCCACTTAATGGCTTCTTTCGCATATTCAAATTCATTATATCCAGAAATAAATGCAACCTTCACTTTTGGAAAATCATTTCTGATAGCTTTTGCTAATTCTATACCATCAATATAAGGCATTTTTATATCAGTTAAAACAACATCAACTTGATGTTTATCCAAAAAATCTAATGCGTCAACACCATTTTCTGATTCTCCTGCAACACTAAATCTTTTAATATTTTTAATTTTTGAAGCGATACGCTCTCTAATTTTCTTCTCATCGTCTACGATAAGTATAGAATATACTTTTTTATCCATGCTTACACCTTTTCTTGGAAAACGCTTTCTTATATATATTTTATCATATGAACAGTGATGTCATTAAAATTGTAAAATATTATAAATTTTGTGTTGTTTTTTATAAAAAAAGATGTGCCATGGCACATCTCTTAAGTGTTTATTGATTTAATTCTAATACCATTTGTTTTTTAGGTTCTAAAACTTTAAATATGAAATACATGATAGAAACAATCACTGTACCTAGTAATGCAGTAAGGATTAAATAAATCGGATTAATCATAAATTTACCAATTTCAAAATTAGTTCCTATATCATAAAATGTCTGAAGTGGTGTTCCTTCTTCTGGTCTAAGTGCATAAAAGTAATTTGGATAACTTCCAGTAATTGATCCAATTAAATTATTGACTAAAACACTAATAATATAAAGTGCATAAACAATAAATGCTGTGTTTTTAAATGTTTGTTTATTTAAAACAACAAAACGTTCTAAAAATGCCCAAATAGTTGTTGATACGATGAGCATATGACCAAAGATGTATGCAATACCACGAAGTGTCCATATGTTTGAATAATGCGTTAAAGAATTCGCAAATAAGATTGACATAAATGCTGCTGGTAGATTAAACAATAACGCTAAGGCAAACATAGCTTTGCTATCTTTTATAAATGCGTAAAGAAGGACAAAATTAGCAAAATGACAAATTTGTAATGGAATGAGTTCATAATTGAATACAAAATCACCATTGACCCAAATCTCTACATTTCTTAAAATAAGAATAATCACCATAATGATGCTTAGAATCACACCAAATTTGCGTTTTTGTTCATATGTCTTTTTTCTAGATAATAAGTAAAAAATCGCTGTGAGTATAAATGGACTCACCATAAAAGCATAATGTCCTAAGGACCACATTTCAAATGTCATGATACACCTCTGTTTTTATATAATTTTTTTCCTTTTTCTGTATATGTTTTAACAAATTCAGTTTTCTGATCTGTATAATCATCTCGATGATTAACATAAATTAAAGATAAGTCAATCTTTAATGTTTCATATTCTAATGCAACTTCTCGATGATTGATCAAATAATCTCTAAAATATATTTCATCAATATCATTTTGATATCTTAGGTGAATATGAAAAACATCTCTAGCATAACCATGCTTTGTATATCCTTTATTTAAAGATATCCTTTTTTCAGACTCACTCATTTTTATATAACCAATCGTTTCTAATAAATGAGCAACATCTTTCATTTGATATCCTTTTTCTACTACAACAATGATATCAATAATATTTTTAGCTTGTATATCGGGAATCGCAGTACTTCCTATATGTTCAATCGTTTTAACTGCATGATATTTAATATGCGATAATAAGTATTTCTTTTCCTTTTCAAATCGTTTAGCCCATCTTTTTTGATGTGGTACTAAAAAGATTGGAAATAGTTCCCAAAGTTCTTCAATCGTTAAATCTTTTAATGGTTTTCTTTTGGTTTTAATATGTTTAGATAAAAGTATAACTGACAAGATTGCAATTGAGATCCCAACTAATAAACCCAGTGTTGCATTACTAACATAAAAGTCATAAGTTAATGAAAATGTGGATGCTACAAATGTCAAAATCGCACTTTGAACCATTGCCATAGAGACAAGTGCAGATGTGAGTGTCACAGTTTTAAGTGCTGTAAGCAATGTGTCTTTTAAATGATTTGATTTAACAAGACCTATAATCGCTACAATAAGTTCAACAAGTGAAATAATCGCAATCATTAAACTTAAGACTATACCATAGTTAAATTCATCATTACCGATAAAGAATAATCTAACCATATAAAAAGAATAAACGATTGCTGATAACAATAATGCAATATATATTAATATCGTATATTTTCGTTCTTTATAAGGATCTTCTTTTGAGCGTGAAACACCTCTAAAGAAGAGTTGTTTTGTCATTCCTATACCTACTGAATAGATACTAGAAACAATTAAGAAGTATGAAGAAATATAAAATGCTGCAATAATCTTAAATGCCGCAGTAAAAAAATTAAGCGCCATTGCAACAACGGAAAGCTTATAATTTCTAGTTTTAAAATCGATGAGATTATGTTTAATAATAAATGCTTTAATAGTTTCATTTAATTTCATTCATAAACACCTATATTTATTTTACATGAAAACCATACATTAGATAAATGATATTTAATAAAAAACCTCATTTTTATCTATTTTTATATATATGTTTACATATATTCATCTATATTAATGATAAAAAAAGAACCAATAATTGGTTCTTTTATGCTTTAATGATTTTCTTTGCAAGTAATGCAATGCCCATTGAAATTTCTCCAAGTGTAATAAATATAAGTAAGAAACTACCTAGTGATGTGAAAAATTGAGAATCAATAAAGAAATAATTTAGTGAATCAATTAAATATCCTAAAGTACCTATCATTAAGATAATACCTAAGAATTTAACATAGTTCTTTAATCCTTTAAAGATCATAAATCCAAGTAATGCAACATGAACACTAAAGTTTATTTGCCAAATCATAATAAATGTCTTATGATTTTTGATCATTTGAAGTGACTCAACACCATCTGATAACACAATATTAAATAAGAAAGCTACATTGATAAACATCACAGCAACAACTGCTAATCTAAAAATAAATGCAACTATCGATAATCTTTTATTAAACCCTTCAAATATCTTTAGTAAATACCAAGATAATACAATCTCAATACCAATAATCAATAAATCTAATAAGATCCATACATAAATTAATGACATATGACTAGAGACGTAATTGATGATATTTGATTGTGATTCAAGCAAGTTTGGAATCATTATATAAGCAAAAGGTCCAGGAACAATGAGTGCTAAGTATAAAATACCTGCGATTAAATTTCTTTTCTTTAATGTCATAATACTTCTTCCTCTTGATAAAACACTTCTTCCATTTTTTTATTAAATACATTACAGATTTTAAATGCGATATCTAGAGAAGGTGTATAATTGCCTTTTTCAATCGCAACGATTGTTTGTCTTGAAACGCCAATCAAATCACTTAATGTGGATTGAGACATTTCATCATGTTGAAATCTTAATGTTCTAATATGATTTTTAATATGACTTTGTTTTTTAGGCATTAGGACACCCCGTGATTATAATATTTGATATATGATACTTGTAGCATCAATCCAGATAAGAAAATCATAACAAACATCACTATAAATGCAACTATTAAATTAGCTGACAACCATAAGATTAAAGTACTTGTAAAGAATCCAGCAACAAATACAATCATAAAGTTTCTAACTGCTTTATATTCAATTAAACGATCAAATTCATCCATATGCTTAGGTCTTTCCTTTTTAGAGTCTGTTTGATTAAATAAATCAAATATAATAGTTCCAACGATTTCAAATACCATTAGAATTGGAACAATTAAAAATAGATACATACCAAACTGTTTTAAATCAAAAGTGTTTATTTCAATGTTTGAAAACAAATAAATGCTATATGAGATAAAACCTAATAAAATTGTAATAATTCTTAAATAACTTTTTTTGACTTGATAAGCCATATATCCACCTCTTTTTTTATTTTACGCTCTTATTGTATAATTTATTTAACATGTTGTCAAGTTTATTATACACATAAAATGAAATATTTTTTGTTTATCTTATAAAGATAAAAAAAGTTGCTGATTTAGCAACTCTTATATTTTTGATATAGTTTTTTCAATATTTTGTATTAATAATCCTACATGATAACCATCAACTAAAGCATGATGCACTTCAATGGTTAATGGCATGAGCATCTGATCATCTTTCTTCTCAAATTTACCCCATAAGATTCTTGGAACTGCATCACTTGCATCTGTCATTGTTGCATTTGATACTTGTGTATATTTAGCCCAAGGAAATGATGAAACATAAACTAAATCAGAACGAAGCTCATCTCTATAATCTATAAATTTATCACCTTGTTCTAAGGATGCTTGTTTTGCTAAATCACAAAACGTCTTTAAATCTTTTGTATATGTTCCAGTAACAATCTTAAAAGTATCACCATCACCAATACGATCTGTAAATGATGGATGAAGTGTATCATGCAATATAACGTCATCATCTTTAATGCGAAACTTAAAGTTATCAATTTGATTCATTTCACTTAAAATCAAATGCATGATACCAAAATAGATAGGGATTTGATTTAATTTAAGATAATCATAATATTTTTTTATATCAATTTCTACTGTAACTTGATATCTTGGTATATTGAAGTTCTTATAAAAATTAAAAACTTCTTTTCTTTTCCAAGTGTTAATATCTATAATTTTCATTTTACGTTTTTGATAGCTTCCATCGCTAGTTCAAATACTTCATCTTCTGATTTACCTGATGTATTGATTATGATGTGTGGCACATCATAAACGCGACATTGTGCTTCTACTTTTGGTACATAATCAGAAATGAGTGATTTAAAGTAATCAACATTCTTATCAAAGTTTTCAATTTCTTGTTCACGTCCTCTATTTAATACGCGATCTTTGAAATTGTCCCAATCAACATCTAAGATAATATATAAATCTGCCTTCTTCACTTGATTCATGTAAGCGTGGAATACACCATTGTACATATTCATGATTGTAGGCATTTTTTGAAGATTGTGTTGTGCAAACAACCAATGTTCAATTAAATCTCTATCAACAATAAAATTACTTTCGTATTTTTGTTGATTTAGCCAATGGTTATGAATGAAATATATCTGTAGTAACATTTCAACATTTGACTTTTGCTCATAGAGCCATGCTAGAAGTGTGTTAAATACTTCATCATCTTTCTCAAATTCTTCCATCACTGGTAATTCTAAAGCTTCCCCTAATCTTTTTACTAATGTTGACTTACCTGAGGCAATCATGCCACCTACTGAAATTTTCATTCTCTTATCTCCTTAATTTTATTCATTCATCAATTTCATTACTATATTTTTCAGTATCTCTACATTGACACTGTTTCCAAACTGCTTGTATGCTTGTTGCTTATTTTCAGAAAAAACAAAGTCATCTGGAAAACTTTGTAATTTGGAACATTCATTAGGTGTTAGTCTTCTTTTGAATTTACCAATTATTGGGATTTGTACGATTGCTACTAGCGCAGGAAATACATCTGGTTTCTTTACTCTAATGCCAGATGGTCTAAACTGAATAACACCATCCCATAAAGAATTAATTGAGTCACCTGCCTGCCATTCAAATTTTCTATGTGTGGGTTTGATTTCCATCAAATAATTATATTTTTTTAGCCATTTTTCAATAAAATGTTTATTATTTAAAAATAGAGAGTTGTTTTTGTAAATTATTTCCTTTTTCCAATTAGGCATATCTTCTTCAGGTTTTATCATGAAATAATCTAACCATATTGGAAAACCAAGTGTTTTCTCATGTATACCATCATAAAAGTCGTTCCAAATATTCAATACTTTTTCTTCATATTCACTAATTTTATACTGCGAAAAATCACCTTTCATATCTAAAATTGAATAGATGTCATTCTCCTTCTTGTGCAGCAATTTATCAAATTCGATTGTTAAAGGTAGTTCAATGTTATCTGGATCGAAAACACCTAAAATAAAAACTCTTTCTCTAATCTGTGGTATCCCAAATTGGTGTGGGCTTAGCAATAATGGTTTTTCAGTTAACCGGTAACCTATTTTTTTAAGATTTTCTTGAATTATTTGCCAAGTTCTTCCGTGATCATGACTAGTTAAATTTCTGACATTCTCTAATATAATATATTTTGTTTTGTGAAACTTTAGTATTCTCTCTATATCAAAAAACAAAGTTCCTCTTGTATCATTTAAGCCATTTTGCTTTCCAGCCTTGGAAAATGCTTGACATGGAAATCCAGCACACAAAACGTCATGAAATGGAATTTCCTTCTCATCTACTAAAGTTATATCATTTGATGAATCAATTTTATAATTATTAAAATAGACTTGTATTGCATCTTTATCAATTTCTGAGGCGAATACGCATTCACCACCAAAAAATTTCATGGCTTGGTGAAATCCGCCAATTCCAGAAAATAAATCTATAAATTTAAACCCTTTTTTTAACATAATATCCTCTTTACTTTGATGTATATTTATAAACAATAAAGTTATCAATATTTTTTTTGGAAATCTTAAATTTTGGATTTCTAGGATTCCCATCTGGTTGAACACCTTGGTTAAAATCTTCAAGTGCATGCTTGTAATTAACTTTGTTAAGTTCTAAAATAATCACATTTTTGAAATTCACACTATGTTTCATTTTATTATGATAACTATAAGGATCAAAATCTTTATCCTTATTTGCATTTTCTTCCTGTATTTTATATGCTCTATATTGAGTCATTGGAAAATCTTCAAAATCTTTATCTTTTCTTGTTTCATGACTATAAATAATATACCAAAATTTATCATAAGTTTCAATTGCTGTAATTAAATTAGTCTGATCGTTTAAAAGAACACTATTTGTCGTATTTGAACTAGCTTTTAAATCACCATAAAATGATTCGTTAATTAACAAGTCAAAATCTAAATCTGTTTGTGCTTTCCCGATCAAGCCAACATATTCAACAATGTGTTCTATCTTTCTTTCTTTAATAAACTGATCAAACATACATTCTAAATACCAACCAGCCCATTCTGTTTGTCTCCATTGAGAAAAACCAGACTCATACATATAGTCTATTGCATATTGAGCAGTAATCCATTGATCAAAAGGAAATTGCGCATTAAAATCCTCAATTACACTAAACAAATCATCTCTTATCTCTAATGATTCGTTTAAATACTCTTTTAACACATCTATATTTATAGTAACGATGTGATTGTTAAAACTATCTATTTTATGGAACAATCCATTTACAGATGCTTGGTATAAATCATTTATATAAACATGTGCTGCTGAGTTATTCATTTTTTTTGTTATATAGGTGTCTTTTATGAATTCCGTGAATACAATATTTCCTTCATAATGGTATATACCTAAGAATTTCACTTCATATTCTTTATTTTGTTGGCAATAATAGACTATTTCTTTATACCAAGATGGCAATTGCATTCTTTTTTTATAGACTGGATGTTGACCATTACCACCTAGATATGTGATAGTTTTTTTGAGCAATATAATTTTTCTTCCTTTATCATTTGTATAAACGAAAACATTTCTGTCATTTATTTTTTTGATTTCACAATTTTCTTTTCCTAATATTTGAAACAACAATTCATTTTGTGACACAATATTAAGAGGTTGATCAACATCAATAACTATATTAAGATCTATGTCTAATTGTTCACTCTTTAAATTCATTAATCAGCACCTCTAATCATAAAGTGATTCCCTTTATTCTCTCTTTCAAACTAACAATACATCCACAGTATCTTTGACAATAAAGCCCATAATCTTTAGCATTTCCATAATAATTTATGATGTATCTTATTGTAACATTTTTAGTTGCAAATTTTCATGTAAAACATACCATTTGTCTATTTTATTAAATCTACAACTTCATTGCATTTCTCAATCTTGTCTTTAACAAAATCAGTAATTGCTTCATATGATCCATTATCCTTAAGACAATACATCAAATTCTCTCTTTGACATATTTTCCAATAATCCTCACTCCATAAATCTCATTATACTGTTGAATATCTTTTTTGATATAATGGGCAATAGAATATACATATCCATACTTAAAAAGATGTCTTATTTCATTGTCATCATAGGTTTTTAGTGCTTTGAACCCATCACTAACATACCTACCACTTCTAATATAGGCTTGATTATCTTGATATTCCTCTGTAATATAAACATCCCATTCTTGACGTTGTACTAAGCACACAAAGTTTATACAAATATCATCATTATATAAACTATGGATATTCACTGGTCCATGATAGAAAAATTTATTTTCCTCAGTAACAGCACTTCTATATACTTTAGCAGCATAATTAAATCCATATTCATTGATTAAATACCCAAAGTATTCATTAAATTGCGGAACTTGATCTCCACTCCATTTTAGATATTTATTTTGAATATGTAATGCTATTTCTTTAGATGAATCCTCTAAAACCAAATAGGATTCATCTTTTTTAATAAATACAATAGTTTCCTTATTGCTTACTACTTTATATAATTTATTACCTAAGTATTTCTGGTTAACTTTAGACAATAACTTAATTGCCTTTAACTCAATCCAAGGGTTACTAGTTATAACTTTTATCTCTTTATCATTCGCTTCTCTTGATTTGTATTTCATTTTTGTCACCCTACCCTAAAAAACTCCATAATATTAATTGAATACTCCTCTTGGCACTTTAATCCCTGTTCAAATCCATCAAATTCAGGATAATATTCATAATGATCAAAAACGTGTAACTCAGGTATAAATCTGAAGTAACCATACATTGAATACATAATATCTAAAAACTCATCTTCTGTTTTTTTCTTCTCTTTATATAATTTTATTGCTTGATATGAAACTCCTCTTGCAATAAAGATTAACAGATACTTTTTTAGAACTCTTTTCTCTTCTTCGAGATACTTGTACATTACTTCAATAATCTCATTAACACCTCTATTAGATACAAACTGTAAATCGATTATCACATCATCAACATTATCTTTGAGAGTTTCAACATTTAGAAACTCGTTAAACTCATCTAATTCTACAATACCAAGTTTGAGAGCATAGTAGTAATATAAGAATAATACTTCAAACTCATTGACATCATCTATAGTTACTAGAACAAAGTTTTCAATTATATCCTCCATTCTAGCTAATAGCTGATAAAATTGTATAATTCCAAATTTTTGTAATTGGTTTCTATCAAACTCATTAAATTTACTAATGATAGCAGATAACTCACCAAACTCCTTAACAGTCAGTTGTCTTTCTTCAATTACCTTATTAAGTTTTTGATATATTATTTCATGCCAATTCTCTTGTTCAACAAAAACAACTCCATCAGACTCTATTTGAATCACTTTCTCAATCATAACATCCCATAATTCTTTAATAGTATCTAAATTTCTGGTTTGATTAAATAAATTATATTCTCTCAAATTTTTATTTAACTTTTTGCCAGACTTTAATCTCTTCATCATAATTTCTTTGTACTTGTCAGTATCGTAACTTTTACGTTGATAACTGAAATTGAAAAAGAATCCTGTTATTAACCCCCATAGAAAACCACCTGCTAAGTAGAGAACTATGAACTCCCATCTTGTATTCAATGTAAATCCATAATGTGATACATACATAAAGAAAGCCCAAAAGAACCCTGCAATTATCCATATAGTGTATTTTTTATGAATTAAGTTTTTCATAGTTCAATATTCCTTTGATATGATCTCAATGTTTAGTTGTATCACATTCTAAATGATTTTTACAGTTTTGTTATGCACTGCATATCATAAGTTGCAATTGCATATGATGTGACTCGTCATAATGTTTTTAATTACAACTTATAATTAATTGTATAATATATATAATTAGCTTTTCTTAAATGATGAATTATTATATTTAATCATATCAGTAATAACTCGTATGGGCAAGTAAGAGAAGAACTCTGCAGAATACATACTTGATGGAACATTATCTATATTTTCATCAATAGTACCTTCACGTAATTTAATCAAAGTTGCTTTATTAAATTTTCTAACTTCACTATAAAAACTTAGGTGAATAATCATATCAATGTCTTCATGAAATTGACCTAGTTTTTCAATGTTATCCTTATATCTAATTCGTAATCTTTTCAGATAATCCAAATCTTTAAATTTCTTGTCATCAGGTAAATCCTCTTCAAAATAGTAGAATACCTTAATGTAAATTTCTGCATCTTTTGCAAGTTCGGGGTAAATCCTAGATATTGATTTTTTATTAATACCAATCACTTCAAAAAGAATAAATTTCCCTTTATAGTCAATACCTTTTAACCTGTTCTCTTTATCCTCTATATTATCAGTTGGATAAGCATATATATCTCCAACTTTCCAATGAGGATCAAAAAAATATGGTTTCGAAAACTTTTTTTGTTTAGGTTTATAATTTTCTATATCGTCTCTTAGTTTATTAATTACTTCTATTCTCTTTTTCAAGTACTTCTTACCATCTTTACCAAAAACAGCAATTTTGGAAAAACTATCATCTCTATGATATTGTAATACTTCTATTGGAGTATTCTCATCGTTAAATAATTCCTCTTTTTGCTTATCTTGTATTGCTCTAAATTGCTCTAGAATATTCTCAGTATTTTCTAAAGGATTTAAGTCAGTCATATCCAATGATTTAATAGTTTCCATTATACTTAAGGTAGCATCTTGCGGAGTAAACAGATACCGTTCAATGGACACATATTCCTCCCATTGCTTTATATCCTCATTCGATTCAATTATCTTTATTGCTTCTTCTTTTACCTCATCAAGTAAATAACCATAGTTTATTTGTATTCTAGCCAATACAAGCCAAAAGAGATTCAGATCTCTATCATTACTAACCCCATCCAAAAAAAACTTCTTAAAAATCATTAATATTTCTTCAGATTTATATTTAAATGCTAAGAAGTTCTTATATTCGTCCCTCATTATTGAGCCAATATCACTACTAAATAAATCTGGTGCATATTGTGGCATAACACCCCTCCTTTGTTATACGAATTCTAACATGTATTTCAACTATTTATAATAAGGATTAGACTAACATAAACATTTTATAATTATTTAATTATTTCTTTTATTCTTTCCTTCAAACTAACAATACATCCACAGTATCTTTGACAATAAAGACCATAATCTTTAGCTTTCTTTTGTCCTTCTCTATATCCAACTCTAAAGTCTTCATATAAAAACTCAATACCATATCTCTTACTATAAGTTTCTCCCATTTTCTTAATCAAGTCATGATCTTGATATGGACTTACTAAAAGGCTTGTTGTTACTGCTTCAAAGCCTTTTTCTTTTGCGACTTCAAAGAGTTTTTTCATTCTTTTTTGATAGCACATGCTACATCTTTCTTTATCTTTATCTGCAAGTGCTTGCCATAAGTCTTCTTCATAATCAGGATAATAAAACACTTCAAAGCCTTTATCATGTGCTAATTTATCCACGTTTTCTTCTCGTTTTTCAAATTCTTCAATTGGATGAATATTAGGATTATAGTATAATCCAGAAACCTCTATACCTCTTTCCTGCAATGTTTCTACAGGGTAGACAGCACAAGGTGCACAGCACATATGCATAAGTACTTTCATAAATACCTCTAATTATTTTTTATATTTAATCGCTTGTTTAAACACACTAGCATGTTGACAATCTTTTTTATAAACACTTATGAAAAATGTTTTATGTTTATAATCAAATGTTTGAAATCCATCTTCACTATTATTTGAAGTGGTTACTAAATCAATATAACTTCCATAATTTAACACTTTAGAAAACTTAACATCACCATCAGAATGATGGTATCCAATATGTGATACAATCACATTTTGGGTTTTAAAAAATGTTTCATTAAATTCAAATGGATTTAAAAAATCAGTATTGATCTCATAAACATCACAAGTCATTTTCAAATTCTCAAAATCATCCATATCTTCAACAACAAAGATTGAAAATGGTGGTTCTACTTCTTCAATCACATGGATTAATTTAAATTGGATTTGATTTGGTGTTTTTAGTGTTTCTTCTAAATCAAGATCTAAATCATCTTTTTTACTATTTAAAATTAAACTCATTTCTTATTTCTTACCTCTTATGTATTGAATAGGATATTCAACATCTACACCTAAATCTTTTGCATGATTGATGATGTAATAAGGTTCTCTAAGCAATAGTCTTCCTAAAAAGACTAAATCACAACCCTCTTGAATCGCTTGGTCTGCTAATCTAAGATCTTCAATAAGTCCTCCACCAATCACAGGTAACCCTGTGAGTTTTTTGACATCATATGCAAATTGTAATTGATATCCAGGTTTTAATGGAATATCTGCAATCACATTACCACCAGATGATACATCAATTAAGTCAATTCCTAAATCTTTAACTTGATTAATGACATCTGATATCATCTTTGGTGTAACACCACCTAGCATATATTCATATGCAGATACTCTGATTGCTAGTACTTTTTCTTTTGGCCAAACTTCTTTAATACCTTCTAATACACTTCTAAGTAATTTAACACCATCTTTATATGCATCACTTCTTTGATTAGATAATGGTGATAAAAATTCAAATAATAAATAACCATGTGCAGCATGAAGTTCTAACATATCATATCCTGCAGCGTTTGCTCTTCTTGCTGCTTCTCTAAATTCATAGACAACTTCATTAATCATATGTTGATCCATTTCATGGGGCGTATCATAATCTCCAAATGGGATTGCACTTGGTGCAATCTTATGTTCAACTTTTGCTTTTCTTCCTGCATGATTGATTTGTATAGCAATTGGTACATTGTAGCTATGGACGACATCCACAATATCTTTTAATCCCTCTATGTGAAGATCTGACCAAATGCCTAAGTCATTTTTAGAGATTCTTCCATCAGGATCAATTGCTGTTGCTTCTTGTATAATAAGTCCAACACCACCAATGGCTCTTGTTGCATAATGGATGATATGAAAGTTTTCAACAAAACCATCAGAACCTGCACTATACATACACATTGGAGGCATTACTGTTCTATTTTTTAAATTTAAATTTTTAAGTTCGAAAGGTTTAAATAACATGTCATCACCTTATTTTCTAAATTCTAAATTATATATAACAATATCCTCGATAAGTGAAACATCTAAATCCATTTTATATGGTATTCTAATCGTTCCTTTATCTAAGCTATATGATTCTAAACGACTTCTAAAATGATCAATGGTTTTAGGACCTGGAAATATTCCAATATGAGATTTAAACAATCCAACATGAAGTAAAATACCTTCATGATAATATGTTGGTACACCATAACTCATTTTCTCAACAACATCAGGACATCGTTTAAGAACAATCTTTCTAATGTCTAAGAATTTTGATTTCACATCTTCATCAAATTTTTCAATGTAATCTACAAATATTTGGGGTACTGATCTCATATTTCACCTCAAAAACGCTACTACTTTTATTTTAACATACTCTAAATGATAATTTTATATAAAATTACATGGATAGAATTAAATAAAAAAAGAACATATTTTAATCACTTAAAATATACTCCTTTTATGGTTTATTTTATTTTATCAACAAGTATTGAAGCTAATAAAATTGAATTGTATTTTGTCTCAATAGAATCTGCACGACTCGTTAACACCATGGGATTCGTTGTCCCTAAAATCACTGATGCACTTTTCGCATTAGCTAAAAATACCATTGATTTATAAAAGACATTACCCGACTCAATTTGAGGCATTAATAAAACATCTACATCTCCTGCGATATCATCAACAATCCCTTTATGATGTGCTGCCTCTTGGTTAATCGCATTATCAAGCGCATAAGGTCCACCAAATAAGACTTGATCTTTATATGGTTCATAATGTGATTTTAATATATCACAATCAAGGGTTGCTTGCATTTTAGGATTTACTTTTTCAATAGCCGCGATGCATCCAACTTTAGGTTGTTTTAATCCTAGCAAATGACAAAACTCAATCGCATTATCTGTAATCTTTTGTTTTTGCATGACATCAGGATATGTATTCATTGCACCATCAGTTATCACAAGCAGTTTATGGTAATTTGGTATTTCTAAAATAGATACATGTGATATCAGTTTATCTGTTCTAAGACCTTCATCTTCTTTAAGTGCAGCTCTTAAAATAATAGAAGAGTCAACAATACCTTTCATGAGTACACTTCGATCATCATTTCTTGTCATTGATACAGAAAGTCTGCACGCTTCAACTTTATCTTTTTCATCGATGATTTCATCTTCATCAAACATCAGATGAAGTGATTTTGAAATCATCAATATCTGATCTTTATCCCCAATGAGCAAAGGTTTAATCAACCCTTCCTTTTTGGCTTTATAAACAGCTTTAAGTACATGATCATCTTCGGCAACTGCAACAATCAACTTTACTTTTCGATCTTTATTTATTTGACTAAGTAAATCATTAATATAACGCATCTAAATCAACTCTCATTTATATATTTTGGCATCTTCGATACCTTTTAATACTCTTAATGCTCCAAAAGCTAATGCTTCTAATTCATCTTCTCCTGGATAGACTAAAATATCAGAAATGAACCTTACTTTATCTGAGATGAGTTTTACTGCAAGATCATGATAAGCAAGACCTCCAGTTAAAATGATACCATCAACATCTCCATCTAAAACAACAGCCATTTTACCAATCTCTTTTGCAACTTGGTAGCACATAACTTCATACATAAGTTTAGCTTTTTCATCACCATCATGGATTCGTTTTAAAATCTCTTGGCCATCATTGGTATTTAAATAAGCGACTAAACCACCTTTACCATAATTAAGTTTTTTAACTTCATCTATGGTTAAGTTTTCATCATATAGTTTTTGATAAAAAGGTCCAAGTGGAAGTCCACCACTTCTTTCAACAGACATAGGACCATCTCCATCTAATGCATTATTGACATCAATGACTCTACCCTTTTTATGTGCACCAACACTAATACCACCACCAAGGTGACATATGATTAAATTTAAATCTTTGTAATCTTTATGAAGTGCTTCAGCAGCTTTTAATCCTACTGCTTTATGATTTAGTGCGTGAAACAAACTTTCTCTATAAATACCTTTCATTCCAGTATAGCGTGCAACTTCTTCTAATTCATCAACAGCAACTGGATCAACAATATAACTTGGTATACTTAAAGGTTTTGCAATATGATATGCTAACAAACATCCTAAATTAGATGCATGTTCTCCTCTTTTTTTCATCTTTACTTCATCTAACATCAAATCATTAATGACATAAGTACCACTTTCCATCGGTTTTAATATGCCACCTCGACCAACAACTGCACTTAAATCACTTATATCAATTTTTTCTTCATTAAGCGCATCTAATATCGCTTTTAAACGATAATCAAATTGATCAACAATGAGATTAAATGTGCTAATCGTATGACTATCATGTTTGATATTTTTTTTAAATATTAAATTTTTATCTTCATAGATGGCAATCTTAGTTGATGTAGATCCTGGATTAATCGCTAAAATGTGCTCCATAAATTCATCCTTTATTTTTTTTAGATTGTTCGTTTAATTCTATCCATTTTTCTTTGATATTAACTGTATGGCTTTTATCAAATAAAATATAACGTTTAATAAATAAAGCAGTCACAATAATCAACGGGATTACAGGTGTTCCAGGTCCAACCCAAAATAAAACAACGGTTGTTCCTATACCTAGTAACCATGGATGAGAAAAAAGAGTTCCTAAAATGATAAAAAGCACTGCCCATCCTTGATAAAGCATGTAACTGATAAAAAGTGAGATGTATCCTCTAACACTATTCATGGATTTGACAACTGCCCATACAACTTTAAAAAAGTTAATCCAAAATGTTTTAAATCGATACCACATATGTAAAAAAAGTAAACACTGAGTGTTTACTTTTGTCCTACCTCTGGTTTTAATACTTGTTGATCGATTGCTTCTGGATAAGGATAAGCTTCTTCTCTACCTCTTTTATATAAAACGTAGATTAAGCCGCGTTCAAAGTCAATACGAGTAATGACTCCAAATCCTTTTTCATTTTCCACTTTTACTTTTTCACCGATTAGGTAAGTTTCATTACTCCATGCCATATTTAAACACCTCGTAAATATTATAACATATTATTTTAATTATCGCTTGGTTTTAGGTCGATAATTTTTAAGAATAGAGCCAATCAAATAGACTTTTTGTTCACTTGTTTGAGATTTTAAAAACAACATCAGTTTAAGTGCACTCCCCTTAGGATTTAATTCAAGTAATTTTTCAACATCGTGATGATGCATCGGATGGTCATAATCATGAATATTTTCCAAAAGCGGATATGCATCTTCTTCATGTTTTTTAATAAATTGGTAAAACTCTTTTAAGATTTCTGGAATAGCAGTATATAAGTCAGTACCTCTTTCATCTTCAATATCACATAGCATCTGATAACACTTTTCAACTTGTATTTGTGCAATATAGGTGATGAAATCATCAATCTCTTGATCTTGATCATGCCAAGGAATTAAAAGATTAAGTAAATCAAGTCTCCATAAAAATCGGTGTTTTGATTTTTCGTCTAATTTATACTTAGCCATAAATTCAGCTCTTACTTTATCAACTAATTCTAAATTAAGTGTTTCATAAAGATTTAGTAAATCAGAAAGCATTCTTCCATCTTTAGGTGATTCACTCACAAAATGATAAATATCTTCAATCAGTTGTTCTTTCTCATTGACATATGCATCAATTAACTCATCAAAGATAACACTTACGACATTTTTTTCTAGCTTATTCTTCTTATATATGAATGTCTCATAGGTCATACCTTCTTTGGTTAGGCTTGCTGGTTTTAATACTGAAAAACCAATAGAGCCTTGTTGATATGTACGATTTGTAGGATGTCCTACAATATCGTTTCTTACATATTTTAATTGATGTAGTGCTTTATTTTGATTGATATTGATATGATACTTATAATGTGTTAAACCAATCGCTAAGTCATATAGTGAGTCAATACCAACGAAAAATCCTTGAAGCAACCCAAAAACATCAAGTAACACTTCTCCTTGATTCATCACTTCATCACTTTGATATGCTTTAATCATCAAATCGATATGTCCAAGCATATCAAATGCAGATTGTGCACGATATCCATATGAGTTTTTTTCATCTTTTTCAAGAGCATCCACATATGGTTTCAATTTAAGTAGGCTCATAATGATTCTCTTATTTTTCTAAGTAAGACTGGTGCAGGTAATTCTTTATAAATGCTACCTTCGATATATTTAATATCAAGTCTTTGCAAGTTTTCTTTTTGTTCTTTGGTTTTAACACCACGAATAATAAATGCCATTTGGAATTCATCAAGCATAGATTTCATGCGTTTTAAATATTCATTTAATTTAACACTTTCACCTTGAACATCTAAATGAAGTGCATTAAATGGATAATGAATGGCTGTATCTACATGAGTTGTATCAAGTGTAATCCCATGATCAATAAGTTCTTGAATTTGTGTTAAATACACTTTAGGACGAAGATCCATATCACATTTTAAGCGAATAAACTCATATGGAATACCATATGTCTTTAATGTGCCAAGTAAAAAACTATTAAATTTAGGATCTATAAATGTTTGTTTTGATACTGGAATCGTGATTTTAATCAAACGTTCGGTTTGTTTTTCTAAATCAACTAAAAACTCACACACTTTTTCAATATGAAAATGTTCAATATCAATTAAACGGTTTCTCTTTTCGGCAATAGCAAGTAAATATTTACTATCAATAGTGAGTTCAGTAACGACAAGTTCACTCTCATATTGCCATACAATGTTTTTACTCATATCGATAACTTGATTAAATACAAGTCCAATTTGTCTTGTTTCAATCGCGATATTTAAGTAATCAATGACTTGTTGTTCAAATAACTCTTCTTCGTAATCATGATAAACAAAGTAATAAATACTTTCTTCTTTTGTTCTCTTAGCTTTTTCTAATGCAATATCAAAGAAACGATATAACTTTTCTTTTTGTTTTTCTACTGTTACAACAGGATATCTTAATACACCAATAGAAACATCGAATTTTTCATAGTTTAATACTTGAGATTTATATCCTTCAAGCATTTTTAAATAGTCTTTTAATAATTTAGTGATCGCTCTAATATCATTTTGAGGATAAGCGACTAATATTTGATTGAAATCAAATCTATAGACTTGACCATCAGAAAAATATTTTTTAGATAATTGTGCAAACTCTTTGAAAAAGAGTTGCATCTGCTCGCTACCATAAATATGCTTCATATGGTCATCTAACTCAATTAAACAAAAACTTACTTTTTCTTCCCTTAGTTCATCCATTGCTTGATCTAATGCATATGTGTTAAATAATCCTGAAGATTGATCGAGCGTTGCCTGTTTCATAAGTTCTTTAGTTTCATCAACTTCTTTGGTTTGATCATAAAAGAAACTCATAATATAGGTTTCATCCCCTTCTTTAAAACTATACATTTTTTCTAATATATTTTTATTTTGATACGTATACATGAGTTGTTTAATCTCACCAGCTCTTTGCATTGCACTATGAATAGCATCCTTATAAGCATGTACATATTCATAGGAGACATCTCTTAAAAAGAGTTCTAGATGTTCATGTTTATCAATATCAAATAATTTCATCGCTTGATCATTATAAGTTGATCCTAGTTCACTATATAATCGATAACAAACAATAGGCGCATTGATGATTTGTCTATACATATGATTTTCTTTTTTAAATGTCTTTAATTTTTTTTCATCAAGCAAATGACTAAATAAAATACTTGAGACAAGTTTAAGTAAATCATAATACATCGCAGGATCTGTTAATGCTTCTTCTAAGTAAATAACAAATACACCTAAATCACCTAATGGAAATGCATAAACAAATTTCACTTCATCATTAAAATCTTCTTGTGTAATAACGTTTTTTTGATATTTAAGCGTTTGTGTCAGTTCATATACATCTTCACCTGTGTGAAGCACATGAGAAATGACACTTTCACTTACCATCATTGGTGTGAGTGTTTTATCATATAATCTTTCTTTTTTATAGAAAAAGAAATTAGGTTCATCTTGTTCAACATAGATGATGAATTCTTTTGCTTTCATGTATTTCTCAAAATGCATGAAGAATATACGTAAATACTCCCTTAATGGTAGTTTATCATCGATTAAATGGGCATATTCTATTAAATCAGTACTCATCTCTAAATGCTCAAGTAAATTCTTTGAAACAATGGTTTTAGGCTCTTGTTTTTCTATGATGACAATCGGTTCTTTCTCTTTCTCTTTTAAAACAACTTTCTGATCAATTTTTTTACTTGTTGATTTTTTAAGTCTCTTCAATTTCTTTTGATATAAATCAAGTGATAATTTATTGTCTAAAGACTCATAAATCTTTATAAAGAGTTCATAGACTCGTTCTTGATAAATATCATCTTGTTCTTCAAATTTCTCTTCATATTCAGCATCGAGATTGGAAGCTCTTAAAAATTCTTTTTGTAAATAATAAACATGAAGTAAATGATAAACAACATCCATATCATAAGGATGATTTTTATTTTCTTCAATCGCTTTAGTTCTTGCTTCATCTAAACGTTCTAATTTAATTAAAAGTTCAATTTCTTTTGCGATATATGTTTGTTGTAAATCAAACTTATAAAGTAAATAAATCTGATTAAGTGCCATCTCATACTGACCATCTTTATCATATAAAGAAATCAGTTCATCTAAACAATAAATTTTAACTTGATCAGGAATTAAATCTTGTAATATTTTTAAAATATCTTCAAGATAAGGTTCATTTAATGCTTTTTTATATTTAATATCATCTAGCAATCCTAAATACTGATTGATAATAGGTAATGCTTCTTTTCTAAGTGCAATTAAGCGTCGTGCATCATCAAACTTAGAAAGCTCTAAACTCGCATCAATTAACAATTTTAATATTTTTTCATAATAGAGTGTTTCATTTTGATTTTGAATTTCTTTAAGTACTTGAAAACCTTCTTCATATACAAGCTCAAAAAGCGACAATTCCATCGCAATCTCAAAATAATAATGATAAGCTGCTTGATAATCCAAATGTGATAAAGATTGACTTAAAAAATCTTTAATAATTGGCAAGCTATGTGGTTGTTTTTCTAAGTTAAGTACATCTGATAATCGCAATTAAAACACCTCATTTAAATAACATACAAAAAAATCATTTTTATAACTGATAGAATGTGATTTCTCCATCTTCATAAATAGCATAACTCTTCTCGAAATCACCTAAAGCACCTGGATTGATTAACACCATATCACCTATTTTTTCAATATATCTTTGATGTGTATGTCCAAAAATCACTAAATCAGCTTCTAGATGTTCTCCTAACGCTTTAATCTCTTTCTTACTAAATTTGACATGTTCTATATGACCATGCGTTAATAAAATATTGATTCCAAAAAGATTGATGACTCTTTTAAAAGGTTCATTTGTGAAAAAATCATTATTACCTTTAACTGTAATCAAATGGTATTTTTGATACACTCTTTGATCTAAACACATATCTCCAGCATTCAAATGCGCATCGACATCCTTATGGATATCAATGACTTCTTTTAATCTTTCTTCATGTCCATGAACATCACTTGTAATTAATAATTTCATCTAATCGCTTCCTAACTTCTTTAATCGCCATTGCACGATGTGAAATTTGGTTTTTTATATGACTCTCTAATTCAGCCATATGTTTATCATATGATTTTATATAAAATACAGGATCATAACCAAATCCATGATCACCTTTCATATCATAAGCAATCTCACCATAAATTCTACCTTCAAAATCAACATAATGATCATCTGGAAAATAGATAACAATCACAGATACAAAATAAGCACTTCGATCACTTTTATCTTTCATTTCATTTAATAACTTTACATTGTTATCAAAATCAGATCCACCACTGTATCTTTTAGAATAAATCCCTGGATCTCCAGCTAATGCATAAACAACCAATCCTGAATCATCAGCAATTGCAGGCATGTTATATTTTTTAGAAAAATACTTTGCTTTGATGATTGCATTTTCTAAAAATGTTGTCCCAGTTTCTAAAACATCATCATCATCTTTAAAAAAAGACAAATCCAGTAATTCGACATCGTAGTCTTTAAAGATTTGAAATATCTCTTCTTTTTTATGCTGATTTTGGCTTGCTAGTAAGAGTTTCATCATTTTCCTCACATGATCTATCTAATAATATATTATCACATTTTTATGGATATACCTATCAATTAAACTAATCATAAGTTATAATAAAGTAGGGTGATAAACATGCATAATGAAAACGAAAATTATGAAGGAAATAACATTATACAGTTTGAAGATTTATTTAAAGATGAATTAAAAAAGAAAAAACACGTCGATCAACCAGTCCAAAATAAAGCACGATATATCTTTTCAATTTTATACTACGTGCTCATCATGTTTTTAGTCGCTGGTATTATACAAATTGTCTTTATTTCAAATCCAGATAACATCGATTATTTAACAAAAGATGAAAAAGTACTTAATGACTTAATCAATGATCCTTATGGCATCGCCATCATGGATACTGATATCTATGCAAATGATTATATGGAAACATATGCAAACTATATAGATGTTTTAGGATATTATTCAACATATACCATACTTTATAATGTATCAAATGATTTACTACCAACTGATACTTTACCTGATAATCTACTCGCAACTGATATTGCTAATGGTACATTTACTTATTGGGGTGAAGATACAACCAATTTGATCTCATTTTATGTCTCAGATGATGATGCAATTTATACAACGATAAATGTTGATCAACTCAATTTGATTTCACTTGCAACACCAATGTTTGATGAAATCATCAACGATCCTAATGCTATCGGTTTGATTGATATTCAATTTTATGACACTTATTTTAGTGATTATAGTCAAGATTTATATGTCATACAAGATGTAGATTACTTAAATTATTATATTGTAGCAAACATCAATAATATAGACCTTCAAACACTTATATCTCATGATGAAACTTTGTGGGATTTATTCTCAGGAAATATTCTAACTTGGTCCGATGGATCAAATATCATTTTATATGAATATCAAAATCAAGTATCACCAATTAACAATAGTACTTCAGACAACTATTATGTCATTGATTATATGGATTGGGATTTAACAGGCTATGCCAATGGATTAGTTAATTTTATTATCTATATCATTTTATTACCTGTATTGCTTCTCATTATAAAACCTAATTTATCATATGATATTGAGCTTACAAAAAAAGATTCCTTCTCAAGAATGATAGGATTCATCATTACGGGATATGTTTTCTTAATTGTTGCTAACTTAGTCTCTTCAATTATCTCAGATGCACTATCTCAATTATTTAATCAGCCTGTTGAAGAATCAGTCAATCAAATGGCAATCGTGAACATTCTTCATTCAAATGGTGCTATTTTCATGGTTATTAGTGCCGTATTTATTGGACCTATTGTTGAAGAGCTTATCTTTAGAAAATCAATCTTTGGTCTTATTAAAAACAATGTACTCGCTTTAATTGTTTCTTCTGTCATCTTTGGTTCTATCCATTTAATTGGAGAAGCATCATTTATTAGTGCACTTATTAATGGTATTGGTTATATTATTATGGGATTTGTCTTTGGTATTATTTATATTAAGAATCAAAAAAATATTGTGTATCCAATGGCAGTTCACATCTTATCAAACTTAATTTCAATTCTTGGTATACTATTTATAACTTAATCATAATTTCAAACAATAAAAAAGCATCCTTCCGATCATAAGGATGCTTTTTCTATATCAATCATTAAACGGGGAGGGGTCAATGATTGTACGCTTTGAATGTTCTTCTAAATACTTCACTTTGGTTAAATCATCTTGATAAGATTCAGAATCACTAATATCAAAATAATATGAAACTTGTGTATCCATATGATAAATATAGATAAGAGTTGAAACTTCTTTCGTATCATCAATTTCTTTTTGATAATCAACGACATAGTAAAAAGTATCATCATCCTGATATCTTGCGACTTGAGAAACCTCTAAATTCATCAGAATCGCAACTTGATTGATATCATCAATGACAAAGTCATCAGTAAATCTATAAAGTTGATGATAGATCATGAAGAATGAAATCACAACAGTGATAAATCCTCCAAGCATATAAAACCTTGATTTTTCGATATTAAAACCCCCATGATTTTTATATCATTTTGCTCTACACTTATATTTTATGCCAAAAACCATATTAAAAACAGGGCGGATATGTCCTATTTTTTGCAAAAAATATGAAAATTACTTATTTTATAGACATTTTTTTATTTTTTCTATTAAGACTTTTGTAGCATTAAAATCAGAGAACATACCTTCTTTTACAGGACTCATAATATCTAGATGAATATCAATTGATTGTAATTGATTTACTTTTATATATAGTGAAAGAATAATTGAGGTTGTATAGACTCTCAACAGTTTTTTCTCCAAATATAAAATTGCTAAATCTTTATCTCTATATTGATTAATGATAGTAAAGTAATCTAATTGTGCAATTGATTCAATAAAATCATCTATAGTTTTGCAAGAGTGTAATAGTTCTATTTTATGTGTCATATTAATATGTTATTTTAATCACTATGTAAAAATAGTAAACGTAATAATTTCTCCTTTGGTATATTTTATATATACTTTAATTTTAATGGATAAATATCATAAAAAACAGGGCGGATATGTCCTATTTTTTACAAAAATAAAAAGGTTAATCAAATTAACCTTTATCATTTATTCAACTTCTCTTAAAATATTCACACATAGATTTAATCGATACATCTTAGCATAATCCAAGGCTGTTTTGTTTAATCGATCTTTCTTCAAAGGTACTTGTCTTTCAATTAACTTTCTTAAATAAATATGATCTCTATTGAGCACTGCGATTGTTAATGCTTGTTTTTTAACAAGTGCTTCATATTTAGGTGTTTGAATATACTCATTTAAATAATCTAGAACATCGTGTTTACTAAAAATCATAGCTGTATCTATTGGTGTTTCATATCTTCTGTTTTTAACATCAACATAAGCATCATAATTCAATAGTAATTTAACTGTATCTAAAGTACCAAAACGAATGGCATTAAAAATAGGTGTTTCAAACAAGTCATTTAATTGATTTGGGTCTAATCCTTCTTCTAATAATTTTTCAATCATTTTAATATTTGAAGTCTTTGTCGCATGATGTAATAGCGTATGACCATAATTATCTTTTAATTCATAGGTTTGTTTGCTAACTTTGAGTAAATAATCAATGATATCTGATTGACCTGCTAAAATCGCGTAATGTATCGGCAATTTACCTTCTTGTGTTTCTTTATTTAAAAATGCACCTGATTCAATTAATAATTTAATCATGTCCATTTCACCTTTAGCAGCTGCTAAGTGCATTGGTGTTTCTAATTGTCTGTTTTCAACATTAACATTTGCAAATTTAGAGATGAGTAATTTAGCTATATGAAGTTTACCTTTTCTCACACAATCAAATAATGGTGTTTCACCATATTGATCTTTTAAATTAACTGAAATATTAAGATCAAGTAAATATGAAATAACATCCATCGCACTACCCGTTACTGCATAGTGTAATAGACTCTTTTGTTTTTCATCGACCATTTCTAAATGTGTCATATTCTTTTTAACAAACTCTAGATCGTTTGATGCTGCCTTCATGAAAACACTATCCATACAACCACCACCTATACTCCTATTTTATCTTATTTTAGGTATTTTTTGCAAAAAAAATTGCCTATCTTTTTCATAGACAACTTTTTACATATTATTTAACTGCGTCTTTGAGTAATTTACCTGCTCTGAAAGCTGGTGTCTTTTGTGCTGGAACAGTGATTACTTCTCCAGTGCGAGGGTTTTTACCAGTTCTTTGAACACGATTTCTTACTTCGAATGTTCCAAATCCAGTAACGACAACTTTTTCGCCTCTTCTTCCTAATGTTTCAGCGATTGTGTCTGTAAAAGCGCCTAAGACTTCTTCAGCAACTTTTTGTGTAACGCCTGCTCTGTTAGCAACAACTGCAACTAATTCAGTTTTGTTCATAACATTAACCTCCTTAAAGTAATTTTATTTTATCAATTTTTTACTTAAAAAGCAAATATATAACTAATTATAATCGCTTTATTAAGACAAATATGTTAAAAATCTTCCGCTTTGAGTTCTCTAGATAGCAATCTTGTGATTGCTTCATCCATTGAAATGCCATGGTTAATTATCTCATAAGCTATTTGGATCATAGGTAATTCAATCTTATGACTCAATGCTAAATCATGCATCGCTTCAATCGTTCTAATACCTTCTATGGTTTGTTTTTGCTCTTTATAAATTTGTTCAAGTGAGAAACCTTGACCTAATTTTTTACCTGCAGTAAAGTTTCTTGAGTTTTCTGATGAAGCTGTAACAATCAAATCACCAACACCTGTAAGTCCAAATGCAGTTTCTTTGTTTCCACCCATCACTTCAACCACTCTAACAATCTCAACAATACCTCTTGTGATGACTGCTGCTCTGGCATTTTCGCCTAATCCAAGACCTGCACAAGCACCTGAGATGACTGCAATCGCATTTTTAACAGCACCACCAACTTCACATCCAATAAGATCATTTGAGGTGTATACTCTTAAATATTGATCATTTGAAAAGACTTGTTGCATTTCTTTTGCAAGATGCTCTTTGTTACTTGCAGTAACAAGCAATGTTAATTTTCTCAAAATCACTTCTTCAGCATGTGAAGGACCTGTTAAAACAACAAAACCATCGTTATATTTTGGATCAATGACTTCACTTACGATTTCACTGACTCTTTTTGAAGTACCAGGTTCAATCCCTTTTGAAACATTGATAAAGATACTTTTTTGAGTTAATTTCTTATTAATTTCCGTAAGCACTTGTCTAATGACTTTTGTTGGAACACTTAACATATAAATATTTGAGAATGCAAGCACCTCATCAAAATTAGTCGTTGCTAAAAGTTTTTCAGGTAATGTTGTATCGAAAAATGGATGTAGGTGTTTATTGATTTTATTGACATGATCTTCTAAGATATCATAGATTAATACTTCATGACCATTATCGATTAAGACTTGGCCAAGTGTTGTCCCCCATGCGCCTCCACCAATAATACTAAATCTCATTGCTGTCCTTCTTTCTGAACACAAATCTAATTGGTGTTCCAGTGAAATCTATTGCTGCTCTAAACTGATTTTGTAAATATCTTTCATACGAGAAATGAATATAATCTGGATTATTAACAAAGATTAAGAATGTCGGTGGCTTAAGAGCCACTTGTGTCATATAGTTAAATGAAGCCTTTCCGCGATTAAAAATTGCAGGTGGATTCATCATGACTGAATCAGTTAATAACTCATTTAATATTCTTGTTTCCACTTGTTTATGATAATTTTCGTATGCTAAATTAAGTGCTGGGAAAATCGTTTGAACACGACTGCGTTCTTTTGCGGATAAAAATACGATTTCTGCATAATCTAAAAATTTAAATTCTTCTTTAATCGATTTTTCCATTTTACGCATGGTTTTTTCATCTTTTTCTACAGCATCCCATTTGTTAACAACAATGACGATAGCTTTAGCTGCATCCATAATATATCCAGCAACATGCTTATCTTGCTCAATCACACCAACAGAACCATCAATGACTAATAATGCTACATCACTACGCTCTAATCCAGCAATAGCTCTAAGTAGACTATATTTATCTGCATCTTCATAGATACGACCACGTTTATTGATACCTGCTGTATCAATAACGACATAATTTTGACGGTCTTTTTTAAAAGGTGTATCAATGGCATCTCTAGTTGTACCTGATATTTCAGATACGATGACTCTTTCTTCACCTAAAATTGCATTTGTTAGTGAAGATTTACCAACATTAGGTCGACCAACAATACAAAAATTAATGGTATCTTCATCATAATCGACATCATCTTCAGTGAAATATTCAATAATTTTATCTGCCAAATCACCTGTTCCAAGACCATGATGTGCAGATATACCAATTGGATCACCAAAACCTAAAGCATAAAACTCATAAATATTTTGCATTTGATTAATATCATCAATTTTATTAACTGCTAAAATAATGGGTTTATCAGCTTGATATAACATTTTTGCAATATAATAATCAGCATCAGTTAATCCTGTTTTACCATCAACAACAAAAATGATGGCATCTGCTTCATCCATCGCGACTTGCGCTTGAGCTTTGATTTGGTTTAAAAAAGGGGCATCGCCAATGTCGATGCCACCTGTGTCTATAACCCTAAAGTTTTTGGTTAACCATTCGGCACGTCCATAAATACGATCTCTTGTGATTCCAGCTTGGTCATCTGTAATTGCATATCTTTCGCCTACCAAGCGATTAAAAAGACTAGATTTACCAACATTTGGGCGCCCGACTATTGCTACTTTAAAAGGCATAACCATCACCTATTTTTTTAAATCGTCTTCGAATAAATCTCCGATAGTCACGCTATCATTATCTGAATCTGATTCTAAATATTTTTCATATGATGCGCGTTCTTGAATTTCAAGAACACGTTTAATTGATAATTTTAAGATCCAAAGATCTGTTCTTGCATCAGTAACGATTGCTTCTACTTCATCACCAACTGCAAAATAATCTTCAGGTTTCCCAATATGTTCATTAGATAATTCACCTACAGGAATTTCTCCAAGAACACCTTGAACTTCTACTTTAATACCTTCATGAGATACCAAAGCAACCTTAGCTTTAATGACTTGTCCACGTTTAACATTAACATCTTTCCATGGATTGTCTTCTAATATCTTTCTTGATAAAGCGATTCTTTCTTTTTTAGCATCTAATGAGATGATACCTAAAGTTACTTCATCACCAATTTTAACAACATTATCAAAGTTATCGTTTGGATTCCAAGAAAATTCATTCTTATGAAGTAATCCTCTTACATCTTTAGCAACTTCAATAATAATACCAAATGGTAATTTTTGATTAACAATACCTTTAACAGTATCGCCCACTTTATGTTCATCATAGAATAATTCATATGGTGTTTTAAGAAGTGCTTTCATAGATAAATCTAAACGATTACCTTCTTTTTTTATGACTTTAACTGAAACTTCTTGTCCAACTTCAAGAACATCATCAATTTTATCAATACGATGATGTGATACTTGTGAAATTCTAAGAAGTCCGACAACATGTTCAAAACGAATGGTTGCAGCATGTTTTTCAATCTTGTCGACTTTACCAGTTAATACATCGCCTGTATTAATGTTTTCTAATTCACCTTGTCTTGCTTCTAATCTTTGTTCATAAGCTTCTTGTCTTGCTTTTTCAAAGATTTCTTTTCTAGAAGCTACAATTCTTTTTGAACGACCTTTTTGAGTCGCTTCAATAATTTGGACTTCTAATGTTTTACCCTTTAAGTTTTCTTTTTGATTCACTAAATCAAAATCTAATAAACTATAAGGTAAGAAAATTTCTTGTCCTAAGTATGATAAAATAAGTCCTTTTTCAATGACTTGTTTAACTTTCGCTTTTACAACTTCTTTTGATTCAACTAATGCTTGCACATCTTCAAACTTTTCTTGAAGTAATAAAGGCAAACGAGATAATAAGATTTGAGCAGGGTCGTCTGTTATTTTTTGTACTTTAGCTTTGACAACATCACCAATTTTAACCAATCCAACAAAAGAATGTGGTGCTGGTTTGTCATAGTTATCTAGATGTATTTTACCCTCTGTTATATATTGCACATCTAAATATATTGTGTTTTCTTCAACTTTGACGATAGTACCATCTACAACTTGGCCTACCTTCAATACTTTAATCTCCATGTTAAATCTCCTTTTTTGCAGTTAACTCTATGTTTACTAGATCATCTAGTTTTGAGTATTGTTTTGGTATTTTTGAAATAATTGCTTCAACAACTTGATCAATATTTAAATCTGTAGTATCAAGTTCAATCGCATCATCAGCTTTTCGAAGTGGTGATTCTTTTCTTGTAGAATCTTTGATATCTCTCGTTTCAATATCTTCAATTAGTTGATTGATGTTTGCTTGTTTACCTTTAGTAATTGTTTCTTTATATCTTCTTTTCGCACGTTCTTCTAAGTGTGCTGTTAAAAAGATTTTTAAATCTGCGTTTGGTAACACAACTGTTCCGATATCTCTACCATCCATGATGATGTTACCTTTTTTAGCAGCATTCTTTTGTAATTCGACCATCTTTTTTCTAACATATGGAAAACTTGAGACTAATGAAACATTATTTGTGACTTTATTTTTTCTGATATCTTCTGTGACATCTCTATCATTAATAAAAATTTTATTATTATCGTAGTGAATATAGATAGATTCTAAAAAAAGATACGAAGATTCTTGCTCGAGATCGATACCAAGCTCTATAGCTTCTAATGTGACTGCTCGATACATTGCCCCCGTATCAATATGTGTCCATCCAAGTCTTTCAGCGATAAGTTTACTTATCGTTGATTTGCCTGATCCTGCCGGTCCATCTATTGCTAATTTAAATCCAGACATGAGATTCCTCCATACATTTTAATTATAACATACATTTCAAATTTTTAAAGCGCGTTTATCATGATTTTGTTAGTGTATGACCATATAATTGCTTAACTTCGTGGATCTTTAATTCACGATAAGCGCCTCTTTCAACACCTGCTAAAGTTAAAAAATCATAACGAACTCTCGTTAAATTCTTAACCTCATGATTAAGTGCTTCAAATAATTTTCTAATTTCTCTATTTCTACCTTCGGTTAATACAATCGCTAAAAGCGATGATTGATTTGATTTATCAAGTTCAATGAGTCTTACAAATTTAGGACGCATAAGTACGCCATCAATTTTTAATCCTTTTCTTAGTTGAACGACTTCTTTTCTAATGACAATCCCTTTAACTCTAACTAAATATTCTTTTTCAATTTCATGTTTAGGGTGTGTAAGTCGATATGTTAAATCACCATCGTTGGTTAATAAAATCAATCCAGCAGAATCATAATCAAGTCTTCCAACAGGATAGACTCGTTTATCTTTATCGTGTTCTTTTAATAAATCAATCACCGTTTTTCTACCTTTATCATCATTTGCTGTTGACAAATAACCTGTAGGCTTATTAAGCAAGTAATACACTTTTTGACTTTGATTGATTGTTTTTCCATCAACTAAAATTTCATCATTTTTTGAAACTTTAAACCCTAAAGTTTTGACGATTTCTCCATTGACAGATACGCGTCCTTCTAAAATCATTTCTTCTGATTTTCTTCTAGATGCGATATTTGCATTTGCTAATATTTTTTGTAAACGTTCCATAATTATCACCATACATATTATAGCATAAAGAATTAACTTATATTCTTAAATAAAGATAAATCTTTACCTCTTTTTTGATATAATAAGAGTGGAGTGGAATATGGACTATATAATTATTGATAAAACATCAAAAATACCTTTATACATACAAATATCTGATTCAATTAGACACCATATCAATCTTGGTGTTTTAAAGCATGGAATGCAATTACCAACAGAAAAATCAATTTGTTCCATTTATGAAGTCAGTAATATTGTTGTAAAAAAAGCTTATGATGATCTCGTTAAAAAGGATTTAGTCACGAGAATAAGAGGAAAAGGGACGTTTGTAAATACAACTAAACCTTACGTGATTGACTTATCTAAAGGGATTATAGGAATCACGACTTTTTTGATGCAATCAAAACGAACAGTTTTAAGTTTTGAAAAAGTCAATCACCATAATGCCAACAAATTACTAAATATTGATGATAATGAATTTGTTTATATAGCAAAAATCATTTCATCAATTAATGATCAAGCCCTTTTTTATGAAGTGTTATTATTACCAGATAAATTTTTCCCAAATGTACAAAAGGTAGATATTAAACATTTATCGGTTTTTGATTTAATCGTCAAAAAATATAAACTAGATCCTAAGTCTTTATCTCAATCTTATAGAGCAATTAATATCAATAATGATTTCGCACTCCTCTTAGATTCAATTAAAGGGAAGCCAGCCCACTACTTAAGAAGTGTTGTACAAAATGATAAAGGAGAAAGCATGGCTTTTATCTTATCCTATGGTTTATCAGAACTTATAGAATTTGAGGTGAGTTATTCATGAGTTTAATTGACATCATCAAAATAGATAAACGCTCTAATAGCCCAATATATGATCAAATATCTATGTCTTTATATGATTTAATCACATCAGGTGATATAAGAGATAACACCGTTTTGCCTGAACCTCATTTACTTGCAAACCATTTTAATATTGATCCATCTGATGTATTAAATGCCTATCAAATTTTAATTGATAATCATTTTATAAAGAAGATGGAAAATCAATATTTGGTTTCATATTTTCAGGTGAATCATGATATTTTTTCATTAAATGAATCGCTATTTGATAGCATTTTAAAAACTGAAAAAAAAGCACATCATACGCTGATCTCAGCTAAAGAAATCAAACCTAAACCTGAGTTTTTTGAAAAATCAAAATATCATCCATCTGAAAAGATTTATGAAATTAAACGTGTGTTTTATGTTGATCAATTACCGATTTTCATTTCAACGACTTACTTATCCTTAACAAGAATTCCAAATTTTAAAGAAATATTTACAGATGATATGCTCTTTATTCCTTTTTATAAAAAATACTTTAAGTTAGAACAGACAAAATCAACAAGACGTATTAAAATTATTAATTTAAATAAAGAAGATGCTACCACATTAAATGAGCTTGAAGGTACTGCTTCTTATTTCACTTCTTATCACTATTATGATGATTTAGGTGAACTCTACAGTTATGCTGAAGTGGTTACTTCTTCACATTTTGGATTTACAATTAACATCGACATATAAAAAAAGCACTCTAATTTTAGAGTGCTTTGTCTTATTTATCTCTTGAAACGTATGCACCGTCATTTGTATTAACGATGATTTTTTCACCTTGTTCAATAAACATTGGAACTTTAACAAGTAATCCAGTTTGCATAATTGCATCTTTTAAAGCATTGGTTTTCGTGTCACCTTTTACACCAGGGACAGTTTCAACAACTTCTAAAGTAACTTTATCAGGTAAATTAACACCTAAAATCTCTTTACCATCATAAAACATCACATCAACATTCATACTTTCATAAATGAATTTTAGTTCGTTTTCAATTTGAGCTTGTGGTATTTCAATTTGTTCATATGTTTCATTATTCATGAACACATGCATATCACCATTTGCGTATAAGTATTGCATAGAAAGTTTATCGATTTGTGCGCGTTCCACTTTTGTTCCTGCGTTAAATGTATAATCTATAACGGCACCACTTCTTAAATTTCTTAATTTCGTTCTAACGAACGCACTACCTTTTCCAGGTTTAACATGCATAAATTCGATGACTTGAAAGATATTACCATCAAAACTTATCGTTTGTCCAGTTTTAAATTCGTTTGTACTAATCATCTTATAAATCTCCTCATCTTTTTTTCCGCGTTTATTATACACGAAATTTATTTATTAAGCAACTATATCAAGAATGTAAGCAATCGCTTGAATATAACTATCGATTTGATGTCCCATAAAACGTTTTGAAACAACATCTTTAATATAATCAATTTTTCTAAAGTCTTCTCTGTTATCAATATCAGATAAATGGACTTCTACTTTAGGAATTTTTACTATCTCTAGTGCATCTCTGATGGCAATCGATGTATGTGTATAAGCACCTGGGTTAATTAAGACAGCGTCATATGGTGTATTAAATGTATCTTGTAATACTTCAATAATTTCACCTTCATAATTACTTTGAAAAAAAGTGAATTCAATTGATGGAAATTCATCAGTTAAAGTATCATATAAATCCTCAAGTGTCATTCTTCCATAATGTTCTTCTTTTCGATAACCTAGCATATTTAAATTAGGTCCATGGATGACTAATAAGTTCATTTGTATTCCTCATTCTTTATATAATTTAATAACACCTTAACGGTTTGATCAACATCATAATTATTGGATACAACCGCATCAGCAAAATCTTGGTATTTCAAGTATCTTTCATCAAACAATTGTTCGAGTGTTTTTTCTTTTAAAAGTGGTCGTTGATAATCCGTTTCTAATCTTTTTGAAATGATTTCGATATCAGTATCTAAATAGATCTTAAGACCATTCATCAATGCTTTATTTGATTTTTTAGTGACAATGCCACCACCACATGCAACAACGACATTATCTTCATGTTCACAATTGTTAAGTGCTTCACTTTCAAGATCTCTAAACGTTTTTTCACCATAACGCTCAAAGATTTCTTCAATGAACATGAGTGCTTTTTTTTCTACCATGCCATCTAGATCAACATAACGATAATTAAGTGCTTTAGCTAGTTTTAGTGCAATCGTTGTTTTTCCAGATCCTGGCATCCCTATTAAAAATATTTTCATATGTTACTCCTTTAAAAAATCATCAATAAGTGATTTGCAATCACGAACTAATGTTTGACTATTTGCATCTAAGATATGAGGATGCATTTGATTTTTAAACCATGTTTTTTGTTTTTTGGCTAACTGTTTACTTTTTTTAATGATTAATGCTTTAGCTTCAATTAAAGTAAGTTCTCCTTTTAAGTACTGAGCAAGTTCTCTATATCCGATGACATTTTTGTTTATGCCATCTTCAAGAAGAGATGCTACTTCCTCAATGAATCCTTCTTCGATCATATGATCTAATCTTTTAATGAGTCTTTCTTCAAGTGTGATTCGATCTAAATCTAAATAAATAATTAATGCATCATATAAAAGTTTATCTTTTTTATCTTTTTCTGAACGTAGATATCCTAATTTTGCTTGTTCTAAAGCTCTTAACACACGTCTTCGATTTTTAGAATCAATTTTTATATCTTTATCTAACTTCATTAATTCTTGGTATATCATTTCAGTAGAAACATTTTGATATATTTGTTCAAATGAGTCATCTCGACCCATCTCTTCAAATTCATAATCATATAAAGCTGCTTTTATATATAAACCTGTGCCACCAACAATGAGTGGATGATCTATCTTTTCAATAGCTAATCTAACGTCTTGTTGAAAATCGTATACTGAATACTGATGAATAGGATCTATATAGTCAATTAAAACATGACTAATGCCTTCTTTTTCATCTTCTTTAATCTTTGCAGATCCAATATCAAGTCTTTTATAGACTTGCACTGAATCACCATTGATGATTTCCATATCATAAGCTTTAGCAAGTTCAATCGATAATTTAGTTTTCCCTGACGCTGTGGGTCCAACAATCACACATACTTTTTTCATGATACGATACGTTTGAACATGCGTTCAATTTCATAATGTGATAATTTAATAATCGTTGGTCTACCATGAGGACAAGTATAAGGATTTTTACATTCATTAAGTGATTTTAAAATAGTCATCACTTCTTTAGGTGTAATGTAATGGTTTGCCTTAATGGCACCTTTACAACTCACATCTTTGGCTAAATCATCTCTTAATTTACTTAATTCAATCTTTTGATTTTCTATAAGCATATGAAACATTGATTCAATTGCTTGATCAATCTCATCTTCTCTTAGCCATGTTGGACTACCGATTAATTTTTGATCATGAAATGTAAAACCATAAGATTTAAGTTGATCTTCAAAACCTAATAGTTGTATGATTTCATCATTAGAAAGATTTAACTCATATGGAATAAGTCTTTCTTTAATCGCAAAATTTGGATGACCTAATGCTTCATAGTAATGTTCATATCTAATACGTTCTGCAGCGGCGTGTTGATCCATTAAGTAAAGACCTTGATCATTTTGGAATAAAATGTATGTCCCTGCGAAAATACCAATATATTCAAGGTAAGGTAGTTTTTGAGTCATATCTTCACTTTCTGTAACGTCATGATTAAATGTTGGTTCTTCAAAAAGTTCAAATGAAGATCTTGTAAAAGACTCTTGTTTAAATTCTTTTTTAACTGAAGCTAAATTTTCTTGAATAGGATGAGCACTTTGTTCTAATGCTTTTTTAATGGTTTGTTCCAGTTCAAAAGATAATAAAGTTTCATTAACAAATTTCACTTCATACTTTTGAGGGTGAACATTCACATCTAGTAAACTAGGATCCATTTCAATATCGATTGCTGCAATCGGAAATTTACCCACCATTAAAAAAGAATGATAGCCATCAATGACTGCTTGCGTTAAACGATAGTTTTTGATGTATCTTTGATTAATAAATATTGAAATATCTTTCTTTTTTGATCTAACAATATTTGGAGATAATAAATATAATTTCATACTAATATGTTGAAATTGATGTTTATGAATGACCATACCTTTGGTCATTTGTTTACCATAGATTTGATCAATAAGTTGATAAAAATCATTTTGGCCATATGTTTCTTTATATAATTTATCATCAAAATATAGTTGCATATAAACACTTGGATTTGCAAGCGCTAATCTATCAAATATGTCAATAATAGCATATTTCTCACTATATTCGGATTTAATGTATTTAAATCGTGCAGGTGTATTATAAAACAAGCTTGAGACTTCAATATGGGTCCCTTGATTCATGCCTTCTTCTTGTAGACTTACAAAATGTCCACCTTCATAAATCACTTTAATACCTGTAGAATCTTTTGTTTTTGTACGTAGTACAACTTTAGAGACTGCACTGATTGCTGCAAGTGCTTCACCTCTAAATCCTAGTGTATGAATGTGAGCTAAGTCAGTCTCTGATTTAATTTTTGATGTAGCATATCTTTCAAATGCAAGTTTTGCATCAATATGATCCATACCGATACCATTATCGATTACTGTCATATTTTCCATACCAAAACCAGTCACTTTGATCGTGATTTTGGTTGCTTTAGCATCAAGTGAATTTTCGACCAATTCTTTAATCACTGAACTTGGTCTTTCAACAACTTCACCAGCCGCTATCATATTTGAAAGTTTATGATCCATTTTTTGAATCAAAGACATATCTTCACCTATTTTTTCTTTAAATTAGATTGTAAATGTTTGAGTAGTAAAAGTGCATCTAGTGGTGTAATTTGATCAGTGTTTAATGACTCAATTTCTTTTAACACACTTAATTCTTCTTGACTTGTTGTTTGTTCAAGTGATGCTTGATATTCATCATAATTAAACAAATCAAGAACTACTTTTTTCTCTTTTTGTTCTAATTGCACTAAAATATCTTGACTTCGCTTAATTAATACTTGTGGCAAATGTGCAAGACTTGCAACTTGAATACCATATGATTTATCAGTTGTTCCTTTTTCTACGTGATGCAGAAAAACCATTGTATCTTTTTCTTCTTTAGCTCTAACACATAAATTTGTTAATCTATTTAATGTTTGTTCTAAAAATGTAAGTTCATGATAATGCGTAGAAAATAAAGTTTGCGCACCAATTTTCTCATGAATATATTCAATCATACCTTGAGCAAGTGCCATCCCATCATAGGTTGCAGTCCCTCTTCCGATTTCATCAAATAAAATTAATGATTTATGTGTTGCTCTAGTGAGCGCTTCATTTGATTCAACCATTTCTACCATGAATGTTGATTTACCACCACTTAAGTCATCACTTGACCCAATTCTAGTAAAAAGCGCATCATAAAGCGGAAGTTTTGCTGATTCTGCTGGTACAAATGACCCACATTGAGCCATATAAACGATGAGTGCAAACATACGCATATAAGTTGATTTACCACTCATATTAGGACCTGTGATTAAGAAGATTTCTCCTGGTTCCATTACAATATCATTTTCTATGAATTTCGTAAATTGCTCGACAACCAAATGTCTACCTTTTAATATTTCTACATGTCTATCTTCTGTTAATGTTGGTCTTATGAGTCGATATTTTTCAGCTAATGTTGCTAAATTTAAAAAGACATCCACTTTAGCAATCAATGTTGATAAAACTTGTAGTGATTGAGCAAATGTTTCCACATATGCTCTAATATCTGTAAATAACTGATATTCTAAATTAATTGCTTTATCTTTAGCATGAAGAATCATATCTTCTTTTTCTTTTAAGACAGGAGAAATATATCGCTCACTATTGGTGAGTGTTTGTTTACGTTCGTATCCAAAACTTGGATCAACAAATTGTGTTTGACCTTTTGAAACTTCAATAAAATAACCAAACACACGATTATATCCAACTTTTAGAGTTTTAATACCTGTTCTTTCACGTTCTTCAATCTCAAATTGTTCTAACCAAGATTGAGCTTTATCATTGATATGTCTTAGTTCATCAAGTTCTTCATTGAATCCTTCTTTAATCATGCCACCTTCTTTAACTGTTAGCGGTGGTTCATCCATAATAGCTGATTCTAAATAAGTACATAATGCTTCATGACTATCCATATCATTAATCAATTGATCAATGGCATCTTTTTGATATAATTTTAAACTTTCCTTTAATGAAGGAACTTGTTTAAGTGTCTCTTTTAATTGATATAAATCTCTAGCATTAACGCTCTTAAAAGCAACTCTACCAACAATCCTGTTGATATCATAAATATATTTTAAACTTTCAATCACTTGCTGTCTTGGTAAATATAAGCCAAAAGCGTCAATCAAATCATATCTTTCGTTTAATTGAATTAAATCATAAAGTGGTTGGTTAAACATATGTTTTAAATATCTTGAACCCATAGCAGTATGACAATGATTCATCCAATGAATCAATGTCGTTTGATCTTGATTGACAAGAGATTCTTGAATTTCTAAATGTTTTTTTACACGATAATCTACATGCATATGACCCACTTTTTTAACAACTTCAAAAGCCATCAAATGCATGATGTTTTGTTTTTGGGTGTCATTTAAATAATTAAGTAAATGTGATGCTGCACGTTTTTGATCGCGATCTAGGTTTTGCAAATATTTTTGTTCACTTAAATCAAAATGATTAAAATAAGAAATTAGAATTTGATGAGATTTAAGTGTCTCTACAAAGACTTGGTCAAAATGATCAGGTAAAACAATCTCTTTTATTTTTAATCCATAAATAAGATCAATCGCTTCAAATTTCTCTAAATCATCAGTTAAAAAAGCTTCTCCTGTTGAAATATCGACATAGGTAAGTGCATATCCTTTTTCAGTCAAAATGACGTTACCTATAAAATTATGACTAAGAGCATCTAAAATACCGTCTTCAAATACAGTACCTGGTGTAATCAATCTAACAACTTTTCTTTCGACTAATCCTTTACCTGGTTCACTGACTTGTTCAACGATTGCAATTTTAAATCCTTTTTCAATTAATTTTTGAATGTATGGTTTTACAGAATGAAAAGGTACGCCACACATGGGTACTTTTTCTCCAGCATCCCTTGATGTCAGCGCAATTTCTAAGACTTTTGATGCTAAAATCGCATCATCAAAAAACATTTCATAGAAATCACCTAATCTAAAAAAGACCAACGCATCAGCGTAGTCTTCTTTAATTTTTAAGTATTGTTGCATCATTGGGGTGTAATTTTGCTTATCCATAGTTGCCCCCTTTTTCTAAATTAGTTTGTATTTTGTGTAAAGAATAAATCCCAGAATTTAAATAACCACTCAATGGCACCATTACCAAATAGTTTCACTTGGTTAATTGATGCAGTGATATTATCAAATACTGTCCATTGAATAAAGAAATCTAAAGCAGAATAGATAAGTAATAAAACAAGTGCAATCGCAAGAACGATACCTAAGAATTTTAATAAGAATTTAAGGACTTTGCCAGTGACTCTTAACTCAGCTGGTATTTCTTTTTTAACATCACCATCTGATTCTTTTTGTTTTTCTACTTTATGTTTTTCAACGAAAAGTTCTCTTTCAAGATTTTCATCTGTTTTTACTAATTGTTTATATGCTTTATCAGTACCATAATATTCAGCCGTATTAATGACTTCGACTTTAGGTGTGCCATCTTGTGTTTTTTCTTGTTCTTCAACAACTTCAAACATATCGTCTTCTTTTGTTGTCTTCAATTCAAAATTTTCAACAGCAACTCTTAATTTTCTAACTTCATCAACTAAAGCATCGAGATTAAGATTAGATTGAACATATTCAACTTTAGGTGTTTCTTCTCTAACTTCTACAACTTTAGTTTCAACAAAAGATACCTCTTCTTCAACTTGTGGTTCTTCTTCAACAACAATTTCAGGTTCTTTTTCTTCTTCGACGATAATTGCGACTTGATCTTCACTAACCTCAGTAACATCTTCAGCAATTTTTTCTTCTACTTTTGGTTCTTCCTTAGGTTGTTCTTCTTCAGTTTGGCTCATTTCTTTTTCATAAACGTCTCTTGAATTTGGAACAAAATAAGTTTCTTTTGTTTCTTTTGCATTTTTTAATATATATTCAATAACTTCTTCTTTTTTAAGTTCAGTTGAAGCTTTAATATCATGATCAATCGCAAATCTTTGCATCACAATAACAGACATTGATCTTACTTGTTTTTCAAGATCTTCTGTATATGATCCATTATCTTTAAGTTCTTTAACAATAATATCTGCGAGTTCATTTTTCTTTAATCTTCTTGGAATATCAACATCAAACTTACGTCCTAAATCTCTAATCTCAGTAAGTGTAGAACTTTTATATAATACATTACGAATTTTATTAGGAGATACACCATCGATACGTCCAAAACTATCATAGAATAAATCTTTGAGACCAAAGTTATAATCTGCAATTTGTGGCAATACTAATTTATTTGCTTTTACATGATCTAGTGATTCATTATATAATTTTTCCAAGTCAAAATTTGGGACTTGTTTTTCAACCATATAACCCAATAAATCTGTCCATAAATCCTCTAAATATTTTTTAAAAACAACTTGGTCATTAAAAAAGATTAATAGGTTTTCTAATTGCGTTTCAGTAAACTCTGTAAACCATGAAAGACGATAGTTTAATTCATCAGCTAATGTCAATCTTGACTTTCTTGTTTCTGCAACTTTTTCTCTTAAATTTTCTCTTAAAACAAAAATTCTTAATTCACGAGGAACAGTCAACCCAATGCTGCTAAAAAATTCAAGAACTTTTGGTGCAGGTAAATAAATAATCGATTTTAATATTTCCTCTACCTTCAATTGTTTTTTTCCCACTAAAACATCTGTATCTCTTGAAAACTTAGACATAACAACCCTCCTATGAAATTCTTAATTTCATTTTACTATGATTTTATAATTATTACAAATATTTTTATATTTTTTGGCTTTAAAAGGCTTTTTTCACGAATTTTCGATTTCTTTGTTAATGCGATTTTCAATGATTTCTACAACCGTCTTTAGCATTTGATTAATTTCATCTTGTAATTCTAAATATTCAGCCATTAAAGGATATGATTCAATTTCTTCAAGCAATTGATCATGTTCTTCTTGAAACTTTAAAATTGCTTGTGTTTTGTTAATTTCTTTTGCGTTAATCAATTGTTTTTGAACGGACTTCAATTGATTAATTCTTAGTTTTAAAGTCTTATCTTTATTAATGACTTTTTCGATTTGTTTATATCTTTGAACAGACTCATTTTCTTCTATCAATTTGAGTAGGTTTTCTTTTTCACTCATATAAGTTCTCCCATTAAGAACCATGTTTTAGCTTTGGTTACACGCACTTTGACGATTTGACCAATTAATGATTTATCACCTTTAAAATTAATCAATTTATTATGCTCACTATATCCAGCCAAAACAGTATCATCATTTTTAGAGACACCATCAACTAAAACTTCAACGACTTGATCAACAAATCTTAAATTACCTCTTAAATAACCTGCATTGATTTTTTCATTAAGTCGATATAATCTTTCTTTCTTTTCTTCTTCAGGTGTTGGATCTTCAAATGTTGCTGCAGGTGTACCTGCACGTTTTGAAAATACAAATGTAAATGCACCTTCAAAATCAGCTTGATCAACTAAATCTAGTGTTTCAATAAAATCTTCCTCTGTCTCTCCAGGAAAACCAACGATAATGTCTGTTGTTACACTAATACCTGGAACTAATGATTTAAGTTCATTTAATTTACTTAAATAAGATTCTTTTGTGTAATGTCTATTCATCTTCTTTAAGACAGGATTAGATCCTGATTGTACTGGAAGATGGAAAAATGGCATGACATGACTACAGTCTCTCATCGCTTCCATTGTTTTTAAATCTAAATCATGAGGATGCGATGTCGTAAATCTAATACGTTTAATACCTGTTTCATTTAAGTCTCTTAATAAATCATCAAACGTATATGCTCCTTCATTGACATCTTTTCCATATGCATTAACATTTTGTCCAAGTAATGTCACTTCAACATAACCTTGATCTACTAATGACTTCACTTCATCAATAATTTCATCTTTAGATCTAGATCGTTCTTTTCCTCTTGTGTATGGAACGATGCAATATGTACAAAATTCATCACATCCAAACATGATATTAACCCATGCTTTAAATTGATGATTTCGCGTTTTAGGTAAATTCTCAACAATTTCGCCTTCTTTAGAAAAAACTTCAATAACTCTTTCTTTAGAAAACATCGCAGTTTCGATATATTCAGGAAGTTTATGAATATTATGTGTACCAAAAACAATATCAACGTGTTGATATGTCTTTAATATTCTTTCAACAACATTCTCTTCTTGTGCCATACAACCAGCTAAACCTAAAATAAGATCAGGATTTTGTCTCTTGTAAGCTTTTAATCTTCCAAGTTCGCCCCAAATTCTATTTTCAGCATTTTCTCTAATGGCACACGTATTGATGATAATAACGTCGCTTTCAGATTCAACATCTGTCTTTTTAAAACCCATAAGTTCTAAAATACCAGCCATTGTTTCGCTGTCAGCTTCATTTCCTTGACATCCATAAGTATGAATTTGATATGTTTTATGAAGCCCAATCTTTTCATGAGCATCACCAAGTTGAAATCTTAATTCTTCAATTGTATCTTTTGTTCTTTTTCTTGCTTTCTTTAAATCAGGTTTAAAGTATTTTTCTACATCTACATGATCCATGTTCATCACCCAGTCTTATTATAATGAATATAACAGTATATTTATACTGTTTCGCTTTCTAGATGGATATGTTTAATCTTTTTGTTACATAAATCCATTAAAACTGCATTAAATTGAATTGGCCCTGAAGCCACTACATTAGGCACTGAATGTCCATTTAAAAATCGATTAATGACGATATCTCTATCAACACCAATAATGCCATCAAGTGGTCCAGTCATTCCGACATCAGTCACATATAAAGTTCCTTTAGGTAACGTTCTACTATCTGCAGTAGGGACATGCGTATGTGTACCAACGACAGCTGATGCTAACCCATCTAAATAATGTCCTAATGCGACTTTTTCTGAAGTTGCTTCTGCATGAAAATCTACGATTGAATAATCACAAGCAACATCTTCAAGTATTTTTTTAATACCTAAAAAAGGATTTTCGACATTACCATTCATAAACGTTCTTCCAAGTGCATTAATCACCAAGATTTTTTTCTGATTATATGAAATAATCTTATATCCTTGTCCAGGGGCTTCATAAAAATTAAATGGTCTAACAATATTTGCATCATCAATAAATTCATAAAGCTCTTTATGTCCCCATACCCAATTACCCATCGTAATCATGTGGATACCCATTGACATTAATTCTTTATATATTTTTTTATTAATGCCTCTACCATTAGCTGCATTTTCACCATTAACAATAATAATGTTTGGTTTATATTCGTTTTTAATTTCTGGTAAAAATAAGTTGAGTGCATCTAGACCTCTTTGCCCATATACATCTCCAATAAATAGGATTCTCATCGTTGAATGCCTTCTTTCTTATTTCCATTAAAAAAGGGACCATTGGCCCCTTTAATTATTTCGCAATATCAGTCGCTCTTGTTTCACGAATAACAGTAACTTTAATCGTTCCAGGATATGACATTTTTTGTTCAATTTGCTCTTTAATTTCTCTCGCAACTTTAAATGCAGATAAATCATCGATTTCATCAGGTTTAACTAAAACTCTAATTTCACGACCTGCTTGAATAGCAAACGATTTGTCAACACCAGGGATTTCATTAGAAATAGTTTCTAATTGTTCCAAGCGCTTAATATAGTTTTCCATTGATTCGCTACGTGCACCAGGTCTTGCTGCTGATAAAGCATCTGCTGCAGCAACTAAAACTGCAATAATAGATTCAGGTTCTTTATCACCGTGATGTGACGCAATAGCATCAATCACTTCTTTTGGTTCATGATAGCGATTCACTAAGTTAACACCGATCTCAACATGTCCACCTTCAACTTCATGGTCAACAGCTTTACCAATATCATGGAGTAAACCAGCACGTCTAGCTAAAATTTCATCTTCGCCAATTTCTACAGCTAATTTACCTGCTAAAAATGCAGTTTCAATGGAATGTTTTAAAACATTTTGGCCATAACTTGTTCTAAAACTTAATCTTCCTAATAACTTAACTAAATCTGGATGAATACGTCCAATTCCAACTTGGAATATTGCGTCTTCTCCTGATTCTCTGATGTACATATCGACTTCAACTCTTGCTTTTTCAACCACTTCTTCAATTCTACCTGGATGGATACGTCCATCAGATACAAGTGTTGATAAAGCACGTTTAGCGATTTCTCTTCTTACAGGATCAAATCCACTTAATACGACTGCTTCTGGTGTGTCATCAATGATTAAATCAACACCTGTAAGTGCCTCTATTGTGCGGATATTACGTCCTTCTCTACCAATGATACGACCTTTCATTTCGTCGTTTGGTAGATCAACTACAGATACAGTTCTTTCTGTGGTTGTTTCACTTGCATACTTTTGAATTGCGAGTGCAAGTAATTCCTTAGATTTAGATTGAACTTGATTTTTAGCTTGCTCTTCTTCATCGCGAATATAAATTGCGATTTCATCTGCCATTTGGTCTTTTACCCTAGACATGATGATTTCTTGAGCGGCAAGTTTATCCATTCCAGAAATTTCAATAAGTTTTTCTTCTTGTGCTTTTAAAACTTCTTCCACTTTGCTATTTAATTGTTCAAGTTGTTCCTTACGTTCGTCAAGTTTGTCTTCACGTGATGATAAAGATTGTTCACGGCGATCTAAATTGATAGAGCGATTATTAAGATTTTCTTCTCTTTGAGTCACTTTGTTCTCTAAATTAAGAACAACTTGACGTCTTTCTCTCATATCATTTTCAAAATCTTTTTTAAGCGTAAAAATTTCTTGTTTAGCTTCTAAAACATTTTCACGTTTTATTTTTTCAGCTTCTTTTTTACCGTCTTCAACAATTTTTTCAGCCAATGCTCTTGATTTTTTCAAACTCTTTTCATGTTGGATAACACGAATCACAAATCCTGCGACAAGTCCAATCACAATGGCTAGCAAAATGGAGATGATTGCTTCTACTGGGTCTACACTGAATGCTAATATATTGGGCATTCTCCCACCTCCATTTATTTTGTTTATTTTAAAGTCTAATTTTAAACTAATAATAATATAACTTTATACAATTATTATACATGATTTTTAGCCCTTAAGTCAATGAAGAAGTCTATGATATTTTGAACACAAAACTAAAGTAAAACTTTCAAATTCGTATTTTTATTGTATAATAATAAATGATAGTAAATGAACAAGGAGATTATATATGCCTGCACCTGTAAAAAAACACAGCAAACTCAAATGGTTTCATAGTAATAGAATAAAGATATTATTATATACTGTTGCCATTGTTATACCAACCACTTTAATTCTTTTAGCTTATGTTGGTACTTATTTAGCACATAGTAAAGTCAGTTTTGATGACACCAATACTGAATATATTAGAAGTTTTGAAAATATCGATAATCTTGATTTAATCAATCTAAATTTCGAATGGTTAACACTTAGAAATCTTGTGATGGATGAAGAAGGTACGATTACAACAAATGGTTATTACCAATTTAGATTTAGTTATGATAGTGCTTCTACTTATGATGTGACTAGTGTTGTTTTAACACCTGTACTTCAAACAAATTGGTTAGACTACACACATTTAGGAAATGCACTCACATTAACAGAAGGTACTAATTTTAATATGTTACTTACATATAATTATGAATTACCTCAAAGAACATTATTATTTATCAATGTTACTGATCCAATATTATATTTAAAAGTAAGTATTAACTATAGTTCAGCTGGTCAATCACTAGAAACAGTTAATTATGTAAAAATCAACTTAAAAGATTATAATCCAAATACAGTTATATAATGAAGGACATGAATTGTCCTTTTTTTTTAATGTTTCTCAATCAATTCCTACATAAAGTACTCAAACTTATGATAAGATATGAATATCAATAAAAATCAAAGGAGTTTTATCATGGTTGGACATGTCAAAGACTTAAATCAAATTCAATTAAATGGTGATCTTGTCAAAGATGCATCAATTCAAGTATTAGTTTCACCTAAAGAAGGTTGGGAAGGACATGTGTTACGCGTACTACACGTTGAAAAAGGTGGATATACACCTAAGCATAGTCATCCTTGGTATCATGTTAATTATGTTTTAGAGGGACAAGGTGAATTGCTTATCGGTGATACTATACATAAGGTGTCTAAAGGTTCTTATGCATATGTCCCAGGAAACACCATCCATCAGTTTAGAAACGCTGGTGATGAGACATTTAGTTTTATTTGTATCGTCATTGAAGAAGGCCATAAAATATAAAACAAAAGCGCTAATTTAGCGCTTTTTATTATGCGTCGTATGAAATGTGATAATGTTCTAGGACTTTATCAAATAGTTCTTGATAAACCTCTGGATGTTCTGCTAAATAAGTTTTAGCATTTTCTCTACCTTGACCAATTTTTTCATCATTGTATGCATACCATGCACCACTCTTTTTAACAAACTCTAAGTCAGATGCTAAATCAAGTAATGCGCCTGTTTTAGAAATACCTTGGCCATAAATGATATCAACACTAACTGTTTTAAAAGGAGGTGCAACTTTGTTTTTAACAACTTTAATGTTTGCTTTATTCCCAATAATATCATTTCCTTCTTTAAGTGCTTCTGATCTTCTAATTTCTAATCTTACACTTGAATAAAATTTAAGTGCGCGTCCACCAGGTGTCGTTTCAGGATTACCAAACATAACACCAACTTTTTCACGAATTTGATTAATGAAAATTGCAGTTGATCCAGATTTTGATATAACACCTGATAATTTTCTCATAGCTTGAGACATCAATCTTGCTTGAAGACCAACATGAGAATCACCCATATCACCATTAATTTCTGCTTCAGGAACAAGTGCTGCAACGCTATCGACAACAATAGTGTCAATAGATCCTGAACGAATCAATGCTTCAGCAATTTCTAATGCTTGTTCTCCAGTGTCTGGTTGAGATAAGATTAATGCATCAATATCTACACCTAATGCTTTTGCATATTTTGGATCTAAGGCATGTTCAGCATCGATAAATGCAACATATCCACCACGTTTTTGAACTTCTGCAATTGCATGAAGTGCAAGTGTTGTTTTCCCTGAACTTTCTGGTCCATAAATTTCAATAATTCTACCTTTAGGGTATCCACCGATACCAAGTGCAATATCAAGTGCAAGTGAGCCTGTTGGATTTGCAGCAACATGATGGTCAGCTTCATCTCCAAGTCGCATGACTGCTCCCTTACCATATTGTTTTTCAATTTGTTTCATTGCAGCTTCAAGTGCTTGCGATCTTTTATCTTTATCCATGAAATACCTCCATCATTATAATAATCAATTTTATGTTCTTTTACTTTTTAAATACTTGCTAAAATACTTTTTCTATTTTTCATGAAATAATCAATACCACTGATTAATGTCATTAAAATAGCAAAATAGAAAATAATATTACCAATCCATGGTGTCATTCCAAAATCGTTAAATAATAAAATAACGAGTGCAACCATGGTTGATGCTGTTTTAATCTTTCCATAAGGACTTGCTGCAATCACTAAACCTTGGTCAACTGCAATCAGTCTGATGCTTGTAACAACAAATTCTCTGACAATAACAATCATGACTGCCCATAAAGGAACTCTTGTTGGATCAATTGTCATTAAATATAACATTGCTACCAATACAAGCACTTTATCAGCAATTGGATCTAAAAATTTTCCAAAAGTTGTAATTTGATTGTATTTTCTTGCAATATAACCATCTAAAAAATCAGTTATTGCAGCGATGACAAACAATACTGCAAAAATAAAAGCACCTATCGATAAATTGAGGAATCCAATATCGTCTTTAAGTGGGTTTATGTAGATGATTACAAGCATGATTGGAATCATGATAAATCTAATTATCGTAATTTTATTTGCTGTGGTCATAAAATCCTTCTTATACTATGTTTTTTCATATCTATTTTACCATAAATCAACAATTATTGTTGCATTTTTAATCTCGTTTTGATACAATAAGTATGCAAATGTAGGAGGTGAAATTGTGGCTAATATTAAACAACAAATCAAACGCAATAAAACCAATGAAAAACGTCGTTTAACCAACGCATCATTTAAATCATCAGTGAAAACTGCAGTTAAAGCTGTTGAAGCAGCAGTTCAAGCAAATGATAAGGAACTAGCGGTAGAAAAATTATCTTTTGCACATAAGAAACTTGATAAAGGACTTGCAAAAGGTATTTATCATAGAAACTTTGTAGCAAGACATAAATCTCAACTAACTAAATTGGTTAACAGCCTATAAAAGAGAAGCATCTAGAGGATGCTTCTTTTTTTTATCTATCGTGTTCAATTTCTAAACGTCCACCATATTGTGCAATATACTTCACATGTGGAAGTCTTCTTCCACTAACACCATATTTTGGATTATATCCAATTTTGTTGATATAATTTGATACATTTGATTTTTCTTTATCCATTTTTAATAACACTTCATAAGTTGCTTTAATATCATCTAATGCACGATGTGTATTTTTAATATCAATTTGATATTGCGATACAGCATTGTCTAGTCGATGAGGAAACTTATGACGATCTTTATAAATAGCCATGACATCCAAGATGTCATTTTTTATTTCAAATTGAGGTTTATAATATTTTCTAAATAATGCTGTTAAAAATCCTAAGTCGAACATAATGTTATATGCGATTAACAGCGTATGTTCATCTTGATACATATCAAATAATCTTTGGAATGCAAGTGCTTCAGCAATACCATCTCTAAGTAGCATCTCATCAGTAATATGAGTGATTTCGATGATTTTAGGTGGTAATGCTTTAGATGCTTCTACAAGTGTTGATAATTCATCAACAATCTCATATGTGCCATGACGTTCCTCTAAGACAATCGCACCAATTTCAATGATTTGCTCAAACAATGGATTTAATCCAGTTGTCTCAAAATCAAATAATAATACTCTTTTGTGTGTAAACATAATTACGCTCCTAACAAATATAATTCTAAACCAAGTTTTTTATCTTTTTGTCCAGATTTTATCTCATAGTCTAGTTGTGATAATTTTTTAAGATGTTTTTCAAATTGATCAACAGATTGTGTTGATGCATTTTTCATTAAATAATATGTTCTTCCTGATGAATATCCAAAATGATTTGCAATTTCATCTTTTCCATAACCTTTTTGAATGAGTAATCTTGCATGAAATAATTCTCTCATCTTACTTGCTATGAAATTTAAGATACGAAGTGGATCTTCATTTTGAGCAATCAAATCTTCATAAATTTCCATCGTTCTTGCTTGATTCTTATCGATCATCGCATTTGTTAATTCAAAGATATTATCCTCTAAATTTCTTGGTACTAATGATAATACATCGTGTTCATTAATATTTTTATCATCAATTTTAAAGATTTTTAGCTTGTTTAATTCTTGTTCAATTAAATTGAATTCATAATTCGTACGATCTAATAATAATTCAATGGCTTTTAAACTCATAAAATATGAATCACTTTCAAGAAGCGATATAATAAATTTTGGGTAATCCTCTTTATCTAAATCTTTGATTTCTTCTAAGTATGTATATGATGTAATTAAATCAGTTAATGCTTTAGATAGTGTTGCATTGCTATCTAATTCAATGATAAGCATCACATCTGGATTTGGTTTTTGAAAATATTTAGACCATGTTTTTTGTTCACTCTCTGATAAACTATCAAAATTTTCAATGTGTGATAATACGACAATTTTTAGATCTGCAAAAAATGCGACAGTTTGAAGTTCTTCTAAAACATCATCACCGCTATTTTCAGATAAGTCATATCTTAAAATGTTAAAAGGATCCACATCTAAACTTTTGATATGGTTCTCCATGGCTTGTTTTACTAAATATGAATTTTTGCCTTTAAATACATAGATGAATTCTTTCATATGAGCCTCCAAAGTGTTCTTTTTTATTATACTAAAAAAACATCATAATTCATAGGTAAGTTACCCATTTTTGATGATTGAATTGATACTTATATATCACTGTTCCACAATCATCACTTCGATAGATTAAGATATTCAAATCTTTAAGTCTTTGAATGGTTTGACTAGAAGGAAATCCAAACTGATTGTTTTTTGCAACTGATATTAACGCAATCTTTGGATCAACTGTTTCTAAAAATATTAAACTTGAAGATGTATCAGATCCATGATGTGCAACTTTTAAGACATCACTTTTTAACATATGATGATATTTTTGGACCATCGTTTCTTCTGCAATAGATTCAATATCTCCTGTCATTAAAAAATCATATGTCCCAATATGTATTTTAAATACAAGTGAATTGTTATTAACATCTTGATAATCTTTGATTGGATTATAAAAATTAATGGTTTGATTTTTTAATTTAATCGTATCCCCAGCTTTAACTCTTAAGATATGACCCTGATATGATTGGTAATTTTGATCATATGCATTTAAGATGATATGAGAAACATCTAAGTCATTGATCAAATCAGCTGCTTCTAATGTGTGATCCTCATCACTATGGGTTAATATTAAGTAATCGATGTGATCAATACCTAAGTTTTCAATTAAATTTTTAGTATTTTTAAAACAATCAACGACGATGTATTGATTGTCTAATTTAATTAAAAATCCATCACCTTGCCCTACATCAATCATATAGAGTGCATCTTGGCTTATCCCAACATACATTAAAGTGGGTATCATCAAGATAAATAGAAAAAGAAAACTCCTTTTAACAAAAGAAATCAATGTTTTTGAATAAATCAAAAAAATCAAAGACATATATAAACCTATCATTTCATATGATTCGAGGTGATGATATGAAATCGTTATATTATTTGATATTAATCGACTTAGCAAATCATTTAGCACATGCAAGATTGGATCATAAATCATAACCATGGATGGTTTGATGCAAACTAACCATGATATAGGATAGACAATCACACTCATGAAAACCATGAATAGAGGTGCGATAAGTATATAGAGTAGCGATATATGATTTGTAAATGGTAATAAAACAACCATAATCAATAAACTCATTAAATACCTTCTTATAAGTGATCTTTCTTGATTAAATAATGGACCAATTAATTCAATACTGTATAAAATAAGCATCATCATCAGTAATGAATAACTATAATAAAGATGTGGATTCATGCATATCATGATGACAAAAACTAAACTTAATCTATCAATAGATAGCATGCTTAATTCATGTGTTTTATCCATTTGTAAAATAAGAAATGCTAATGATATACGCACAACACTTAAGTCAAACATGGATAAATATAGGACAATTAAGTAAAACAATATGATAAAAAGATTTGTATGTTGTTTAGATACATCTAAATAAAATAGTATTTTTTTTATCATGCTTACAAAAATGAATAAATGAATACCTGAGACTTGTACTAAAAAAAATAAATCTAGTGATTTGAACTGATTTTGAATTTCATCATCACTACTTTTTTCATTAAAGATCATAGATAAAACCATCGTATGTGATACTTGGTTTTTAATTTTTTCCCTTAAACTATAAAATCCCAAACGATGCTTGATGAGATGCATTTCATCAATCTTTATTTTTCCAAAGATTTGATTGGATAGATAGTATTCATAAAAATCAAATCCAAAAGGTATGCTTTGATGCATATATCTAATGACATCTCCTTGGATATAAATCACGTCACCAATCTCATATGATACACCTTCGTTATAAACGTGATATTTAATGAAATGGTATCTGATGGTAAGTTTTTGATAATCATCATATGTGATAACTTCAACGATTTTCGCTTCACCATCAATAAAAGTCACTTCTGATTTTACATGTATGATATAAAATCCAACACATATCACGAAAAAAAGTATGACCAATCTCATCATGTGGATATGTCTATATAACAGCACAATATAGATGATACATATCATGAAAAAATACCATATATGAAATCCTAATGTGAAAAAGAATGCTGCAAATACCTCAATATAAAGGTGATCAAATAGTGATGTAAGGTCTAATTTTTTCAAGTGTTGCAGTCCCTATATATTTGACTAGAACAAGATCTTCAATGGATTTAAATGCACCATTTGATTCTCTATAGATAATGATGTTTGCAGCTTTTGTTTCTGTCATGTAAGGGATAGAGAGTAAATCAGCAAAACTAGCTTCATTAATATTAACCATGATCGTAATATTCTGTTCTGCCTCTTCTTTTGATTCAATCGTAATGGTTGTATTTGTTGTCACTGCTTTTTGATAATTAATCGTTTCTGTATTTGCGTTATTAGTAAGTCCACCAGCTTGATTGATAACATCTTCATATGTAATGTCTTTGAAAAAAGTGTATGTTCCAGGAAAATACACTTCTCCGACAATCGTAACCTCAATATATGGATATTCATTTTCAACACCTAGGTAAACATCATCTTTTTCTGTCTTAGGAAATACTACGATGACAAGTATGATTGTGATAAACCAAATGATAAATAAATTTTTTTGCATAAAAAAATACCTCCATTTCATCATAGAGGTATATATGTGCTTTTTACTTATTTTTTTGCAATAATATAATGTTTTCTTTCATCCACACCATCTGTGATTAAAACATCAAATCCAATATCTTCAAGCATTTTTTTATACATTAGAATAGGATAAATATATTGAGTGATCTGATCTTCTTTTTGATCTACTTTAATATGATGTGTGATTTTTTGACCTTCTCTATTTATTTTCCACTCATATAAAAAAGGTTCATGATCTTCTTCAAAATAACCATCATATACATCAAGCATTTCTTCTTTATAAACATCTAATATGAGATAACCCGTATCATTTAATGCTTGATAAAAATGAGATAATACTTTTTTAGGGTCTATAAAATAATTGATAACATCAAATAATGCAACAATCACATCAGTATCTAATAATATCTCATCATTTAAATCATGTTCAAATAATTTGGCATTAAGATGGTTTTGCTCAAGTTTTTGTTTGGCAAGTGCGAGCATATCAGAATCAATATCTAATCCAATCACATCAAAATCTTTGGCAAATAGCGTTGTCAAATATCCCGATCCACATCCCGCATCAATTAAAGTCTTTTTATCTTTAATAAATGGTTTGATGAAATTATAGATTTCTTCAAAATCAATGTCTGCCATTAATGCATCATAAATATGTGCGAAACTCATTTAACTTGTTTAATGTCCATCAATCTTTGATCAAATCCGTAATATTGTCTTTGTTCTTCAGTAAATAAATGAACAATGACATCATGGCAATCAATTAAAACCCAAGTGCCACCTTTACCTTCAATATGTTTGATTTCATCTAATGTCAATTTTTGTTTTAAGTGATTTACAGCAGCATTCCCTTGTCTTTCGTTGACGGTTGCAATCACAAAGTAATCATAAAAAGGTGATGATTTCTCAAAATCATATACTTTTAAATCTCTTACTTTCAAATCTTCTAATACGTTTATAATTTGATTAATTTTTTCCATTTGTTTCCTCCAGGTAATACTGATAAGCTTCTATTTGTAATGGACTTGGAACCAAGTCTCTGTTTAATAAATCATTGATGCTAATTGCCATACAATGTTTTGTTGTTTGATCTAAATCTTTAGTTGCCATTTCGAAAATCTCTTTTGTATCTATAAAATCACGATTGGGTTCACAATAATCACTGATAAAAAGAATTTGCTCAAAGGGTGTCATCTTTGGTTTTCCCCAAACATGACATTTAATTGCTTCAATCATCTCTTGATCATGAATATCTAAATTCTTTTCCATCATGTAAGCTCCATAAAATGCATGAAACATCACTGGATAAGATAATACGATCTGATACTCTTTAGCAGTAAGTGATTGTTGATTCATCGTTTCATATTTTGCATAATCATGATAAAGACCAACAATCATCATTTTATCAACATCAAGATGATATATGCTTGCAAGCTTAACAGCAGTTTCTGCAACACCATAAACATGTGCTAAACGTTTGGGATGTTCTTTTAGTTTTAGATTAACTTGTTCTTTTGCTAACAAGATTTTATCTTTGATCATAAAAATAGTGCCTCACTGATAGTGATATGCATACCTTTAGGATATGTGACCTCTATTTTAGAAACATCAGTAAAATGCATGAAACTAAAATCTGCACACGTCAATTGTTGTTTGCCTTTATTCAATTTAAATACTCTTTTTTCATATTGATCAGCATAGACTTTAAAAAAAGTCTCTTTTTTAGAAAGTAAATCATCGATTTTTAGTGCATTGGTTTTATGAAACTCTAAATGTCTTGATCCATAAACCACCATATTCATAGGTTCAATTGCAGTCACTGCAATAAGACCTTCAATAAAAATTGTTTGATCTTTTCTCATTTGAAAAATCTTTGGTTTCATCTCTACACTTGGCAACAATTTCTTATATTGTTGATAAGAAAGATATTGATGAAGATATCCTTCTTGATATAACCCAGGCATATCCCAAAGTGTTACATGATCAGATAGTTTTGCAGAAATCGCTTCTTGCGTTAACCCTGCTTTATTCATTGCTAGTGCTTTATTGTCTTCTGTGAGCGCATTAAAAAGCGTCGTTTTTCCAGCATTTTGTACACCAATAAAATAAATATCTTTCTTTTTAAAACTTAAAAGATATGATTTTAAATGTTCAATATCATAAGGATTTTTAGCAGTCATGAAAATAATGTCTTTAAATGGAATATGTTTCATCTTTGCTTTTCTCATGATATGTTCAAACATTAAAGATGTATTGGTACTCTTTGGGAGTAAATCCATTTGATTAATGATATAGACAAATGTCATATTTGGCTCATATCGATAGACAGGATATTCAAAAAGCATATCAAGTGCCATCACTGATGAAACCATCACTGCAACACCATCTTTATTTAATTTAGGTAAATCTTCAGGATGGAAATGTTCACTAGCTTCACCATAATGATAAAGACGATAACATGCTTGGCAGTACTCATGATCAAGACTTAAAGCATATCCTCTTTTTGTTTTATCATCTAATTGAAGTGGTGCGCCACATCCCTTACATACATGATCATGATTCATAAGGTTTAATTAACTCCTCATATGCTTTAGGATATCTTTTTTTGACACCTTTTAATATCATATTTGCAATCTTTCGATTGAATTTAGTAATCTTGCGATCACTTGATTTCTTAATTGGCTTAACCAAGATAGATTTTATGCCTAATCTGTTAGCTCCAAAAATATCAGTAATAATTTGATCGCCTACTAAAATGACTTCATCCTTTTGTTTATGAACAAGATTGAGTGCTTTTTTTAAACCTATTTTAGTCGGTTTTTTTGCAAAATATACATACTTTAAATGATGTACTGCTGGCATAACTCTGCCTTTTTTACTATTTGAGATGACTAAAACATCAAATGATTTTTCTAGTTCGACTAATAAATTTAGTGTTTCATTTGAAATAATATCTTCATCATAGGCTATTAACGTGTTATCTAAGTCAAAAAACAAGGATTTCACACCTTGTTCTTTTAGTTTATCATAATCAATGTCTTCAATTTTTGGAACAAAATATGTTGGAATAAATTTTTTAAAAAATGCCATTACTCAATTTCCAAAATTTTAATTTTGAAGAGACGTCCAGTTTCAGTTTTGACTTCAACTTCATCACCTTCTACTTTGTTAAGCATTGCTTTACCAAGTGGTGATTCAACAGAAATTTTATTTTCCATTGGATTTGCTTCAATACTACCGACTAAACTAAAAGTGTTTTGTTTTTTTGTTTCAACAAATTCAACTTTAACTTGTTTACCAATGTTAACAATATCATCAGATGTTGTTCTAATGATTTTAACATTTTTAATAATTGTTTCAATTTCAGCGATTCTTGCTTCAATTCTTGCTTGTTCATTTCTTGCTGCATCATAATCAGCATTTTCTGATAAGTCACCTTGAGCACGAGCTTCTTTTAAAGCTTCTAAGTTTTCGCCTCTTTTAACGTCCTTTAAATAATTAAGTTCGTCTTTTAATTTATTAATACCTTCTTGAGTTAATTGGAATGTTTGTTTCGCCATGGAAAGTACCTCCTTAAGTTCTTATTTATTATACATGATTTTTTATATAATTACCATTTTTTTAAGGGCTTTTTGTATGATTTTATGCTCAATCATCCAAGTATCTAGTATATCATAAAACGCTTTGGAATGATTAAATATAATTTTATGAGCATATTCATGAAATAAAACATATTCTAAGTAGATTGGTTCTAATGTTGCTAGAAAAGTATTTAATGTAATTTCATCGTGTTTTTTATGATATGATCCAAACTTAGATTTTAAATATTTATACTTTATGGGGAGTTCTTTTAATTGATTTTTAACAATGACGCTTAGCACTTTAGGATGGACATCTGTGATCATTTTTTTAATCTCGTTCATGTAAATCTTCTTTTTTGTAGTCATGATATCTTTTCCAAAAGCCATCACTTCATCATCGCTTATTTCATAACGAAAACGTCCTTCATGAAATGTTAAATGATATGATTTACCTCTTAATTGAATCATATCACTATTCACTGATGCTTTTCGATTTAGTTTTTGATAAAGTGATTCAAAATGTTCATTTAAATATGCATCAATTAAATGAACCATTTTTTTATTGGTTGTTACCAACACATAATCATCTTTAATTCTAAAATAAGTGTGTTTATTATTTTTAATCACTATTTGATAACGGATATTTTTCCCGTTTTTTTGAAATACTTGTATCATTTTAGTTTAACTCATCAAATTGATTCATGATTTCAAACAAATGATTAAATGAATTTAGAATCTCATTAAGTTGATTGATATCAAATGTTTTAAATCTTCTTAAAGGATGTTTTTTATACCATATAGCTAAGTGCAACTCATGGTTAACTACACTTAAAAAAGCATATCTTATTCTCATATCTTGATAAAAAGGTTTCATAAGCACATAAAGTCGTTCATCTTCTTCATTCATATGCTGATTTTCAGGTTTAAAGACTTTCACCTTTTCGTCTTGTCTAACCACATCAAATTTTAATCCCTTAACTCTTGGTTTTGATAGATTTCTGATTTGAACTTCAGTATTTAATTCTGTATGCATTTTAAAATATATCCCATCAAAGTGTGTTGTAGAACTTTGTCCACTATTTGTCACAATACTTAAATCAAACAAATCAAAAGGATGTTGTACTTTTGTAAAACCAGATATATGGTAACGTGAAGTGATGCCACCATGTGGAAATAAATGCCCAGGTTCAATCAATGGTGCTAACTCTTTATGTTTTTCTTTCTCATTTGAATATTTATAAAATAATCCTTCATGCTGATTCATATGTTCAATCACTTCTAAAAATATATAACTATAAAAAGTTCCCATCGTCATTTTTGATATATAAGCGATAAGTGCGATAACTGCTACTAAACCTGTAATAATCATGGAAAATAACAAAAAGAAATATATCACTATATATGCATCATTTTGTTCATCCATCAATTGATTTAATATGTATTGGCCAACACCTAAAAGCACTGTAATTAAAATAGCATAAAAAATGATGACTCCAATTTTTTTCTTTCTTTGCTTTTCGATTTCAAGATAGTTATTGTTAATCACTTTATATTCATTTTCAGTAAACATAACTTCACCTCTATATTATTATAACATCTATTAATTTTATAAATTAATAAAAAACGATTGTTTTCACAATCGTTATCCATTAAGTTGACTAGAAACATCACTTCTTTTTGCACTAATATAATCAAGTGCATTTCTTAAACCAAACCCTTGATTGTCAAGTGCATCATCAAAAGTACCTTCAAATGCTACTTTTAACTGGTTGAATTCAGTTTCAAAATACGTTTCTGTAAAATATGTATCATTTAAAATTTCTTGAACAATACTTGTATATAAATCTTTATATGTATCATTAGCTAATATTTTATCAACTAGAGGATGTTTAACATCATATCCTGTTAATGCATCATTTAAATCAAACCATGTGTAAATATCAACACCAATAGAATAATTAGGATATACATCTGCTTGCCACCAACCTTGACCTAATCCATGGTCAAAATCATATGGAATCATCATCCATTTAAGTGACTCGCTATTTTGGTACATAAAATAATTATTACCCATAGCACGATAATCATCAGGATTACCAATAAATACATTAACTGCTAATAATCTAAGAAATTTTTCGACTTCAAAATGCGAATCAATATATGCATCAAATGAAGATCCATTTAAATAATTAAGGTTATTGATAAATGATAAGAATTCACTGTGATCTGAAGTATCTTTATTGGTTTTTAAATCATAAGCAGGCATATAGTTTGTTGATACATCTCTTTGCCCAATCGCAAGTGGATCAACCATTAATTCTAGAGAAGCTGGACCATATTGTTGCCATAAACACTTATATAAATCACCATCTTCTTCAGCTTGTGATAATCTTCTTTCAACAAATTCATCATCAATAGGTTCAAAACCAGTATATAAACCCATGACAACCTCTTCTCCATCGATGATAAAACTTAAGATAAAGTGCGTCGTCTGTGCAGCATCTACACCAAAATGATTCATCATGTCTAATGCATACTGTTCAGTCATATAAGTCTCATCATAATTTCTATTCCACTTCATATCTAATTCTTTGAGTTCAAATCCTCTTCTTCCATCATTTTCAGGATGTAATCCATCAAATGTTTCTCTAAAATTGATTTTAAAACTATTCATGTTGATGTTTCCATCACCATCCATTAAATATGTTAAAGATAAATTCCCATGTGTTCTAAGACCAACATGATCATATTCAATCACGCCTAAATCATCTTCATAAGTCATATTAGCATCTACATATAAATCCGTTTTTAGATTTCCAAAAAGCGCTTGATGTTCTAATAAAGACTCATGAAGTGCTGTCCAATTATCCTTAGAAACTTCAATCGTTACTTTTCGATAAACAACACCATCAAACAAACGCTCAAATGTATCAACGTTTTCTTCTGGAGTATCCCCTTGATTATTTGTATTTGGATCTATCGTGATCCAAGGATCACATGATGCTAGCGATAGTGTAATTAAAAATAACATAAACACACTGATAATCTTTTTTATCATAGTTACCTCAGTAAAGATTTTCTATTTCTATTTTAACATATTTAAATATATATTTGAATTCGATGTTGCCATCTTTAAAAATCATAAAAAATATGTTAAAATATTGAAGTTCAAACTATTACATTTCATTTTGAATAGAGGAGAAAAATATGTTAACACAAAAAAGATTCACATTAATAATTTTAGTGCTTGCTTTATTTTTATCAACTTTTGTACTTTATACACCAAACCCACAAACAAAAAGTACAGAAGAATTCAATGTAGTTTATGCGATGCAAACACTTGCTTATATCTCTCAAGATCAACATAGTGTCTTTGATACTGATAATCATGAAGATGTAAGATTATATTTAAAAGATAGACTTACTGATTATCTTGGTGCATCAAATGTAACTGAATATACATATGATCACACATTAGTCACAGATGCTACAATCGACTATGACATACACAATTTGTTAGGTGTTATTCCTGGAAATTCTGACACAGCAATTATGCTTGTAGGTCATTATGATTCAAGAGGTCATGTAGGACGTGCTGGAGAACTCGGTGAATCCTATGGTGCTGCAGATGATGGATATGCGATTGCAACCATGCTTGAAATCGCTAGACTTTATAAAGATAGAAACTTAGAAAATACAATTTATATTCTTATGACTGATGCTGAAGAAACTGGTTTATATGGTGCAGCATTTGCAACACAAGAAACTGAACTCATGTCTAAAGTTGGCTTTGTCATCAATATTGAAGCTCGTGGTGTTAAAGGCCCTGCTTATATGTTTGAAACAAGTACAAATAACAATAAAGTTTTAGATTTATACTCAAATGCAAATTATAAAGTATCTTATAGTTTAGCAACAGCTGTGTATACAGTCATGCCAAACTCAACTGATTTCACTGAATTTTTAGCAATTGACAAAAATGGTTTGAACTTTGCTGTATTAGATAACTTATACTATTACCATACACCTAATGATAATTACACAAATATCAATCCATCAAGTATTCAACATTATGGTGAGCAAATTGTTCCACTCGTTGAAGAATTTGCAACAAATGCTACTTATAGTGATGTCAATTATTTTGATGGTACACACAATGATGTCTTCTTTACATTGTTTGCTAATATCTTTGTGAGATATTCTGAAAGTTTCGCAAATGTGATGCACATATTATTCTTAGTTGCACTTGTGGCTTTTATCGTATTAGCCCTAAGAAATGAAAGTTTATCTTTAAAGAGACTGGGTAAATCATTTGGATTATTCGGTGGTCTCATGGGTGCTTTCATTGTTGTTGGATATATTGTCGCAAGAATTATTGCATTTTATTCAAAAGTGGATTTTAGTCTCACATATGTTAAGACCAATTTAGGTGGTATACCAACACTAGTTACACTTATAGGTTTGACTTATTTAGCATATCGACTTTATGCTAAAAAATATCAAAATATGCAAACAGAGTTTATTGTTTCTGGAAGTTTATTTAACCTTTTATTGGCTTTATTAACTGGTTTTGTGTTAAGTGGTGCATCTTTCTTATTTTTAATCATTGGTGCGCTTGGAACACTATTCTTATTCTTAAACCAATATGTAAAATCATTTGAAGTTAAACAAGCTTTATTCAGTGTATTTATGATTTTAGCAGCATTGGTTATCGTACCAATACTTTATTCCCTTTATTTAGCATTAACAGTTGGTGCTCTACTCGTGTTAGGATTAATCTTAAGTTTTTATTTAATTGTATTAATCCCTATGTTTCAAGCACAATTCACATTAAATAAATAATAATTTAAAACAAATAAAAAGACATATTAGAAATAAATCTAGTATGTCTTTTTTTTATTTTTTATGAATCAATTTTAAGATCTCAAGTTTTTCTATAGGTTTTGAGAAATAATATCCTTGGAAGAAGTCACACTTGATTTCCTCTAATTGTTCTACCATCTCTTTTGTCTCGATGCCTTCAGCAACCACTTGATACTCTAATTCTTTTGTTAAATGAATGACTGATTTAACAATGCTTTGTATGGCTAATTCATGATATTGCATCATAAACGATCTATCAATCTTCAAATAATCAAGGGGATATTTTCCTAAATAGGATAAACTTGTAAATCCCACTCCAAAATCATCTAAAGCAAGCATATAACCTTTTGACTTAAGTTTTAGAAGTAATTCTAATACTTGATTAACATGACCCATAAATACAGTTTCTGTGATTTCTAGAATAACGTATTTTTTCTCTTGGTCTGTAAAGATTTCTTCACTTAACAATTGTTGCATAAAATTTTTATTTTTAAAGTTTTTACCAGAAATATTGATGGATACCTGAATATCATTTTTCATGAGATCTGGCAAAATTTCTTCTTTAACTTCTTTTGCAATATAATATGACAAATCATTGATGAGTAATGTTTGTTCAACCAGTTCAATAAACGCTCCTGGCATAATAAGTCCTTGTGTTTTATGACGCCATCTCACTAGAGCTTCTACTGCTTTAATCTCATGAGAATTTGATTTAACAACAGGTTGATATACTAAATATAAGTCTTTATTTTTCATTGCTTCTTTGAGTTCAGAAACTAGTTCAAATGCTTTCAAACTCTTTCTAAATTCAGGTTTAAATGTCAATAGATGTTCACTATTTAATTCAGCATGTCTTGAAGTAATAAGTGCATCTTCTACTAAATGATCTAGACTATCTATGCGTTTTGCAAATCCAATAGCGATATCAAAATAAATTGGTACATCATTAATCATTCTACTTTTTGCAAACATTTCATATAGTTCATCTAGTGGCATCTCTTTATTTTCTTGAGTGCATACATAGATAAAGTTTTGGTCTTCAATATGATAAAGTTTTCCTTGGAAATCACAACAATTAGATATTTCTTCATTAATCATTTTCCAAATTTCAAAATAATTAAGTACACCGATATAATCTACAATACTTTGAAAATTAACAACTCGAATTGCAATAACTTGCTGATTTCTAATCTCTTTACGATAACTCAAACTGAGTGAATTATAAAGTGTAATCATTGTATAGTGATGATGTGATAAGGCAATGTAAGCTGCTTGTCTACTTTTTCTTAGTATATCAAATGAAATACCCGCTAAACCGCCTGATGACAATAAAATAAACATTCGATATAACCAATTGATAGCATCTTGTTCTTCACCAGTTGCAACATCAATAGGCATAAATGGTCCTAATAGGATGCCAGAGATAAGACCAGCAAGTAATCCACCTTGATAACCTGTGATGACTGCCATTAAAATAATAGGAACGTATATCGTATGTGAATAAACATACTTAATACCTCCAGTGTCGTAAACTTAAAAAATAAACACCAGCTATCATAAAATATAGCAATGTTACCATGATGATCTTTTGTTTTTTATTTGGAAATAAAAGCATATTTCCAAATTTAGATAAAGCATTTTTCATATTGAGTTTACGCCTCCTAGACAAAGTAGATCCCCATCTATTTTAAGTCGTTTTTTATTGGCTATGAATCCTCAATTGTTTAACATTCCCTCTATAAAACCTTGAAAACATGTCTTTACTGATAAAGTTTGGCTTCCTAACTTCATTATAACACAATTTTAAGTACTCATGTATTGAACGCAAAAAAAAGAAACCAACATCATTGGTTTCATTCTTTAACAACTTTTCTTATCATTGCATATGCATCAATTTTATGTGGACTATTGATTGTTATCAATTGTCTTGGATGTCTTGCGATATCAATTATTTGTCCATCTGGATCTTTCATGCTTGTGATGATAAATTCAAATCTTGAACCATTAGGATTAAACACTTCAATCTCATCACCTAATTTAAAGTAGTTTCTTTGTTCAATCACAGCTGTTTTCAAATCTTCATCATAACTCATACCAAGTCCAATAAAGAGTTGTGATGGCTTTTCACTTCTCATCTGATATAATTGTTGATCAACACCAGGTGTACCTTCTAAAAACCCAACTGATGATAATCTATTTTCGGCTTTAGTCATCTCTTTTTCATATAAATCAAAGTCTTTGATTTCTCCCATGTTAATGTATTCATCAATTAAACTTCGATACGTTGAAACAACAGTTGCGATATAATGAATGCTTTTCATTCTTCCTTCTATCTTTAATGATGAAACACCACTATCGATTAAATAAGGTACTTGATTAATCGCTTCTAAATCTTTACTAGACATTGAAAATGGTGTTTCACCTTGACTTACACCATCATCAACTAAATCATAATTCCAACGGCATGAATGCGCACAACCTCCACGATTTGCATCGCGATCAGTCATATTATCAGATAATGAACATCTTCCACTAAATGACATACACATACCACCATGGATAAATACTTCTATGTCAGCTTTTGTTTTAGCACATAACTCATGAATTTGATGTTTATCTAATTCTCTAGCTAATACAATTCTTTTAACACCTTTATCAAACCAATAATTAACTGCTTCACTATTATATGCAGATTGTTGAGTTGATAAATGAACTTCTAAGTTTGTATGATTAAGCGCCATATCAATAATAAAAGGTGATGCAGAAATAATCGCGTCTACGTGATTTTTTTCTAATGCTTGTAAATACTCAATAACACCTTCTAAATCTTCATTATGCGGGATAATATTCGTTGTAATATAGACTTTTTTCCCACGTTCATGAGCAAAAGTGGTTGCTTCTAAAATATTATCTAATGTGAAGTTTGAAGCACGTGCTCTTAATGAAAAATTCTGACCACCAATAAAGACTGCATCAGCACCATACATTAAAGCTATTTTTAATTTTTCTAAATCACCAGCAGGTGCTAATAATTCTATCATCTTTAAGCTCCTTGTTTATAGATCGTTTTCTTAAAGAAAAATCCATGATCCCAAACTTCTTCATATGTGTTTTCAATCTCTTCTTTTGTAAGTGATACATGCCCTTGATACATATCTATGATAGCTTTAGCATACGCATCATCTTTAAAAATTGAATCTATAACTAAATAATCCACTAAAGGTTTTAAGGTCTCTATATAATCAATACTATCAAACACTTGCGATCTAAACACATGTGTGCCTGCTAAGTCTTCTAATATAGGATATGGCTCTTCACTTCTTTTTTCTTCAATAATTTTTAAAGTTTGCTTATTGTGAATATGATTCTCTTTATCCATAAAATGCATATAATTATCAATTAATTGTCTTTTTGAATAAAACATATTTAAATGTCCATGACCAACCATGAACAATTTGGTTTGTTTTTTTTCTGAAATAATTTTAATATCTTCTAATGTGATTTCTTTAGCAATAAACACACCATAAATGCCTGTTTCAACTAAAAAGTTGAAATCATAATAATTAGTCATTAAGGTTTCTGGATTATATATGACTTTTTCTTCTAATCCTTCTTTTTTTAATGCATAATAAAGTCCTACATCTGCAACGATTAATCCAGTTAAATCATCTATGTTAATCGCTTTAATCCATGTTTTGAAAGTATCAATCATATGGTCATCAAACATTTGATTTGCGACTAAAAACACATCTTTTTGATGTGACTTCCCATATGAGATAATTTCGTTAATTTCAGAAATAGAAAAACTTTTTGTAAGTCTTGTACCATAAGTTTCATTTCCGATGATAAATCCATCAGCTTCACTTAGAAGATCTAAATTTTTTATATCAAATAATGTTGTTAGTAATTTCATTTAATGATCCTTTTAGAAATACTCATACCATCACCAACATCATAAAACGTCGTTTCATATGATTCATTATGCTTTAAGAAATCAACGAAATTCTCTAATTTTGTCAGTAATTGTCTTGTATTTCTATTCACTTTCGTTTTGTCTAAATGATGAAAAGATAAATTATCACAAACAATGATGCCCTCTTTGCTTAAACGTGATTCGAATTTTTCAAAAAATTTTTGATATTGTGCTTTTGCTGCATCAATAAAAATTAAATCATATGATGATTTTAGTTCACCATTATATAATAATGCATCTTCCGTGATGAGTCTAATTTTATGCTCTAAACCTAAAGATTTAATATTCTTTTTTGCTTGTTCTATCATATGAACATCGCGTTCAAAAGTATCTATATTACATCCAACTAATGCCATTTCAATAGAACTATATCCGATAGCTGTTCCAATTTCTAAGACTTCTTTAACTTGATATTTAGTTAATGTTTCTTTTAAGAATGTCAATCCTTCTTCACAGATGATTGGAACATGATGATTTATAGCATATGTTTTTATATTTTCTATCATTGTTTTACCTCTTATTTCTACACATTATTTTATCATAGATTTGATTTAAGCATAAAAAAAAGAACCCTAAGGTTCTTTCATCATTACAATTTTTTTGCTGCTACTTCAGCTGCCTTAATAAGTGGATATGCAGCAGGTGAAGCTGTAAGCATTGGTTGTGTACCAATTTGAGCAACCAATAAGTCATTAACTGTCATGCCTGCTTGAATGATAAATCCAATACTATTAATTAATTCACCAGCACTATTTCCACCAACAACTGAACCACCAAGTAATCTTCCTGATTCTTTAGCGACAACAAGTTTTACAATTTGTTTATGAGGATCATTTAATTTCCCAGGATGTCTATCAATACCTTGGAATTTACCTACAACATAACTAAACTCTTCATGAGCTGCGCCACATTCAGTTAACCCTGCAACACCAAATGCATAATCACCAATCGATGTTGAATAAATACCAATAGTTCCTTTAAACTTACGAACTGTTGATACTTTATATAAGTTAAGTGCAGCAACTCTTGCTTCTGCACATGCTGTTGAAGCTAACATCGTTGTAGAGATCTTATTTGTAGCAAAATCACGTTTTTCAGCACAATCACCAGCAGCAAATACATCTTTTAGATTTGTTCTTAAATATTCATCAACAATAATAAATCCTTTATTATTGACTTCTACACCAGATTCCTTAGCCAAAATACTGTTTGGTAAATAACCCATAGATAGAATGACAGCATCTGCTTCAACATGTACTTCATTGTCTAAGCATACACATGATACTTTGCCTTCACCTTTAATTTCCTTAATACCAACACCTGCAATCACATTGACACCGCGTGCTTTTAACAATTCTTCTGCTTCAATAGCAACATCATCATCAAATGCTAATGCTAAAACGTGAGGTTGTTTTTCAACTAATGAAACTTCAAATCCTTTTTTATTTAATTCATCTGAAACTTCTACCCCAATAAAACCAGCACCGACAACAACAATTTTCTTAAATGCTTGTAATTTTTCTACAAGTTCATCGAGATAATTTTTGTTTTTTGGAATCGTAAATACATTTTCAAGTTCTGCACCTTTTAACCATTTAGGTTTAGAAGGCATTGAACCAGTTGCGATAATTAATTTATCATATGCTAATTCTAATCCACTTGCAGTTAGACAAACTTTTCCTTCTGGGTCAATTTTCATGACTTTATCAATTTTAATTTCTACCCCTAAATTAATAAGTCCGCCATCAGGTAGAATATTTTGATCTGATGATTCTAATGATCCAAATATATATGGAATTCCACAAGGAATCATCACTTTTTCTTCTTGTCTTATCATAACAACTTTTTTGTCAGGATATGACGATTTAGCAGTTAATGCTGATACCAAACCAGCAGCACTACCCCCAATAATTAATACATCAGTACTTTCTTTCATGACTATTCTCCTTTTTTATTTAATCATGGCAATGTCCATGTTCATGATTTTTATCATGTGAATGACCTTCACATTGTAAATCTTTAGACACTAATTCTCCTTTTGCAAACAATGCTATTGCATCATTGATATCACCAGAAGCACCCGTGATGACTTCAATATTTTGACTTTCCATTTTTTGAACAGCACCTGCACCTAAATTACCGCAAATAAGTACATCAACATCAGCGTTTAAAACAATTTGAGGAAATGCTCCATGGGCATGTTCTTTAACTTCAATTTTTTCTATAAAACTTACTTTGTTTTCACTAACTTGAAAAACATTTAATTCATTTGAATGACCAAAATGTTGACTAACCATCCCATTTGATCCTGCAATACCTACTTTCATACTTGCTCCTTTAGTTTTAAATCCTTGTTTTTTTTACTACAAGGACAGTGTTTACAATTTTGACAATCAATATCTACATCACAAAGTTTAAAATTACCACCTTCGATTTTTAAGATTCTACCAAAAACGATAGATTCAGCTAATTTTTGCTTTGCACTATAGTATATTCTTTGAAGTGTTTGTCGTGATAAATCCATGAGTTCTGCAGCTTCTTCTTGACTAAGTTGCATTAAATCAATGATTCTAATTGCCTCATATTCTTCAATACTTAAATTGACGATTTCTCTTTTATGTGGATTTGAAACCAAAGGTCCAAATAGATTAACCTCGGGTAAATGACAAACTTTACCTAATGCTTTGGGTCTTGGCATATTCACCTCTTGTTTTGGGCATATGCCCATTATAGTTATATTTTACGCTTTCATATTTATATATTCAATAGCTTTAGTTTTTTTTATAAAAAAAGAAACCATTTTTGGTTTCTTTTGTCTTTTATTCTTCAGATTCTAAATCTTGATAATATGCATCTAACAATTTATCAAGCATTTCCCATTCTTCTTCTGTTTCAATATCAGAAAATTCGCCTTCTGATTGATCCTCATTGTCTGGAAGATATACAGCAGCTGTAACTTCTTCAGTATCAGCAATTTCAAAGACTACATATTTCTTTCCATTTGCTTCATGAGTGAAAAGAATTTCACAAATCGTTTCTGACCCGTCTTCACCGACTAAAGTCAATTTGTTATCATCTTGTAACATGTTAAACTCCTTTATAATTTAAATAGTTTTGTAAAATGACTACTGCAGCCATTTCATCTTTCTTTTGCTTTTGCTTTTTTCTTGATTGATTGCCAGCAATCATCGCATCTAATGCAGATTTTGTCGATAAGCGTTCATCCCATAATACGACTTCAACTTGAATTTTTTCTTCAATTTGTTTTTTTACATCTTCGCTAATTTTGCCTCTAATCCCAATATCATTATTCATATGTTTAGGATATCCTAAGACAATCACATCAATTCTTTCTAATTTTACCACATCTATGATTTTTTGTACTGCTTCACTATATAAATCGTTCGTAAAATATAATGTATCATATCTTTCTGCGATAATTCCAGAAAAAGAGATAGATAGACCAATTGTCTTACTTCCTAAATCAATCCCTAAATATCTTTTCATAATTTAGAAGTAATCACCTTCACAATCTCATCAATTTTATCTAATGATTGTGTCCCACCTTGGGCCATTTGTGGTCTTCCACCACCAGAACCATTAGATATTGATGCTGCAAGCTTGACTAAATCAGATGCTTGATCTTTAGTACTCTTACATAGGAAGCTTGCTTTATCTTCAGTAACATTAATTAAAAAGAGCGTTTCTGCTTTTGCTTTATCAAATAAAACATCAAGTAATTGTTTTAAAACCTTACTTTCTAATCCTTGAGTGATGACTACTTGATTTTTTAAGTTAGGATTTAATAATTGATCAACGTTTGAAATAGCATCTTGTTGTTTCACTCTTTCAATTTCTTTTTCTAAATCTTTGATGAGTTGTTTAATTTGATCAACATAGTTTCGGTAATTAATGATATCTTTATAACTACCTAGAAGTGCTGGTCTTTCAGGCAATTGATAGTTTTGATCAAGTCTATATGATTTATCTTCTAAACTTTCTATTTCAAGTAAGTATGCCTGAATATATGGTTTGATCTTTTGATCTAAATTTGAACCTGTAATACCTTCCATACGATATATACCTGATCCAATAGATTCATAAGAACAAATCGCAAAATCAACAATTTCTTTTGTATTTTTAACATGTGTACCACCACATAGTTCAATACTCCATCCCATATCAACAACACGGACAATATTGCCATATTTTTCGCCAAATAAAGCCATAGCACCTAGTTTTTTAGCTTCTTCGATTGGCATCTCATTAATACGTACATCAAGTGGTTTTTCAGTAATGTAATGTTTTACAAGTGCTTCAATCTCTAATACTTTGTCATCATGTTCTGTTTCAAAATGATTAAAGTCAAATCGCCAACTCTTTGGTGAAACAAGTTGTCCTTGTTGGTTTGCATGTTTTCCTAAAAGGTCTTTGATTGCTTGATGGAAAAGATGTGCTGCACTATGATTTCTGATTACATCAAGTCTTGCTTTTGGATCAACGATTGCTAAGACGTCATCACCTTCTTCAAATCCACCTTCAATTTGATGTAAAAATTGACCATTAGGTAATTTAGATACATCCGTTACTTTAAGTCCATTAATGGTACCTTGATCACAAGTTTGTCCACCAGAAGTTGCATAAAATGGTGTTTTTTCTAAAACAATACCTTGATCAAAAACTTTTATAATCTTTGTTTCTACTTGCAATGTATCATATCCGACAAATAATGAAGGTTCTAAGAAATTTAAATACGCTTCATCTTGTGTTTTCATACTTCCTTTTTGTTGTCTTGCGTTTCTAGATCTTTCTTTTTGCATTTTAAGTGCTTCTCTAAATGCGATTACATCAACTGATCCACCATTTTCTTCTGCATACTCAATCGTTAATTCAATTGGAAATCCATAAGTATCATATAGTTTAAATGCAGTTTGTCCTGAAATTTTTAAACCTTCTAATGACATAGCTTCAATTAAATGTTTTTCACCTTCAGAGATTGTTTCTAAAAATTTCTCTTCTTCTTTTAAGATGATTTTAGATACGATTTCTTTAGTTTCATACAAATTAGGATAAAATGCACCCATCATGTTAACAACTTCATCAACCAACTCAAATAAAAATGGTTTATTCATGCCTAAAAAACGCCCATATTTTACAGCACGTCTTAATAATCTTCTAAGGACATATCCTCTACCTTCATTGGATAGCATAGCTCCATCTGAAATCGAAAATACCAATGCTTTCACATGATCAGCAATAACTTTAAATGCCATTTGTCCTTCATATGTAACACCTGTAAGTTCTTCAACTTTTTTAATGACTGGAAAAAATAAATCAGTCTCAAAATTAGTTTCTGTTTCTTGAATCACACATGCAAATCGTTCTAAACCTGCACCTGTATCAATATTTTTATTTGGAAGTTCTGGATAATCTTGTCTTTCAAGATTTGCTTTTGAATTAAACTGAGAAAAAACGATATTCCAAATTTCAATGTATCTTTCATTCTCAATATCATCTGAGATTAATTCGACACCTCTTTCGTCATATGAAGAACCTCGATCAAAATAAATTTCAGTATCTGGACCACATGGACCTTCACCAATTTCCCAAAAATTATCAGCTCTGGGTATTAGATGAGAAGGATCAACACCATTTTCAATCCAGAAATTTCTTGCATCTATATCATCTGGATAATATGTGATGTATAGTTTTTCTAATGGAAATCCAAACCATTTATCATCTGTTAATAATTCAAGTCCCCACTTAATAGCATCTTCTTTAAAATAATTGCCAATTGAAAAATTACCAAGCATTTCAAAGAATGTATGGTGTCTTGCTGTTTTACCAACATTTTCAATATCATTGGTTCTAATACATTTTTGGACATTGGTTAATCTAGGACTTTCTGGTTTTTCACTTCCATCAAAATATTTCTTTAATGGTGCAACCCCAGCGTTTATCCATAATAGTGTTGGATCATTTTGGGGAATCAATGAAGCAGATGCTTCTATTTTATGTCCTTTAGATTTAAAAAAGTTTAACCATGTTTCTCTAATTTGTTGTGCTGTCATGTATTTCATAAAATCACTCCTTTAAAATAAAAAAACGTCCTTAGAAATTATCTAAGGACGAATAAATTCGCGGTACCACCTTAGTTCTAGTCAATGACTAGCCCTCATTTGATCGTTAAAGCCGACATACTTTTTGCTCCAAGAGTAGCGTTCATAAGGTTTCTTCTTCGTTTTCACCAACCACGAAGTCTCTTTAAAGAAATGACTTATTACTCATTCTTTTCATTGCGCTTATATCATATCATGTTTTTAATATATAAACAAGATGTTACTCATTGCTTTCTTGATTATCAATCGCGATTTTACTTATAAATGATAAAGCAATACCTGAAATTGCATAAATAGCAACTTCGCTAAACGTAAATGCTGTTGTTTGATTAATGACATGTACAGCCATTTGTAAAAAGTATGCAACACCAAGTGCATATAATCCTAATCTAATATCAAGTATAAACTTCTTTCCAAATAATGCTTTACCTGTAAATGAATTTAGTATTTTAATGAGTGCTCTAAATACTAATGAGATCATTGCTACAAACAATGTAAGTAAAATCAAATAAAGAACTTGATATGAATCAGGCATGATGCCTAAGTCACCATTAATACGTAAGAATGAATATAATTCATAACCATTTGAGCCATCAAAAATGAGTGTAATAATTAATAATAATCCATATACATACGATAATATCAACATGATTCTTGAAAAAACCAACAAAACAGTTACATGAGTTTTATGCTTAATTTTTTTATCTAATTTTTTATAATCAAGCCATATAAACCCTAAATAACCCAAGAATAAAATTCCAAGAATAATCAAACTTACTTGCATAATAAATTCTGGCATGTGAAGACCCCCTAAATTTTTTTATACTATTATTATATATTATTTTTAATTATTTTTCAATATTTTTAAATGCTTTTATTTAAATTTAGCATTTCATAGTGAAGTACATCCTCTTCAATAAACGCTTCACTGATGGTTTTAAATCCTAAATTTTCATAGAATTCTTGTAGATATGCTTGACCATGTAAATAAACAGGTTCACCTTTAACATCATGAAGGACTTCGTTAATGAGTGCACTAGATAAACCTCTTTTACGATATTTCATATCTGTAACAACTCTTCCAATAACATAGTATTCATGCTTAACACCTTTGGGTATTAATCTTAAATAACTGGTGATTTTGTCATCTTCTTTTGTAAAATAATGAACGCATAATTGATCAATAAAATCAGTATCTACATAATATATTTTTTGTTCTTCTAAAAAGACTTCAAGTCTTAAATTAATGATTTGATATACTTCTTCTGCTGTCAAATCATGAAATTTCTTTTTCGTGATGTTTAAAGACATGTTTGAATATTAAAGGTGCAACAACTGCAACCCATCCTCCTACCAATAAATATCTTATAAAATGAAAGAATGATTCATCAGGAAAAATCAATTTCAATCCTTCTTTTAATATAAGTACACCTGCAAAACCAATCAATACTTTTAATACTTGAATGCCTAGTTTATGTTTGACTTCATATTTAACATAATATTTTTCAATGATATATCCTAAAGCAAAACCTAAAAATGCACCACCAGCTTTAAACAAATCTTCAGTTTGTGATATAAACATGATTATTAAAATGATTGGTGCTGCAATTAACACAAGTATTTCTTCCTTATCTTTAAGTAAATCAATCCATTTAAACAAGAAATAAGATAAGAAAACACTTAATAAGAGTCCCACAAGGACATCTGATAAATAATGTTGAGCAAGGATCATTCTAGAAAATGGAACAAGGATTGCGACTGTAATACCTACATACAGCAACCATTTTTTATTAAACTTTTTGTATCCATCATATGAAGCAAATGCTAAAACCCCTGCAGAAGTCGCATGCCCACTAGGAAATGAATACCCTGTTGTGTAATAATCAAAAGGTGGTGTAATACCATCTATTGTATAAGGTCTAGGTCTTTTAAATATAGATTTTAATCCAATGTTAACGCCTGAAATGACTAAATATGCCATCACAAATTTATAAGCATATTTTTTATTGATGACCCAATATAAGATTGCTGCTACGACTATAAAAAATGTTTCACCACCAACTTGAGTGATGATATAAAATATCCAATCAAATACTGGATTTGATATATCTCTTAAAAATCTAATAATCTCGGCATCCATAAAATCATCCTTTCTTTAAAAACTTTAATTTAAATTCTTCATCTCTTGATATTCTTATATATTTAAAACTATCTTGTTTATGCCATATCTGATTTTTAAAATCAAAGATGTTTTGTTCATGAAGTTTATCAAACATAAACTTTGTTAATAACTCTCCATATTCAACACGGTGAGGAATTTCTTTTGGATCAAAATTGATGACATCAATCATGAGTGGGTTGAATAAAAAATGAGGTTCAATACTTACCAATAAAATATGACTATCTCTATAGCGATTAGGATGAATACCACCATGAATCGGAACTGCAATAATAATATCGCAACCTTGATCTAATAATGGTTGTATAGGCATATTATCTTTTGCACCACCATCAATATAGTAATCATCATTGATATGTGTTGTTCCAAATACAATTGGAATAGACGCACTTGCAAGTGCACCTATTGCAGGATCTTCCATCTCATTTAAGTGAAACACCTGTTTTTCCATTCTTGTAAACATGATTTGATCAATAAGTGATTGTTTAGGGATTTTGACTGTGGTTGCAAACCCTTGAATTTTACTTTCCTTAATTTCAGTGATTGAAATCTCCTTTTTCAACATATCGTAGAGTTCTTGAATGGAAAAAATACCTTGTTTGTCCATTTTAAAGCGATCTGGTCCATCACCATAAATCTCAGAATTATCAATTTTATTCCAAATTTCAAGCATACGGTCATATGATAGTCCATTCATAATCATGAGTGTATTAATGGCACCAATTGAAGTTCCTGATACATATTTAATTTCGTTTAAAACACCTAATTCTTGTAATACTTTAATGACACCTAATTGAAAACTTCCTCTTGCTCCGCCCCCACCAAGTGCTAAACCAATTTTATGATTCATATGATCACCTGTCTTTTATTTGTTTTTGTATCCTTTTTTTCATATCTGCTTCTTTTAAAGATTGACGTTTATCGTAATCTTTCTTACCTTTTGCAACTCCAATTTCAACTTTACACAAACCATCTTTTAAATAGATTTTAAGTGGAATCACTGTTGCCCCTTGAAGTTTTGTCTGATTAAACATTTTTAAAATCTCATTTTTATGTAAGAGTAATTTTCTAGTTCTTGTTTCTTCATGATTAAAAATATTAGAGTAATCATATTTTGAAATATGCATATTTAAAACAAAGGCTTCTCCACCTTTAAATGTGACATAACTATCACCAAGATTTACTTTGCCTAAGCGTACAGATTTAATCTCACTACCTTTAAGCTGAATCCCAGCTTCAAATGTATCTTCAATGAAATAATCATGATATGCTTTTTTATTTTGTGCGATAATTTTCATGTTTACCCTTCTTTTTCTTACTTACAATATCGAAATCTATTTTTCTTTCCATCATATCAACACTCACGAGTTCAACTTGAACTTGATCACCTAATTGATATCTATTACCTTTTCTTCCAACAAACATTAAGAAATTTTCATCATATTGATAATAATCATCTAACAATCTTAGTGGAACAAAACCTTCAATACCATTAGTTAAACTTACAAACATACCTGATGGCATCATTTGTGTAATCGTAGCATGATAATATTTTCCAATCTGTGATGACATAAATTCACAACTCTTAAGTTTCGCAACATCTCGCTCTAATTGAATTGCTTTTCGTTCTTGATCTGATGTGTGTTTTGCGACTTCATCCATCACTTGATCATAAAATAAAATATCATCTTGATAGTCTTTTGATTCGTTTAATAAAAATGTGTGTATGAGTCGATGCAAAATTAAATCTGGATATCTTCTTATCGGTGAAGTGAAATGTGTGTAATATCTCGCTCCTAATCCAAAATGGATATCAAGTTCATGAGAATATTTTGCTTTTTGCATTGCTCGAAGTAAAATCATATGCACAATTGGACCTATAGCTTCACCACTTGTTTGTTTCGTGATTTGTTGAAGCATATGTGGATCTCCGATATGTTTATGATTGAATTTAATCCCTAATTTTGCAATGGTGTCTAAAGCCATTTTTAATTTAACAGTGTCTGGTTTCTCATGAATACGATAGATTGATGGAAGATTTAAGTGATACATATGTTCAGCAACTGTTTCATTAGCAGCTAACATAAATGATTCAATTAATCCTTCTGCTTCATCTTGTTCTCTTAAATACACATCTAAAACTTTACCATCTTGATCAACTTTGAATCCTAATTCACTTGATTCAAATTCAATCTCTCCACGTGCTCTTCTTTTTTTCTTTAAAATCATTGACAATTCATTCATTTGAATGAGCATATTTTCAATGTCTTTGTTGTCTAGAGATTGATTATCTTTTAAAAATAAATTGACTTCTTTATAATTCATTCTTCTTTTACTAACAATGACTGATTTAACGATCTCATGATTGATGACATCGCCATCTTGGTTGATCGTCATCAAACATGATAGTGTCAATTTTTCTTCTTCTGCATTTAAACTACACCAATCATTAGATAAAATGTGTGGTAACATTGGAATCACGCGATCAGCTAAATATACAGAAGTTGCTCTTTTATATGCTTCATCATCTAATAAACTTTTTCTTGTTACATAATGTGAAACATCTGCGATATGTACACCTAAATGATAAAGACCATCTTTAAATGTTAAGCTAATGGCATCATCTAAATCTTTTGCATCTAAACCATCAATGGTGATAATCAAATCATTTGTAAAATCTGATCTTTTCTTCTTTTCTTCATTGATATCAACATGAATATCATCGATAGAATCAAGCATGTCTTGTTTAAATTCCGTTGGCCAATTATAACCACTCACAATTTTTAATGTTTCAATATCAGGATCATTAATATGACCAATGATATGATTTACTTTTGCAAAAATAGTATCTTTATCAATATGTAGGACATCCAGTGATACGACGTGACCATTCACTAAATGTTCATAAGGTTCAACATCTAGTTTTTTATCTAAAAATACATCAGTAAAAAACTTGATTCCGTTTTTTCTCTTCTTGATTGTTGCAATAATTACTTTAAGTGCACGTTCTACAATAAAAACGACTTTTGGTGCATATTTATCATCAACTAAGATAATATCATCATGCATCGCATCGCCTAAGTTTTCTTTTTCAATATACACATCTTTGACTTCTTGACGTAAAAACCCAAAATGTTCCTTTCGATCAAGTCTACCAATTAATATATTAGGTTTTAACATATAATATGGTTCATCAAACATTAAATAAGGAAATTGGTCTAAATCAATTTCTCCAATGATGTCTTTATGTAATTTTCTTGTTTGTTGTTCATAAAACAACATATAAATATGTTTCATCTATTCTACCTCATTTTAATTATACCATCAAAGACGCACCATTTGATGAAGAACATAAAAAAACACAGTTTAAATAAACTGTGTTTGTTTTTTTAATTTGAACTGTTTAATTGATCAGTAAGTATATCTACCAAACGAGCAAATAAAACATCAATTTCAAAATCTTTTTGATGAATTAACTTCATTGAAGTTGCTTTATATCCATTAAATTTGAGTTGATTTACATTAAGTCCAATACCAATAATCATATAATCTAAATGAGATTCTTCGTATCTTGTCTCTATCAAAATACCACAAATTTTTTCATCACCAACAAATAAATCGTTAGGTTCTTTAAAATGGACTTTAATCTCTTGTTCATTAAAGAAAGTAAATAAAGTATTTAAGATAATATCTTTTATTTGATGTCGTTTGTTAGTAAACGCTTCTTTGAGTAATACACTAAACAATAAATTTTCATCTTTATTAGAATCCCAAGTATGATCAAATTGACCTCTACCTTTAGTTTGAAAATTAGTTTGAACAAATGTTAAATCTGGAAAAGATTCAAAATAAGTTTTTAGTAAATCATTTGTTGATTCTAAAGTATCAAATTTTATAATGGTTGGATTGATCATTACCCTAATGCAAACGAAATATCAGCTTCACATACAAGCTCATTATTCACAAATGCTTCTCCTCTACCAAATCCAAATGGACCTTTTAATCTTTCAATGGTACACTTAAGAATTAATTTATCTCCTGGAAAAACACTCTTTCTGAACTTAGCATTCTTAATACCTGTGAAATATGCAATTTTTCCTGCATATTCTTTTGCTGATAAAATCACTGCTGCACCAACTTGTGCTAGTGATTCAATAATAATGACACCTGGAACTACTGGTTTATCTGGAAAATGACCTTTAAAGTAAAATTCTTCAGGTGTTATGTTTTTTAATCCTATAGCGTAATTCATTGATTCTAATTCTAATAATTCATCTAGTAATAGAAATGGATCACGATGAGGAATGATTTTTTTTATTTCTTCTTGATTCATGATTCCTCCCATTTTTTGAAAATAACAGCTGCGTTTTGTCCACCAAATCCAATATTAATGTTCATACCATATGTAATATCTTTAGTTACAAAATGATTTGGAACATAATTTAGGTCACACTCTTCATCAGGTTCATTAAGATGAATTGTTGGTGGGATTTTTGATGTTTGAATCGCTTTAATCACTGCAATCGATTCAATCGCACCAGCAGCACCAAGTGCATGGCCTGTCATTGATTTAGTCGAACTTATGAGTAAATCTTTAGCATGATCTTTAAATGCTTTCTTTAACCCTAATGTTTCTAATTTATCATTTAGAAGTGTAGATGTTCCATGTGCATTAACATAACCCATATCATGATAATCTAATTTGGCGTCATTTAATGCGATATTGATACATTCTGTAATCCCAGTTGCTTCATCATCAGGTGCAGTCATGTGGAATGCATCTGAAGTTGTTCCATATCCAATGATTTCAGCTAAAATTTTAGCACCGCGTTTTTGTGCATGTTCTAAAGTTTCAAGAATTAATATCCCAGCACCTTCTGCGATAACAAATCCACCTCTTGTTTTATCAAAAGGACGTGATGCAATCTCTGGATCATTTGATGGATCTAATGCGCGTAGGCTTGCAAAACCACCAACACCAATATCATTAATTGGAGCTTCAGCACCACCAGTGATTACAACATCTAAATAACCATCACGAACAGCTCTAAATGCTTCACCAATCGCGTTTGTAGCAGCGGAACATGCAGTTACAGATGGTAAATTACCACCTTTAGCTTGATATTTAATACCAATCTTTGCTCCTACCATATTAATGATTGAATTTGGTATAAAGAAAGGTGAAATTCTATCAGGTCCACGTTCAACTGATGTTTTAGTCTCTTCGAATATGGTTGTCAAACCACCAATACCACTACCAACATATGTAGCAAATCTAAATGGATTTTCAATATGTCCTTCTAATCCTGATTGTTTAAATGCTTCATCAGCAGCAACCAATCCTAAATTAGTGACTCGATCAGATCTTCTAATTTCTCTTTTATCAATAAAATCTTCAAAGTTTAAGTTTTTAACTTCACCAGCAACTTTGACTTTATAATGTTCTGTATCATATAGTGTGATAAAATCAACACCATTTTTACCATCAATCATCGCGTTAAACGATTCTTCTACAGTATTTCCTACTGGTGAAACTAAACCCATACCAGTAACTACAACTCTTCTTTTTTCCATATTAAATCACCATCCCACCATCGATAATTAATGTTTGACCTGTCATATAAGATGCAAGATCACTAGATAAGAAACATACTGCATGAGCAATATCTTCTGGTTGTCCAAAACGTTTTAATGCAATGACTTGTAAATAAGTTTCTTTTGTTTGTTCATCTAATTTATCAGTCATATTTGTATCAATAAATCCAGGAGCAATCGCATTCACTGTAACACCACGACTTGCAAATTCTTTTGCAAGTGATTTTGTTAATCCAATCACACCAGCTTTAGATGCACTGTAATTAGATTGTCCAATATTACCAGTCACACCTGAGACACTTGAGATATTGACAATTCTTCCTTGTGTTGATTTTAAAATGTATCTAGCACTTTGTTTACACATGTTCCAGACACCTTTTAAATTTGTGTTAATCACATCATCAAATTGTGATTCTTGCATACGAAGCAACAATTGATCAGATGTAATACCTGCATTATTAACTAAAATATCTAATTGACCAAATGTAGCAATCGCTAAATCTACAATTTTCTTTGCTTCTTCAAAATTACCAACATTGGCTTGAACTGCAACTGCTTTCCCACCAAACGCTTCAATTTCTTTTATAAGTGTTTCAGCTTTTTGTGCACTTGAATTGTAGTTAACAACAATATGACATCCTTTTTTAGCAAGTTCTAGTGAAATACTTCTACCAATGCCTGATGCTCCACCAGTCACTATGGCAACTCTATTTGTTAAATCCATGAGTTTCTAGCCATCCTTTCGTCTCTTCAAATTGTTCAAAACTATCGAAATTTTGAACTTCCATATCTAAATCTATTTTTTTGATTAAACCCGTAAGAACTCTACCAGGTCCAATTTCAAGAATATGCGTAAATCCGTCTTTCTTTAATCTTAACACCATATCTATAAATTTTACGGAAGAAGTCATTTGATTTTCTAAATGATAATCGATATCATTTTCTTTTAACCACTCTGCATCTAGGTTCATTATCATCGGTGTTTCTAAAGGTTTTCTTTCATAAGATGCAATGTCATTTAAAAACATTTGACTAGCTTCTTGCATCATTTTCGTGTGAAATGCGCCTGAAACGTTTAATTTAACTGCTCGTTTAGCACCTTTTGTTTTTAATATTTCATTTGCTTCATCAACAAGATTTGATTCTCCTGAGATGACATATTGTTTAAATCCGTTTTCATTTGCAATTTCAATAACACCTTTTGTTTTTAAACTTTCAATGCTATCTTTGATTGTTTCATAATCCAAACCTAAAATTGCTGACATAGATCCAGGATATTTGGTGCTTGCTTCTTGCATCAACTCTCCTCTAATTTTTACAATACTTAAAATATCATTTAATGAGAATATACCTGATGCATAATAAGCACTAAATTCACCTAAACTAAAACCAAAATAGCCATCAATTTTATATTTTTTGGGATCTAATAGTTCTAATCCTAAAATTGATTTTAATACGATGAGTGGTTGCACAAACTTAGTTTGTGATAACGCAACTTCATCATTTAATTTAACAACAAGATTTTCACTTAAATAATCACTAGCAAGATCTACTAATCTTTTTGATTTTTCATCATGTGCGATAAAATCTAAGCCCATGCCGACATATTGACTTCCTTGCCCTGAAAAACATATTGCTAATTTAGCCATTATAACACTTCCAATTGATCTTTATATTGATTGACTCCATCAAATAAGTCTTCAAGCACTTCTTTTACTGTTCTAATCTCTTTAACTAAACCAGCAATTTGACCAGCCATAATTGACCCGTTATCCATATCACCATCAAAAACTGCTCTTCGAAGAGAACCTAATGTTAATTTTTCTAATTCTTCTAAATCATAGCCTTGTTTAGTCATTTCAATATATTTCACTGCCATTTGATTTTTTAAAACACGTACTGGTGCCTTTGTATTTCTACCCGTAACAACAGTATCGATATCTTTAGCATCAACCACTTTGTTCTTATAGTTAATATGAATAGGGCACTCTTTGGTTGCTAATAAGACAGTACCAATTTGAACACCTTTAGCACCAAGTGCGAAAGCTGCTAAAACACCTCTTTTATCTGCAACACCACCAGCACCAACAACAGGAATTGAAACTGCATCAGCGACTTGTGGAATTAATGCCATTGTAGTGATTTCACCAATATGACCACCAGCTTCAGTACCTTCAACAATGACTGCATCAGCACCCATTCTTTCCATTCTTTTAGCAAGTGCAACTGATGGGACAACAGGCATAATAATCATGCCATTTTCTTTCCATTTATCCATATAAATACCTGGACTACCAGCGCCAGTTGTTACAATCTTGACGCCTTCTTCAATCACCATTTCTGCAATACTTGGCGCATGAGGACTCATAAGCATAATATTGACACCAAATGGTTTATCAGTTAATTGTTTCATTTTTCTAATTTCATCTCTGACCCAATTGACATCATATCCACCAGCACCAATTAAGCCTAGACCACCTGCATTTGAAACTGCAGATGCAAGTTGAGCGGTAGCAATATTAGCCATTCCGCCTTGAATCACAGGGTATTTAATATTTAATAATTCAGCAATATTTTTCATATGTTTCTCCTTATGTTAATTGGATGATGGTACTACCCCAAGTGAATCCGCCACCAAATCCAACAAGCAATACATATTGATCATTTTTTTGTTTGTCTAAATATTCATCTAGTGCAATTGGAATACTTGCAGCAGATGTGTTTCCATAATTTTGTAAATTCATTTCAAATTTTTCAATAGGCAAATCTAATGCTTTTGCAACTGATTGAATAATTCTAAAGTTTGCTTGATGGGGAATGATTGTTCCTATTTGATCTAATGTCAAATTTGCACGTTCAAGTACTTCAATAATCGCCTTTTGCATGCTATCAACTGCAAATAAGAAGACTTTTCTTCCATCCATTTTGATGTATCTATCAACTGTTAATGCATCTGTTTCATCTGCTTTAGCTTGATTGAAAAAATAAGCATGATGTTTAGGATTAGGTTCAACAATTGCAGCTCCTGCACCATCTCCAAATAAAACACAGGTGTTTCGATCGGTATAATCTAAGACATTAGTCAATTTTTCAGAACCAATCACAAGTGCACTACGATATCCAGATGATTCAATCATTGATGATGCAACTTCTAACCCATAAACAAATCCTGTACATGCTGCATTCACATCAAAACTCATGCATCTATTGATACCTAATTTTTTTTGTACCTTATTTGCAACAGATGGTGTCATACCTTCACCTGTTATTGAAGCGACAATAATTAAGTCAATTTTTTCTTTATCATAATTTACTTTATTGATTGCATCAAGTGCAGCTAAATATGCTAATTCTGCAGCTGTTTCATCTTCCGCAGCTACTCTTCTTTCTTTAATACCTGTTCTTGTTACAATCCATTCATCAGATGTGTCAACAATCTTTTCTAAGTCGTCATTTGTCATGACTTTAGCTGGTACATATTTACCAGTTGATACGACCTTTATATGCATTGGTTTCATTTAGATACTCCTTTTGTTTGATAAATACCCATTTGTCTAAATTTTTGGTATCTTTTTTCAATCAATTCATCTTTAGATAATTTGTTTAAGATGTTCAATTGTTTCTTAATTGATGTTTTTAATTGTTTAATACCTTCTTCTGGATTTATATGCAATCCTTCTTTTTCTTTTACAATTTCATCAATGATATGTAATTCTAATAAATCATCAGCAGTTAATTTCATAATTTCAGCAGCTTCAGCGGCTTTTGAACTATCTTTGTATAAAATTGATGCAAACCCTTCTGGAGATAGAATAGAATAAATTGCATTTTCATACATAAATATATAATCACCTACACCAACAGCAAGTGCGCCACCTGATCCACCTTCACTTAAGATGCAAACCAAAATAGGAACTTTAATTTGTGATAATTCAAACAAATTTAGAGCAATTGCTCGTGCTTGTCCGCGTTCTTCAGCTTCAATCCCAGGATATGCACCTGGTGTATCAATAATCGTGAAAATAGGACGATTAAATTTTTCAGCTTGTTTCATTAATCTTAATGCTTTATGATAACCTTCAGGATGTGGCATCCCAAAATTATGTTTGATTTTTTCTTGAGTACTGACACCTTTTTCTTCAGCAACAACTGTAAACGCAACACCATCAAGCATACCAATACCACCAATGATTGCTTGATCATCTTTAAATAATCTATCACCTTTTAAATCAATAAAATCTTCAAACAGATTTTTAATAAGTGTTTTAGCTGTGATACGTTTTGGATGTCTTGCTGTTTGTACTCTTTGCCATGCGTTACTCATATTGTTTCACCATGTGAACCTTTAGTAATTTGGCAAGTGTTTTTCTCATTTCTTTACGATGAACAATCATATCAACTTGTCCATGATCAAGTTGAAATTGATCAGTTTGAAAACCTTCAGGAAGTTCCTGTCTAATGGTTTGTTGAATGACTCTAGCACCTGCAAATCCAATCATCGCTTTTTCCTCAGCAATCATAATATCGCCTAATGAAGCGAAACTAGCAGCAACTCCACCAGTTGTAGGATATGTTAATACACTAATATATAATAGTTTTGCTTCATCAAGTTTTTTAAGCGCAGCGCTGGTTTTTGCCATTTGCATTAATGATAAAATACCTTCTTGCATACGAGCCCCACCTGAAGCAGAAAAAATAATTAATGGTAATTTTTGAGCGATTGCATATTCAATAAGTCTTGTCACTTTTTCACCAACAACACTTCCCATAGACCCCATCATAAATGTAGGATCAAGAATCCCAATCGCAACACTCATTTTTTCAATACGTGCTTCTCCACATAAAAATGCTGTTTCTTCGTTACTTTCTAAATTGCCTTTTTGAAGTTTTTCTTCATATCCTTCCATCTGAAGAGGATTTGTAGAAATAATATCTGTAAATAGTTCATTAAGAGAATCTTCATCGACAGTAATGTTCATTCTTTGTCTTGCTGATATTTTAAAATGATGGTTGCATTTTGGACATACCATCATATGTTCTTTAAGTTCCTTCGTATAAATTGCAGTATTACAAGAATCACATTTGATAAATAGACCATCAGGAATCTCTCTAGGACCATTACCAACATTCTTCTTTCTCACATCTTTTTTAAAAGACTCTAATTTCTTTTTTCTTTCATCTAAAAACTCATGCATTATTATTCGCCTCCACTAACTTTTGGAAACGTGCGATAAATCCTGTATCATAGTTTCCTTTAATGAAATCTGTATGATGCATAATTAAATACTGATATTCAATATTTGTAATAATACCTTCAACAACAAATTGTTCAAGTGCAACTCTCATTTTCTTAATAGCTTCTAATCTTGTAGGTGCATGAACAATCAGTTTTGCTAACATTGAATCATAAAAAGGAGGTACTTCATATTTTGGAAAAATATGCGTATCAAGTCTTACACCAAAACCACCTGGCAAAATAACATTTGTAATAGTTCCAGGTGTAGGTAGAAATTGATTCATCGGATTTTCAGCATTAATTCTACATTCAATCGCATGTCCTTTAACTTTAACATCCTTTTGTTCAAAACTTAAAGGATGTCCAAAACCAATTTTAATTTGTTCTTTGACTAAGTCAATTCCTGTAATCATTTCTGTGACAGGATGCTCAACTTGAATTCTTGTGTTCATTTCAATGAAATAGAAATTTTGACTAGCATCCACTAAAAACTCGATGGTTCCTGCATTTCTATAATTAATAGATTTTGCAAGTCTCACTGCCGTTTGTCCCATTCTTCTTCTTAGCATATCTGAGATGAATGGACTTGGTGATTCTTCAACCATTTTTTGATTTCTTCTTTGCATTGAACAATCACGCTCATATAAATGGACAACATGTCCTTGTTGATCACCAATAATTTGGATTTCAATATGTCTTGGTGATTCGATATATTTTTCAATATATAATGCATCATCACCAAAATTATTTTTAGCTTCTAGAGCAGTTCTAAAAAAAGCATCTTTAAACTCTTTAGGGTTGTAAACAATACTAATACCTTTACCACCACCGCCACTAGACGCTTTGATCATTACTGGATATCCAATTTTTTTAGCAATATGAAGTCCATCTTCAATAGATTGGACAACACCATCACTACCTTCAACAACTGGGACATGCGCTGCTTTAGCAATAGCTTTTGCAGTTGCTTTGTCTCCAATTTTTTTAATCGTATCTGAAGTTGGTCCAATGAAACTAAGACCAACACTTTCAACCATTTCTACAAATGCATGATTCTCAGACAAAAAACCATAACCTGGATGAATTGCATTACATCCTGTAGCAATGGCAGCTGATAAAACATGATTCATATTTAAATAACTATCTACACTGCGATGCCCACCAATACATACGGCTTCGTCAGCTAATTTCACATGAAGACTGTCTTTATCCGCTTTTGAATAAATAGCAACAGTTTCAATTCCTAATTCTTTTGCTGCACGAATAACTCTTACAGCAATCTCGCCTCTGTTTGCAACTAATATCTTACGCTTCATTTTCCGAACCAATCGTCATAAGTACTTGATCGAAACCTACAACGTCTTTATCGTTTAAGAAAATTTGTAATACTTTACCTGATGCTGGCGCAGTAATTTCGTTCATAATCTTCATTGCTTCAATGATACACAAAACATCGCCTTTCTTAACAACAGAACCAACTTCGACAAATGGTGGAGTTGTTGGAGATTCAGAGCGATAGAATGTACCTACAAGTGGAGACTTGACTTCAGTACCTTTAGGATTAGTTTTTGTTTCTATATTTTCAGTTTGAATTGTTGGAGCAGGAGCTGCTACAACAGCTGGTTTTTCTTCATATTTATTTTTAGATAGTTTAATTTTTACGTCTTCAAATGATAATTCTAATTCTGTTAATTCAGAACTTTCAAAATCTTTTATTATTTTTTGTATTTCTTTTATCGTAATCATAGTATCATAATCTTTCGTTTCATAATTTTTTAAGTGTTTATTTCATAAATTTTCTTCATTATTATAAGTGTTAAACCTCACCACCTTACTTGAAACTCAAATATTTTGAATTTCAAAATACTGTTATTATTTTATCACTTTATGTATATTTGTCAATATAAAAAAGCGATGAAAGCGTTTATCTTATTCAAATTCAAATAACCATTTAATATTTATGATGTATATAATACATTGTCTATAAAAATAGAATGACTGACCCTATCATAATGTGAATATTTAGTCACCAAAATTCTAAATTTTATAACCTCATTCTACCACAAACTCATCGTTAATAACAAAAATAAAAAAACACAATATTATATATTGTGTTTTCATTTATAACCTTTTTATCTTTTTATTTATATAATTGAAGCATCATAAATGGTTTTGATAGCCTCACTTAAGGATTGATTAAATGCTTCTTCTGATTGTTGGTATCTTAAGTCTTGAAGGAGCGCTCTTGAAAAGCTTGCAATCATATGATGATTTTTAGAAAGTAATTGATTTGCATCATCTCTTTCGTATCCTCCAGATAATGCAACCACCCTTAAAACTTGTGGATGATTGATTGCTTCTTCATAAAAGTTTTCTACTGAAGGTAACGATAATTTTAACATCACAAAAATATCTTTAGGAAGTTTATCTAAATGTTCTAAAAGTTCTTTTTTAAGCATCACTTCTGAAGTCTTTTTATCTTTTGAAAAAATATCAACTTCAGGTTCAATAATAGGTATTAAACCTTTTCTAGCAATTTGCAATCCAATATCGAACTGTTGATCAACAATTGCTTTAATACCCTCTTTGTTTGCTTCTTTAATGACTGAACGCATCTTAGTACCAAAGATATGTTTTTCAACTGCTTTATCAAGTAAATCATCAAGTCCATCAATAGGTTTCATCAATGATACACCTTGTGATACATCTGCAAGTCCTTTATCTATTTTTAAGAAAGGAATCACATGTTTTACTTGCCACAAATAATCTGCTGTAAACAAACCATCAATCTTTCTATCCATCGTGTTTTCAAATAAAATAGCACCTAATATTTTTTGATCATTAAAAGCATTACTTTTAATCACTCTAGTTCTCATCTCATGAATACGTTCATACATAGAATTTTCATCATGATACATATCCTCTGTAACACCATATGCTTTCAAAGTTTTAGGTGTACTACCACCACTTTGATCAAGTGCTGCAATAAACCCTAAACCATTTTTCATTTTCAAATATTGTTCTTGATTCATCTAATCACTTCTTTCTTTTGTTTATACTTTGATTATACGCCTTCAAATTTCATATGTTAAACATTATGTAAAAAAAAACACCTTTTAACAAGGTGTTTTAGTCACTTATTTTTTTAAATTGTAGAAAGATTTTAAACCAAGATATTGTGAAGTTGGTCCTAATTGATCTTCAATTCTAAGTAATTGGTTATATTTAGCAACACGGTCAGTTCTTGAAACTGAACCAGTCTTGATTTGACCTGCATTTGTAGCAACTGCAATATCAGCAATTGTAACATCTTCTGTTTCACCACTTCTGTGAGAAACAACTGCAGTATAACCAGCTTTTTTAGCCATTTCAATAGCATCAAAAGTTTCTGTTAAAGTACCAATTTGGTTAACTTTAATTAAGATTGAGTTTGCAACACCCATATCAATACCTTTTTCAAGATATTCAGTGTTTGTTACGAATAAGTCATCACCAACTAATTGAATCTTAGATCCTAATTTATCAGTTAATAATTTCCATCCATCCCAATCATTTTCATCCATACCATCTTCAATTGAGATGATTGGATATTTATCAACTAATTTTGCATAGTATTCAACAAGTTCAGCACTTGTGAATTCTTCTTTAGTTGATTTTTTGAAAACATATTTACCTTTTGCTTTATCAAAGAATTCTGATGCAGCAACGTCAAATCCGATAAAAATATCTTTACCAGCTTTGTAACCAGCTTTTTCAATAGCTGCTAAAATGTTTTCAATTGTATCTTCATTAGAAGATAAGTTTGGAGCAAATCCACCTTCATCACCAACAGCGGTAACTAAGCCTTTACTCTTTAAAATTGATTTTAAGTTATGGAATACTTCAGCACCCCAGCGGATAGCTTCTTTAAAGCTAGCTGCACCTACTGGATAAATCATGAATTCTTGGAAATCGATTGGTGCATCTGAATGTGCGCCACCGTTTACAATATTCATCATTGGTACAGGTAATTGTTTCGCATTAAAGCCTCCTAAGTATTGATATAATTCAACACCTAAGAAATCTGCAGCAGCTTTAGCAACTGCGATTGAAACACCTAAAATTGCATTTGCACCTAATTTGCCTTTGTTTGCAGTACCATCAAGTTCAATCATCATTTTGTCAATTGCAACTTGATCTCTACAATCAAAACCAATTAATTCAGGTCCAATCAATTCATTTACATTTTTTACTGCGTTTAAAACACCTTTTCCTAAGTAACGTGCTTTGTCACCATCTCTTAATTCTACAGCTTCATGTTCACCTGTTGAAGCTCCTGATGGTACCATTGCACGACCGAAAAAGCCAGAATCAGTAACAACTTCTACTTCTACAGTAGGGTTACCGCGTGAGTCAAGGACTTCACGTGCGTATACATCGCTAATATATGGCATATTTTCACTCCTTTGATTTAGTTTATTTTGCCGATTTATTTTCCATATTCATTATACATGAATGAATGATAAATTTAAAGTCAATTAACTGATAAAAACGTTTACTTAATCAGTTTATTGTATGTGATTAAGGTAAATAGTTCGATAAATAAGAAATAAATGTTTCAAAATACAATTGTCGTTCTATTTCATCTAATTCACTTTCAAGTCCATGACCTGAATTTTGAAACAAGATAAATTGATGATCAACATTTAATTCTGTTAATTTTTGATCTAATGCTTCTCCATTTTGATAAGGTACTAAGTTGTCAAGTTTCCCATATGCAAGTATTGATGGTGGTACATTGGCATCCACATGATATAAAGGTGATGCATCAAGTAAGTCTAGATCATTTTGATGAGTCAAATAAGTGTCATAGTCATATGTTTTATTCATCAAGTTTCCAATAAGCCCAATCACTTCTGGATTAATTTGCTCAGAAATCACATGTTGATCCGTAAAATCTGTTGGTCCGACATTAGAGATGACAAATGCAACTGGAATTTCGGAATCTTTAACCTTATATGCATATAAAAGAGCGAGATGTGCACCTGCAGATGATCCAACAACCGCCATTTTTTCAGGGTTGATATGGTATGCTTGTTCATGATTTTTAACAAATGAAACAGCTAATTTAATATCATTTAATAAGGTGAGATAGTCATTGCCGTTACCTGCATAATGATAATTCATAGATGCATATACATAATTCGCATCTAGCGTCCCATCTTTCATATAAGCAAAATCAGATTTGTCTCCAGCGAGCCAACCACCACCATGAATATATAAAATCATCGGTCTAGTTTCATCTTTTGCTAGTGTTGTTGGATAATATATATCCATCACTTGACGTTCATCTTCACCATATGCAATATTAAGATTCTCAGTTTGAATATTTGTTATAAAATCAGATGTTTTACATCCAAATAACATAAAAGATAAACTAATAAATAGAAACCCCATCATCACTTTCTTCATATATACCCCTTAAATATCTCTATATCGTTATTATAACTCAAGATACTTAATTCTAGGTTTGATAAGTAAAAATAAAATGGTAACAGATGCACCCTTAACTAAGTTAAATGGTACATATAAAACAACATTTGACCAAATATATGTTCCCCAGTTTTGTCCAGTTGATTGAACAAAACTAAATGCATTATTGATCGTAAAATATGTATAATACATCGGTGTTGAAAATAATGTATTAAACACAAGTAATGTGATTGTTAAAGATAAGGAAATAAGTAAAATTGAAATGATCCATTCAAATAATGATGTATGATTTCCATTGACGGGTACTTCATACAAAAATGGTTTTTCTGATTTGTGCAATATTTTTCTAACAATGACATAAGCCATAATAATAGAAAATGATGCAAGTAGCGCTAAAATTTCACCCAATAATATAATAGGGTCCAAAAATCCTGTAAACATCGCTCTTACAAAAGATCTCAATACTGCTGCAAGCATGGCTTCTTTAGGACCTAAAATCAGTAAAGCTAGTAGAATCACAACTTCACTAAAATCTAGGTGCAGAAATCCCCAAGGGATTTGAATCAACCCAATAACAATGGCGATTGCAGCAAGTGCAACCACATAAAGCATTTTCTTTAAACGTAAGTAATTTGACATAAGACATCCTCCTAAGAAATAAAAAATCGCCAAATTACTTCGGCGACAAAAAGAACGTCAAAAATGACATATTCCTTCTCACATCCAGACTATACTGTCGGTACTTGAATTGCACAAGTTCCTGCCCTAAGGCTCGCGGACTATCACCGCCGGTCACGAATTACACGTTGCCCCGAAGTACTTATTATTTTAAAATTACACCCTTATTTTAACACAATTAATTTTATGTGCAAGAAATTCAATAATTTGAAAACGTTTTTTAGTATATTATACTTAATTCTCACATATTTTTTTGTATAATAGATATGTAATATTCGATAAGGAGTTAACAATATGAACAAAAAAAGATTTGCAGGGCTTATCATTATGGATGGATATGGTTTAGCACCAGCAAGTGCTTCTAATGCTGTAACGCTTGCAAAAAAACCATTTCTCGATGAAGCTTTTAAAAAATATCCAAATAACACACTACAAGCAAGTGGTGAATATGTAGGGCTACCTGATGGACAAATGGGTAATAGTGAAGTAGGTCACTTAAATTTAGGTGCTGGACGTGTAGTCTATCAATCTTTAACTCGTATTAATGTATCTATTAAAGATGGTTCATTCTTTGAAAATCAAGCATTTTTAGATGCTATTGATTACACAAAGAAAAACAATTCACAACTTCACATCTTTGGTTTAGTCTCTGATGGTGGTGTGCATTCATATCCTACACATATTAAAGCATTACATGATCTTGCTGTATCAAAAGGTATAACACCTTGGTTACATGCATTCATGGATGGTAGAGATACACCTCAAATGGCAGGTAAAGGTTATTTAGATGCATTAACATCTGCTGGCATGAGGGTTGCTACTGTAAGTGGTAGATATTATGCAATGGATAGAGATAATAACTGGGATAGACTTCAAATGGCTTATGATAATATGACTTTAGGTACAGGTCAACATTTTGATTCTGCTGATTTAGGTATCCAAAGTGCATATAATGAAGGTATCACTGATGAATTTATCGTTCCATTTGTAGTTGATACAAATGGTCTTATTAAAGATAATGATGCAATTATTTTTGCAAACTTTAGACCAGATAGAGCTATTAGAATTGCAACTGCATTTTCTAATCCTGAAGGCACTAAACTTTATGAAACAGAAGGCAAACCAACTTTTGATGCATCAAAAGCAGTTAAAAACATTTTCTTCGTTTCTATGATGCATTACAATGAATCTGTTAAAGGTCCGATTGCTTTTGGTCTTCAATCACTTAATAACATTTATGGTGAAGTGATTGCAAATGCTGGATTAACACAATTAAGAATTGCAGAAACTGAAAAATATGCACATGTCACTTTCTTCTTCGATGGTGGCAAAGAGAGAACATTTGAAGGTGCTACAAGAATTTTAGTTCAATCTCCAAAAGTAGCAACTTATGACCTACAACCAGAAATGAGTGCATTTGAAGTTAGAGATAACGCAGTTGAAGCTATTAAATCTGGTAAATTTGATACAATGATTTTAAATTTTGCAAATCCTGATATGGTTGGTCATACAGGTTCAGTTGAAGCTGCTACTAAAGCTGTTGAAACTGTAGATACTTGTACAAAAGATGTTGTTGATGCTATTTTATCAATTGGTGGTGTAGCAATCATCATTGCTGATCATGGAAATGCTGAAAAAATGATGAGTGAAGACGGACAACCTCATACAGCACATACAACTAACTTAGTTCCTGTTATTATTACAGATCCTAATATTAAAGTAGGTACAGGTGCTTTATGTGATGTTGCTCCAACGCTTCTAGATATTTTAGGTGTTGAACAACCAAAAGAAATGACTGGTCATAGTTTAATCATTAAATAAAGAATTAAGTGAAACTTCAGGTTTCACTTTTTTTTATATTTTCATGATAAAATATAGTTATAAAAAACAAAAACTGGGGTGATTATATGTTTAGAATTATTAGACAATACGAAAGTGGTGTCAAATTTAGATTTGGTAAGTATGTTAGAAAACTTGAACCAGGATTAAGACTTGTTATTCCTGTCATTCATGAAGTTAAAATCATAGATTTAAGAACGATTACACAAGATGTTCCTCAACAAAAATGTATTACAAAAGATAATGTCACAATTACAATTAATGCTGTTGTATATTTTAGAGTCAATGATGCTGAAAAAGCATTACTTGAAGTTAAAGATGCATTTTTCGCTGTGACTCAACTCGCACAAACGACACTTAGAAATGCCATTGGTGGATACGAGTTAGATGAGTTGTTATCAAACTTAAAAGTGATATCAAAGGAAATCAAAGATATCGTAGATTTAGAAACTGATCCTTGGGGAATTAAAGTAGAAAAAGTTGAAATCAAAGATATCAAATTACCAGATGAAATGGAAAGAGTTATCGCTAAAGTTGCTGAAGCCGAAAGGGAAAAACGATCAACAATCGTTAAATCTGAAGGTGAAGTGATCGCTGCTGAAAAATTAGCAAAAGCTGCAGAGATTGTCTCTAAAACTCCAGGTGCTATGCATTTAAGAACATTATCAACTTTAAATGACTTATCATCTGATAAATCAAATACTATTGTATTTGCAATCCCTGTAGAAGTCCTTAGAACATTTGAAGGTATTAATTTAGATCGTGCTAATGATTTTGTTAAAAAGTTAAAAAATAAAGATGAATAATTAAAATAAAAACATGTTAGTTGACCTAACATGTTTTTTTTATTTTTGTGTGTTTAATTTATCTTTATATGGTGCAATCCATTTAAGAACTTGTTCGTATTGTTCTTGTGATAAACGCTCTTTTTTAACAATCACTGCCTGTCCTTGAGTTAAAAATAAATAGAGTAATACTTCATCTTCTTCAATTTTAGTGAATTTGTGCCAAGGAATCACCGAGTGTGATAATTCATTTTTAATAGATAACTCAGTTTCAGTAAACTTAAGTTCTTCTTCTTTGATATCATTTCTAAGTTTTTTTAAATTGGATTTTACCATCAACTTGACAAGCGGTTTAAATAAAAATCTAATAGCTAAAAATACTGCACCTAATACAATAAATGATAAATCCATAAATACTAGACCTAGAATCAATATAACAGCTGCAGAAACTAAAATGATGTTAAGTGATACATTAAACTTTTTTTGCCCTTTAAGTATATGCATTGAAAATCTTAAATAATCTTCAATTTCATTTTGGGTTGTTACAATAATTTCATCCATATAATCTCCTTATGGTTTTTTAACCAATTTTTCTTTCATTTTAAACTCGGATTTTTTATATATAAATTCAATCGTATAGCATAATACAATGAGAATCAATGTGTAGACAATCGTTAAAACATTAGTTGTCAGCTCATTATAAATGAGTGCTCCAATTGCAATCATGTTAAACATGAATCCTAATAAGAATAGCCATGCTTTACCTTCAAGCGTTTTTCTTAGTCTATATGCTGATAAATTCACAAGTGCAAAAATAAACAAAAATCCAATACTACCTATACCTGAAATGCTTGATAATGGAATAAAATTAACCATGATAAGTGCTAATACTGCTGTGATCAAAACACCTATAGGTTCATTCTTAATGATTAAAGTAAATTCATGAGGCAATTCATCATCTTCAGCAATTTCATAATTAATTCTAGAACTACTATATAAAGTTGCATTAATCGCTGAAAAGGTTGAGATTAATGCTGCTATGATGATCATCACAAATCCAAACTGACCTAAAAATGGTTTTGCTGCTTCTGCAAGGACATAATCTTGTGCTGTTTGAATGGTTTGAAAAGGAAGACTACCCACTGTAATCACTGCAATAACAATATAAAGCAAAATGACAAATATTGTAGAAAACAAGAATGCTTTTTTAATGTTCTCTTTTTTATCCATATCTGGTGTCACACTTGATATGAGTTCAAATCCTTCATATGCAACAAAGATAAGCATCCCACCTGCAATGATCGAAATTGGATTTGGCCAATTTGAAGTACCTAACTGACTGACATAAGATGATTGTGTTAATCCATAGATACCAACACCAACAAAGATAAGTAAAATAACAAGTTTTAGAATCACTGCCCACTTTTCTACTTCTGTTACAACTTTAACACTTAAATAATTAATGCCAACAGCAATTAATATAATAAGTGAGACAAAGATATGATAATTAATCGTTTGATTTGATGTTATTGGTATTAGATTTGGTGCATATGATCCAAATGCAGATGCATAAAGTGCAATCATAACAATATAACTAATCCATAAAAAGTTATTTGTTCCACCTGTAAAAATATTTTTGCCAAATCCTTCGTTAATATATGAACTTGTTCCACCTCTTGATTTGATCTGTTCAGCAAGTTTAGCATATGCATAAGCAGTGGTTAACGCAATCACACCTGCAATCAAGAAAGCAAGTGGTGTCGCACCGCTTGCACTTTCAACTGCTAATCCCAAGACTGCAAATATTCCACCACCAACCATACCACCAATACCGATGGAGATAGCTTCAAGTAATCCGACTTTTTTCATGTTGAAACCTCTTCTCTATATCTTTAATTTTATCATATTAAGATTTAATTTCCAGCACTCTCATAGGTGGATAATCCATACTTCCAAAAACGATATGAACCAAATGCAAATACAATAGCAACCAATACTGCTTGTATTAAAATCGTTATTGGGTCAACAAGTCCCAATAAATAAGCACTTGGAAAATAACTCGTAAACGCAAATGGAATGATATATTTTAATGTAAATTGTAATGCTTTTGGATAAATAGTCAATGGTTGTTTAGTAAAATCAGCGATGTCATAAAATACAACCATGATACTTTGTGAATTTTTAATCCAAAATGCGAGTGTTGCTGTTAATAACTTAATTGATGTATATATAATAGCCCCACAAATGAGTAAAAGCGGGATAATGATTATATCTAGATATGAAAGTTGAATTGATAGTTTAGGAATAATATAAATGAACAAACCTACACCAACGATCAATTCACCAAAAGCTTCAATTTGAAATCTTTCAGAGATAATACCATATAAGACATTAAGTGGTTTCATTAAATATTTATCAAATTCACCTCTAATGATATATCTAGGGATAAGCCAAATATTATCAGTGAGTAAATGATCAATACCTCGTGGAATTTGAAATACCGCATATATTAAAATTAATTGTTCAAATGTCCAACCATTAATTGAATTGATATGTTCAAAAATTAAATATAAAAATAATAATCCACTGATTTGGATAAAAACAAACGATAAAATGCCAATTGCAAAATCTACACGATATTCCATCAAACGCTTTAAATATTGAGCAACAAAGTACTTATAAATTCTTAAATGTCTTCTCATGTTAACCTCCAAGAACTACAAGTCTATGTATGACTTTTTTCCATACAATGAGCCCTAACACATACAAAATAACAATCCACATACCTTGAAATAACAATGCATTAATCATATCATGTGTGGATTGATAATCGCCCATAAAGATTCTGACAGGTACATATAAACCTTGCATAAAAGGTAAGAATGAAGCAATTTTATATAACCAGACTGGGAAAAAGATAATTGGAATAATCGCTCCACTAAAAATAGATTCTATCGCTTGTCTAAGCTGAAAAATCCCAAAACTATTGATTGTTAAAAAGATGATAAGACCAAATAGATAACCGATTAAAAACCGAATCGTAAATGCAAAAAATATGGAAATGATAAATCCAATAATGACAGGTGCGCTCAAGACTATATTTAAATCAATAAAAAAACTTGAAATAATTAAAGTCACTGAGAGTGGAATCACAAAAAACACAAAACTATTAAAAACCTCACCAATGGATTTAAACAATAACTGTAATTGATAATTGATTGGTTTGATCAATTGCATTGCAATCGCCCCAGTTCTCACATCATCAGATATATAATCACTTGGCATGACAAATGTGAGGCTCGCGACTACTCTAATTAATAATACATATGTAATCATTTTTGTAAATGTATATCCATTTATAGTTTCTGTTGGTGAATTATTATAAACTGCTTTCCAAATAAAATATTGTAATAAAATCAGCATAAATTCCATAAAAACCCATACAACCGCATGTGCTCTATAATTGACAAACTGTTGAATTTGAGCTTTTGTAAATGGCAAATATTTTTTTAATAAACTACTCATAATGTCCTCTTCTATAAATATTGCCAACAATGTCTTCAATTGAAGTTTCTGAGATAGCAATATCCGTAACAAATGCATGTTGCATCACATCATGTGTAATTTCTGAGACTGATTTTTTATTTTTATTAAATTGGACAATCATCTTATTTGGTTCATAGTTTATAATTAAATCTTCTTGTTTTAATCCATAGCGACTATTGAGATCAATTTCTATATCTTCTTTAATTTCAAAAACAACTTTTCTCATATAACCATAATCTTTTTTAATTTTATCTATAGAACCATCATAGATAATGACACCTTCATCAATAATGATGATACGCTTGCAAAGTTCTTCAATATCATCTAAATCATGCGTCGTTAAAATGACAGTTGTTTGAAATCTTTTATTCATTAGTTTAATAGCATCACGCATTTTTTGTTTTGCGATGATGTCTAATCCAACTGTGGGTTCATCTAAAAATAAAACTTTAGGATTATGCAATAAACTTGCCGCAATGTCTGCTCTCATTCTTTGACCTAAAGATAGTGTTCGAACAGGACTTTTAATAAATGAATTAATGTCTAGGACATCATTAAAAAAAGCCATGCGTTCTTCATAGTCTTGATCACTTACATTATAGATTTCTTTTAATATTTGATAAGTTTCACCAAGTGGTAAATCCCACCATAATTGTGTTCTTTGTCCAAAAACAACACCAATGTTATAAGCATTTTTAATGCGCTCTTTTTTGGGATTGATACCATCGACTAGAATTTCACCCGATGTAGGTGTTAAAATACCAGCAAGCATTTTAATTGTCGTTGATTTACCTGCACCATTCGCACCAATGTATCCTACAATTTCACCTTTGTCTATTTCGAAAGAAATAGAATCAACAGCCTTTTTCTCTATCTTTTTAACTTTAAAAAATGCTTTTAACATACCCTTTATACCAGGTTCTTTTTCATACTTTATAAAACTTTTGCTTAAATTTTTAGCAGAGATCATCTTATCACCCTTTTTCGATATTAGCTAAACTCATTATAGCATATTAAAGTTTATTGATTTCTAACATCAACAAATGTTGTTTGATAAATATAAAAAAAATGCTTCATAACCATAAAAACATGTATAATATTGTTAAGGGGTACTACGTATATAAAAGGATGATATCATTTGAGAAAACAAAAATACTGGTACAAACTAGACAATGCCGGAAAAGTTTTTCCTGCGGTTTCAAAAGATTCAAGAAGTAATATTTTTAGGATTTCATTTTATTTAGATGAAGCTGTAGATCCTATCATTTTAGAACAAGCAGTTAATGAGACATTGCCAAGATTTGAAACGTTTGCTGTACAAATAAGAACAGGTCTTTTTTGGCAATACCTTGGTGCTAATACCAAAATTGCTAAGGTGTATAAAGAAACACCTTTTTTGTGTGAACATTTTAAGACGTATACCAATAGAAACTTCTTATTTAAAGTCTTCTACTTGGACAATAAAATATCACTAGAAACATTTCATGGTATTTCTGATGGTTTAGGTGCTCTTCAATTTTTGAAATCTATTTTATTTAAATATTTCAAGCTTTTAGGATTTCAAATGGATCACCAAAATAAAATCTTAGGTGAACTTCCATATTCTAAAAAAGAATCAGAAGATAATTTTGTATCCAATTATGACAAAGATAATAAATTAGCACTTCGTGAAGAAAAAGCTTATCATATCAAAAGTGAATCTTTTTCTAACCACTTCTTACTTGCTGTTAAACTAAAGTTTAACACAAAAGAATTATTAACATTTGTAAAAACAACTTATCAAGCAACACTCACACAATTTATCACTGCACTCGTTGCATATAGTATTTATTTAGAATCTATTGATTTTGTTGGTCATAAGAAACCAATTAAAGTCTTTGTTCCTGTTAATTTAAGACCTTATTTTAATTCAAAGACATTAAGAAATTTCTCGCTTTATTTGAAATGTACTTATCCTGCTGAAAAGAAATCTTGGACTTTTGAAGAAATTTTAGAAGTGACTAAAAAAGATTTTGTTGATCAACTTGATAAAGACAAGCTTAATAGCAGAATTTCTGCACTTGTTGGTTTAGAAAAGAATTTACTGATTAGAATGCTACCATTTGTTCTTAAAAATATTGCATTTAAAATTGGTTATAACATGTTAGGTGAAAGTATTAATACATGTTCATTATCTAATATTGGACTTTGTGATTTACCTGATGATATGAAATCAAAAGTCATCGATATGGATTTCTTAAGTTTTACAACAGGTTTAAGTATTACAACAACCTCAATCAATGATGTCACAAATATCATTTTTACAACACCACATAAAGATTTAAGTATAATCAATCAATTTATATCTTTCTTAACCAATCAAGGTGTTCATATCACCATAGATACCAATTACAAGGAGGCTTATGATGAAATATTGTAAGACATGTAAGATATCCTATGATGCACCATTAGACCATTGCTTATTCTGTCATGGTGATCTAGAAAATCATGATCAACATGAGCCAAGTTTTAAATATGCAACGCTAGAAAAAAGAAAAAAGCCTTCGATTTGGATTAGATTTTTAGTCCTTCTTAACTTAGGTAGTTTATTTATTGGTCTAGGACTTGACTATTTTAATGGCTTACCTTTAACATGGTCGTTAACTTTAGGTGCAGCCAATGTGTTTGCTATTGTGATGTTACTTCTGTTTAATAGTAAAACAGCATGGAATATTAAAGTCTCTAAACTATTAATTACAACGATTATCGGCTTATTCTTAATTGGTTTAAGTATCCAAGATTATCATTGGGCATTAGATTATGTATTTCCATTTATTGTGATGTTACAACTACTCGTTTTATCATCTATGATTTTATTTAACCATAAGCGATGGCTAGACTTCTCACCAAATATTATTTTCATGAGTGTTCTTGGTTTATTTCCTGGCTTGTTCTTACTTCTTAATTTGGTAGATGTTGCATGGCCAAGTGTCGCTTGTCTATCTTATTCATTTGTCACTTTACTTGGTATTTTATTACTTCCATCCAAAGAGAGTAGAGAAGAATTTAAAAGCAGATTTCATGTATAAAAAAACCTTAGGTTCTAATTAATAGAATCTAAGGTTTTATTTTTTATTTTTGTTCTTCAAATGTTAAAACACCTGATTTATAATCATCTAACATTTTTTGAACGCCTTTTTTCATTTGATCTGTTCCAGGACGACATTTTGTCACTGGATAGTTTTCATTAACAACAGCTTCTGCCATTGCCATACATCCTGGTGTTCCACATGCACCGCAGTTGAAGTGTGGTAACACATCATAAACTTTTTGAACCATTGGGTCTGTCTTAACTTCAAAGTATTTACTCGCTACACCAATTGAAATACCTAAAATAAGACCGATTGCACCAATTTGTAGTAATGCGACTAGCATTAGATTAAATTGATAAATCCTTTAAATAATAATGACATAATTGCTGCGGCAATTAAAGCACTTGGAATACCTTTGAACCCTTCAGGAATTGGTGCTTTCCCCATTTGTTCTCTGATATAGCTAAAGATGATGATCACTGCGGTATAACCGAGTGAAGTAAATGCACTAAATGTGACTGATTCTGCAAATGTATAATTGTTTTGAATGTTTAGAATTGCTACCCCTAATACAGCACAGTTAGTCGTAATTAAAGGTAGATAAACACCTAATGCACGATAAAGTGATTTGTTAAATTTCTTAATACCCATTTCTAATATTTGAACCATTGATGCAATCACTAAAATGAAGACGATTGTTCTCATAAATGTTAAGTTAGGATATAAAATATAATAATAGATTGCCCATGTTAACATACCACCTAATGTGATAACAACAAAGACTGCAATCCCCATACCGATGGCTTTAGATCGCTTATTTGAAACACCTAAAAATGAACAAATCCCAAGAAATTGAGTCAAAATAATATTTTGTACTAAAAATGACGTAAATGCTAAACTGATTAAATCTTGCATATTAGTTTGCCTCCTCTAACTTAAGTTGTGTTTGCTTAGCTGCTTCTTCAGCTTTTTTAGCAGCTTCTTTTGCTGCTTTTTTCTCTAATGCAATACGAATTTTTTCATCCATAATTGCTTTAGCTTTTTTCTCTTTTGTAATTTTAACAGTGTTGATGACACCAATAATAAGTCCTAATGTCAAAAACGCACCTGTTGGTTGAATAAGAAATGAAGCTGCACTATTTGCATCAAAGAATGTAAATCCTAAAACTGAACCTGTACCAAGTAATTCACGTACAAATCCTAGTGTTGATAATCCTAGCGTAAATCCTAAGCCCATACCCATACCATCAAAAATTGAATCAAAGACTGTATTTTCTGAGGCGAATGCTTCGGCACGTCCTAAAACGATACAGTTAACAACAATTAAAGGTAAGTAAACACCTAAGTTTGTATAAAGTGAAGGAAGTTGTGCTTCAATAAACCATTCTAGTAATGTAACCACTAAAGCAATAATCGTGATATATACAGGGATTCTAATCTCAGCAGGAACGATTTTTCTAATGGCTGCGATAATCGCATTTGTAATGATTAAAACAAATAATACTGACACGCCCATACCAAAACCATTAGCAAGTGATGTGGTTGTTCCAAGCGTTGGACACATCCCTAAAATTAAGACAAATGTAGGGTTTTCTTTAATTAAACCTTTGATGATATTTTCTTTAGGTGTAAGTCTTTTATTTTTAGCCATTGATGTGTACCTCCTTACTGTAATGATCATATAATTTATCATACATATTTTCTAATGCTGTCCATGTGGTTGTAGCACCTGCAATAAAGTCAACTTCAACATCTGAGACGTTTTGACCTATTAATTTTTCAATTTCAACAGGTCTTGTATATTTTTCACCAATGTTAGGTGTTTCACTATGATCATAGTATACAACCCCTAAAATCGTACTTTGATATGGATCTACTGCAACTAAAGCATGAATCACATCGTTACGACCTTGAACTTGCATGTCATAAACAAGTGCATAGAGTTGATCGTTTGCATCTAATACCTCATAAATATCTGCAATTGCTGAATATTCACCACTATCTTGACGATATTTATTAGATTCTTGATTTTCATTAGGTTTATAACCTTCAGCTGGATCAAATAATAATGCAATGTTTTCTTGAATTTTAATTCTTGTATTTTCATCAATAATTGGTTTTGTATAATTGTATCCAACATACGCAACCGCAGTAACGAACATGCCTAAAATAGCTAAGTATCCTGCGAAAAATAATGCTTTATTCATTTTCTTTCACGACTTTCTTAACTGGTGCTTTTTTCTCTTTAAAGATTTCATTTAACATTGGAGTAAGCATGTTCATGAATAATAATGCAAAGATAACACCTTCTTCATAAACTTGTGCTTGTCTAATAAATACAGTAAGAGCACCTACTACAACACCAAAAATAATTTTACCAGCGAGTGGTACTGGTGTTGTAATTGGATCTGTCATTGCGAAAATAGCAACAAATAAAAATGATCCACTAAATAAATAGTATAAAGTATATGAAACATCAAATTGATTTAATAACAATGTTGTAAGTAAAAAAGCGACGATTGCTACGGTTGGAACCATATAATTAATAGCTTTCTTAAATAGTAAAAATGCAAATGTTAGTAGTAATACAAAACCACTTGCAATGACACCTGGTGTCAATCCAAAAAAGAGTTTTCCTAAACCATAAGGTGTTCCATCATTTAACAAATCAAGTGCTGAACTCATCGTTTGAGGATCAAATATACCACCTAAGTGCAATGTTTGATTAAAAAAGTTATTATCAAATATAATCGTTAATATATAATTATCAAATGAAGTTGCAAAACTTACACCAGATACTAATTGTTGCCAACCTAATGTCACTAAAATAACACCAACAATTGAACCATGAAAAATCATATGGTGGAATCCACCAAACAATAATTTACCCAGTAATGTCGCAAGTACTGCACCTAACCCAACGAGCCATAAAGGTGTCCCAATTGGAATTAGTAATGCAAAAATGACTGCCATCATTTCTGGATATGATTTCTTTATAAGTTCTTTTGCTTCTAGTCGATTGATATCTTTATCATGTGTATAAAATAAAATTTCTGTTTCTCTTGTAAGTATGATTGATACTAAAACCATAAGTGCAAGTTTAACACCATAGACGAGTCCATACAAATAAACATTTTGAACAACCATGATTGCTGATAATACTAGCAATACACGATAAATCAATTTCATGTTTTCTTCTTTGATGAACTTGCTTCTAACCGAAGGCCATAACATTACTTTTCCTGCCATCTTATCACTCCTATTCAAAATCCTTTTTTACTTTATCTTTAAAACGTCTATATTTCCAACTTTGATAACCAATAACAATTGGGAAAAATATAACAGATACAAAGAAAATGACTGTCGCTCCAAGTGTTTGAGTTAAAGCATCAGAAATTGAAATAGAGTAACTTGGATCAATACTTGATGCAAGTGCATCAGGGAAACTTCCAACAAATCCTGTAATCAAATAAAATGCTAAAGTTAAAATTGAAAATATAAAAACTTTTTTTGAATCTGTTTTATAACCATAAAATAAGACTAGTAATGCAAAGATGACGGTAACTGCTGGTAAGATAAACAATATTGGATATTGAGTAAATAATGTTCCAACAAATAATCGATCATGCACATTAAATCCCATAAAAATGAGTAACAATAATACTGGTACTAATATGTTAATAAATGTTTTTTTCACCACATTTAGTGCTTTATCACCTAAGTCACCTTCAGTTGTCATTTTAATCCATGCTGCACCTGATGTGAATGCTAAACTTAAAAAGAATAAACCACCAGCTAAATTAGTTGTTGTAAAAATGGACATAAATGATCCAGTCATTCCATTTTGATCGATAGGTAAACCTAGAAATAGATTTGTTAAATACATTCCAAAAAGTAAAATGATGAGTCCACTTGATATTGCCCAAGCAATACCATTATATTTTTTCCACTTAACACTATCTAATTTATGAATTGTCTCAATGACAACACCTCTTGTGATTAATGCATAAAGAAGTAAAAAGATAATGACATATAAATGTGTAAATGTCATAGCGTGTGTACTAGGAAACACACCTAATGTCATTGTTAATGCTGCAATTAACCAAACTTCAATCCCATCCCAATGGAGACCTGATGCGTATTGAATTTGTTTTTTCTCATCTTCTGTTTTAGCGACGATTAATTGAAATATACTTGAACCTGTAATAAACATTTCTTGGGTTAAATAAACAATCCAAGCAAATGCGATGATGAAGAATAATGCATTACCTAAAAAGATATCATTCATGACTTACACCTCCATCACGTGGTAATATACCCTTTTTAATTCTAGTAATTGTTAACACATAATCCATGATGAATAAGATTGCATAAAATAAAACAATCGTAATGATAGAAAACCATACTTGTTGAACAGGAACATTTGATACACCACTTGATGTTTCCATAACACCATAGATGATATATGGTTGTCTTCCTAATTCAGTAACCATCCATCCAGTGATAATGGCAATATATGGAAGTGGAACAAGTTTTACAAATATGCGTTGAAGTGTTGGAGATTTCTCAAATTTTTCTTTAAATATAACTGTATAGACACCTAAACCTATAAAGACAAAACCCAAGCCGACCATCACACTAAATGCGATTCTAACAACAGACTCTAAAACACCTGTTTGTAGACCTTGAATCATATCGATTTTAGTTGGTTGAACTTCAGTAATAAGTTTCATATAACTGTTTCCAACAAAAGGAAGTAGTATGCCTGTTATTAAAATAGTCCAAGCTGCATATCGTGCTGCAATCTTAAATGTTTCCTTATCTTCTTCTTTACCTTTTAACATGTGCCATGAACTCACTGCTAAAACAACAAATCCACTTAATAAAATCGCACTTAGATGGTTATGAACAAACATAAACCAAGCATAAGGATTAAGAACAACTGCTAAGAAATTGTCTAATACCATTTTTGTACCATCCCAAGTTGCTCCAACAGGATTATGCATAAAACCATTTGCAGTTATAATCCAAATTGCACTAATTGATGTTCCAATCATAATCATTAATACAGTAAAAAGTCTTGCTTTTTTAGATAATTGATGTTTTCTAAAAAACCAAATACCATTAAATGTTGATTCTAAGAAAAACGCAATAATTGCTTCTAATACAAGTGGAGAACCAAAAATATCACCCATCACAGTGGTGAAGTTACCCCAGTTTGTACCAAATTGCACAGTCATCGCTATCCCTGTAACGATACCAAATGCGTAATTGATTAGAAAAATATCACTAAAATAATTTGATAATACTTTGAAACGCACATCATTTGAACGATAGTATTTAATCTCGAAGATCAATACTAAAATAATGAGCCCTACAGTTAAAGGGACAAAGATAAAATGAAATGCAATGGTTAATGCAAACTGTAATCTAGATAAAATTTCTACCATGTTCATACCTCTTTAAAATGATTTGTTTAAACATGAAAATCATGCTTGTTTCTTTTTGATTAACAAGAAAATAAAGACAAACACACCAACGATAGTTGCAATAATCCCAGCAAATACGTGTGCATTAAATGTTGTTGTTAAATCAAATATTCTAAGTCCTACTGCAATAATGACATATAATGCAACAAAGACAATGAATGCGTAAATTAATTTTTCGATCATTTTCATTTTTTTAACTCCTTAATCAATTTATTATTGACATATAAAGTGAATAAAATTGCGTATATCACTTTGTCTGGCCATAGACCTACCCATAATAAATGTGCAAATAATGCAATATAAATTATATATGCGCCTTTTTGTACTGTAATCCAATCTTTTGGTTTCATCTCTCTTCTAATGATTTGAAATGAAATGATAGTTAAAGGTAACATAAGTGCATAACTGACAATCCCAAATAAGTTTACACCACTATAAATTTGAAAAATATGAAGCATCGCATGTGGTGTAATCAATATAAAACTCATAATGGATAAAACGCCTCTAACTTTTTTAATCTTTCTTGCAAGTTCAGATTTGTTTGGTAAAACACCAACCATCATGACAACCCATATAAGTGCAAATGATATATATCCTTTGGTTACATAATAAGCTATAGTGACATCATGAAAGATGACTGCAACTATTGCTAATATGGATGTGAATATATACCAAAATATAGCTTTTTGAAATATTTTATTCCATTTATATATCATAGCTAGAAATATACCGGAAATAGCTAGAATATTAAGTGATGTTGTCATCACATTTGTTATTAATAATAAAAGTAAAACGAGTATTACTGTAATCATTCAATCACGCCTCTCAACAGTTTATTATTATAACATATAATAATGATTATATAAACGATAAGCATTTTCTTTTAAAAAACTTTTAACTTCGTAGATTATTGATTATTTGTTGTCTTAAATTTCATACGATTTGGATTAAATAATGAAACGATGTACGTTAGTACCATGATTGCACCAACAATGATAAACATCACTTGATAAGACGCATGATCTGCAATCAATCCTAAAAGAGGCGCACAGATGACAATAAGCAATGATGTCAATTGTGAGTCAATGGATAAAATACTTGCGCGTTTATCTTTATCTGAATAATCACCCATCACTTCTACAATCAATGGTTTTCTAATGTTTAAGAACATGTAGATAAGTACAAATCCAACAAATACGATAATTAATTGATTAATAAAAAATCCAATAAGAAGTGTTGCAAATCCTGTGAATACCCATGTGAATCTTGTCAATTGGTCATGATCTTTATATTTAAGTAATAAATATGCAAAACGTGTTGTAAATGCACTGATTAAGAAAATAAAGGCATACATGATGGATGAATATATCTCAATTTGATCTTGTGATGAATATTGATTAAATAGCAATAAAGTCAAAGGCATAGATATTAAAATCAATTGCACATAATCCTTTAATATCTTAAATACAGCTGAATAACTTGAAGATCTGATTAAGACATTTCTTATTTTTTTATGACTAAAAGCATAAGTTAATGCTTTTTTATTTTCAGATAAAAACTCTTTAAATTTAAAAGTCGTATGTTTACGATCATTAAGTTCACTTGGATAAGTTGCAATTAAAATCAAATCTAAAAGATACGGAATGATTGCAAGTAAAAATAAAAATTTGAGCTCTGGAAGTGCAATAACTAAATAAATGGTAAATAAACTTGAAAGCATTGAACCAATCATAGAATAAGAACGGGTTTTACCATAAGTTTTGCTCTTTTCACTACTTAAGTTATGTATATCCAAATATTGCATAATCATGGATTTATGTGTGCCACTTCTAAACGCTTCTCCTAATCCAAATAGCGTCATCGCAAGTGCAAACCAATAGAAATTTGTACCAAATGCAAAGACAACAAAACTTGATATATAAAACATAAAACATATCATCAATTCTGTTTTCTTTCCATATTGATCCGCAAAGACACCTGAAGGTATTTCAAAAATATAAATAATCGTTTCTCTGATCGCATATAATAATCCAATTTGAAAAGCTGAAATACCAAATGAATGTAAAAAGATTAATAGTACAGGATCAAAAAACCTTAAGTCTTTAAAAAATCCATAAAATCCGAATTTTGTGATTTGTCTTTTTATTTGCTTTTGTTCATTCATGTTGTTTAGTTCTTCTTTCTATGAGTGTCTACTTATTACTATTATATACTAAACATAAAAAAAACATTACTATTGTAATGTTATTTTTTTGATTATGATGAAAATGATCATTAACCATATGAAAATGATTAATAAGGCGTAATACCATTTTTTGTGAAGTGTAAACCCTTGTTGTTTGATTGTATCTTCATACGCTAACCATCTCGATTTTCCAATAAGCATTTTGAAAATTTTTATACCTAATGGAATTAAAATAAGATCATCAAGATATCCTAAAACAGGGATAAAATCAGGAATGAGATCAATAGGTGATAATGCATAAACCATCACCAGATAACCAAACCCTTTAGCATACTAAGGACAATTGGAATCAGTAAGTGCGTAGACTAATATTTTTACATGTGTTTTAATTGAATCTAACTTTGTTTTAATCCATGCTTTCATTAAATCATCCTTTAAAGTAAATCATCTAAGATTGGTTTTAATGCTTCAACCCAAATCTGATATCCTTGACTTGATAAATGAACTCCATCATTTTGATAAAGTTCTTTGATAGGTTCACCAAGTGATAAAAACTTATCAGTGACATCAAGCATATAAAGATTTTGTTTTTTCATTGCGTAATTTTTAATGAGTTCATTCGTTTTCTTGACCTTATCATATAATGGGAAACGATAAATCGTAGGATTGATTGCGATAAAAATAAAAGGTGTATTTAATATTTTTCTATGTTTCTTATATAGCGCTTTAAAATGTTTAAATGCACGTTTTGAATAGCTTTTAGTTTTTACATCAAAGTCAATATCATTAGACCCTGAAAAAACAACAACTAATCTAGGATGATATGACTCTATCATGCGATTATAATAATATGTTGCATCACTTAATTTACTACCACCAAATCCATGATTAAGAACATTAAATGGACTAAAATCATCCTTTAGAGTCGTCCACAATTTAATACTTGAAGACCCATAAAAAATAGCATCTATATCTTCTTTAATTTTACTTTGGTCTTCAATCTCTAATATTTCTTTTTCCCAAAATAAAGATTGATGTTTCATCTTTATACCAGCTTTCTTAAATAAGCTTCAATCACTTTTTGTGTACCATCATTTTCAAATCCATGATCTGATAATATTTGGTATGTCTTCATCGCAGTCTCTAAAACATGAAGTGGTAAATCACCTTTTTCTTCAACTGCTAATTTTAAATCTTTTAAATAATGCTTGATAAAAAAACCTGGTTCATAATCTTTTAAAATCATTTTTCGGCCATTTCTATCTGCTTGCCATGAAGAAGCTGAACCACCTACAATCACATCAAGCATTGCATTTTGATCAAGTCCTTTTTCTTTAGCTAAAACCAATGCTTCAGCAACACCTAAAATATTACCTGCAATAACTGTTTGATTACAAAGTTTTGCAGTCATTCCAGAACCTTGTGGTCCCATATATGTAATAGTTTTTCCCATCACTTCTAATAATGGTTTAATGGTTAAAAATACATCTTTATCGCCACCAACCATAATGGATAATGTTGCATTAATAGCCCCTAGATCTCCACCTGTGACAGGTGCATCTATCATATGAACACCTTTTTGTTTCGCTTCTTCATATAATGTTCTTGCTAAACTAGGACTAGATGTTGTCATATCAACACATATAAGTCCTTCTTGTGCAAGTGGAATCACTTTGTCATAAACTTCTTTAACATCGCTAGGATATCCAACAATGGTAAATACAACATCTACTTTTGGAATAATTTCTTCAAATGTTTCAACTGCTTTAACGATAGGTTCAAGTTTTTTGGCTTTTTCAAATGTTCTGTTATAAGCATAAACTTCATGCCCTGCATGCGCTAAATGCTTAGCCATAGGTGCACCCATGACACCTGTTCCTATAAATAATATGTTCATTTTTTTACTCTCTTATCTAACCAAGCAACAATATCAGCTCTGACTTGTTCTTGTTCAATGTCATTTAAAATCTCGTGTAGAGATTGATTGTAAAATTTAATATCTTTATCTAGAACATCAATTAATTCATAAAATCTTTGTGAGAATGCTTTAGGAACAATCTCATCTTTTCCACCGTGTAAGATATAAATTGGGGTTTTAAAAGATTTCAAATGTTTGTTTAAATATCTCACACCACCAAGCATCATACCTCCAGCAAGAGAAATATAGTAATATTTCAAGTTGAGTGGATCTTCAATATATCTTTCCTCAACTTCTCTAATACTTGATAATTTATGATCAGCAAAATTAGTTTTAAGTTTTACAAAGCTTAACCATTTATATCCAATCACTTTAAATGGAACAACATCTTTAACATAATGACTTGCTGCTGCAGATGAAATAATGCCATCAACATCGTGGTATGTCACGCCATACATATCAACGATTAAACCACCCATACTATGCCCAAAAAGATATACTGGTAAATTAAACTCGCTTTTTACAATTTGAACTAATTGATGAAGGTCTTCAATGGGTTGTTTATAACTTTTAAGTTTCCCTTTTGGTCCTTCTGTTTGACCATGACCTCTTAAATCATATCTCACTACGCGATATGAAGCAGCATTAAGTGCATCCACTAATTTTTCGTAACGTCCAGAATGTTCTGCGATACCGTGAGTTAAAATAACGGTTGCTTTTGGTGCTTCAACTTCATGATTTTTAACAAAAAATATTGTATCATTGATTAACATAGAATCACTCCCTTTAAATTAATTATACATGAGATATGATTTTTGGTGTTAAACTATGTTTAAATTTCATTTAATATTGTATAATTAAATTACAAAATTAAGAGGTGAAATCATGAAACAAACGCCACTATTTGAAGCTCATCAAAAGTTAAATGCAAAAATAACGCCTTTTGCAGGATACGAAATGCCACTCTATTATCAAGACATCAGTAAAGAGCATTTAGCTGTGAGACATCAAGTAGGTATTTTCGATGTATCACATATGGGAGAATTTTATGTTCAAGGTGAGCAAGCACGCTCATTTGTCAACCAATTAGTGACAAACATGATCACAGATGAAACTAAAAAAGTCACTTATGGATTATTACTGAATCATGAGGGTGAAATATTAGATGACTTACTTGTATACACATTAAGCCCTAATGACTTCGTTTTAGTTGTCAATGCATCAAATATTGAAAAAGATTTTAACTGGATTTCTAGTCAAAATCAAGGTTTAGTCAATATAAAAAATTTATCAGATGAATGGAGTGAGGTTGCTATCCAAGGTCCATTGGCTGAACATGTAGTGACAAATATCTTTAATGACCAAATCAAAGATTTGAAATTTATGCATTTTATGCAGTTACCTTACCAAAAATCTGGAGTTATCGTTTCAAGAACTGGTTATACTGGTGAAGATGGATTTGAAATTTATGCGTCTAATGAAGATATTAAATCGATATGGGATCAAGCCCTTAATTTAGGTGCAACACCTTGTGGTTTAGGTGCTAGAGATACTTTAAGATTTCAAGCAAACCTTCCACTTTATGGACATGAAATTGATATGGATATTCATCCTTATGTTTCTGGCTTAAAATTTGCAGTTAAGCTTGATAAATCTTTTAATGGTAAAGAACAGCTCATCAAAAAACAAGAAACACTTACTAAAAAACTTGTCGGTATTGAATTATTAGAAAGAAATATTCCTAGACAAGGTTACAAAGTGTTTAAAGATGACAAAGAAATAGGATATATTACAACTGGATATCTACTTCCAGAATCGGATATTCCATTAGCAATTGCACTTATTGATCAAGATCAAAGTGCATTAGATAATGAAGTTTATGTTGAGATTAGAAATAAAAAAGTAAAAGCAAAAGTTAGAAATCGGAAATTCTTAGTGAAGAATTACGTTAAATAGGAGGATTTTATAATGATTAAACAAGGGTTACTCTACAGTGAAACTCATGAATGGGTTCAACCTGAAGGCAATGTTGCATATGTTGGTATTTCAGACTATGCTCAAGAAACTTTAGGTTCGATTGTATTTGTTGATTTACCAAATCAAGGTGATACATTCAATAAAGAAGAAATATTTGGTGCAGTTGAATCTGTCAAAGCTGCTTCTGACTTATATGCACCAGTTAGCTTTAAAGTTTTAGAAGTCAATGACCAATTAACAAGTTCTCCTGAACTTCTAAATGAAGATCCATATCAAAATTGGATTTTAAAAGTAGAATTATTAGATGATAAGGAATTAGAAAATCTGCTTAAAGATGACAAGTACGAAGCTTGTTGTAAATAATGCATAAATATCTACCACATACCAAAGAAAACATCGAAGAAATGCTTAAAGTGATTGGTGCTTCTTCAATAGATGAACTCTTTGGTCAAATTCCACAATCACTAAAAAACTCTAAACCTTATCAAATTCCATCACAGATGTCAGATAAGACATTAACTAAACATATGCAAGAATTAGCTTCTAAAAATAAAGAACTTATTGTTTTTAGAGGTGCAGGTAGTTATGATAACTATATTCCAAGTGCTGTGAAATCTTTGATTTCAAGACAAGAATTTTTAACATCATATACACCTTATCAACCTGAAGTATCTCAAGGGACACTTCATTATATTTTTGAATATCAATCCATGATTTGTGAACTTACGGGTATGGATGTATCCAATGCATCTATGTATGATGGTGCAACAGCAACTGCTGAAGCAATGTTCATGGCTTATGGTCAAACTAGAAAAAATAAAATCTTAATCTCAGCAACCCTTAATCCTAGTGTCATTGAGGTTGTTTTAACTTACGCTAAATATAGAAATATAGAAGTGGTGATTGTTCCAGAAAAACATGGTATCACTGATCTTGATTTTGTTAAGGCAAACGTTGCTGATACCATGGGTTTAATCGTATCTACGCCAAATTACTATGGAATTATTGAAGACTATCAAGGTGTAGCTGATATCATTCATGAACACAAAGGACTTTTCATTATCAATCAAGAAGGTCAGTCATTAGCACTTATTAAAAATGCCAGAGAATATGATGCGGATATCGCTTGTGGTGAACTTCAAGCATTAGGGATTCCAATGAGTTTTGGAGGCCCTTACTTAGGTTATTTAGCAACCAAAAATGAATATGTAAGAAAAATGCCAGGACGCATTTGTGGTATGACCACAGATGTTGATGGTAAACAAGCCTTTGTTCTTACACTACAAGCTAGAGAACAACACATTAGACGTGCAAAAGCAAATTCAAACATTTGTTCAAATCAGTCACTTCTTGCTCTTTCAGTTACGATCTATTTATCACTTCTTGGTAAACAAGGTTTTAAACAATTAGCAACTGAAGCTTATAAAAAAGCACATAGATTAGAACATCTTTTACTAGAAACTAAATTATTTGAAAAAGTTTATGATCAACCTTATTTTAATGAGTTTGTATTAAAACCATTATTTGATATTTCTCTATTAGAAGATTATTTAGTTAAACAAGATATTTTGGGACCGCTTGTCATTAAAGATAACCATCTTTTATTTGCAGTCACTGAAAAAAGAACTTTAGATGAAATCAATCTACTTGTTGAAAAGGTGGTGGCATATCATGAAAGCTTATGACACACTTATTTTTAATCTATCTTCAAAAGGTAGAGTCGGTTACCACATGGATCAATCTGATCTAGATGATATCACTTTACCAAAACAATTGCTTAGATCAAGTGATGCAGAACTTCCAGAAGTTTCTGAGCTTGATGTCGTAAGGCATTTTACAAACATCAGTCAAAAAAACTTTGGAGTTGAAAATGGTTTTTATCCTTTAGGTTCTTGTACAATGAAGTATAACCCTAAATTAAATGATGAACTCGCAAACCTTTCAGGTTTTGCACATATTCATCCACTTCAACCTGCTTCTTCTATTCAAGGCTTATTAAAGATATATGATGACCTACAACGCATGTTATCAGAAATCACTGGTATGAAAGCATACTCATTAAATACATTTGCTGGTGCACATGGTGAACTTGCTGGATTAATGATTATCAAAGCATATCACCAAAAACGTATGGATGATAAAAGACATATCATCATCGTCCCTGATAGCGCACATGGAACAAATCCTGCAAGTGCAACCGTTTGTGGCTTTGATGTCGTAGAAATCAAGTCCAATGCAGATGGTACTGTAAATATTGATGCACTAAAGGAAGTCTTAAATGATGAAGTAGCTGGATTAATGTTAACAAATCCTAACACTGCAGGTGTATTTGAAAAAGATATTGTTAAAATTTCAAGTCTAGTTCATGAAGCTGGTGGTCTACTCTATTATGATGGTGCCAACTTAAATGCATTATTAGGACATGCAAGACCTGGCGATATGGGCTTTGATATTACGCATCTAAACTTACATAAAACATTTTCAACACCTCATGGTGGTGGTGGTCCTGGTTCAGGTCCTGTTGGTGTTTGTGAATCTTTAGTTGAATTTCTTCCATCCCCATTTGTACAAAAAGAAAATGACCTCTATATATTGAAAAATCCTAAAGACAGTATTGGTCACTTAGGATCATTTTATGGAAATACACTTGTATATTTAAGAGCTTATGTCTTTATCATGAGTTTAGGTAAAGAACACCTTAAAGATATTGGATCATATGCAGTATTAAATGCAAACTATGTCCAAGCATCACTAAAAGATTTATTTGAACTTCCTATTGATCAATTTGCAATGCATGAATTTGTCTTTGATGGTTTAAAAGATCAATCAACAGGCGTTAAGACACTTGATATTGCTAAACGATTACTCGATTATGGATATCATGCACCAACGATTTATTTCCCACTTATATTCCATCAATCGATGATGATTGAACCTACAGAATCAGAGTCAAAAGAAACACTTGATGGTTTTATTGAAATTATGAGAAAAGTAGCCATTGAGTCAATTGAAGATCCAGAACTTGTTAAAACAGCACCACATCATACAGTTGTAAGACGTTTAGATGAAGTTAAAGCTGCAAGACAACCTGTTTTAAAATTTAGAGATATTAAGTAGATAAAGGGACTGTAAAGAAATGAAGTTTTAAACACTTCAGGACTCCAACAGTCTTTTTTCTTTTACAAATTGTGGATAAATATAAAAAAATGCTTGTTTTTAGGCATGTTTAAAAGAAAACTATGTA
>JBFWMH010000002.1:0-141706 GCA_050251655.1 Acholeplasmataceae bacterium
AGTCTTTAGGATATGAAGTTAAAGCTGAAATAAATCATATAGACATACTTGCATCTAAAGAAGACTATTTTATTGCATGTGAGTTAAAAACCAATATCAGTTTAAAACTCATATATCAAGCAATTGAAAGACAAAAAATTGTTGATGAAGTTTATATTGCAACAGATAAAAAACACATAAATAGTTCTAAGCAAACACATCGTCATCTCATCGCGCTTCTTAAGCGATTAGAAATAGGTTTGATTGCTGTTTCAAGCAATCAAGCTGAAATTGTATTAGCATCAAAACCATTTGACTATGCAAAAAGTAGAGCCCTGTATCAAAAAAAGAAAGAAAAAATGAAAAAAGAATTTATGCTTAGTAAAACAGCACTTAACACAGGTGGCACCAAAGGTAAAATCATGACAAGATATAAAGAAATGGTTACTCAAATAGGTATCTATATCTTAGATCATGGACCCTCTTCACCTAAAGCGATTAAACAGGCACTTAATATAGAAAAGGTTTCTTCAATTTTGCAAAAAAATTATTACCAATATTTTGTAAGAATTGATCGTGGTATCTATGATTTGACACAAGAAGGAAGAAAAGAAATATTAAAGATGTATCATATATTAAAAGACCATATGATGATTTAAAAAAGAGCAATTTTAGGATTGCTCTTTTTGTTTGTAATATAATTTCTTTTCTTTATACATTTTATCATCAGCTAGTGATAATAATTTATTGACATCAAAATCATCTTTTACTTGAATTACACCATGACTTGCAGATAGTTTAAATGAATAATGCTGCTCACTGTTTGCTTTTCTAAATGCATTAAGAATGAGTTTCCAGATACGTTCAAGTTCGACTTGACTTTCTTTAGAAACAATCACGAATTCATCTCCACCAAGCCTGAAAACAAAATCAGGTTGTGTTATAAAATGTTGTACAATGTCCATCATTGTTTTCAACATGTCATCACCAATTTGGTGTCCAAGTTCATCATTGACTTCTTTTAAACCATCAATATCAATAAAACAAATGGAGGCTACTTGATTATTTTTAACAAGTTTTTCAAGTAAATCAATACCATAACGTCTATTATATACTTGTGTGAGTGAATCAAAAGAAGCATAATATTTTTCTTCATAATCAATTTTTGCTCGAACATAAATTAACATTGTTAAAAATATTGATACCATCAAAATAATAGATAAGGATAATAGATTTGTTGTAATGGTTAAACTTAAAATGTTTAAAAATATATGTTGGTCAAATAAGTATTGATTATCCAATTTTGAAACATATGTTCCTAAATAGATGTTAGGATGATCAGCATAAAACGAATAACCATCTCTTGATACAACACTTAGTAAATTAAAAGTTGTAAATGTATACAAACCGTCATTTGTATAAAACTGTTCTTGATCATCAATAATATTGAACCAAGCATCAGGATAAAAATTACCAAAATTATATTGAGCTCTACTTGATATATCAAATCCCCATTCATAGTTTTCGTCTGGATGATAAATGAAATAACTTTCATCATCTAAAATGAAGAAATCGCCATTAGAGTTTAGACTATAATAACTCATTTGGTTTAAAATGGTTAAAAAATTGAAGTTAATAATGACAATACCATATAAAACATCATCTATAAAAACTGGAGTAGAAATTCTAAACTCTAATTCATATGGAAGTATAATTTGATTGTTATCAAAATTAAGATCTATATCAGATAGATAAACTGATTGATCATTAAGTCCAATCGTATTGATAAAATAGTAGCGATCTGATTTATCTTCAAGATCTGTGCTGTTTACAATACTTGCATTTGTTCCATCATAATTAATTCTAATTTCTTCCATACCTAAAGTATTAATAAATCTAATTTGCGAATATGTTCTTTTAGCATTAGAATATATATACCAATCATTTGCAATTTCCTGATAACTTCCACCTGAATCAATGGTTTCTTCAAACTCCGTTTCTAAGTATAGTAAATCAGTGATGATAAAAGATAAGTAATCAGTCATACGTTCTTGTGCACCTTGGACAATCACTTCTTCATGTGTCATAGCATCATCAGTGTTTTCTTTGTATTGGTTATAAACTCTAAAAGCATTAAATCCTGTAATAGAAATAGACAATACTAAAAAAACAATAATAAAAATCTTTATTAAATAAACTTTTTTCTTTTTGTCAAAAGTTTCTAGATTCATGATGTCTACCTCCTATTATAGGTAAATTATAGCACAAATATAAATTCATATCATTACGAAGTATAAATAATAGTTTAATTATTTCTTATAAAGAAATATTATGTTAAAATATTTACGAGGTATTTTATGAAAACACAATTAAGAACACAAAGAGAAAATATTATTTTCAACTTATATCAAAAAGATATTTTTGAATCGGTTGGACAAGCTTTTGAATCATCACTTGAAGAAGATCAACTAAAGATTTTTAGTGATGTCCTTAAGAACATAGATCAAATTAATGATATGATTGAAAGTCAACTTTTTAACTATACTTTAAACCGCCTTTCATTTGTTGATCGTGCAATCATTAGATTCGCAACCTATGAGTTTATGTTTACTGAAACGCCAGTACAAGTCGTTATTGATGAAGCGATTGAAATTACAAAAGAATATACCAATTTAGATGATGAAAAACAGCATAAATTTACCAATAAGCTATTAGATAATATCGCTAAATCAGTAAGGGAATGAGATTTCTTTGGAAAACTATCTAAGTGTCACGGCATTAACTAAATATCTTAAAGCGAAATTAGAAGGTGATAAACACCTTGTTTCTATTTATATCAAAGGTGAGATTTCTAATTTTAAGCATCACAGTCGCGGACACTTTTATTTCACATTAAAAGATGAACAAGCACAGATTAGTTGTATTATGTTTTCTAACTATGTAAAACAAGTAACATTTTCTCCAAAAGATGGGGATCATGTATTATTACAAGGTAGAATGAGTGTTTATGAAGCAGGAGGTTCTTATAGCATTCAAGTTGCAGAAATGAAACTTGATGGTATTGGTGAACTTTATTTAAAATATGAAGCATTAAAAAAGGATTTAACTGATAAAGGATATTTTGATCAATCTCATAAAAAAGCAATTCCAAAATTTCCTAAAAAAATTGGGGTTGTTACTTCACCTACTGGTGCAGTCATTGAAGATATTAAAAATACAGTAACAAGACGTTACTTACTATCAGAGATTCATTTATATCCTGCACTTGTGCAAGGTCCAGATTCATCAACATCCATTCATGATCAAATTGTATTAGCAAATAAACTGGGAGAAGTTGATGTTTTAATTGTTGGACGTGGTGGTGGATCAATTGAGGATCTATGGGGATTTAATGAATTGCCAGCCATTATGGCTATCTTTGAATCAAAAATTCCAGTCATTACAGCGATTGGCCATGAAACGGATTTTACTTTATGTGATTTTGTTTCTGATTTAAGAGCACCAACACCCACAGCAGCTGCAGAGCTTGCAACACCTAATAAATCAGATTTATTAGAAGATATTTTATATGATCAAGATCTTATTAAAAAATCATTTCATAGATTTATAGAACAAAATCAAACTAAACTCGTTCATATTGATCAAAGACTTGATGTTTTATCTCCGATTTATCAAGTTGCTCAATCTAAGAAGGATCTTTATAGATTTCAATTATCTTTGGAAAGAAATTATGTATTAAAACTAGAAGATCTTAAAAATAAAGTTATACAACAAAAACAAATGATGCGTTCACCACTAGATCATATTAAACATTTAAAAGATAAACATTTGCAATCTACTTTGTTGTTAAAACAAAATATTCAATCTATATTAGAATTGAAAGCTTATCAATATAGGGTGAATCAAACAGCATTAAAAGGACTTAATCCTTTAACATATATGGATAAAGGGTTTGCATACATCGAAAAAGAAAATCATGTTATTTCAAGCGTTAAAGACATTTCAGTCAATGATGAAATCAAAATCACACTTAAAGATGGTAAAGTCGATACTAAAGTGATTCATAAGGAGGAAAACTAATGGAAAATCAATCTTTCGAAACTTTATTAAAAGAATTAGAACAAGTGGTTAAAGACTTAGAGAATAAGGAAATCACACTTGATGAAGCAGTTAAAAAATATCAAAGAGGTCTTGAATTATCAAAGACTTGTTATCAAATGCTTGAAGAAGCAGAAAAATTAGTCGTAAAGGAAATTAAAGGATAATGAATTTGAAGGATATAAAAGATCCATCATTTATCAAAAATCTATCATATAAGGAATTAGAACAATTAGCCGTAGAAATACGTGCTTTTTTGCTTGATACAATTCCAAAAACTGGGGGACATTTAAGTTCAAATTTAGGAACAGTGGAATTAATTATTGCACTTCATTATGTATTTAATAGTCCTAAGGATGCATTTATTTTTGATGTGGGTCATCAAGCATATACACATAAGATACTTACGGGTAGAGCAGGTGATTTTGATCAATTAAGACAAACAAAAGGTATGTCTGGTTATATTGACTATAGTGAATCAGAACATGATCAATGGGAAAGTGGACATGCTGGAACGGCGATTTCTGCGCTTATGGGCTTTTTATATGCAAATGATTTAAAACAAGAAGATGGAAAAGGCATTGCAATTGTTGGGGATGCATCCATTGTCAATGGTATGTCATTTGAGGCTTTAAATATATTAGGTGCAGATAAGAAACACCAAGGTATGATTATTTTAAATGATAATGAAATGAGTATTTCTAAAAGTGTTGGTGCCTTTTCAAGAGCATTAACTAAAATTAGAAGTATGAAACTTATTATTTCACTTAAACGTTTTTGGGGAAGGATTACTCCACATATTATTCTTAGAGCATTTGGGAGAATAAAAAGAGCCCTTAGAACTTTGCTTCAAAGACAAAATATATTCGAAGACCTAGGATATATGTATGTTGGTCCTATTGATGGACATGATATTAAACTGCTTATAAAGACATTAAATCGTATTAAAAACATTAAAAAGTCTGTGATATTGCATATCATTACGGACAAAGGTAAGGGACATCCAGAAGCAGAAAGTGATAAAATTGGATCATTTCATGGTATTTCACAACCCACTGAAACTAAAAACCAAGGTATTTCATGGAGTGAACTCATTGCTTTAAGTATGGATAAATTACAAGATTTAGAAAAAACATTTGTGATTATGCCTGCCATGACTGTAGGTACAAAAATGAGTGCTTTTCAAAAAAAATATCCAGATCGTTATTTAGATATTGGTATTGCTGAAGAACATGGTGCAACCATGGCTGCAAGCCTAGCGCATCATGGTATTAAAGTATATTATCCTGTTTATTCAACGTTTAGTCAAAGAGCATTCGATCAAATATTAAATGATATTGCTAGAAGTGATCATCACGTTGTTTTTGGTATTGATCGTGCAGGTATCGTTGGTGAAGATGGATCAACGCATCAAGGTTTATTTGATGTGTCGATGTTTAGTTTAATGCCAAATGTTGTGATTACTATGCCTTATGATAAAAATGATGTTGAAGAACTTATGTATTATGCATTTATAGAACAATCACATCCTTGTGTGATCAGATATCCTAGAGGACAAGTGAATTTTGACAAGATAAAAGATACTTTAGAACTAAGACCACTCAAATCTTATTGGACATATTTAAAAAAAGGAAATGGTCCACTTTTAATTAGTTATGGTCCAAGTCTTGATTTACTTATTGAAGCAGACCGTAAAATGAATTTAGATGCTACAATCATCAATGCAAGATTTATTAAACCACTTGATGAAAAAGTACTCAGTGAAGCATTAGCAACTACTGATAAAGTTTTTGTTTATGAGGAGAGTGCAAACCAAGGTGGATTATACCCAAGCATCCTATCTTATATGATGAAGCATCATTTAAATCATGAAGTTAAGATGTTATCATTAAGCGATCAAGTTGTTACCTATGGTAAATATGAAGATATGTTAAAAGCTTATCATATGGATCTAGATGCAATTCTTGAAGTCTTAGGAACTTTCTTATGAGACTTGATCAATATTTAGTTGATAAAGGATTAGTTGAAACAAGAAGCAAAGCAACTGACCTTATTAAACGAGGTTATGTATTAGTTGATGAAATCACTGCATCAAAAGCAGGACTCATGATTATTGATCAAGAAGTTAAAGTCTTAGATCATCTTCATTTTGTTGGACGTGCTGGTGAAAAATTATATCATGCTATCAAAAAATTTAATCTTGATTTTAGTGATAAAACAATAATTGACATTGGTGCATCTACGGGTGGATTTACAGAATGTTCATTAGAACATGGTGCAAAACTTGTGTATACATATGATGTTGGTAGAGATCAGCTTGCAGAAAAACTTAAAACAGACGAAAGAGTTATATGTCATGAAGAAACAAATATTCTTGATGTTAAACTACCTGATGCAGATGTTATATTAATAGATGTATCTTTTATATCTATAACCAAAGTGTTTAAACATATTCAAGGATTTCAAGGGGAAATCATTGGGCTCATTAAACCGCAGTTTGAGATTGGCAAAAAGTCAATTAAACAAGGTATTGTTAAAGATATAAAGCTTCATAAAGTTGTTTTAAATGACGTATTATCTGTAATCGAATCACTAGGATTTAACATTATAAATTTAGATAAATCAGAAATTAAAGGGAAAAAAGGCAATCAAGAATATATTATATATATAGACAGTCATAAACAGTCTAAAGATATCCTAACATTGATAGGGGCGGTACTATGATAAAAAAACTCAAAGTTTTAAACTTTGCGTTAATTGATGATTTAGAAATTAAATTTAATGATGGATTGACTGCATTAACTGGTGAAACAGGTGCAGGTAAATCTATTATTTTAGAATCATTACAATTGCTTTTTGGTAAAAGAAGTGATGCACAAATGATTCGTTATGGTGAAGATAAAGCCATTGTACGTGGTGTTTTTAAGCTTTCTAAAGAAGTTCAGGATTTCTATGGATATGGTGATGAAATCGAAATAGAAAGAGAAATTGACGCATCAGGTAAACATCAAATGCGTATTAATTCTGAAATAGTTACATTGACTAAATTAAGAGATGTTACAAAGATGTTTGCAAGCATTCATGCACAAGATGAAACTATGCAACTTCAAGATAAAAATACTTATTTACAATATATAGATCAAGTGGATCAAGAAAAAGCAGATACACTTATGAATCAATATATGCTTTCAAGAAGTGATTATATTTTAAAGAAACAAGCATTTGATCAACTAAAAAATAAGAAACAAGAAAGTTTAGAACGTGCTGATTTTTTAGCTTATCAAGTGAAAGAACTTGAAGGATATAAATTGAAGTTACATGAAAAAGAAGAGTTACAATACGAAATACATAAACTTGAAAATTATGATAAAACGATGGCTCAACTCCAACAAGCTTATCAATTACTTGAAGGACAAACATTTAACTTAGATGAATTATATGAAGCAAGTAAACATATTTCTAGATTAACTGATATTGATCAAATTTATGTAGATATGAAAGAGCGATTAGAAAGTAGTTATTATGAAATTGATGATGTCAAATCAAAAATATATGATGTCATTGAGTCACTTGATTTTGACCAAGAAGAATTTAATATCATGCAAGAACGTTCTTATGAGCTTCAAAAAATCGAACAAAAATATCAAAAGACCATTGATGAATTGATTATATATCTTGAACATATTAAAGATGAATTGTTAAGAATTACGAATTATGATCAATATGTGATTGAATCTAAAAAGAAATTAGAACAAGCTTTTGATGATACTTATCAAAAAGGTTTAAAGCTTGTTGAATTACGAAAAAAACTAGCCAAACAACTTTCAAAAGATCTGTTGACTGAACTTAAAGACCTAGATTTAGATAAAGCAACTTTTGATATTGAATTTGATGTACCAAATAAAGAAAATGCACATTTTTTGGAAACTGGTATTGAGCAAGTTGAGTTCATGATATCACTTAATGAAGGTGAACCAGTTAAACCATTAGCTAAAGTTGCAAGTGGTGGAGAACGTGCAAGATTTATGTTTGCCCTAAAGTCAATTTATGCAAAAGCAAATCATCTTTCACTACTTATATTAGATGAAATCGACATAGGTATTTCTGGAAAAACAGCTGCAAAGGTTGCTACAAAAATGGCTTCATTAAGCGTATTGATGCAACTTATTGTCATTACGCATCTTCCTCAAGTTGCTGCTAAAGCAGATCAGCACTTTGGAATTACTAAACATAAAGAAAAAGAAAGAATGGTCACAAGAATTAACCTTCTTTCTACTGATGATAGAATAACAAATATTGCGATGATGCTCTCTGATGAGAAACTATCGCATTATGCGATTGGACAAGCTAAGATATTACTTGGATTAGAGTAAAGAAAAAAGGTGCCTAGGCACCTATATTTCTTCAAATTGATTAAGCTGTTCCAGATATGACCGCAAGTACAAATGATAGGATGATGAGTCCAACCATTCCGAATAGTAAAATCCAAACTACGATTTTACCCCACCATGTTTCAGTAGGATTTTGGTAGTGTTTTTGATTTGGATGGTTTGATACTTGTGTATTATTTTTAGAAACTTTTTTGTCCAATGTAATCACCTCGTCCTTAATTTCAATAGTATTATACACTAAAATGACATTGAAAGGAAGAGATATCAATTAAAAACAATGTAAAAATCATATTTCATATTGATTTAAATGCTTTCTTTTGTAGCTGTGCTTTAATCAAAGAACCTTATTTAAAAGATAAGGTGTTTGTTGTTGGTGGTAGTGGCGTCACACGAAGAGGTGTGATTTCAACTGCGAGCTATAAAGCTAGAAAATATGGCATTGGTAGTGGTATGAACTTAAACGATGCGTTTGAAAGATATCCAAAATTAGTTGTTGTTCCAACTGATTTTAAATTATATAGAAAATACTCAAAATTATTTTTTACTTATTTGAGCAAATATTCTGATTTAGTTTTACCTGGATCAATTGATGAAGGTTATGTTGATATGACTGAACTGTCAAAAACAAAACATCCATTAGAGATTGCAAAAGAAATTCAAGATGGATTGATGAAGGAACATCAATTACCATGTTCAATAGGTATTGGACCCACACTCTTTTTAGCTAAAATGGCTTCTGATATGCAAAAACCTTTAGGCATTACAGTGATTAGAAAAAAAGATATCGTCAATAAATTATTTCCACTTCCTATTAAAGAAATGCATGGTATTGGTAAAAAGACGTATCCAAGATTAGAAGATATTGGTATTAAAACAATTGGGGATTTCACAAAAGAAGGAAATAAAGAAAAGATACTTGATATGATGTCTATCCAATCATATGAATCTTATCTTGATCACATCTTAGGAAGAAGTAATGATATTGTTGACCCTGATAAATATAGTATTCACCAATCCATGAGTAATGAAACAACACTTAATTATGTCATGGATGAATCAGATGCTTTATTAAAAGTCATAGATGAACTAATTGAAGTGACGTATCAAAGATTGATTAAAGAAGAGTATGTCGTAAAAACTGTTGGTATTAAACTTAAATACCAAGATTTTAAATTAATGACAAGAAGTTTTTCATTTAATGATTATCATGATGATTTTGATAGAATTAAAAATCAAATTCATGAAGTCTTCGAAACTTACTATGATGGTGAACCAGTTCGTTTAATTGGTGTAACATTTCAACAAGTCATGTTAAAAAAAGACTTAAAAGTTGATATCAATTTATTTAATTATCAAGAATTTACAAAACGAGAAGTTCACTTATTTAATAAAAAATAAAAGACATTAAATAATGTCTTTTACATCAAGTTTTGAATGATGATCCCAAGTGCTTGGATCATCTTTTTTATATTGTTTTAAGAAATCAATGACTTCATTGGTAACAGAAGTTGGTGTTGATGCACCACTGGTGACACTCACAGTATCTGCATTTAATAGCCACTCCATCTCAATATCATCAACATTTTGAATTAAAAAGCTAACTTTTGCTTTTGTTTTTATACCTACTTCAACAAGTTTGTTTGAATTAGATGATTTTTTGTCACCTACTACAAGCATTAAATCCACTTCATCTTGATTCATGACTGCATCTTGTCTAATGGTAGTCGCATTACAAATCTCATTATCAAACTCATAATCTGGAAATTTAGTTTCAATAACTTTTAATACACTTTCTATATCATACATACTTAAAGTGGTTTGATTTGTAACAAAGAGCTTCTCATCAATTAAATATTGAGGTAACATAAGCACATCCTTTTCGTTTTCAACAAAATAGATATCACCACTTATATCTAAAACACCTTCTGGTTCAGGATGATTTCTATGACCAATATAGATCACTTTATAACCATCATCTATTTTAGATTGAACTGCTTTATGGACTTTTAACACATCACGACAAGTAGCGTTCATGTAAGTTAACCCTTTTTCTTTAGCACGTTCAATGACTTTTTGACTAATACCATGAGCAGTAAAGATAACTGTACCACTGTCAATTGATTCTAACATTTCAAGTCTTGTTTTATTTGGTTGGTCTAAACTAATAACGCCATAAGTAGAAAAAAAGTTCGTAATTTGTTGGTTATGAACAATTTGTCCTAACACATATATTGGTCTAGGATAAGATTCTGTTTTAATCACCTTTTTAACGATTGCTAAGGCATTTAATACACCATGACAATAGCCTCTAGGTGTGATTTCGATTACTTTCATTTAATCACCACTTTAATTATACTAAAAAATGATGTAAATGCCGTTATTTTTACTTTAATCATAAAAAAATGGTATACTTATTTTGGTGATTTTATGTATATTAATGAAAAATTAGAAAAACTAGGGTTTGAAAAAATAACTCCGATACAACAAAGCGTATTTGATTTGTTTGATTCCCCTAAAAATATCGTTGGATTAGCACCTACTGGTACTGGTAAAACACATGCTTATCTCTTACCGATATTGTCAAAAATAAATAAAGAACTCAATCAGATTCAAGCCATTATTTGTGTTCCTACCAATGAACTTGTCCTTCAAGTTTTTGATATGCTTAAAGGTGTTGATGATGAAATCATCACAAAAGCATATGTTGGTGGAAAAGATAAACAATCAGATCTTGACTGGTTAGAAAAGAAACAACCTCAAATTGTTATAACGACACCATATCGTTTAGTCAATTACACCATGGATTTAAGAGCCTTAAAACCTTTTACTGCAAAATATATGGTTTTTGATGAAGCAGATATGATGTTTGATGAGGATTTTTTATCATTAATTGATCCAGTTATATCAAGATTAAACCAAACAAAGTTCTTGTTATTCTCAGCAAGTATTACAAAAGAGATGGAACCATTTATTAAAACTTATTTTGGGATTTATGATTTTATAGATACAACTAAGTTGCATGATTTAAATATTGATTATCAACTCATTCAAATTAAAGAAATGGATAGATTGGTTGCACTTAATTATTTAATTAAAGATTTACAACCTTATTTATGTTTCATCTTTGTGAGTAAAAAAGAAGATCAACTAAACGTCTATCAAAGTCTTCATGAACAGGGATACAAAGTTGCAAATTATAGTTCTGATTTACCAATGAAGCGTAGAAAACAACTCATTGATCAAATTAGAGCACTTGAATATCAATATGTTGTAACAAGTGATGTTGCTGCTAGAGGATTAGACTTTGACGTTTCACATGTGATTCATTATGATCTTCCACATCATCTAGAATTCTTTATTCATAGAAGTGGACGTACAGGTAGAATGGAAAATGACGGTATCGTCTTAACTATTGTACAACTTAAGGATCACAGAAAGATTGAAAAACTTATTAAACAAGTTAAATTCACGAACTATGTTTTACAACCTAATGGTAAACTTGTAAAAAAAGAAGTAAAACAAAAAGTATTAAGTGATGAAGAAAAAGAAGCAATCAAATCTATTAAGAAACCTCAAAAAGTAAAACCTAATTATAAGAAGAATTACCAAAAAGCTGTTGACAAAGCAAAAAAAGAAGCTAGGAGGAAAAAATATTATGCTAAAAATAGGTAGTCATGTTTCCATGAGTGGTCCTGATATGTTTTTAGGATCTATTAAAGAAGCACTTTCATATAACGAAACTGCGCTTATGATTTATACTGGCGCACCACAAAACACAAGAAGAACTGATATCGAAAAGATGAAGATTGATGAAGCACTTGAATTCATGCAAGCACATGGGATTAATCCTTATACAGATGTCGTTGTTCATGCACCTTATATTATGAATCTTGCAAATCCTGATCCAGAGAAAAGAAGTTTTGCTATTGATTTTTTGACTGAAGAAATTAAAAGATCAGCAAAAATGCATGCGACACAAATCGTATTACATCCAGGAAGTGCAGTTGGCCTAGATAGAGAACAAGCTGTTAAATGGATTGGTGAAGGTGTTAATCAAGTCATTGCTAATACAAAAGATTTAAATGTTAGAATTGCACTTGAAACCATGGCTGGTAAAGGTAATGAAGTTGGTAAAACTTTTGAAGAAATAAAGGCAATCATAGATTTAATCGATGATAAATCTAGAGTAAGTGTATGTTTTGATACATGCCACACACATGATGCTGGATATGATATTAAAGGCGATTTTGAAGGTGTGATTAAACATTTCGATGAAGTCGTTGGGCAATCATACATTTCTGTATTTCATGTCAATGATTCAAAAAATGAACAAGGTGCTGCTAAAGATAGACACGAAAATTTCGGTTTTGGTTACATTGGATTTGAAGCACTTCTTAAAGTTATCTATTTCCCAGGATTTGAAGATATTCCAAAAATACTAGAGACACCTTATGTTGAAGGTGTTCCACCATATTTAGAAGAAATTGAGATGATTAAAGCAAAAACATTTGACCCAAATTTAAAATCTAAATTAGTGCAAAAAAATAAATAGTCAAAACTCACTAGAATGGGATTTAGTCATTAATTAATATTATTATCTATTTTGAGATTCCAGTGTTTAGGCATAAAGTCCATGAAGAATACAGTAATACAAAAGTATTAATCATAAATTAACAAAAAAAGCACTTATAGTGCTTTTTCTTTTAGCTTTAAAGCTTTTTGAATTAACTTTGAATAAACTGGCTTCATTCTATTTTCAGAAACAAATGACTCATATGTTTTTAGGTTAAACCATTTTACATCTAGGTTTTCATCAGGTTTATGCATGATTTCTTGTGTGTCATCTGCAATGAGTAGATATGTAAGGTTTAAATGAAGATGATCACCAACATATTTACCACGTTTGATGTGGTTAGGTACTTCAATGATATCAATACCTAAGATATCTTCACTAAATGGGTAAACATCTTTGATTCCAGTTTCTTCCATAGCTTCTTTGATAGCAACTTTTAAGAAATCAGGATCACCATCGTTATGTCCACCAACCCATCCCCATGAATCATAGATCTTATGATATGCAAATAATATATGATCCATATGTTGATTTAAGACAATTGCAGAAGCAGTGAAGTGTGCGATTAAATTATCTCTTAATAAAACATTATCATAATGATCAATAAAGTCTAACATGGCCTTTAAATCAGTTTTTTCTTGTTCATTTGAAGGTGTATAAACTTTGAGTGTATCAAACATAGGATTCTCCTTTAGGTAAATGATTATAGATTGCAGATAATGCAAAGAGTGTTTGTGCTGGAATATAGAATAACCAGATCATATTGAGTGGTAAATGAAGTAAAGTATAGAATAAAGGGATTTGATTAAGATCAACATAGACTAATCCTGCATGCATCGCAACAAATAAATCTGCACCAATCTGTAAAAGTAAGGCAATTGCAAATAATAAAATGATTCGATACTTCTTAAAAGCAAAGATCATATTGCAAGAAAGGATTGTGAAGTATAAGACTGATACAAGAATGAGCCAATCAAACGTTTGAGTAATGATGAATATTATCATTGATAAGATGATAAAAGAAAAAATATATACTAAGTAAAATTTGTTTTTATACATATGAATAAGTCGCATGAAATAAAATATTTGAACAAGGAAAAAGAAAAATGTACCAAGCAATTGATTAGTTTGCATCAAAGTCAAAAAGTAATCAGCAACTAAAGTTGCAGAAAACGCAAGGATCAAAAAAGTATGATCCTTAGTTTTTTGATAAGTCATGAGTACATATATTGCACAAATAATGATGGATAAATAATGAAGACTTCCACTTGGTAAATGATAATCAAAAAAAAGGATAGATATCCATAAAAATAATTCGATGATGATAAAACTTATGGTGAACCATTTTAATTGTTTCATAATAAACCTCTTTTATAAAAAAATTATAACATAAAAAAAGAACCTCTAGGGTTCTTATATTTCATTTTGAATAAGTTTTAAATAAAGCGATTCATATTGAGATGCCATCTTATCCATGGAATGGTGAACATGCATGGCTAGATGTATCATTTCATTAAATGCATCTTTATGATGATGATACAAATCAAAAGCTGTTGATATTGTCTCTGATAATTCACTTGCATCGTTGTTTTTAAACGTAAATCCTACACCAATACCAGTAAATTTATTATAAGGTGTTACAGTATCTTTTAATCCACCTGTTTCTCTAACGATTGGAAGTGTACCAAATTTCATAGCAATCATGTGATTAAGACCGCATGGTTCAAATAAAGATGGAAGAAGGAATAAATCACTTGCTGCATAAACTTTTTGCGACAAATCTAAATCAAATGAATTTTGATCATAGACAAGATGTGGATATTTATGCGCTAATTCTTCAAAATAAGATTCATATAATGCATCACCTTGACCTAAAATGATTAAGTAACATTCTTCATTCTTTAAATGTTTTTCGATGATTTGCATTAAAATATCAATACCTTTTTGTCTTGCAAAACGATTGATAAAAGCAATCATAGGTTTATCTAAATCAGGTTTGAATCCAAGTTTTTCTAACAATTTTTCTTTGTTGACTTTTTTGGCATTTAAAAATGAATTTTCATCATAATTCTTATATAGATGAGAACTTGTTAAAGGGTTATATAATGACTCATCAAAGCCATTTAAGATGCCATATAGTTGATATTGTCTTGATTTTAAAGGTCCTTGTAAATTAAAACCATAAAACCGTGTTAATATTTCATTTTTGTAAGATTCACTAACGGTGTTGATCGCATTCGCTCTCATAATACCCGTTTTTAAAAAATTGACTTGATCTTGATGCATGTATGTAAAATTTTTATGACCTAAATATTTTTCTGTTTCTAACGAAAATGAACCTTGTTTTTCTAAATTATGAATGGTTAATAAAGTTTTAATTGTATCAAATTTAGGATCTAGTTTTTTATAAGTTGTGTCAATTAAAAAAGGGATGAGCGATGTTTGCCAATCATTGATGTGAATTATATCAATAAATTGATCATTAATTCTAATAAATTCTAATATTGCATAATTAAAAAATGAAAACCTTAAATCATCATCCTCATATCCATAAAGTTTTTGACGATCAAAGAACTTATCGTTTCTAATAAGAATATAGGATGTACCATCAAAAGAAGTTTGATAATACTCTACATCATAAGATGTGTCATTAATTATAAAAGTATGTTGTTTTATAAATGTGAAATCATATAGCTGACTTAGATTTTGTTTATACAAAGGAATTAAAATATGTACTTGATGTCCATGCGCATTGAGTGTTTTTGGAAGAGCAGCTGCAACATCGGCTAATCCTCCAGTTTTACTAAATGGATAAGCTTCAGAACTACAATAATATATTTTCAAATTTCATCACCCAACCTCATTATACATAACTTGTAAGCGTTTCACAAGAGTGTAACAATAAAAAGGTGAATAATAATTCATGTTAGATAATTTATATTAAATTGACTAAAATAAATAACTATGCTAAAATCAACTTGGCTAAAGCCATTTTTGTTTTTATAGATAAAAACATAGCAAAGAGGTATATATGAAAAGAATTGTGATTGTAGGAAGTCAATGGGGCGATGAAGGTAAAGGCAAAATTACCGATTATTTAGCTCAGAAAGCCGATGTGGTCGTAAGATATCAAGGTGGAAACAACGCAGGACACACTGTCATATTTGATGGAAGAAAGCACAGTCTTCATTTATTACCATCTGGGATTCTAAATCCTAACATTATCAATGTAATGGCAAATGGTATGGTCATTGATCCAAAGGGATTCGTAGAAGAATTATCAAAGGTAACAAATAAATATCAATTATTTGTCTCCAATCGTGCTCATGTCGTATTACCATTTCATAAAATCATAGATCAAATTAATGAGAATAAGAAATTAGATCAAAAAATAGGAACAACCCATAAAGGTATTGGTCCAGCGTATACCGATAAATATGCTAGAGTTGGTCTACGTATGTCTGAGTTTGTCAATAAAGAATTATTTATAGCATACTTAAAAAGAGAACTTGCTGAGAAAAATGAGATTCTTAAATCAGCAGGATTTTCTACCGTGGATGTCGAACAACTTATTTGTGAATTTAGTATGTATGCTGATGTATTAAGACCTTTAGTAACTGACACAAGTGTTTTATTAAACGAACTTATTGAAAATGATAAAAAGGTTTTATTTGAAGGTGCACAAGGAGTCATGTTATGTATTGAACATGGTACATATCCTTATGTAACATCAAGTAGTCCAACAGCAGCATCTGTACCTGTAAATACAGGTATTGCACCATGGTTATTAGAAGGTTCAATTGGTGTAACTAAAGCCTATACAACACGTGTTGGAGAAGGTGTATTTCCTAGCGAAATATTTGATGAGCTCGCATCTGAAATCAGAGAAAGAGGTCATGAATACGGGACAACAACAAAACGTCCAAGACGCATTGGTTGGCTTGATACAGTCGTTTTAAGACACGCAAAACGTGTAAGTGGTCTTAGTTATTTAGCAATTACATTACTTGATGTATTATCATCAGTTAAGACATTAAAGATAGTAACTCATTATGAACTTGATGGAGAGATTATTGATTACGTACCTGCTGATATTGAGACCAATAAACGTTGTAAACCAGTTTATATAGAACTTGATGGTTGGGATGAAGATATTACTAATGTGACATCTTTTGAAGAACTACCACAAAATGCACAAATCTATTTGAACACATTAAGTGAACTCATCGGTGTGAAGATTGCAATTTTCTCAGTTGGACCAGATCGCAATCAAACAGTTGAAATCTTAAACGTATTTTAAAAATGAAAGGGTGATATCATGATTGAACGTTACCAACGTGATGTGATGAAAAAACTTTGGAGTGATGAGCATAAATTTAAGCAATATCTTTTAATTGAAAAAGCTGCTTCATATGCATGGTATCAGCTAGGCTTATTTGATTTAGATACTTATCAAAAAATCGAAAAAGCGACTTTTGATTTAAATTCAATCGAAACCTATGAGATTGAAACAAAACATGATGTTATCGCATTTACAAAATCAGTGATGGATTCACTGGAAGATGAAAAAAAATATATCCATTATGGACTCACATCAACTGATGTTGTTGATAGTGCATATGGATTATTGTTAAAAGATGCTAATTTAATTATTAGAGATGATATATTAGATTTCATGGAAGTTTTAAAAGAAAAAGCATTTCTTTATAAAGATACACCGATCATGGGTAGAACTCATGGCATGCATGCAGAAGTGACAAGTTTTGGTCTTAAATTTGCATTATGGTATGAAGATATGAAAAGATTGCTTCATCGCTTTGATGAAGCAGCAAGAGATGTAGAAGTATGTAAAATTAGTGGTGCTGTTGGTAATTATAGTGCGAATACACCTAAATTAGAACAATTAGTCTCATCAAAACTTGAGCTTAAGAGTGCTTTAATTTCTACACAAACATTGCAACGAGATAGACATGCTAACTACTTATCTGTACTTGCACAAATAGGTTCAGAACTTGAAAAAATCGCGATTGAAATTAGACATCTATCAAGAACTGAAGTTCAAGAAGTCAGTGAACCTTTTGCAAAAAAACAAAGAGGTTCATCAGCAATGCCACATAAGAAAAATCCAATCAGTAGTGAAAACATTTCCGGTCTATCTAGATTATTAAGAGGATATATGATCGCTGAATTTGAGTCGATAGCTTTATGGCATGAAAGAGATATTTCTCATTCATCTGTTGAAAGAATTACTTTAGTTGATTCAACTTCGCTTATTGACTATATGCTTACAAGATATAAAAACACATTAAAAGATTTAGTTGTCTATGAAGATAAGATGATAGAAAACATTCATTTATCATCAGGTATCTTTTATGCTCAAAATGTTTTGCATATGCTTATTGATCAAGGATTTGATAGAGATGAAACATATCCAATCATCCAAAGCATTGCTCAAAAAGCGCAAAGTGAGAAAAAACAATTTTTAGAAATCTTAAAAAATGATGACAGATATAACAAAGCATTAGATAAAAACAAATTAAACTTAAAATATTATTTGAGATATGTAGATGATATATTTAACCGTATTTTTGAATAAAAAGTAAAAAAAGTGATATATTTATATCAATTCTTAATTGATAATCATTTTTATTTATGCTATAATCTATAAGAGTCTATTCAGGAGGTTTATCATGGCAGATAAATATAATAAATTAGAACCTAAAGTACCAAAAGAAGTATTATACACATTAATCGGTATTGTTGTTGTTGCGATTGTGTTGTTTTTACTCACAATTCCATCAAGACAAGAAAAACTATATAATGAATTTAGTGCGAATGCAAACAGTGATTTCACAGAGGATCATCCTTACTATGAAATTACTTATAAACAATTAGTTGATAAGATTGAAAATGACGAATATTTATTTGTGTTTATTGGTAGTCCAGACAACTCAACATCACAAACTTATATTGGTGCTTTTCAAAAATATTATGAAGAATTAAATGTTTCTGAGTATGTTGAATATATTTATTATTATAATCCAACAGGTGATGATGATAATTTCTATCAATTACAAGAAGATGTTTATGAAGTTTCAACACTTACAACACAAATGTTATTCTTTATCAATGGTGAAGTGCAAGCAACATTTGTTTCACAAGGTACAAGTGATACGCAATTAGTTAATAGAGCTGCTAAGTATTTCTTTGATGATGCTATTGCTGCAATTAACACTTATACTGCTGAATAAAACACGATAAAAAGCACTCTGTGCTTTTTTTTAACTAAAGGAGCAATCTATGATTGATGTATTAAAACAAACCATAAAACAGGATTTAGAAACTAAATATCCAGGTGAATCTTTTGTTGTTGAATCACCTAAAAATGGTTTAGCAGATCTAGCCATTCCTTTATTTGGTCTTGCTAAATCATGGAAAAAATCTCCACTTGTTATTTTTGAACAAGTCAAAGAAGATTTAACTTATGATGAAATTGATCACATTGAATTTATCAATGGATTTTTAAATATATTTTTAAAAAGAGCTACATATGCAAAAAAAGTACTTGAAGAACTTAATTTAGATAAGCATTTTGAAGATACACATGAAACGATTTGTATTGATTATTCTTCACCAAACATTGCAAAAAGTTTTTCAGTAGGACATTTAAGATCAACGATGATCGGAAATGCCCTTAAAAACATTTATGAAACTGCAGGATATCATGTTGTAGGTATTAATCACTTAGGTGATTGGGGAACACAATTTGGTAAAATGATTGTTGCATATGAACGCTTAACTGAACCTCTTGATTTAAGTGTTGATCCAATTAAGAAGTTGCAAGATTTATATGTTGGATTTCATGATGAAGTGGAATTACATCCAGAATTAGAAGATGAAGCAAGAAAAGTATTTAAAGCTCTTGAAAATGGAGATCAAAATTACTTAAAGCTATGGCAAATTTTTAGAGATTTATCTTTAGAAGAGTTTATGCAAATGTATGAAATGCTTAATGTATCATTTGATTCATATGATGGCGAAGCTTTCTATAATGATAAAATGGATGAAATTGTTGATGAATTAGATCAAAAAGGATTGCTTAAAATTGATGAAGGTGCAACTATCGTCGAATTAGGTGATGATATGCCACCAGCACTGATTAAGCGCTCTGATGGAGCAACGCTTTATATCACAAGAGATTTAGCAGCAATTAAATATCGATATTTAACATATGGTGCTAAAAAGATTTTATATGTTGTAGGAAATGAACAACAATTACATTTTAAACAATTAAATGCTGTTAAAGAACTTCTTGGATATCCAGTTGAAATCGAACATGTTAATTTTGGACTTGTGATGCTTGATGGTAAAAAAATGAGCACACGCGGTGGTAATGCAAAACGTTTAGAAGATGTCATTAAACAAGCCATTAGTGATGCAAAAGATGCAATCATTGAAAAAAATCCTAAATTAGATCATAAGGATGAAGTTGCAAAAGCAGTTGGTATTGGAGCAATTATCTTCAATGATTTAAAAAATGAAAGACATTTAAATGTTGATTTTAATTTAGCAAATATGCTTAAATTTGAAGGTCAAACTGGACCTTATCTTCAATATAGTAGTGTTAGAATAGAGTCGATATTAAAAGATAAACTTATTGATAATAATGTAATTAACCCTAAGGTTTATGAAGAAGATCATTATTTTGATGTCATTAAATTATTAGATCAATATCCTTCGCAAATTCTAAGAGCTAAGGAAACAAATGCACCTTCTGTTATTGCAAAATATGCGATTTCTCTTGCACAAGCATTTAACAGCTTTTATGGACAACAAAGAGTTATCGTAGATGAAACTGATATTTTAAATTCTAATTTATACTTTATTAAAACGATACAACATGTAATTAATGAATGTATTGCTTTATTAGGCATTCAATCACTTAAAGAAATGTAGAAAAAAAGTGCTATTCAGCACTTTTTACTTTATATATCTTTGTTTTAAACGTTTGAATCAGTATTTTATGATAAGTGAGAAGTACCATCACTACAACAAGTATTGCATATTTAATCATATACATAATGTATCCTTGATCAAGATTTAAATATGGAAGACCACTCATTGGAGGTCTAACAACATACATAAAATTCACATTCGTATCTGATCCTAAAATAGCATTTACATAAATCGCAATAAAACCAATAAGTGCCAAAAACTTTAATACATTAAAAACATCTTTAATACCAAATACTATTTCTTTTTGTCTCATAATATGAATTGAAAATGCCATAAGTGTTGCATGATAAAAGAAATATTGAAAAGATAGTATCAAATATCCATTAATTGATGAAGAAGTAGGTATGAGAAGGGCTGCTAAACCGCCGTATAAGCCTGTTGGTATCATAAATGCTAACAATAGTTTTTTAAATTTTTCGTTTTCACTCATACTTAAGATAAGTAAAAATATGATTTGAATTGAACATAGGTGGAAGGGTAAGTCTGTTGCAGGTAGATAGTTTCCATTATCATTCGTGACAATGTAATAAAATACTTTAATGGTTTCAGAAATAATACCAATAACTAAAAACCATTTGATAGCAAACTTAACTGATTTTTTCTTAGTCAAAATTAATATAAGTACTAAATATAGAAGTGATAAGATTAGAAATACAATATGTTTTGTTGTAAACATGATTCCTCCAGTAGCGCTTTTTTATAAATATTATAGCATAACTTATATGACTTAGTACTTGGTTTAAAGTTCTTATCTAAATATTAAAGTTTAAGAATAATGATTTCACAAGCTACATATTGAAAAGTTCATATAAATTGTGATACAATATGAAAGCAATTAACAATTAAATCCCCGCATGATGAAATTGGTAGACGTGCCAGACTCAAAATCTGGTGGATGAATAATCCGTGCTGGTTCGAGCCCGGCTGCGGGGACCAATAAAAAAAATAATCCATCAATATGATGGATTTTTTTATTTCATATTTGGATGACCCATGCCTTTATTTCCTGTCATAAGTTCAACAACTCTTTGATGACCATCAACTTCATAAGCACCCGCAGGTCCTACAATAAAGTGACCACTTCTTAAATGACATTTACCAATTAAGAAATCCATTTGTAATAACTGTTTAACTAATGCACCGAATTTTTCAACAAATAAGTTTTTAATGGTATCATCATCAATTTCTAGTTCAACATCTACCATATACGATAGTCTTTTTCTAAAAAACATTGAGTTTGTTGCTGATTCATCAGCAATAAACATAATACTTGCTTTTGGATGATTAAGCATATTAGTATAATGAAGCGCTAATTTACTAATGATAAAGTAATAATCATTATTGTATTTGACATAGGGTGCATAAGATGCAAATGGTGTTTGATCTTCAGTTAAAGTACTTAAAATAACAGTTCTAAATTGCTCGTCGAATGTATCAAGCATGGCTTGTGTTTTTTGTATTTTATCTTGCATGATAATCTCCTTTATTTTTTAATGTAACGATAAATAATTTTGCTATTGATAAATCTTGTATATCTTTTTTTCTTATCTCTTTGATCATACATATCAAAAAAGAAAAGAGAAAATGATTCCCATAATAAGACCCAACCACCAACGAAGACACCTTGTGATAATATTTCTAGTAGTAAACTTGCAGTAGATACATTAGATAGAAGGGTAGAAGTGACAATTAATGAGAAACCTAAAAAGATATAAATAAACATTTTTCTATAATTGATATTCATTTCACGATTTAAAAAATGGATAAGTGCACGATAGTAATTTTTAAATGCATCAATATGTTGAACTTCAATTTGATGATCTTTAATGCTTTCAGGAACAGCAAATACAATCTTAACTTTTTGTTTTAAAGGTAAATCATAAGATGAATCTTCTAGAAATGTTTCTAGTTCAGGATTCATCGCTTTTTTCTTAATAGGTGCAGCATCCCAATCATTAAAAATTTCTTTATAATTATCTAAAGAAACATCAATTAAATATGTTTTATCCATCTCATCATATTGATAAATTTGTCGTAAATAACTTTTAGTATTTTTTCTCATTTGAACACCTCGTCTATATCTATTATATATAAAAACAATCAAAAATAGTGAACAGTTGCTAAAAAACATGATAAAATCATAATGGTCGTGATTTAAGTCACGCAAATAGAAAGGAAGATGCTTCATGTTTAACATGGGATTCAAAAAATTTGTAATGACAACAATGAATGGTATGGTTTATGGTTTATTTGCAACCCTCATCATTGGTGTGATTATCGGTCAGCTCGGTTCACTCGTGCAAATCTCACTTATTTCTGTAACACTTTCTAATGCTCTTAAAGGGTTAATGGGTGTCGGTATTGGTATCGGTATCGCTTTAAGTCTTAAGATGGATGGATTAAAAATGGTCGTTGCTTCAGTCATGGGTGGCATTGCAACATCATTTAAATTTCAATTTGGTGCAGGACTTGTTTTATTACCAAATAATGATCCAGTAACAACGTATTTAGTTGTCGTATTAGGTATCATGTTCTTAAAATATGTCCTAGTGAAGAAAACACCAGTTGATATTGTTTTAGTCCCTATCGTTGGTTCGCTTGTCGCTTTAGTTTTAACTTTAATGATTAGTGGCCCAGTAGGTTGGTTATTAAAAGAAATCTCTGTAGGTATTGATAGTGCAACAGCATTTGCACCACTACCAATGTCTATCGTTATAGCAGTTGCTATGGGGATGTTACTCACATCACCACTATCATCTGCTGCAATTGCAATTGCTATTCAGCTTGATGGTTTAGCAGGTGCCGCAGCAGCAGTAGGAACTACCGTTCAAATGATCGGTTTTGCAGTACAATCAAGAAAAGATAATAATATTGGTATGGTTTTATCCATTGCGTTTGGTACATCTATGTTACAATTTAAAAACATTCTTAAAAAACCAATCATATGGTTACCTACAATTATCGCTTCAGCGATATTAGCACCAATCATTGTATTACCACTTGATGCACAAACAACATCTATTGGTGCAGGTATGGGAAGTTCTGCACTTGTAGGTCAATTAGGTACTTTATCAGCTATGAATTATTCGCTTAATGCATGGCTCGCAGTCATCTTTATGATTGTTGGTGGCGCGCTCCTTGTTTATTTCATTGATTTACTCTTTAGACAACAACAATTAATCGTTGATGGTGATTTAGCTGTAAATAATGATATTTAATTAAAAAATCAATTGATAATGTCACTCTTTATATGATAGAATAAATATAAAGAAAATAGAGTATTCTGGAAAGTGGTGGATCTATGAAAAATCGCGTTAGTAATGGGGTTTTTGGTAAAATTGTTAGAACACTTGGATTCATTTTGTTATTAGCATCATCGTTAATCATCGTCAGTGAATTAGTGTTAGCCAATACATCTTATAGTATCATTGCATTTGCTGAGCCTTATGCACAAATGGTTTCAAATATCATCAGTCAATTAGGATTTCCTGTGTATGAATATGCATTCCTAGGACTTATTGTTGGATTATTGTTCTTAGTTTGGGCACTTAGAAAGGGATTAATCTTGAGATTATTAATCTCAGTATTATTAGTCTTTGTCTATGCACAAGCCATTGCAAATTCAACATCATTATTTGCAGGTGCAGTGTTAACAGCACCAGCGTTTATCAATGACAGTTTAGGATATGTTGCATCATATATTGATCAAGCAATCAATGCTTCAGTTTATGTTCAACCTGGTGCAGTATTAGCACTTGTGTTCTTATTATGGGCATTATTTGCAAATAAGAAGCCTAAGAGATTCTCTGTGACATTACTTAGAGTGGGTTCAATATTCTTATTACTTGCAGTTATTGCAGCTGGTGTTCCAGCATTTGTAGCAATGAGTTTCTTTGCAAGTGCTACCTACTTAATGATTACACTCATCTTATACTTAATCGCATATGTATTCTTTATTGCAGGTTCAGTATTTGGTGTGTTAGGCTTTGGAAGAAGTTAATTCAATCAAACAAACAAAAAAGCATTTCAAATCGAAATGCTTTTTTTTCTACATCAATGATGCAAAACCTCTTAAAAATACTTTAAGTGCTCTAACTAATACATTTGGTTTTTTCAAATCACTTGCAAGCACACACTCATTTAAAGTTTTTATGAACCACTCATGCATATCGTTAATGGTATCTTTATTCTCAAGATAAACACTATTTTCAAAATGTAGATATAAACTTCTAAAATCTAAGTTTGCAGTTCCTATCATTGCGATTTCATCATCGACAATGATCATTTTTGAATGGATGAAACCAGGTTTATATCGATAAATTTCAACACCTGAAGAGACAAGTTCATCAGCATATGTTTCTGTCACTAAGAATACAAGTTTCTTATCAGGAATGTATGGAATGATGATTTTAACTTTAACTCCGGATCTAGCAGCTAATTTAAGCGATGTCGTTAACTCATTATCTATAATTAAATAAGGCGTTGTAATCAATATCTCTTTTTTTGCTTGACTGATCATAGATAAATATATATTTTTATGCGTTAATTCATTATCGATAGGTGCATCAGAAAATGGAATTAATATATCATGTTTTTCACTATGATCAAATGTTTTAACAACATAATCATCAATATTTAGTGCATCTTGATGCATAAACTTAAGTGTATTTACATAGTTAATCACAAGCGATGTAACAGCAGAACCACTTATCCTAATACCTGCATCTAGCCAATGTCCAAATGGATGTTCTAGATTGATGTATTCATCACCAATATTAATACCACCAGTAAATGCGTCAATACCATCAATAATGACTATTTTTCTATGATCACGATAATTCATCGCGAAATTTAGGTGGATACGCATCGGATTAAATGCATATGCATGAATCCCATATGATTTTAGTGTCTTAGCGTATTTATATGGAAGTGTCGAACTACCAAAGTCATCATAAATTAAAAATACTTCTACACCTTCATTTACTTTAGTTTTAAGTATGGTTAAAATGTCATCCCACATTTTGCCTTCTTTAATAATAAAGAACTCTAAAAATATATATTTTTTAGCATTTCTTAAAGCTTCTAGCATATACTCAAACATGATTTCACCACTACCTAAAAAGGAAGAAGAGGTGTGTTCAAATGTCATCCAACCAATCGAGTGAAGATACGTCCCTATTTTATGTTCTTTCACTTTTTGTTTTTGATATTGATTTAAATAATCATAACGTTCTTTTTCTGAGATGTAATAATGTTTAATCACTTTTTTACTTACATTTCTATTTTTATAAAATAAATAAAAGAGACCGCCAAAAAGTGGGAAGATCAAGATGGGTATGATCCAAGATAATTTATAAACTGGATTTTCCTCTTTATAAATCAAATAAACCACAATGATATCACTTATCACATATAAAATGGTGTGAACATATGTGAGTTTTGAGATATAGTGTAAGATGACAAAAAATAAGGCAATCTGTAACAACAATAATAAAAGAATGACAGATGTCCTTGATAAAATCATTCTTAATAATTTTTTCATCCTATACCTCCTTTATAAATATATATGTTTGATTATTTGATTTAAGTGGATCAAAATGATATCCATCAATGTTTATGGTTTTAACATCTTGATCGGGATTCATGATCATATGTCTTGCAAATAAACCTCTCATTTTTTTAACTTCCATACTATGTATGGATAATTTTTCATGTTTTAATTGATAAAATTCTATAGTAATAGTTTGATCTAAATGTTTAATTAAACTTCCATACTCATCTGAGCATAAATTATATATGACTTCTTGATTAAATTTATCATGGATATAATCAGTTAATTTAGGTTTCCAAAAATGATAAAGGTTGCCAATGCTTTTATCTTGCATTTCTAATCGATATGGACTGATATCATCAAAAGCGTTTAATAGTCCATAAAGTCCTGATAAGATATATAGATTTGATAATGATGACTCATAAAGAGGCATCAATGATAAAGCATCAATATGCTTATATTGATGTCCAAAATAAGAGAAAATAGCTGCATTCTTATTTTCTCCAAAATGTTGATATTGATCATAAATACTTTCTGCTAAACGATCAGATACTTTCATTTGTTTTGTAATCATCTTTATAGATAATTTAGATAGTTTTGCATGAAGTGATTTTGCATCACTTAAAAAATAGGGTTCTTGATTTCTAGATAATGGATGAACTTTAAATGTTTTTGCTGGAGAAATCATGATAATCATAAAATAAAACCGTCCTTTAATACTTATAATTATAACAAAAAATAGAAAAAAATGTTAGAATGGTAAGTGTCAAAAGGAGGAAGTCTTATGGATAACAGAAAATTAACTTTACTGATGGATTTCTATGAATTAACGATGGCGAATGGCTATTTTAAAGATAACAAACATCATCAAATTGCAGTATTTGATGTCTTTTTTAGAGATGTACCCGATAAAGGTGGATTTGCCATTTTTGCAGGTCTTGATCAAGTGATTGATTATTTGTCTCATTTAACATTTACAAAATCAGAACTTAATTATTTAAGTTCAAAGAAAATATTTGATGCTGACTTTTTAAAATATTTAGAATCATTTAAATTCTCATCAGATGTATATGCAATGAAAGAGGGAACACCGATATTTCCTCATGAACCTATTTTAACAATTAAAGGACCTATTATTGAATGTCAACTTGTTGAAACAATGCTTCTTTTAACGATTAATCATCAATCATTGATTGCGACTAAAGCAGCACGCATCGTAAGAGCAGCACAAGGTCGTTCAGTCTTAGAATTTGGTGCACGTCGTGCTCATGGATATGATGCATCCATCTATGGTGCTAGAGCAGCATATATTGCAGGTGTATTAGGAACTTCAAATACATATGCTGATTACCAATATCAAATTCCTGCACTTGGAACAATGGCACATAGTTATGTACAATCATATGATTCTGAATATGATGCATTCAAAGCTTATGCAAATACATATCCAAATGCAACAATTTTATTAGTTGACACATATAATACATTAAAACAAGGTATTCCTAATGCGATTAGAATACATAAAGAGATATTAGAACCACAAGGTTTCTATTTAAAAGGGATTAGACTTGATAGTGGAGACTTAACCTATTTAACTAAAAAAGCGCGTCAAATGCTTGATGACGCTGGTTTAAAGGATACTAAAATTACAGTATCTAATTCATTAGATGAATATTTGATCAAAGAACTCATTTCTCAAGGTGCTCAAATTGATAGCTTTGGTGTTGGTGAACGTTTAGTGACAGCAAGATCAGAAGCGGTTTTTGGCGGTGTTTTCAAACTTGCAGCTATTGAAAATGATGGTGTATTAGAACCAAAAATTAAGATTAGTGAAAATGTCCAAAAAACAACGACACCTGGATTTAAGCAAGTATACAGATTCTATGATGAAAATCATATGGCTGAGGCAGATGTCATCACACTTTTTGATGAAACAATTGATCAAAGTAAACCGTATGAATTATTTGACCCACATTTTCCATGGAAAAAGAAACTCGTTCAAAAATTTAATGCAGAACCGATGTTAGTTCCAATTTTTAAAGATGGTATTTTAGTTTATAAAAAACCAACTTTAGAAGAAGTAAGAGCATATTGCCAAAGAGAAATCTCAAGATTATGGCCAGAAGTGCTTCGTCTGGAGAATCCACATGAATATTATGTCGATTTATCACTAGATTTATGGAATTTAAAACAAAATTTAATTAAAGCACATAGGAGTTAAAGATGTTACATATTGTATTATTTGAACCAGAAATACCTCAAAATACAGGTAATATCATGAGAACTTGTGTTGCCATAGGTGCAAAACTTCATTTAATTGAACCACTTGGATTTAAACTTGATGAAGCAAGACTTAAAAGAAGTGCACTTGATTATTTTGAATTTATTGATTATACCGTATATAAAGATTATGACAGTTTTGAAAAACAAAACAAAGGTGCATATTTCTTTTTAACACGATATGGTAAAAAAACTTATTCAGAAATTAACTATAAAGACATTGATGAAGATATTTATTTAATCTTTGGTAAAGAATCAACAGGTATTGAAAAACACATTTTAGCATCACATTTGGATGCTTGTTATAGAATACCTACAACGGATAAAGTAAGATCTATTAATTTAAGTAATTGTGTTGCCCTTGTATCTTATGAAGTGTTAAGACAATTAGATTTTCCAGATTTATTTAAATATGAACCTGAAACACATAAAGGTATGGATTTTTTAGATCAGTTTATTGATGATGAGGTTGGCAAATGAAAAAAGATAAAAGACAAACATTAGGGGAAGAAATCGCAAACGCAGTTAGCCATGGTGTCATGGCTATTTTTGGTGTGGTTGCGATGATTTTATTAATTATAAAAGCTGATTCAACATTAGGTGTATTAGCTGCGATTTTATTTGGATTTGGGATGATTAACTTATACACGATGAGTACACTATATCATGCACTCTTTCATCCAGTAGCAAAATCGGTGTTTAGAAGATTCGATCATTTATCAATCTATATTTTAATTGGTGGTAGCTTTGCGCCTGCACTTTTATTATTACCTGAACTACAACAACCAGTGATTGGTAGTCTATCACTTGGACTTTCAATTTTTATTGTTCAATGGATATTAATCATTGTAGGTGTGGTGTTTAAGTCCATATGGGTTAAAAAATATGTTGCTTTGCATACCATTGTATTTTTAATACTTGGATGGAGTGCACTTGCATTTATCAAGCAATTGTTCGCGTTTGATCAAGCTGCATTTTGGCTCATCTTAGCTGGTGGTGTTGCATATAGTTTAGGCGTCATTTTCTTTGCACTTTCTAAAGTGAAGTATTTCCATTTTATTTGGCATATTTTTTGTGGTTTAGGAACCATTTTACAGTTTATTGCTTATTATGCTTTCCTTTATTAACATGAATATTTATTCACATCTTGAAAATTAAACATTTATCTAGTATCATATATATGGTAAGGAGCGTACGAATATGAAAATTATTGCTGTAAATGCTGGAAGTTCATCATTAAAATTCCAGTTATTAGAAATGCCAGAAGAAAAAGTTATTACATCTGGATTAGTTGAAAGAATTGGTCACCACAATGCTGTATTTCAAATCAAAGTTGATGGTGAAAAAGTCACAGTTGAACAACCTATTTTAAATCATAAGGTTGCTGTTGAATTATTAGTTGAAGGATTAGTTAAATATAACATCATTAAATCACTTGATGAAATTGATGGTGTTGGTCACCGTGTTGTTCAAGGTGGAGAGTTATTTAAAGCATCTACAGTGATTACAAATCAAGTCATTGATGATATTGAATCATTAAATGATCTAGCACCGCTTCACAATCCTGCAAATATCACAGGTATTATCTCATTTAGAGAAGCACTTCCAAATGTCGTTCAAGTTGCTGTTTTTGATACAACATTCCATCAAACCATGGATGAACTTGCTTATCTATATGAAACACCATATGAGTGGTATACAAACTATGGTGTAAGAAAATATGGATTCCATGGAACATCTCATCAATATGTGAGTGAAAAAGCATATCAATTATTAGGCAATAAAGATGCGAAAGTCATAGTTTGTCATTTAGGTAATGGTGCTTCACTTTGTGCAGTTGATGGTGGTAAATCAGTTGATACTTCAATGGGACTTACACCACTTGAAGGTATTCCTATGGGAACAAGAAGTGGTAATGTGGACCCAGCAGTATTAAAACTTATTGCTGATAAAGAAAATAGAAGTTATGAATCAGTTTTAAATGATTTAAATAAGAAATCTGGATATCTAGGTGTATCAGGTAAATCAAATGATTCTAGAGATATTGATGATTTAATGGATCAAGGTGATCATAGAGCTTATTTGGCACATAAAATCCAAGTGAAGCGAATCGCTGATTATATTGGTTCTTATTATGTGTATATGGGTGGTTTAGATGCTATTTGTTTTACAGCTGGTATCGGTGAAAACTCACCTAGAATTAGAAAAAACATTTTAGAAGCTGTTAAAGTCTTAGGCATTGACTTAAATGAAGAAGAAAATAACAAACGTGGTGAAAGAGAAATCACCAATAAAGGTTCTAAAGTCAGAGCATTTATCATTCCAACGAATGAAGAAGTGATGATTGCTAGAGAAGTCGTAAGATTAAAATAAACATAAAAGATGGAAAACCATCTTTTTTTTTGCATTTAAATTTACAATAGTTATAAAAAGTGTTAAACATGATATGAGTGTTGATTGATGTATCATTACATGATAAAAAAGTTTTTTATTCTTTTTTTGTAAAAATCTTGTAATTTCACATTCAGTTCACAAACAATCAGTAAAATGGTGCATGTAAAAGGAGAATGATGACATGTTAGAACTAAAAAACATTAAAAAAGATTATTATGTTGCAGGCAAACCAGTTCCTGCACTAAAAGGTATTAATCTAACGTTTAAAGATCAAGAATTTGTTTCTATACTAGGTCCTTCCGGCTGTGGGAAAACGACAATGCTTAATATTATCGGGGGATTAGATAGATATACAAGTGGAGATTTACTTATTGATTCTAAATCTACAAAAGATTATAAGGATCAAGATTGGGATGCATATCGAAATGCAACCATTGGGTTTGTTTTTCAAACTTATAATTTGATTTCACATTTGTCAGTATTAGATAATGTTGAAATGGCATTAAGACTCTCGGGTGTTGGTGCTAAAGAAAGAAAAGATCGTGCCATTAAAGTATTAACAGAAGTTGGATTAAAAGATCATTTATACAAACGACCAAATCAACTCTCTGGTGGTCAAATGCAAAGAGTAGCAATCGCTAGAGCATTAGTGAATAATCCAAAGATTTTATTAGCTGATGAACCAACTGGTGCACTTGACTCAAAGACAAGTGATCAAATCATGAAATTGATTAAAGAGATTTCTAGAGATCGTTTAGTCATTATGGTAACACACAATGCTGAAATCGCTGAATCATATAGTGATCGTGTTGTTCAACTACTTGATGGTTTAGTGGTTGATGATTCTAATCCAAGTGAAAATATCAAAGATGACAATAAAGTCGAAAAACTAGTTAACAAAAAAACAGCAATGTCTTATAAAACTGCTTTATTAACAAGTTTTAAGAACTTGCTTACTAAAAAAGGAAGAACATTAATTACAGCACTTGCAGGTAGTATTGGTATTATTGGGATTGCCCTTGTCCTATCTATTTCATCGGGGATGACAAGTTATGTCAATGAAATGCAATCAGACACACTTGCAGGTTTTCCATTAATGGTAAATCCAGTGGTTACTGACTATGTAACAAGAGGACAACAACAATTTTCTACAGATGGAGAATTTCCAGATACGAATTTAATTTATAGTTTCGATCCACAAACAGCTGTTATTACACATACCAATATCATTACTGATGATTTTCTAACGTATTTAGATGCTATGGATCAAAATCTTTATAATTCTATTACATATTCAAGAGCTGTTCAATTAAACATTATTTCACAAACAACTTCTGGATATAATGCCGATGTTTCATCATATTTTAATGAACTTCCTAATAATCCTGAATTCATACAATCACAATATGATATTTTAGAAGGTACATATCCAACAAATATGAATGAAGTTGTTATTGTTGTTGATAATAAAAACCAACTCAATATCAATTTCTTAGAAGCTATTGGATATCAAATTGATGACACATATCAGTTTAGTGATTTTATAGGACATACATTTAAAGTGATTCCTAATAACGAGTATTATGGCTCACTTGGTGGTATTTATTATGAAAAAACAGATTATGAAACGATGTATCAATCAAGTGAAGCAGTGACTTTAACTGTGACTGGGATTTTAAGAGTCAACCAAGATGCAACTTCTGATTTATTAGATTCTGGTATTGCATATACAAATGATTTAACAACATATGTTTTAAATGATGCACAAACATCAGATATCGTTTTAGCTCAAGAACAAAGCCCAGATACATTTGTTTTAGGTGGTATTCCATTTAATTCATCACTTACATATAAAAATGCGATGTTACTACTTGGTGGTGATTCAACACCTGTAGGTATTCAAATTTATCCAAAATCTTTTGAGTCTAAAGACGCAATCAAAACTTATATTGATGATTATAATAAAGATTTAAGTGATGCAGACCAAGTCATTTATACAGATTTAGCTGAAATTGTTTCCACTGCTATTGGTTCATTAATCAATACAATAACCATCATTTTATCTGCATTTGCTGGTATCTCACTTGTTGTATCATCAATTATGATTGGTATCATCACTTATGTTTCAGTCGTTGAAAGAACAAAAGAGATTGGTATTATGCGTTCACTAGGGGCAAGAAAGAAAGATATTTCAAGAATCTTTAATGCTGAAACTGTATTAATTGGATTTACAGCTGGTATTTTAGGTGTCTTAATCGCATCACTGCTTACTATTCCTATTAATTTAATTTTAGAAAATTATATTGAAGTTAGTGGTTTTGCTAAATTGTTATTACCAAGTGCAGTTATTTTAGTTGTTTTATCAACAGGTCTTACATTAATTGCTGGCTTATTCCCAAGTAGAATTGCAGCTAAAAAAGATCCAGTCATTGCTTTACGTACTGAATAATTGATAAAATAAAGATAGGAGTGATCATATGTTAAAAATATTAATCGCAGAAGATGAATTACATATTCGAACACTATTATCTAAATTTTTAGAAAAAGAACATTTTGAAGTGTTACAAGCTAGAAACGGTAAGGAAGCTCTTACCGTTTTTAACCATCACCATATTGATCTAGTCATCACAGATATCTTAATGCCTGAAGTGAGTGGACATACACTTACTAATCGATTAAGACAGTTAAGAAAAGATATACCGATTATGATGCTAACTGCATTAGATAGTTTTGATGAGAAAGAAAAAGGGTTTTTATCTGGTGTTGATGATTACATGGTCAAACCAGTTGACTTAAATGAGATGTTACTTAGAATTCATGCATTACTTAGAAGATATGATATTAGTAAACATAAAGAGATTAAATTAAAACACACTTTATTAAATGAAGCAGAACAATCATGTTTAATTGATCAAAAACAAATAAACCTAACTTCAAAAGAATTTCAATTACTTTTTAAATTATTATCATATCCTAATAAAATATTTACAAGAGAACAACTCATGAATGAAATATGGGGATATGATTCTGAATCATATGATCGCACAATTGATACTCATATCAAAAGATTAAGGGAATCCGTTCCAATGATTGATTTTGAGATAGAAACTGTAAGAGGTCTTGGTTATAAGGTGGTACTTAAATGAAAAAACTTTATGCAAAAATGTTACTATCCATGTTTGTTATTGGATTTATATCTGTTGCAATCCCAAGATTCATTCTTCATGTTTTAGGTATTGATTTAATTGATTACTACACCAATGATAAAATATTACTTGCTGGGATGATTATTTCTGCATCGCTCATGCTCATTATTTCTAACATGTGGTTTAACCACATGATTGTAAAAAGAGTATCTAAGTTATCACATGCTACACATAAAATATCACTTGGTGAGTTTAATATGCATTTAGATGAATATGGTAGAGATGAGATTTCTGATCTTACACATCACTTTAATGTCATGACTGAAGCATTACAAAAAAATCAATATGTCAACCAAAGCTTTATGAAAGACTATGCGCATGAGTTTAAAACACCAATTAGCATCATTAAAGGTTATGCAGAACTTATGCAAAAATCAGATTCAATTGAAGATAGTAAACAATACGCAAAAATTATTGAAAATGAGAGTGAATCATTATCAGAACTTGCACAAAATATTTTAAACTTATCAATGATTGAAAATGATAGTATTATCAGTAAAGAAGATAAATTCAATTTAACTGAAGTGCTTAGACAAACCATTTCATCGATGCAGTACAGATGGGAAAATAAAAATATTGAATTTGATTTAAATTTAGAAGAAGTCATAATTAAAAGTAATCAAGAACTTCTTAAAATTATGTTTAAAAATATTATTGATAATGCACTTAAATATGCCGTTCTTGGTTCAAAAATCAACATTGATGTGAGATTAAGTGATCATATTGATGTCATCTTTGAAAATGAAACATTAGATATGAGTGAAGATGATTTATCCAAACTTTTTGAATTATTTTATAGAAGCGAATCAACAAAACATATCAGTGGTCACGGTGTAGGATTATCGATTGTTAAAAAAATATGTGATGTTTTAGAATTTCAAATTTTATTAGAAAAAACAAAAGATCATAAATTTAAATTAATATTAAGTAAATCATTATAAACGAGTTCAAAACACTCGTTTTTTATTTAGTTACATTTTGTAAGTCATTTGTTTTGATTATAAAGATAGATTAAAGTAAAATAACTTCAGGTGATAACTATGAAATTTGGAATGATGACATTCTTAGAAACAGGTGCAAATCAAAATGGACCTAAAATATCTGATCAAAAACGTATCAAAAATGCATTAGAAGAAATTGTTTTAGCTGATCAAGTCGGTATTGACTTTTATGGTATTGGTGAGCATCATCGAAATGATTATGCTTCATCTAGTCCACAAATCATTTTAGCTGCAGCAGCACCACTGACTAAACGTATTATGTTAGGTACAGCAGTTACAGTATTATCTTCTGATGATCCTATAAGATTATATGAGCAATTTTCTACACTTGATTTAATTTCTGATGGAAGAGCAGAAATGATTGCTGGACGAGGATCTTTTACTGAAAGTTTTCCTTTATTTGGATACGATTTAGAAGACTATAATGGTTTATTTACTGAAAAGTTAGAATTACTACTTAAAGCAAAACATGAAGAAATCATGAATTGGAGTGGTAAATATAGAAAACCTCTTATCAATCAAAGCGCATATCCTAGAGATATTTATGATTTAAAGATTGGGATTGGCGTCGGTGGGACCTATCAATCTGTTGTAAGAGCAGCGAAATTAGGTTTACCCATTACGTTTGCTATTATAGGTGGGAATCCTTTAAACTTTAAACCACTCATTGATTTATATAAACATAGTTATAAAGAGGCAGGACATGATTTAGATAAAATGGAGATTAGTATTGCGATTCATGGCATGATTAGTGAGAACGTTGATGATTTATTAGAAAGATACTATCCAGTTTATCGAGATCAGTTTGAAAAAATAGGAAGTGAACGTGGCTGGAATAATCACATCAGTTATCAAAATTTTTTAGCTTATGTTAATCATGGACCACTTATTATTGGAAATCAAGAGACTGTAGTTAAACGTATGTATCATATGATTAAAGGATTAGGTGTTGATCGCTTTATCTATCAAATGCCTGGTTCAATTATGCCTCATGAAATGACGATGGAAAGTATTAAAACCTATGGAGAAATCATTATTCCTGCACTTAAAGAATTACTTAATGAAAAAGAATAAAGATAAATAGACAAAGAACGTTCTTTGTCTTTTTTATTATGTTAAAATAGATATGAGCAGGTGATAAAATGGATAATCAATTTGAAGTTGGACAAAAGTTAAATTTAGATATAAAAAAAATAGGTATTAATGGGGAAGGTATTGGTTATTTTAATAAAATGACCGTTTTTGTTGATTATGCTCTTCCATCTGAAAATGTCGATGTTGAAATCAAAGAAGTCTTTGATAATAGATTAGTAGCAAAACTGATTAAAACAAATCAAGTATCTGAAGATCGTATAACACCTTTTTGTCCTATTTATGATAAATGTGGTGGTTGCCAATTACAGCATTTAAATCAATCTAAAATTAAAGAAGCTAAAAGACAAACATTACTCGATGCATTAAAAAGATATACCTTTAGAGATTTACCAGATTCAATCGTCAAAGAAACGATCACTTCTGATAAAGAAAAGCATTATAGAAATAAAGCAAGTCTTCCAGTCAGATTTAATGGTAAAAATCATGTTGGTATGTATCAAGAAAGAAGTAGAAAATTTATACAAATGGACGCATGTCCAATTCAAGATGAACTAGTTAATCAAAGTATATCAGAAGCACTTAGATTATTAGATATCTACAAGATTAAAGGTTATGATGAAAAATATAATGATGGATTTGTTCAATCTATTGTATGTAGAGCTTCATCATTAGGTGAAGTACAAATCACCTTTATCTTACTTAAGGATGTAGCTAAACTTACAGATCTTGCATTAGAACTTGTCGAAAAAAATGAGCATATTGTCTCTGTGTTTAAAGTTATTGATAAGAAAAAAGATCAATTAGGATTCTTTAATTCAAGTTTAAAGAAACTTGCAGGTAAGGATACCATTATTGAAACATTAAACACATTTGAATTTGAATTAAAACCTGAAGCGTTTTTCCAACTTAATCATAGACAAGCACACAAATTTTATCAAGAAATGGTAAGACTTGCAGAACTTAAAAAACATGATGTCGTGATTGATGCGTTTGCTGGAACTGCACCAGTAAGCCATTATGTAGCAAACACTTGTCGACAAGTATATGCAATCGAAATCGATAAACAAGCTTGTGAAAGTGCAAAAATCTCATTAGAAAAAAATCACATTAAAAATGTGACTGTTTTACAAAGTGATTTTAAACGAGCACTTAGTGGACTTAAGATGAAGAAGATTGATGTGATGTTTTTTGATCCACCACGTGTTGGGTTAGGTAAGGAAACAATAGATCTTATTTTAGGTTTTAAACCAAGAAAATTAATTTATGGATCATGTAATCCATCTACACTTGCTAAAGATTTAAACTTATTATTAAAATCATATAAATTAATTGAAGTTGTTCCTTTAGATATGTTCCCACAAACTTCATTAGTTGAAAGTATATCACTTTTAGAATTGAAATAGGATTATATATAGACTGGAATCTTAAGACTCCAGTTTTTTTATGTAAAATTATTGATGTTCGTTATTCATTAACCATATATATTTGTAAATACAATGTATATACATTTTATAGTTTTATGGTATAATAAAAATGAGGTGATTTTTAATGCAAAAAAATGCCATAATTAATACAAGAGTTAACCAAGAAATAAAACAAAAAACTGAGAGTATTTTAAATGAATTAGGACTCAATATTTCTCAAGCTATCGACATATTCTTTAATCAAATTATACAGCATAATGGACTTCCATTTGAAATAAAAAAAATGGATCAAGATACAATAGATAAGAGAACATTATTGGCTAATGCAATTAATTTAACTGGTGGACAAGAAATTGATTCAAAATTCAATAAAATCATTAATCTATACGCAAGTGGCCAGATAGATTATGATTTAGCACTTTATGCAGTTAAAAGAGAATTTCTTCATGAATGACCCTTATGTTTATCCAGGCACAAATGTTTTAGTGAACAGACTAGATATCAAAGACAATCAAACACTTGATCGCTATGAGAATGTTGTTACTAACTTAAGTCTTCTTAAAATCATTGATATGAATCCTAAGATATCTAGTATCGCAGGTATTAAAAATGTTCATAAAATCATCTTTTTTGATGTATATGAATGGGCAGGTCAGTATAGAACAATTAATATGATTAAAAATGAAGAAGTTATTAATGGAAAATCTGTAGATTATGCTGATTATCATTTAATTGATATTCAAATTGAGGAATTAAATATATCTGTCAAAGGATTTAATTGGGACGTAAGTAAACCCATGTTATTTACACAACAATTAGCAAAATTCATGGCAAAATTATGGCAAATTCATCCATTTAGAGAAGGAAATACAAGAGCTACTGTAACATTTTTTGTTTTGTGGCTAAGACAAAAAAATATTTTTATCAATGAACAAGTTTTGAAAGAAAATGCAGCATATTTTAGAAATTCGTTGGTCATGGCATCACTAGGATTATATTCTGAAAATCATTACTTAGAAGGTATTTTATATGATGCATTATTTACAGATCATACTAATAAAATGACTGAAGAGAACCATAAAAAGTATAAATCAATTAATGATTATGATGTTTCAAAGTATAAATATAATTATCATCATAGTAAATAACTACCAAAACATACAAAGAATAAATATCTTGAAGATAACATACATAAAGGAGTCCCATATGAAATTATTATTAACATCTGCAGGGATTAAAAATGAAAGTATAAAAAATGAACTTTTAACATTATTAAATAATAGTATAGAAGATACTCATGCAATTTGCATAACGACATCTAGTTATCATCTAAAAGAAGGATTTTTACGCGCATTTGAATTTGTAAGTGGTATAAGTGAGACACCAATGTGTGAACTTAAGTGGAAATCAATTGGTCTTATGGAATTATCTATACTACATGCGATCGATGAAACAATTTGGAAAACACAAATAGATAAGGCAGATGTCATTTTAGTCAATGGTGGTGATCCAATGCTTTTAAATTATTTTATGAAATCATCAGGATTTTTTGACTACATTAAAAATAAAGATATTGTTTATGTAGGGTTAAGTGCAGGATCAATGATTATGGCACCAAGCATTGGTCAAGATTTCGTTGGTTGGCAAAAACTAGAACAAGGTGATCAAACTTTAGGTGTCATAGATTTCTCTATTTTTCCACATTTAAATCATCCAATGCTTCCTGACAATATACTAGAAAATGCTATAAAATGGAAGAAAACATTAAACCATAAAGCATATGCCATTGATGATCAAAGTGCGATTTCAGTTGTTGATGATCAAATAAAAGTCATCTCTGAAGGCATTTGGTATGATCTATAAAAAAAACACCTTTCCAAAAGGTGTTTTATAATTTATAAATAGAATAAACCTAGAATGTAACCTAGAAATGTGCCAACTGCATACCCTATAGAACCAATGATGAGTCCTGGAACAGTTAAGGATTCATTTTTTATTTGTTTTGTTACGGCTGGGATAAATGCAGGTCCATAGATGCCTGCAGTTAATGTAATGATTGCACAATCGACATCTGTCTTTAAAAATGATGAAATCATAAGATGGAGTATTGCAGTACCCAGTGTAATTGAACCTAAAATGATGAGTGTAGGTACTAAAGTAGATCCTATTTTTGTAAGATCAATACTTGAAGCAAGAGCAAATGAGAAGACTAATATCATATATTGACCTAATACATTGGTATATTTTACTTCATGCATCTTAGATTTTAGTGAGATGATAATACCATAAATAGTGACACCAATAAGCATGATAGGTACTAAAAAATCATTCATGCGTCCATCTTCCATACCTAAAATAATCCAAACACCAAGTCCTAAGACTGCTGAGATTAAAACCCCAATAAAACTAATACCGATTGCTTTAAATAAATCTTTAGAGAATTTAAAACCTTCAGTATCAAAAGAATCAGTGTTTTCAACTTGAAGTTCAGCATTTTGATAATGATGGTCTTTGGTTTCTTTTAAGAAAAGTTTAAAGAATGGTTTAGCAAGTGTCAATAAAAATAAATAAAATAGAGAGCCAATCATCATATCTGATAAATTAGCCAGTGCGATGATTTGATTGTCTAAGAAGAACATTTTACCAATGGCATTAAAGTTTGGTGTACCACCTGTATACATCCCAATAGCCATGGCTGAGATAACTGATCCATTTTCATATTGGTTTGCAAATAAGTAATTCACTAGAGTTGCTACAATAAGTGCAGATACGATTAACGATCCAAATGAGACTAAAACTGTTTTTGATAATTTAGAAGCTGCCTTAATATTTGCACCAAATAAGAGTAATGGAATCGCTAAAGTGATTGCAACATGTGATGTGATTTCACCAACATCTTGATTAAGTGAAATAGCAATACCAGAAATATTAAATACATATAAGATCAGTGAAACAAGCATACCAAGAACATAGGCTGTACCAATGGTTCCTAACCATTTGGTTAATACAAACTTCTGATATTTTAAAATAAGTAGTGGAACTAAAATAATTGAAATGATTTGAAGTATAATAACGATCATAATTGAATATCCTTTCCATAAAGTCTATATACTTTTTTAATGCTGCCACCAAATCTTAAGAAGTGATGAAATGATTTATAGTTATCTTCCATAATGGTTCCCATTTCAATAGAAGATATCTTAAATTTTCTAAGTTGTACAATTTCTTTATAGTACATAGCTGCCAATACACCTTTATCTTGATATTTTGGAACAATATATTGAAGTTTACCAATCGCTTGGGTGATTTTCCTTTTGTTTATCAATGGAAATAAAAAGATATTTCCTTTAGTTTTTTTAATCACTTGATTAAAATCAGGTAATATCATCGCAAACCCAATTGGTTTTTGTGTTTTAATTTCTCGTGCTATAGTGACAAATTTAGGATTAATGAATGATTTCATTTGCTTAAGTGCTGTATATAACATCTCTTTAGTCGGAGGTTCTTGATAAATGATTTCATTATGCGCTTCATTTAAAACAATCATGATATCATCAATTTCTTTATCTATATTTTTCATATTGAGATAATCAATTTGGATATGTTGAGATGCAACTGTAAAATCATATAATCGTTTTAAGAGTTGTTCATTTTTTAAATTGATCTCTCCACCATCTAAAAGTAGTGTATCAAACGCTTTATAAAAGCCTAAAGATTCTAGGTGATGTTTATAATAGGGTTCATGATAGCTTGTAAATAATACTGGATCACTATCATATCCTTTTACTAAAATACCACGTCTTGTATCTGGATCATATGGACTAAAAGTGCCTTCAAGATAAGGGATATGCTTTTGCTTCATATCTTGATATACAAAATCAAAAAGCGATGCAGTTACTTCTATATCATCGATCATATCGAGCATAGAAAAATAACAAACTTCGCTTTGTTTATGTTTACTTATATCATATGTAAATAAAAGTCTTCCTACAACTTTATTGTTTTTATAAGCCAATATGGCTTGATAAGTTTTCTTTTCAAATATAAGTGCTTTAAGTTCTTTTTGCAATATCTTAAAGAGTGGGAAAACATAATGTTTATGTCCACGATATAACGATTTAGGTAGTAAAACGAATTGTTTTAGTTCATCCATGGTTTCAACAAGCTTAATCATAATCTCATCCTTTTTACCCCTCATATTTAAAATTGTAACATAAAATCATATTTATACATATGCATTTATCATATATTTACTTTTAACAAGTCTTCTAAAATAGAAACAAATATAGGATTAATATTGACATTATACGAAATTTAAATTAATATTAGATTAATACAGTTAATACAGATGGGGTGATAATAAAATGATACTCAAACATGATAAACCAATCTATTTAGAAATATGTACATACTATATACAACAAATTGAACTAGGACTCTTAGTTGAAGGTGATCAATTACCATCTGTAAGAGAACTTGCTTATGAATTAGGTATTAATCCAAATACAGTCAGTAGATCATATCAAAACCTCTTGGAACAAGGATATATAGAGATTGTTGCACAAAAAGGTGCTTTTGTTAAAAAGCCAAAAGAAGAACAACATAAGAAAGCAATCAAAGATATGTTAAAATCTGTTAAAAATAAAATTACAAAGGAAGAACTCATCTCATTAGTTGATGACGTTTATAAGGGGGAATAATATGATTAAAATCGAGAATGTTAAAAAATCATTTAGCAACCATTTAGTTTTTGAAGATATTAATTTAGCCATTGAAGAAGGTAGTATTTTTGGATTAGTAGGTATCAATGGTGCAGGAAAATCTACGCTACTTAGATGTATTGCAGGTATATATCAAGCAGATCAAGGGACGATCTTAATTAATGATAAAGATGTCTTTGATCAAGTTGATATCAAAAAGGAAGTGTTCTTTTTACCAGATGATCCTTATTATTTTAAGAAGATGAATGGACGAGATGTCAAAAAAATATATGAATCTTTATATGATATGGATATAGAAGCTTTTCATAGTTATATTAAATTGTTTAATTTATCTCTTGAAATGCCACTATATAAATTTTCAAAAGGGATGAGAAGAAGATTTTTTATATCTATTGCGTTTGCGATCAAGCCTAAATATTTAATTTTAGATGAAGCATTTGATGGATTAGATCCACAAGCAAGACTCATTTTTAAACGCGTACTTATTGAACTAAAAACTAAGTATCAAACAACAATCATCATCGCATCCCATTCACTAAGAGAATTAGAAGATATCTGTGATACATATGGTTTACTTGATGGCCATCACATGCGCTTAAGCGGACATTTAATTGAAGATATTGAACAATATCGTCAATATCAAGTGGCATTTAAACAACCATTTGATCAATTAATATTTAAAGATTTAAATATTTTAAAATATAACCAAAATAAAAGTGTTGCTCATATCATCGTTAAAGGCAATAAAGAAGAAACAATTAATCAATTAAACGCGCTTAATCCAATGTTTATTGAAGAGTTAGACATTGACTTTGAATCTCTGTTTTTATTAGAAGTGGAAGAAGGTGCTAAACATGTTTAAAAAACATCTTAATTATGAGATTAAACAAATTCTTCCCATTGCAGGTATCATTTCAGCTATTGAGTTATTACTTCGTATTATAAGTGGTCAATCGATTGTTTCATTGTTTTTTGTTTCTGGATATTTATTCATTCCTGCAATCATTATTATTTTGACAGTGACACAGTTTAAATTTATGATGGACAGAAGATCAACAGATCTTTATTATAGTCTCCCAATCACAAGATTTCAGTTATATTTATCTAAATTACTTAGTGGTATGATTGCACTAACCATCATCAATTTAGTCCATATTCTTGGTTTAGTACTAAGTTCATTTGGTGGTACAGGATTTAGCTTAACTCAATTATTTATCAATCTTCTCATGTCTTTATTATCGCTTGGCATCTATGCATATACTTCATTTATATTTACCCGTGCACATTCAACCATTGATGGTATTATATTTATTTTAGGACATGTTTTACTTATACCAGCAATAGTAGCGATCATCATGAGTATATATGCATTTGATTTTTTAGTTAATCTTACAAATTCATTAAGTATATTATTTCTTGGTTTGTTTGGTTCTATACAGTTTTTAAGTCAGTCCAATCCAACGTTATTTTATTATCATCAACTTTTCAGTGACGTAGAACAAACAATTGTACATTTACTTGTCTTATTTGTTATCCCATTGTTAGGGATTATATCCATTTATGGTGTATATAAGACTGAAAAATGTCGTAGATTAGAAGATGTTGAAGATCTATCTCATAGCTATTTTGGATATAAAGTTTTAATTCCTTTATATGCAATCACATTATCATCAATCATTAGTATGATTGGTGCAGAACGGATGTTATATATTTTTGTAGGTATCCTAATTTATATAGGATATGCAATCTATTATAGAACGATGCGCTTACCAGCTAAAGGATGGTATATGGCATTAGCAGTCTTTGTTGTAAGTATCTTTTGGATGTATGTGATGTAGAAAACCTCTTTTGAGGTTTTTTATTTTATATGATTTATCATATAATAAAAGAGGAGGTATAGATATATGAATAAAAGAAGATTAACTAAATCTGGTGTATATGTTTCAGAAATATCACTTGGAACATGGCAATTAGGTGGTAAATGGGGTGACCAATTTAGTGAAGAAGTTGCTTATGATACATTAAATGCAGCAACGATAAATGGTATCGACTGTTATGATACGGCAGATGTTTATCAAGGCGGTGCAAGTGAAATTGCTATAGGTAAATATATAAAGGCATTAGATCATAAACCTTTTGTTATTACTAAAATAGGTAGAAAATCAAATCCACATACAAAAGAGAGTTACAATGAAGAAAACATAAGAAAATATATCAATGAGTCAAGAGCAAGACTAGATGTAAGTGCACTTGATATGGTATTACTTCATTGTCCACCATCTGAAGTTTATAACAACAAAGAAGTTTTTGATATACTTGATCAAATCAAAGAAGAAGGTTTAATCAAGCATTATGGAGTCAGCGTTGAAAAAGTAAGTGAAGCACTAGATGCACTTAAGTATCCAAATGTTGAAGCAATTGAAATCATTTTTAATATGTTTAGATTAAAACCTACTGAAGTCTTTTTTAAAGAAGCACAAAAACAAGGTGTAGGTATTATTGTTCGTGTACCACTGGCTAGTGGGTTATTAACAGGTAAATATAATGAAAAAACTTCATTTAACGAAAATGATCATAGAACAACTAATCGTCATGGTGAACGCTTTGATAAAGGAGAGACTTTCTCTGGTGTTGATTATGATTTAGGATTAAAAGCAGTTAAAGCATTAAAGGATATTTTTAAAACAGAAGAACTTACTAGGATTGCAATCAGATGGATCTTAATGTTTGATGCAGTCTCTACAGTTATTCCTGGAGCAAGTCAAGCGAAGTATGTCTACGAAAATGCCGCTAGTGCAGATTTAAAACCACTTACAAATGAAGAAATGGATGCAGTAAAGAAAGTATACGACACCCTTATTAAGCCATCTATTCATGAAAATTGGTAAAAAATAGCCAAATAATTCTACAAAAAGTCCGATTTATCTACGTTTGTTCCAAATGATAGTAAAGGGCTTTTTTTATAGAATTATATTTGCTACAATGTTCCTATCAAAGAGAAATTCTTTGGTAACCCCCAATTGTTTATATCATATACCCCCCTCTATGTGTTGTGATATAAAACCTATAAAAAAAGGATGTTTCCCCCATTGCTGACATCCTTTTTTTTATGCATTTAATTTTTAATTTAACTATATTCAAAAATAAATGTTAAAATTAATACATACAAACATTGGGGGTTATTTGATGAGTTCAAAAGAGTTTTTAACGTTTGATAAACAAATTGAAAAATTGAACAATGAAAAAAAGATAGTTGTAGTGGGAAAACAATCTAGAGAGTATATTGTTCGTAATGGCTATTTTAATTTAATTAATGGATATAAAGAATATTTCTGTAGAAATAATGGAGGTAGTAGACTCTATTATGACAATATTAAAATTGATCAATTTAAAATGGTAATGAGTTTTGATAGAAACATTAGGAAAATTATTTTCAAATATGTTACTCAGATTGAAGAAGAAATTGGATCGATATATGGCTATTTTTTTGAATCCAAACTAACAAATGAAAATATAAATTGGGGAGATATGTCACTATATAGTTTTAAGGATGAAAAATCTGGGAGAGAAATTTTATCGCGTATTTATAGTGATATTTCTAAACGTAACAATGAATACTTGATGCATTATGAAAACAAACATAGTTATTTGCCTTCATGGATTATGATTAAAGGTTTAACTTTCGGTAATTTGATCAAATTAATAAGTCATACAGATGATCAATTAAAAATTCAATTATGTGATTTATATCAAATTTCATATGATAAATCAAAAAAAACATACAGAAAAATAATTTCAATTCTTAGTTTACTAAATGCTTTAAGAAATAAAATAGCCCATTCAGAACGAATAATTGATTTCAAGGGACATGAAGATAATAAGAACGTTGTAACGAAGTATCATAAGTCTTTTGGTTATACCAAACCTCATAGAGAAACACTATTTGATGCCTTATTATACATGAAAATGCTTATACCAGGTAAGGAATATAAGCACTTGATTAATGAGATCAGGAATGAGTTTGATACATTAAAGAAAAATATACATAATAACGCTTTTTTAAAGGTATGTCAAAACATTGGTCTTGATACAAGTATAAATCACCAGGAGATTATTAATTTATTAAAAAGTGAACCGCATATAATAAATTATGAAAATTTAATTGTATAAATTGCTTGCAATTGATTAGCAAGTGATATATACTACATGTAGAGAATCCGGTTTCTACTGGATGAAGGTGCTTTCGTTTAGAAGGCACTTTCTTTTTTATAATTTAATATGCTGATCAAATAATGATTCTGGTAGTGTATGATGGGTAATCAATATGATAGCCTTCTTTTTAAGTGATTTTAAATGACTAATGAGTCTCATCTCAGTTTCTATATCTAGAGCTGATGTGACTTCATCTAATAATAGAATAGGTGCATCTTTTAATAATGCTCTAGCAATTGCTAGTCTTTGGATTTGACCTATTGATAATCCTCTACCTTTTTCTTTAAGCATCATATCAAGTTTTAAGGGATGCTTCATGATCTCATCATAAAGCATGACATCTTTTAAGACTTGGATAAGTTTATCATCTTCATAAGTTTGATAAAGATTTAAGTTTTCTTTTATGGTTCCTGATAATATCATATGGTCTTGAGGTACATAACTAAAAAGTGAACGAGTTGATGAATCAATGGTTATCACGTTTTTATTATAGTCTTTAACTTCTATGTTTCCTCTTTGTGGAGATTCATATCCGAGTAATAATTTAAATAATGTTGTCTTACCAGCACCAGAAGGACCAGAGATTAAGATGAGTTCATTTTTCTTAACTACTAATGAAAATTCATTAAAAATGGATTTTTGTTGATAAGAAAAATCAATATTATCTATATGAAGTGATGTAAATGCAGTTATATTTTTCATATCTGAAGATTCTAAAGTTAATTTCTTTAATGTGTCAATACGATCAATAGATGCGAGTGTTTGTTGATATTTAGGATATAATAATGCAAATCCTGAAAATGGTGATTGAAGATGTTGAATAAGTTCAATCATCGCAATCAAATAACCAATGGTTAATCCGAATTGTAATTGATAACCACCATAGATTAATGCAAATCCAAACCCAAATGCAAAAAATAGATTCATACCACTAGATGATAATATAGTAAGTTTTGTTTTTTGCATAAAGGCATCATTTACATTTGATTGTTTTAATTGTTGAGTAAATGACATCTTTTGTTCTGCTTGAAAGCTTTTAATCACTTCAATGTTTTCTAATGATTCCTGAGTAAAGCTTCGCTCTAAATCTTTGGTTTGTTGCAGTTTTATATGACGTTTTCTTATGTGAGGTGCAATCCATCTACTTAATAGAACTAAAAGGATACCTAAACTTAAGAAGATTAAAGCAAACCGATATTCTATGATGAGTAGTAGTATAAATGCACCTAAAAATCTTGTTATAAGAAATATGAATCTTGGAATGATTGTAATTAGACCATCAGATGCGATTTGACAATCATCTTCTAGGTGGTTAATAAGTGTCCCACTGTGATAAATATGGATATCTTTTATCGTTGTTTTTAATAAATGTGTGTAAACCTCTGATTTGTATGAGATGAGTGCATCATTACTATACTTAGCTTGAAACCAGCTAAGGAGCGCTTGAAAGATCATATTTGAGACAAGTAATATAGATAACAAAATAGCAAAAAAGACAAACTGTTTTAAGTTTGAATTAACGACTTCATCTATTAAATCTTTTGAGTAAAATGCGAAAATAAGTGCAATCGCACTCACAAACACACTTATGATTGATAAAAAAATAACCTTTTGTCTATAAGGTTTTACTTCATTTAAATATTTTTTGATTAACTTTAATTGAAACATACCCATCACCAAGATTATTTTAGCATGTTTATAAAAATAGTGAAAAAAATAGTAGAAATACATATATCAATGCTATAATGTAGTCATATTTGAGCAATGGGTGATTCAAATGGTTAAGCATTTAAAGTTTGGAAATGTCGTCATTAAATATACTTTTTTTGACGAATCATATTTCGGAGATACGCTTAAGCAATATGAAACAAATGAAAAAGCGATGTTCGATATACAAATTAAATATGAACACATCTTAAAAGATGAAAACATAACATTTAAGTATAGAGGGCTTGAATCTTTTTATTTATGCGATGAAGAGATGACGATTAATCATTATCATGATCAAACGTATGAAGTCATCACGGAAGCACTTATATTTGATTTTAATGCAAAACAAGCATTTATTAAAATTGACCCAACTTATGTTAAAGACATCAACATGCAATCATATATATTATCAGGTATTGCATTTATGGAAGTTGCTTTAGCATTTAATAATATACCAATTCATGGATCAGCCATATCTTATCAAAATCAAGGTATGATTTTTTCTGCACCTAGCGGTACGGGTAAATCAACTCAACGTACTTTATGGCAAACCTATTTAAATGATCAAATCATCGTCATTAACGATGATAAGCCAATGATTTATAAAAATCATCAGTTTATGGTAACCTCTATGCCATTTAGTGGGAAAAGTAAAATGAGCACACATATAGAAGTACCACTTAAAGCAATCATTTTTTTAAAACAAGCATCTAAACCAAAAATACAAAAATTAGATGATATTCATGCAGTTAAATATATGTTAGAAAATGTTTATAGACCAGCTCATAAAACACATTATGAATGGTTGTTAACCATGATTCATATGTTATTAGAAGAAGTTGATATCTATTTATTAGAAGCAACAAAAGAAAAAGACACATTTGACATACTATATGATACTTTATTTGGAGGAAACAAAAATGAGAATTAAAGAAGGATATATCATTAAACAATTAAAAGATCATGACATAGTTGTCCCAATAGGAGACGCAATGATAAATTTTAATGGTATAATGACATTAAATGAAACTGGTAAAATCTTATTTGAAGCGATGCAAAAAGATGTAACGCAAGAAGAACTCATCTCACTGCTTTATGGTCTTTATTGCGCACCACTTGATGTGATTACTGCTGATGTGACATCTTTTATATCTAAACTTAGAGAGAAAAAGATGATTATTGAATGAAAAAGGTTATCAACTCAAAGGATTTAATGCCCACTGTGAAAGAACTCATTGATGAAGGATTGGAAGTTCAATTAACAGTATCAGGAAATAGCATGTTGCCATTTTATAAAGATAGAGAAACCATTGTTACACTCTCTAAACCAATAGATTTAAAAAAATATGATGTCGTTTTATTTATCTTTGATAAAAAGTATTATCTTCATAGAATCATTAAGATTAAAGATTACATATGGATTAAAGGTGATCATAATACGAATTATGAGTATGTCCTAAAAGAAGAAATCATCGCTAAAGTCATCAATCACAGTCATAAACAAAAAACCATCCAAGCAAGATCTTGGTGGTATTTATTAAAAGTTCGTATGTTTGTGGTATTATCAACATATAAACGAAAAGTGAATCACTTTCATTCGTTATGATAAATTGGAGGGAAACAAATGAAAAGAAAGATATTATTTATTAGTGTTTTATTGTTATTAGTTGTATCACTTGTCTCATGTAAAAAAGATGAGGTTGAAGTCAATTTAATTGATACACCAATCATCAGTATTGATTCAAATAGACTATCAATTGATAATTATGATGAGACTAGACAATATTATTTATATGTTGATCAAGTCTATCAACAAAATATAGAAGGTAATTCAGTTTATCTAGGAAGTCTTGCTTTAGTGCATCGTACTGATTATGAAATGTCAGTTAAATTTATTGTTGAAGGTATATCATATGAGTCTAATTCATTACAGTATACGATGGTTAAGCATCTTGATCTAGATGCAACTTATACATACACATTTAATAATCAGGATGCAGTTGTTCCAGTCGTTAACCTTAACATTGAAGAGATTTCAATACCAGCACATGAAATCATCTTAACTGAAGATGATTATCAATATGAAAATAATCTACTTACCATTAATCAAGAAGTCTTTATTCATGCCGTTTATATATTTGTTAGTTTTAGTGTTGAAACAACATCAGGTTACTTTAATTTAACTTTTAATCTTGTTGATGGAGAAATACCATTTGTTGTAAATAGTGACTTAATCTTATATGAAAATGATGATGTTTTTGCAGATGTATATGAATCTAATTATCATACAGTGGCATTTTCAGCAACTGATCTTACATCAACTGATTACAGATATCAACAAAACACATTATCTGTTAATCACGCATTTGTTGAAACATTTAAGACAAATCATCCTTCAACAGATTACTTAATTATCCTAGCAACATTTACAGATGAAGAGTCAAATAACTATTTTATTTCGATTTTTATTAAAATTAGATAAAAAGTAAAATAGATTGTATATAATTTACAAAAATTTTAAAAAACTTAAAAAAAGGGTGTTATAATTAAAATTGTATTACAAAATAGAGGAGGGTTTTGCAATGGGTGATGAAAAAAAGGAGTACGTATGTCCTGAGATTGAATTCGTTGAATTCGAGATAGAGGACAGCATTTCAGGGGAATCGTCTAGCGGTTCAGTGTTTTTTGAGGATATTTGGGGGTAATTAAACGTGAAGAAAATTATGGGGATTTTCATTTTACTAGCTTTAATTACACCACTGTTCTTACAACAGATCAAGGCAGCAGAGTTTTCTGCAGTTGATGTGAATATCACTTATCAATATGATAGTGAAAACTCATCAAGCGAAGTTTTAACAGACAAAGCTTATGGTAGTTATGTTGATTTTCAACCAGTAACTAATCCAAGTTACAGTTTTGCAGTTTGGGTAGTTAATGGTGTCGTTAGACCTGACCTACCAGAAAGTGCATCAATTAAAGTCACATCCAATATGAATATTATTGGTTTATATGCTCCAGTTGGAGAATATGGTGTACTTTTTATTGATACAAATGGACAAATTATTGATAAACAATATGTCGTATCAGGTGGTACAGCAGTACCTCCAACAAATGCGTTACCTAATAAACCAGGACTTGAGGTTAAATCTGAGGCTTGGGTTTCTGATCAAGGATTAACGACATTTGATAATGTATTAGAAAATAGAATTTATACATTACAATATCAAAGTAGTTCATTAGATACATATGACCTTTATATTGATAATGTTTTATACAGTGCATTTCCATATAACGATTTAGTTACAGTTACTGCAGACGCTGTTGTTGAAGGCGTTCCTTTTGCGTACTGGTCACTTAATGGTTATGCTGTATCTAGTGATTTAGAATACACATTTACTATTTTAGAAGATACAAACTTAACTAAAGTATATGAAAATGGATTTGAAGTTCAACCTATGTTGACAATAAGTGGTGATTTAGGCATCAGATCAGGATACCAATCATTTATGGCTCAATTTTATCTACCTAGTGGATATGAACTTGTTGAATGGGGTTTCTTATATTCAAGTGACAATACAGCTGATTTAACAATTGGTGCTGAAGGTACTAATCAAGCACAAAGCAATCAATATAATCCAGCAACAAACGAATATTTAATGAGTTTTAGTTTAGGATTCTTAAATGCAATAAATGCTTATATGTTTTATGATGATGGTGTTAGTGTTCATGTAATGTATAGTGAGTTAACTGAAAGATTTAATTCTAATTATTCTACTGGTTTTGAATTTTCAGAAGGGTATACTTCAGGAACTTACTACCAAAATACGGTACTTAATTCTCAAAAAGAATGGGATATATTCTATGGAGCATATTCTACTACAAGTCCTATTAATGGTTCTATATCAGCTCAAATGAGATATTACGGTGATACTAATTTTGGATATATGGAGTCAAATGTTACATTTACTAATCCGAGTTCAGTTAGTTTTTATGCCAAAAATTCAGATAATATTAGTGTCGCTGTGTCAGTTAGTTATGACAGATTGAATTGGATTGACACAGAAATTTTTACTTTAAGTACTACAGCAAGTCAATATGAATATAACGTTTTGTCAATTGGAGATTTATATTTTAGATTTGATTTAATTGTTGATTCAGGAACTTCAGGTAAATTGTATCTAGATGATATATATATTGTTGATAATTCGATTCAAGATGTTAATTTGATCGATTTGGTTCAATTCAAAGATATTACTAAAGAAATTGCAATATCTCAACAACCAATGAGTGAACCTACTCCTGAAGTAGTAGAAGGATATAGTTTTGATGCTTGGTATGCTGATCAATCATTTACAACATTATTTGATTTTGATTCAGTAATCACAAGTGACATTGCGATATTTGGTCAATGGTTGATAAATCAATATACAGTTTCATTTGATTCAAATGGTGGTAGTGCAGTAGCAAGTATCACAGATGATTATGGTACTGATATTTCAGATTTTTCTGAACAACCAACTAAAACAGGTTATAATTTCACTGGTTGGTACAGTGATTTAGGATTAACAACATTATATACTTTTGATACAATACCAGGTTCTGATATTACATTATATGCTGGTTGGTCACCAATTGAATATTCTATAACATATAATCTTGATGGTGGTACTAATCATGAATTAAATCCTGCAACATATACAATTGAAGATGAAGTTAATTTATTAGCAGCATCTAGAGATGGATATGTATTTGTTGGATGGTATGATGCAGCAAGTAGTGGTGAAGAAGTAACACTCATTACTAATCAAACTGGCAATGTTGTATTATATGCATATTGGACAGTTGCTTCAGGTACTGAATACACAGTAAGTTTTGTTACAAATGGTGATGCGATTAGTAGTCAAACAGTTGCTGAAAGTAATTATGCAGTTGAACCATCTCCTACATTTACTGGACATTGGTTAGATGGTTATTATACTGATGCATTATTTACAACACCTTTTGATTTTGCAACTGATGCTATCAATTCAGATCTAACAATCTATTTGAAGTGGCAACAAAACGCTTCTGATTTATTCTTCTCAGAATATATTGAGGGTAGCAGCAATAATAAAGCATTAGAAATTTATAATGGTACTGGTTCAGCAGTTGATTTAAGTAATTATACTGTCAAGATATATTTTAATGGTGCAACTACGGCTTCGGGTAGTATATCACTAAGTGGTACACTAGAAAACAATGATGTATTTGTAATAGCTAACTCAAGTGCTAACAGTTCAATTCTAAGCGTTACAGATTTAACAAGTGGTTCTTTAACTTTTAATGGTGATGACACTGTCCAATTACTAAATGGTACAACATCTATAGATGTAATAGGACAAATCGGTCTTGATCCAGGTACAGAATGGAATTCATCTACTGCTGACAATACTATTGTTAGAAATAGTGATATTGTTTCAGGTGATTCTGATGGATCTGATGCTTTTGATCCAACAATTGAGTGGACTGTCTTCTCCATTGATACAATTTCTAATTTAGGTTCACACGAGTACAACCCGGGGGAGTAGGGACCTCTACAGGAGATCCAGGCACTGGTAGTGGTGAAGAACCTGCATATAATGCAGCTCTTCCTGTTTATTCAGTTTCTGTAGGGGCTACAATAGACGACTCTGGTTATTATATTTACTCATCTTTTGATACTGTAGTATTCTACGAAACAACAGGAAGTGTAGACACATCTACACCAGGCACTTATCATCAATCATATTATGCACAATCTGATACTGGAGATAGTGAAACAATTGATATTACTATCTTAGTCTTAGAACCATATTATGATGATGCTGTAGGTCTTTATGGAAATGATTTATTATTATCTCTTAGAACCATCGTAAACACCGGTTTTTCAGGTGTTTCATATGATGACGCAAGATATGATTTAGATGATACCGATAGAGATCCAAATAATGCAAGTAATGTTATCTTACTTTATACAGGTGATTCAGTTTCAGGTGTATGGGATGGAGGAATTACTTGGAATAGAGAACACATCTGGCCACAATCCTTACTTGGGACAGATGCTGGTGGAATCAATATTGCTTCAGATCTACACAATCTAAAACCTGCAGATCCTAGTGTTAATTCATCAAGAGGTAATAAATGGTTTTCTAATACAACAACAACTGTTTCATATGCACCTAGAGATGCTGTCAAAGGTGATATTGCTCGTATCTTATTTTATATGGTAGTTATGTATGATTATTTAACATTAATAGAAACAGATAGTGTTGAACCTGATGTTTATCAAATGGGTGATTTATCAACCATTACATCTTGGTTAACATTAGATGTCGTAGATGATTTTGAAAGAACAAGAAATGAAACCATCTTTGGTATTCAAAATAACAGAAATCCTTTCATTGATTATCCTGATTTCTATCAAATGATTTATGAAGTTTAAACATAAAGGGATTCAAGCGAATCCCTTTATCTTATTTTGAGGTTTATATGAAAGAGTTAATTGAAAATATATATGATGCTATATATGCATCACTTCATGATTTAAAATATTCAAAAGAAATCAAAGATCAAAGATCATTTACCAAAGCCATTATTGAAAATGGTTTATGTGGTCTTGTTTTTGAGTCACTTGATTTATCAGTTATTGACACTTATTACCAAAAACTCTTAAGACAAACCTATTATCATTACATTTCAAGAGATTTAAGTCAACAAATCACATTACTTGAATTAAAAGCTTTATTAAATAAAGAAGCAATCAATTATATTTTATTAAAAGGATCGCATATTAAAAATGAGTATCCTAAAACTTATATGCGTGGCATGACAGATATTGATTTATTAGTGGAAGAACATGCTTATAAGAAAGCGAATAAAATATTAAAGATAAATGGATATCAACTCACATCAAGACATTATTATCATAATACCTATTTGAGTAAAGAAAAAGAACATATTGAGTTACATCCATTCATTCAACACGATTTTGATCAAGATTATGATGCGATGTTTTTAGATCCTTTTAAACATGTGAAAATTGAAAATAGTTATGAGAAAACATTTAATCCAGAATATGAATTAAATTACTTACTATATCATTTAGTCAAACATATTGAAAATGGTGGCATAGGACTTAGAAGTATACTTGACATTTATTTATTCACAAAACATCATGAATTAAATGCTGCATATTTAAATATCCTATTAAAGAAGACAAAACTAAAGTCTTTTTATGAACTTATCATAAGTCTACATAACTATTATTTACATGATGACATTAAAATGAATCACTTTGATTTTGATCAATATCATACAAATGATTATGAGAAAATCATTAAAGTGATGTTAAAAACTGGTGTTCATGGTAAAGGAACATCAAATGATGCATATCAAAACATTATCAACAATAGAAGTATTGATTCGCTAAATGATAAGTTTAAATATCTTTTAAAATCGATGTTTCCTTCACATAGAATGATTTCATCAAGATTTAAAATCATTAAATATATACCTATATTATTACCATTTTATTGGATTTATCGCTGGTTTAAGTTAGCATTTGTTAAGACTTCAGTAAGCATTCATAAATTAAAAGAACTGATAAATCATAAAAAAAGTGAAGAAAATCATTTGACAGATTTTCATATTAAAGATGAATAGTAAAACCTTTTCATATTAAAAATAACAACAAATTGTTTTTTACTCTTTATATCATATGATATAATCTAGTAAAGTGGGGTGAAACAATGGCAGTCGTAGAAATGTTTAACATGTATTATTTTTTATATCTATTAATTGCACTTAGTTTAACACTCTTAAGTGTTAGACTATTAAAATATAAATCAAATAAATTTAGATTTTGGTTTATTTTTGGTCTCATTATGACCAATTTTGCCATTCACTTTTTAAAGGTGCTGATTTATCCATATACTGATCCTTATTTCGTTGAAAACAGATGGGTAAAAGTATCTTTTGAAAATATATGTGCAGTGAGTGTATTAACATTTCCAATTCTATATTTTGTTAAGAATAAAATATTTAAAGATTATATGGTGTTAGTTGGTTTAGTTTCTGGTATGTTAACACTGTTTTATCCAGTTGATACATTCTCATCTACATTTAATGCAGTATCAATCGAAGGTGTTTATGTTAAAACTGCGTTTTCACTTGAAACCATCAGATTTTACACAACACATTTCTTATTATTCTTAATACCATTCTTGATGTTACATTATAAACTTCATGAGATTTCAATTAAAAGAGCCGGATATATGCCTTTCATCTTAATGGGAACACTCACACTCATCTTTGTCAATGAATGGGTATTATCACTATTTGGACTTGTTCCACAAGGTATGGAAATGTTTAATCCTGATGGAAGAAATCCATCATTAATCTTCGGCGTTAAAAATCTTGATACATTAGTTGGTATCGGTAATTTTATTAAAGTCTTAGTCCCAAGATTTTTAACCATTAATCCAATCACTGGTGAATCATTCTTTTGGCCAGTATTATGGATGTTTATACCAGTATTAGTCTATGTTAATTTGATGGCAATCTTTGTTAACTTTATCTATGATAAAGAAACAACTATTGATTATTTATTAGTTAAGTTAAGATTTAAGAAAAATACAGAGAAAAGTAAAGCTTAAATAAAAGGGGGTCTATCATGAAAAAATGGTATACTGATGAAGATGATTCAAAATGGTTAGAGGTATTTAAACAATACACAATGATATTATTTTGGTTGATGATTTTTGCTACATTGATCTTATCAGCTCAAGGTGCAAATGCTGGTGGTGAATATTTCATATTATCACTTATTGGTGGTTCGATCACAACCTTCGTTACTTATATGTTTAATATGTTATTACTTGGATTTTTAAAGAACACTAGAAAAACAAGAGAAGCACTTGAAGCATTAAATGAAAAAGAAAAACAATAAAACAAAATGGAACTTCAAATTGAAGTTCCATTTTTATTTAATATGCATCATTAATTCTTTATCAACAACAATCGTAACATCATCATGTAATAAAAGATAAGAGGCGGGTATTTTTGGATTTGATTCTTTTAATTTAAGTAATTGTCCTATGATATGACTTTTAGATGATCCAAAAGCCATAAGTATGATTTTTTTTGATTTCAAGATTTGTGAAATGCTCATTGTAATGGCTTGTTTAGGTATGTGTTCACCTTTTTTAAAAAATCTTGAATTTGCTTTAATCGTTTCATCAGATAAGTTTATGATATGTGTCTCTTGATTGATGTCATCAAAAGGTTCATTAAATCCAATGTGACCATTATGTCCAATACCTAATATTTGAATATCTATTGGACCATGTTGTTTTAAAAGACGATCATATAAGATTATATCTTCACTATGTGAAGGTATATGTATATGCTTTGGATTAATATCAATATATTTAAACAAATGATGATACATATAATATGTATATGATTGTTTATTTGAAGGTTCTAAATTAAGATATTCATCTAAATTAAATGTTTTAACATCTTTAAATGAAATCAACTTATTTTGATAATCTTTGATTAAGTATTGATATAAAAGAAGTGGTGTATCACCAGTAGCAAGTCCTAAAACAGTTTTAGGGTAAGTTATAATTTGATCTTTAATCATATCACTAACTTTTCTTGATGCATCCTCTTTTGATTGATATATTTCTAGTTTCATATGTTCACCCATTGCCAATCGATAGTCTTATTATATAACCATTAGATATAAAAAAAGAAGCAATCTTTTAAGAAAAGGTTGCTTCTGATAGTTGTAATGATTCATCATAGATGTATTTTCTACCATCTTTTTTAAATAATGTGTCTATATCTGATGTTTCTATGATCACAAATATAAATACAATTAAGAATGAATAAGGCACTGAGAATTGAACATTATCAATTAATCCATGAATTTGAGTAGCAATATAACCAAACATGATTAATTTCTTCTCAAGTGATATTTTATAAAATAAAACTGAGAATACTTGATAGTAATGGAATAATAATGCAAATAATCCAAATAGACCCATGGTTGCTAAGACATGTATGATTGTTGAATGATACATAAAGAGTCTTCCATGAACAAAATCAGCATTTAAAGAAGAGATAGACATCCAACCAGCTCCAAAAATAAAATTCTCTTTAAAAAATTTAATACCTTCTACATATATGAAAATTCTATTTGAAGAGACTGCATCAATTGAACCACGATTCAACATATCAAGCATTGTGCTAAAGGATTCTTTCAAAATATCATAACTTAGTATGATAATAATAAAAGCTCCTAAAACTGCTATTCCAACACCAAGATAATGATGTTTAGTCCCTCTTAACATAATGAATACAAATGATAATACACCAACAATAAAGAATCCAATGAGTCCACCTCTAGATCCAGATACTGCAACAGCTAGAATTGGTAATAATATTAGTAACCAATAAAATATATTTTTTGGCTTTTTAAATATGAAGTACACATAGGTAGGAAAAGTTAAAGTTAGATAAAACGCAACATCATTAATATTTGCCCATCCAAAGTTATCACCCCAGTTATTTGTCATACCTAAGCCAAATACTTCTATGAAGTTTAATTCTGGATGATCTAGAAATAATCTAAATATTTTTGTTCCTAGTTGCATCATCAAGATGAAACTTATCACTAACATTAATTTAAATAAGTAATCTTTATTTCCTTTTGTAGTTGAAAATAAGAATAAATAAAATAAGAAATATATAATACCTGCACTTGATACCATCACTGCTTTCATAGATACTTCAGTATAAAGAAGTGGGATGACATAAGCGATTGCTATTAAAAGTAAACCAGTAAATAATCCACCAATCTTTAATCTTGGTCTAAATCTAATGATATGTACTATAAAACTTGAAAATATAAGAATTAATGCGATATGCGGAAATCCAAATTGATCGAGTGTATCAAATGTAATGCTACTATTACTAATAATAAATAAGAATCCAGCAAGTATTGGTATTGCATATAGTGTATTCTTGAACAACACCAGAACAACTGATAATAATAAAATTAAAACATATACACCATATAAATTATATGGACTAAAGTCATTTAATCCAAAAAATCCACTTCCCATAAACCAGGAAACGAAAACAATTAAAAATATAAAAATTATGAAGTATATACTATTTAAGAACTGTTCTATTTTTTTCATTTGCAATCCCCATTTTGTAAGAAATGACTATAATCATTATAAATATATTTACTATATTTGTCAAAGTTTAAAATATCTTTGCATATATTATATAATATATGTTAAAATAATTTCATCCAAGATATGTAATGGAGAGTTGCTTTTTTATGAAAAAACATCAACAATATGCTATATATATGGTAATAGGTATTTTGCTCACGTTTGGTGCATTCCTTATTTTTGTATCTGTGAGTAATGGTTTAGATCAAGTAGAAAGTACAGTAATTGATGAAATTAACCTACTTGAGATAGAAGATGGTTATTATGAAGGTGAATCTAACACTTCACCTGTATATGTAGATTTAACTGTTTATGTTTTAAATCATAGAATAGAGGAAATTACAATCAATTATAAAAATGCTTTTATAAGAGAAAATGATTTAGATTTACTCATACAGCAAATCTATATTGAACAGTCTGTGAAATTTGATTATGCATCGTTTGATGCATATACAAGTATCGCTTTTTTCTCGGCAGTCAGTAATGCATTATAAAATTCTATGAATAAAAATGGGGATTAAACACATGGGTAAATACAAAGAAATGAAGCAAGATTTTTGGAATGGGAACATCATTAGATTTTTAGAACATCTTTTTGATGTGTTCATCTTAGGTCTTACTTTTTTATTAATAGCTGAGCTTAATTATCTTGAAAATAACCATTCATTTTTAGGTATATATGACTTATTTGTACTTCATTCCGATGATATTTTAGTTACTGCACTTTATTTGATTATTGCTGCTTTCTTTTTTATGGTGTATCAAGTAACCATTAGTAGAAGTAAATTCTATAAGGTTTTTATATCAATGTTTATGGCATTGTTTTTTACTAATATCATTTTAATTATCATCACATTTATAAATGTTGATAACTTTATTTTAGGAACACCTTTAGATGTATTATATATTCTTATTGCACAAGTGATTATATTACCTTCTGTTAAATACATAGAATTTGTTTTATTCAACAAATTTAGTAGAAAACCTTTAGTTGCAGTGATTGGTCCTAAAGAGGATGCTATCAATCTAGCTAAAGAGTTTTTTATGGATAAAACCCATTATAAAGTCTTAAAGTATGTATTATTTGAAGATGATAGAGTCAAAATTAATGATGATGTATTTAAATACATTGATGAAGTTGATCATGTTTATTTGCTAGATGATTTAAGTGTTAAGAATAAAAATATGCTAGTTAACTACATTCTACTTAATACAAGTAAAGAGTTGTATATGGTACCTAGAACTTATGAATTGGGATTATTATATGCACAAAAAGATCAAATTGATGACACTTTGGTGCTTAAAGCTAAGAGTATGAGATTAACATTTGAACAAAGATTCTTTAAGAGATCTTTTGATATTGTTGTTTCAATTGTTGGTTTAATTGTAGCATTTATTCCTATGTTAATTATTGCATTACTCATTAAAATTCAAGATGGTGGTCCAATATTATATAGACAAACTAGAATCAAAAGAAATAATGAAGAATTTGAAATTGTCAAATTTAGATCTATGCATGTTAATTGTGATGCAATGACTGGTCCAGTTCACGCTGGTGCTAAAGATCCAAGAATCACCAAACTTGGAAGATTCATTAGAGCAACAAGACTTGATGAACTTCCACAAATATTTAATGTGCTAAAAGGTGAAATGAGTATAGTTGGACCAAGACCATTAATACCAAGTGAGATAGAAGAAACGATAGAGACTCATCCAGAGTTTATGTATAGATCTAATGTTAAACCCGGACTTACTGGAATGTCTCAAGTTTATAGTAGATATGACACAATGGGTATTGAAAGACTAAGATATGATTTATTTTATATTAGAAGATACAACTTTTGGTTAGATATCAAATTAATACTTTTAACAGTTAGAGTTATGTTTGATAAAGAAGCTGGGTTAGGGAAAATGAACGAAGCTGAAAAATTTAGTGAATATTTGAAAAAAACAATTATGAACGATAATATAATATTATTTAATGAAAAGGAGTAGTTAGTGTGTTAAATATACTTATTATGGCTGGTGGAAGTGGAGAAAGATTTTGGCCACTATCAACTAAAGAGCATCCTAAACAATTATTGAAATTATTTTCAGACAAACCAATGATTAGAGAAACTGTAGATAGAGTATTACCTTTGGTCTCACCTTCAAATATTTTTGTAGCAACGAATGCAGTACAATATGAATCTATTAAAAATTGTCTAGATAATATACCAAATGAAAATTTTATTATCGAACCAATGTTTAAAGATACAGCAGCAGCTATTGGATATGGTTCAATTTATATAAATAAAATGAAAGGTGATTCTAACATTGTCGTATTAGCATCTGACCATATAATTGATAATAAAGAAGAATTTCATAAATTACTTAGAATTGCAAATCAAAATGTTACTGATGAAAATATTATAACATTCGGAATAATCCCAAATAAAATCTCAACTGCATATGGATACATACAGGTGAATGAAATACTAAAAAATCAAATAAACAACGTTGTGTCATTTAGAGAAAAGCCTAATTATGAAACGGCACTTACATATGTAGAGTCTGGTAAATATTTATGGAATAGTGGAATGTTTGTATTCAATTATAAATCACTTATGAAGCATTTTGAAAAATATGCAAAAAATCATTTTGTATTATTTCAAGCCATTATTAATGATGAAGATAAATTGGAAAATATTTTTTCAAAATTTGATAAAATATCTATCGATTATGCAATTATAGAAAAAAGCAGTCATATTAAAGTGATACCTGCAACTTTTGGGTGGAATGATGTCGGAGATTACAATTCATTCGATGAAATTTTTAATAAAGATAACTATGGGAATGTAATAAGAAATACAGATTATAGTTCTATAGAGTCATATAATAATATTGTTATAGGTAATGGTAAGCACATATCAACAATTGGAGTTGAAGATTTAATAATAATTCAAACTGATAATGAATTGCTTATATTAGATAAGAAAGATTCTCAAAAAATTAAAGAACTTATACATAAAATAGGAGAAAAAAAATGAAAAATGCTTTGATTACTGGAATTACTGGTCAGGACGGATCATATCTAGCTGAGCTATTGCTAGAGAAAGGATATAACGTCTTTGGAATTATGAGAAGAAAAAGTGTGTTAGATTATGGAAATATTAAACATCTAGTAGATAAACTAAATTTGATTTATGCTGACATGACAGATTATGTATCTCTTGTTAATGCAATGAAAATTTCAAATCCAGATGAAGTGTACAATTTAGCTGCTCAATCATTTGTTGGTACTAGTTGGGAACAACCTATTTCCACAGCAGAAATTGATGCATTGGGTGTTACAAATATCCTTGAGGCAATTAAACTTATAAAACCAGAAGCTAAGTTTTATCAAGCTTCAACATCTGAAATGTTTGGATTAGTTCAAGAAATACCACAAAAAGAAGATACACCATTCTATCCAAGAAGTCCATATGGAGTTGCGAAACTCTATGGACATTGGATAACTAAAAATTATAGAGAAAGTTTTAATTTATATGCATGTAGTGGTATCTTATTTAACCATGAATCCGAAAGACGTGGAGAAGAGTTTGTTACTAGAAAAATAACAAAATCTTTAGCTAAAATCAAACTAGGATTACAGGATGTTTTAGAGTTAGGTAATTTAGATTCGAAACGAGATTGGGGTCATTCAAAAGACTATGTGTATGCAATGTGGTTAATGCTGCAACAGGATACACCTGATGATTTTGTTATTGCGACTGGTGAAACAAGAACTGTTAGAGAGTTTGTAACTTCCGCATGTAAAGCCTTAGAAATCAATATTCATTGGGAGGGAGATGGAATAGATGAAGTTGGAAAAGATGATAATGGTAGAGTTATTGTAAAAGTAAACGAAAAATATTTTAGACCTGCTGAAGTCGATATTTTATTGGGAAATCCGAGTAAAGCTGAGAAAAAATTAAATTGGGAAAGAAAGATTGATTTTAATGAATTAGTGTTCAGAATGGTTATTAATGATTTGGAGCTAATCAAAAAATGAAGGTATTAATAATTGGTGGTAGCGGATTTGTAGGTTACTATATGTATAATCAGTTAAATAGAAAAAATAATTATATTATAGCAGTAACTAAACTCCAAAATGAAAAATTGAATTATCAACCTGATATGGTTTTTGATTTAAATATTCTAAATATAGAAATGATTGAGAAAGTTTTGTCTGAATTTCAACCAAATTTAATATTCCACTTAGCCGCACAAAGCTCTGTTTCAATTTCTTGGAGTAGACCAGCTCTAACCTTTGATATTAATGTAATAGGTACAATAAATCTACTAGAAAGTATAAGAAAAACTAATCTATCAACACGAATTATATTAATAGGTTCAAGTGAAGAATATGGAAATATAAATCAAAATGACTTACCAATCGTAGAAAGTACTATTCCACAACCACTAAATATTTATGGTATTAGCAAATATTCGCAAAATATGATTGCCAAATTATATGTTGAAGCATACAACTTGGATATAGTGATGACACGTTCATTCAATCATATAGGTCCCATGCAACTTTCCAATTTTGTTATTCCAAGTTTTTGTAAACAAATTGCCAGTTTGGAAATGGATAAGAATTCAACTAAATTATATGTAGGTAATTTAAATGTTAGGAGAGATTTCACAGATGTTCGCGATGTTGTGAAAGCATATGAATTAATTGCAATTAAGGGAATCAAGGGTGAAACTTATAACGTATGTTCTGGAAAATCTTATCTATTAAAAGATTTATTGGAGTTCTTAGTATCAAAATCCTCTAAAAATATTGAGGTAATTATTGATCCGAATAAATATAGACCTATTGATGTTTATGATTATTTTGGATCATCCGTATTACTGGAACAACTTGGATGGAGTACTGAGTATACAATACAAGAAACGCTATTAGACACATTGAATTATTGGAGATTAAAGGAATTAGGTGATTGAAATGAAAGTTGCAATTGTATGTGATTGGCTAACAAATATGGGTGGAGGTGAGCAAGTCCTCATAGAATTAAAAAAAATATATCCAGAAGCTCCAATATATACATCTGTATATGATCCTACTCATTTAGCACCAGAATTGAAAAACATAGATGTACGTACATCTTTTTTACAGAAAAATAAGAAAATAATAAAAAATCATCAAAAATATTTACATTTAATGCCAACTGCTTTTGAGAGTTTTGATTTTACCAATTATGATTTAGTTATTAGCTGTAATTCTTCTTGCGCCCACGGAATTATTACTAGTCCAAACACGAAACATATTTGTTATTGTTACACACCAATGAGATACGGATGGGAGTTTTTTTATCAATACACTAATGATTTTAATTTTTTTAAAAGACGAATTGCCCAATATATGATGAATTATATTAGAATATGGGACAAAGTATCTGCAGACCGAGTTGATTATTTTATAAGTATTTCAGAATATATTAAAAATAGAGTATATAAACATTACAGGAGAGATTCAGAAGTTATATATCCACCAGTTAGAGTTGAGATGTTTAGACCGAGCACTAAAAAAGATTATTTTTTAGTGCTATCTAGACTAGTGAAATATAAGAGAATCGATATTGCAATTGAAGCGTTTAATGCTTTAAATTTACCCTTATTAATAATAGGTACTGGACCAGAAGAAAAAAAATTGAGGAAAATGGCTAAAAATAATGTACATTTTTTAGGTAGTTTAAAAGATGATGAAATTTTAGATTACTATGCTGGAGCAAAAGCTTTTATTTTTCCTGGTGAAGAAGATTTTGGAATAACAATATTGGAAGCTCAAGCATCTGGAACACCAGTTATTGCTTTTAATAAAGGTGGAGCTACAGAGACAATAAATGATAAGACTGGTATTTTATTCAACGAACAAAATGCTATTTCACTTATAAATGCTATTGAGTTGTTCAATTCAATGACCTTTAATATTAATGATTTGATTTTAAATGCAAAAAAATATAATAGTGAGAATTTTAGATCAAGCATAAAGAAATATATTGATAAAGTTTTGATAGAGGAAGTAAAACATGAAGATAGCAATTGACTGTAGATATCTTGGAATGTCTGGAATCTCAAGATATTTAAGTGGCATATTAACTAACATAGATTATTCTATGCATGATTATTATTTAATTGGAGATAGAGAAAAAATAGTTAATTTACCATATAAAGCCAATCATATTTATACTGATCATAGTCCTTTTAGTATTAGAGGCTTGTTTTTGTTTCCAACAAAGCAAGTAAATAAACTAGATGCATTTTTTACACCACATTTTTTGATACCATTTGGATTGAATGTTCCAACGTATAGTACTATCCATGATATGATATTTTTCGATAAAAAAGAGACAAGCCATAATTTGATTGATCAATTGATTAAGAAATATCTAGTAAAAAGATCAGCAAAAAAATCTACAAAAATTTTCACGATTTCCAATTTTAGTTATAAAAGGATTATTCATTATTTTCCATGGAAATCTTCGGACATTATTATTACTTATATAGGAGTATCTCAAGAGTTAATTGATTATAAAATAAGAAATTCTACTGTTAAAAATAAGCAAATGATTTGTGTAGGTAATCTTAAATCTCATAAAGGAATCGATAAAATCATTAGAAGTTTTAAAGAACTAGATTTAGACTATAAATTAATCATTGTAGGTAGTGATAATTTAAAAAATAAAATTAAACTTGATATTAATTCAAGTAAAATAATATATTCTGGTCATGTTAGTGACCAAGAACTATTTTATTTAATCCAAAGTTCTGAAATTTTGATACAAGCTAGTAATTATGAAGGTTTTGGATTACCACCTTTAGAAGCATTAGTGCTGAATACTAAAGTTATTCTATCTGATATTGAGGTTTTCAAAGAGATTTATTGTGATTATGATGTGTTATTTTTTGAATTAAATTCAATTAAATCACTGAATAAAACAATTATTGAAAGTATAAAAAATAAGGATTCTAGAGATGAATCTTCCAAAATATTGAATCAATTTAATTATAGAAATGTCACTGATATAATCATTAAAACATTTTTGAATGGAGTTTCTAATGAGAGTACTGATAATAAAATCAACACCTAATTCGATAATACTAAACACTTATAATCATCAAGAAATTGGTATTGCTAAAGCATTTAAAGATATTAACATAAATTGTGATATAGTCTGTGTAAGTGAAAATGAAACTTCATATATGAAATCTATTGCTTATAAGAATTCAGCAATCAATATACATTATATTAAGGCTAAAATCATGTTTAACATAGTTTTCTATGATAATAATGAAATTTCTACACTTATTGAAGAATATGATTATGTGATTACGCATGAAATATTTCAATATGAATCTTTCAAGTTATCTAAATTGATACCTGAAAAATTAGTAATTCTTCATGGACCATACAAATTTGGTTTAAGCTTATTGGGAAAATGCAAATCATTCATATTATATTTATTATTTTTTTATAGATATAAAAAAAACAATGTATCTATAATTGCTAAGAGCAAATTAGCTAAAATTTTTTTGAATAGACTTGGTTTTTTTAAGGTAAAATATATTCCGATTGGATTAGATCATGAAATGGTTAATATGTCTGAAAGTGATTTTTCTAAAGCTCTAAAGTCTAGAAAAAATGGTAACCAGTATTTATATGTTGGAAAAATTGAAAGAAGACGCAATATTAAATTTTTATTTGACGTTTTTGCTAGATTGAAGGATTTTGATAAGCAATCAAAATTAGTAATAATTGGTGATTTCAACAGTAGATATGGTAAAAAAATGCTCAAATATGCAAATGATTTATGCATATTAAATTCAATAATCATAAAAGATAAATTAACTCAAAATGAAATTGGTGAGATATATAATTTATCAGATGCATTTTTGTTTCCAACAAAATATGATATTTATGGTATGGTTTTACTTGAATCTATTTATTATAAACTTTCGATTTATAGTTCGAACAATGGTGGATCAAGTTCATTGGATAATTATAAAAATTTATATGTGGTAACTAATTTTAACGTTGAAGAATGGGTTGATACAATTAAACAGACTTCTAACAACTTTCATTTTAGTAAGAATGTTAGTGAATTCAACACTAGTTGGAATAGCTTAATTGACGAGTATATAAATGTTTTTCAGGAGATATAAATGTATTATATAAATGGATTTTTTTTATCACAAAAAATAACTGGGATACAGAGATACTCAATTAATTTACTAAATGAATTTGATAATCTTCCAGAGAAAAAATTTACTGTTTTAGTTCCGTTCAACGCAAAATATGATCCTAATAAATACAAAAATATTAGATTTAAAAAATTGCCGATTTTTAAAGGAAATTTATGGGAACAGATAACATTACCATTTTATATGTTTTTTAAAAGAAAACCACTAATTAGTTTTGGTACTATAGCTCCAATTTTATACCCTTCATATGTAGTAATTCATGACATTAGATTTACTAGTAAAGAATCTCCTGAAAATAAAAAGTGGTTGTTTAAAATGCGTGCTGTAACAAGAATTAACATAAAAAGATATAAACACATTTTTACAGAAACTGAATTTATGAAAGAATCCATTTCAAGTTATTATGGGTTATTAGATAATAAAATATCTGTAATTTATGCTGGTGTAAATGGGAAAATTAACAATACCCAAATAAAGGAAGATTTTTTTATTTCTGTTGCTTCAAATTACAAACATAAAAACCTTAAATACATAGACGAAGTAGCAAAATTGAATAGTAAATTGAATTTTGTAATCATAGGGGAAGTTGAAGTACCAAAAGATATTTCCCCAAATGTTAAATATCTAGGATATATAGATGATCAATCAATGAACCATTTTTACAGCAGAGCAAAGGGTTTTATCATGCCAAGTTTGTATGAAGGTTTTGGGTTACCTATTGTTGAAGCTATGATGATGGGATGTAGATTAATTTTTATTTCAGATATACCAGTATTTAAGGAATTATTTGAAGACAAGGTTAATTATTTTGATCCTAATAATCCATCTACATTCAAAGATATTTTAGAAAATGCTATTGAAACTACATCCGAAGATGTAGATTATTTTGTGAAGAAATTCAATTGGAAAGAAGTTGCAAAAATTATGTTAAGCAAGGTTTGTGATAAATAATGAAAATATTATTATTCCCATTTTCAAATAATAAAAATGAATATATTAATTACACTAAACAAATATATAATGAAATTGATGTAGATTTGTTAGAACTTACATATAAAAATTTAACTTCTAGTTATTTATATGTCCAAATGAATTGGTTTGAAAGCCTACCTAATAACATTATAAGAGCTAATTTAATATTTCTAAAAAGACTTTTTCTTATATATGTTTTAAAAAAACACAAAAAGAAAATAGTCTATGTATATCATAATATCAAACCGCACAATAATAGAAACAAAATGCAGTCATCTATTCTACAATACTTACTAATAAAATATTCATCACATATAATTTATCATTGTGAAGAAAGTTTGATTTATTTAAAAAAATATTTTAAAGATGAATCAAATTACCATAAATTTTATTTTATACCATTACATAATTATGTTGATGGAGAATATAAATCATATATTATAAATCGCAAAAAAATGAAATTTCTGTATTTTGGACTAATTAGCAAATATAAAAACATAGAATTATTAATCAATGCGTTTAAATCACTAAAATATGAAAATATAGAATTAGAATTAATTGGTCAAGTAAATACAAATAACTATAAAAAAAGATTAATTCACATGTGTGAAACTGATAAAAGAATCAGTTATAGATTTCAATTCATCGAAGGAGAATTACTAGATTCAATAATAAAGCAAAGTGATGTAACAGTTTTTCCTTTTGATAAAAGAAGTATGTTAAATTCGTCATCGATAATTTATTCTGCATCAAAGGGAAAAACATTCATTTCACCTACAATTGGAACAACAAAAGAATTTATGATAACAAATTCGTTTTATTGTTATGATTACAAAAACAAAGATGAGCATTTTACAGAATTGGTTAGACAAATGAAAATTGCTTACGACGATTTTTGCAAGAACAAAATGGAATTAAAAAGTATGTTAGTATACAATCAAGTTGTTAAGAACAATTCTAAAGAATTAATCAAAGAAAGATATATCAAATTATTAAAACTGGAAGGAGTAAAGAATGAAATTGTATAATAATTTTTTAAAAATTTCAGTTATTTTTATAATTTTTCTAGTATATAAATATTTTTTCTTAGCTCCAAATTACGATTTTATTTTATTTAGATGGAACAGCGACTATTCAAGCATACTCATACTATTATTTACGGTGTTATCAATACTAATCTTATCAATCTTAAATAGTAAATTTTTAAACCAAAAGTATCTATATTTTTTATTTCTTTTAGCAATTATATTTATTTTTCAGATTTTATTAACATTATTACGTTATCAAGATGAATCACTTTTTAATATTATTCAGAGTTATCATTGGATAATGGTTCCATTTTTGTACTTGATAATTTCAAAATTTATTAAATATGACAAAAGAAATTTACTTTTTTTATTTAAAATTTTAATATCTTTTTCAATATTTATGGAATCATTAATCTTGATACAAGCAGTTCTTTTTTATTTCAAAGGAATTATATTTTTAAATTTCTATTCATGGGAAATTGGATCTTTAATCTATAGAAATAATTCATTATATGTTTTACCTGCTTATTATATGTTAAGTTTTGTTTTTATATTTTCATTTAAATTTATTAATAGATTTCCTAGAATATTTGTTTTAAATGGACTTCTTTATAGTGCTTATCTTTTTTATGCAAATTCAAGAATGTATCTATTGAACATGTTTGCCGCTCTAATAATATCAGGGTTATTATACATACTTAAAAAGAAGCGAACTTTATTATTACCTATTTTTATAGTAATCACGACAGGGTTTATAATATATATTTTCAATATGAATATTTTTACAGATTCAAGTTATTTAATTAGAGTTGATTCTTATAAATATATGTTAAATCAATTTATTAATAATCCGATACTAGGAATTGGTTTATTATCAGATAAAATTGATATTTATTCATCTATCGTTCATAGCAATAGTGGATTGGTTTACTATACTGATGTAGGTATTATTGGTATTTTAGGACAATTTGGAATATTATTTTTTTTGTGGTATATTGGCTTTTTAGGATCTTTAATAATAATTTACTTAAAAACAAGTAAAAACCAAATTTATATGCTTTTGTTGATTAATTTCTTGATAATGACAAGTGTTTCATCTATTACTTTTAATTATTCTGGAATTATATTTATTGCGTTGACAATGAGTATATTTGATTACGAAGAAAGAAGGATTAATAATGGAAATATATGCTTTAACAGTCACTTATAATAGTTCAGAAAAATTAGAGAAATGCATTAAAAATATTTTGTCACAATCTTTAACCTTGAAAAAAGTAATTATTGTTGACAATGCTAGTAATGAAGTTCACAAGAATAAAATTGATAAGATATCGAAGTTGAATAATAATATCGAAGTTCTTTTCATGGAAGAGAATTATGGTGGGGCTGGCGGTTTCTATTATGGAATTAAACACATAATCGAAAATTATGATTCTGATTGGATATGGTTAATGGATGATGATGCATATCCTGATGAGAATTGTTTGAGAAATTTAGTGCAAGACGTTAATGTAAATACAGGTGCTTGCTTACCATTAATTTATGGTATTGATAGAGAAAAGTATCAATTTTACCATTATAAAATTGTGAGTAATAATTTATACACTTATTCAAATCCCATTAATGAATTAAATATCAATCAAGATATTTTTATTATTGATTCTGGTGCATTCGTAGGTCCATTAATAAAAACATCAGTGATATCTGATATAGGATATCCAGATAAAGATTTATTTATATATGGTGATGATTTCGAATTTCTATATAGATTATCAAGGAAATATGACTTAATAGTAAAAACGAATGCAATAATAAATCATAATGATCCAATCATTAATAATTCAATTGAAATTAGATTATATAATATTTGGAAGGAATATTATAAATACAGAAATGCAGTTTTATTTGTTATGAAATATAGCAGAAGTAGATTAGATAAATTTGTAAATAAATTTCAAATAAAAAAAGAGATTGTAATAATAAGTTTAAAAACCATTTTTGAATTTGGTACTCCAATTTATTATAAGGTTAAAAGAATAAAATATATTTCAAAAGGTTATTCTGATGGTATACATGGTAAGATTGGTAAAACTATTGATCCACAAAAATTCATAAATGAGATAAAAATATATGCAGAAAAATATAAAAAATAATTTTATATATAACATTTTATATCAGATAATTATATTAGCATTTCCATTGATTATAACACCTTATACATCAAGAATATTTGGAAGTGAAGGGATAGGACAAATTAATTTCACACAATCAATTATTACTTACTTTGTTCTTATTTCATCATTTGGATTCAATTTCTATGGACAAAGAGAAATCGCAAGAAATGGAAATAATAAAGAAGAGCAAAAAAATATATTTTGGGAGATTTTTTTTACAAGATTTTGGATAACTTTATCATTAGCATTACTAAATCTATTATTGATAAAATTAAATATTTATGGCGAGTATTCTATTCTAATGCTTGTTTTAACAATAAATATTATATCAGTAATTTTTGATATAACATTTTTATTTCAAGGTCGAGAAGAGTTTAAAAAAATATTATTTACAAGTGGAATTGTTAAAATAGTTACACTCATATCAATTTTTATGTTTATAAATGACTTTAACGATTTGATTTTATATGTACTAATTCAAAGTTTGTCCTTGTTATCAATGTATATTGTTTTATGGGTCTTTGTTAAAAAACATGATTTCTTCTTAATGAAAAAGATTAAGCTTTTTAATTATAATCATCTCAAATATTCATTTGTTTTATTTATACCTACACTTGCAGCATCACTATATACTGTTTTTGATAAAACACTTTTAGGTATCATTACTTCAAATAATAATGAAGTGGGTTATTATTCTCAAGCACAAAAAATCATCAAATTGATTTTGGTCTTGATAACATCATTAAGTACAATTATGATTCCTAGAAATTCGTATTTATATGCAGAAAATAAAAAAGATAAATTTGACAACAATATAGAATTTTCTTTTAACTATTTGACATTTTTAGGCTTTCCTTTAGTATTAGGATTGATTTCAATATCGGATTTATTTGTACCAATTTTTTTTGGTAATGGATTTGATAAAGTTTCTATGCTAATCAAGATTGCTTCTCCACTGGTTTTAATTATTGGAGCAAGTAATATTATAGGGATGCAAATTTTAATTCCAATGAAAAAGGATCGAAAATTTACTACAGCAATTGTTATTGGTTCAATCACAAATTTATTATTAAATATTGTGTTTATTACACTATTTGAATCAGTTGGAGCTACAATATCTTCAATAATTGCAGAGTTAATTGTTCTTTTTATTATGTTATATTATTCAAAAAGTATTATAAAACTCAAAAAATTTAAATTTTCCGGTTTCAAACATCTTATAAGTTCAAGTATTATGTTCGTGCTTTTGTACAGTTTAAAACTATATTTACTACCAAACAATATTAATCTATTAATACTAGTCACAGTAGGAATAATTGTTTATTTTAGTGCATTATTAATTTTAAAAGACTCTTTTACTACTTATCTAATTTTAAATTTTAAAACATATTTATTAAGAAAAAAATAAATGGTGATAACAATGAACACAAAAACAGTTTTTAATTATGTTAAAACATCTTCAATTTTCATTTCGAAAAATATTTTTTTGCAATGGAAAAAAGGTAAATTTCAAGAATCAGATCGTTTTATTTTACCGATTTCATCAACATCCCTCCATTATGGACAAACAGCTTTTGAAGGTATGAAAGCATATCGTACAAAATCAGGTCATATTCAATTATTTAGACCATTTGATAATGCAAGACGATTCCAAGATTCATGTGAACGTCTTGTGATGCCTGCATATCCTGTAGATGATTTTGTTGATGCAGTTACTAAAACAGTTTTAGCAAATGAATCATTTATACCACCATATGGAGATCTATCATCTTTATATATTCGTCCTTTTATGATTGGATGGGGAGATAATATAGGTGTTAAACCAGCATCTGAATACTTATTTTCAATTTTTGTTACTCCAGTTGGATCATATTTTGAGGGTAAAGCTTTAGACATGGTAACATCTGATTATGATAGAGCAGCACCTATGGGCACTGGACAAGCAAAAGTAGGTGGAAATTATGGCTCATCACTTCTTGCTAAAAAGATTGCTAAAGATCAAGGGTTTGCAGATTGTATTTTCTTAGACCCACTGACACACACTAAAATTGAGGAAGCGGGAACAGCTAACTTTTTTGCGATTACAAAAGACAATAAATTCATTACACCTAAGTCAAATTCTATCTTAGATGGCATTACAAAACGTTCTTTAATCTACATTGCAAAAAATATGTTAAACTTAAAAGTAGAAGAGACTGATGTGTTTGTTGATGATTTGTCAAACATTTCAGAAGCTGCAGCTTGTGGAACAGCAGCAGTGATCTCTCCAATTGCATCAATAACACATCAAGGTAAAAAACATACATTCCCATATCATGAAGCTATGGGGCCAGTCACTAAACAGCTATATGATATCTTGATTGGTATTCAATTTGGAGATATTCCAGATCCTGATAACTGGGTAAAAGTGATTAAATAATTTAGGAGGCATCAGTGTGAAGAAATCCTTTAAGGATAACAAACTTGTAAAACTTATGTTCAAATACTACAAACCAGAACTTCTTGTTCTGAATTTTGGCTTGATGATAGGTTTTTATTTCTACATTAAAAATATTGATTATCAACTAAATCATTTATCTTATACACATATTTATTATTTATCAATTGTATTAGTTGGAAGTTTAGTAGGACCTTATGCTGGACTTGCTGCAGGTTTGTTTGCAGGTATTTTAGCAGGACCACTATTACCAGTTGATCTTATCTCAGGTGATCCTCAAGAGTTTCCTGATTGGTTCTTTAGATTATTCATATTCTCGATGGTAGGTTTATTATCAGGAATGTTATCATCTGATTATCAAAAATTAAACAAAAAGATGGAAAACTATCTGATTCAACATCCAGATAGTAACCTATATAATATCAATGTGTTACAACACTTGAAATTACAAGAAGATAAAGTTTATATGTTTTGTACCATCTTAATCGAAAACTATGAAATGATTACAGAAGTATTAGGTTATAAAGCATATTATGATTTTCTAAATCTTATCAAAACAAGAATTCAAGGTGTCTATAAAGATACATATGTCATCTTTCCAGAGGAAAGAAGACTTTGGATTTTAAAAGAATCTAATGATTATAGAGAAGAAATACAAAATATAGTTAATATTATGACTCATATCAAAGATAATATTGAGCAACGATTATTTGTTAACTTGGGTCTAGGATTTGACACAAGAATTCATAGAACAAATGATGACCTATCTCAATATTTTATCTCTACTGATATGACAGCAAGAGAAGCAGCTAAAAGACATGTATTATATCTTAGATACTCTAATCTTAAATCAGATTCAAGACACGAATATGAAATATCTTATGACTTTATTGAAGGTTTAGAAAATAATAAAGTGTTCTTATACTATCAACCAAAAGTTAATCTAGAAACTGGTAAAACAGAATCTTTAGAAGCCTTAATTAGATGGGAACGAAATGGTGAGTTAATTCCACCAAATGATTTTATTCCAACAATTGAAAAGACTTCACTGATTCAACAGTTGACACAAAGTGTATTTACCTGGGCAATCGAGTATCATATTGAACTTAGAAATCAAGGCATCTATATGCCTATTGCGATAAATATATCTGCTAAAAACTTATATGACACAAGTTTTTACACAAATATGATGAATATTTTTAGACAATATGACATTAAACCTAAAGCTATTGAACTTGAAGTTACTGAAACTGTATTGGTTTCAGATTATGATCAGATTAGAGCAAATCTTCAAAGATTTTATGATTTAGGATTTAAAATCTCTATCGATGACTTTGGTCAAGGATATTCGTCATTATCATATTTATCAAGTTTCCCATTTACAGGTATTAAAATTGATCAAGCATTTGCAAGAGATATTTTAACCAATCAAGCAAATCAAAAAATAGTTAAATCAACTATTAAACTTGCAACAGATCTAAATCTAGATGTAACTGTTGAAGGGATTGAAGATAAAGAAGTTTGTGAGTTAATGAAACAATATCAATGTAAATATGCACAAGGTTATTATTTCAAGAGACCACTACCAAAAGACGAAATGACTAAATTTTTGTTTCAAACACTAAAATAAATCAGCAACGGGGCAAATTTATTTTTTTGACATATCAAAATATAGGTTTTATATGGAGGTTATTTTATGGATCAAAATCCAAACATGCAAGAGGGGTTTAGTTTAGCAGATCTGTTTTACATTATTAAAAATGGTCTTAGACCAATCATCATCTCAGTGGTTTTCTTTGGTATCTTAGCAGGTATCTATGCTTATTCAATTGCACAAGAAGAATATCGCTCAAATGTTGATGTTTATATTACACCAATTACTGAAAGTCAAACAACATCTTCCGATTATACAGTTGCAAGATACTTAATTATGACTGTAGCAGAGTATTTTGAATCCAATTCAGTGATTGATAAAGTCATCCTAGATTTAAATTTAAATGAATCCAAAGAATCGTTTAAATCAAAACTTACAGTGACTGCATCAACTGATTCTTATAGAATCAACGTTGCTTATCAAGATAAAGATCCATCTGACACAAAAGTCATTGTTAATTATTTGGTAGAAGTAGCAATCAACAACCAAATGACTGATAATCCAGAAAGATTCTTACCAGATACTATTGAACTTGTAGGTATACTCGCAACTGATAATGGTACTTATGCATCTCCTAATAAACCACTCCTTATTATCATTGGTCTTATGGTTGGTGGTATTATAGGACTTGGTATTGCATTTGGTAAAGAATTACTTAATAATTCATTTAAAACAAAAGAACAGCTTGAAGCTGCTTTTGATATTCAAGTTTTAGGCATCATTCCTGAGTTTGAGATTAAGGAGGATTTCTAAAATGGCTAAAGAAAGAAAATTAAACATTGATACATTAATCAATGGTAAACAAAGAATAGAAAAATATGATTATTTGGTGACTAAAAATGATCCATTGTCATTTACATCAGAATCTTTTCAAAAGATTGTGATCGACCTAGATTATATTAATGTCGATAGTAATCATAAAGTGTTACAATTCACATCTACACTTCCTTCAGAAGGTAAATCAACATTTGTATCAAATATTGCTTTCTTGCTTCAACAAAAAGAAAAGAAAGTTATTCTGCTTGATCTTGACTTAAGAAGACCTAAAATTAACCGTGCATTTACTGTACCTAATGAAAATGGTGTAACTGATTATATCTCAGGTAAAATTACATTAGAAGAAGCAATTAAACATTCTGATGAAGTCGGTATTGACTTTATGGTTGCTGGTGAATCTACAAATTTAGTGACTAATGTTTTAGAATCACAAAAGATGAGAGAACTTATTGATAAACTTAAAGAAAGATATGATTATGTATTACTTGATACACCTCCTGTTATTGCTGTATCAGATGCGATTTTAATCTCTAAATTCTCAGAAGCTGTTATCTTTATCGTTGCTCAAGGAAAAGCGAAAAAATCGCTTGTTAAAGATGCTATTCAAACACTTAAGAAATATGATGTAAATATTATTGGTATCGTATTTAATCAAGTGAAGATGGATCAAGCAGGTTACGGATATAAAGGTAATTATGCTTACTATAGTGATAAAAAATGATTGATGTCCATTCCCATATTCTTCCACTTGTTGATGATGGGAGTCAATCTTTTGAACTCTCACTAGATTTAATTAAAGAAGAGATTAAGCAAGGTGTCACACATATTGTATTAACACCACATATCTTCGGTAAAGAACAAAAAGGTAATCGTGCATTTCAAATTGAGCAATTTAATAAATTAAAAGAAATGACTAAAGATTTACCAATCACTTTAATTTTAGGTGCTGAGATTTATTATCGTCCACACTTTGATTTAGAACTTCATAGATATGCATTTGAAGATACAAATATCATTTTAATGGAATTTTCTACCCAACATAAAACAGCGATTGAAGATATTGTATTTAATATCCAGGCTAAAGGTTATCAAGTCATTGTTGCTCATGTTGAAAGATATTTATATTTAACCAAAGAGGATATCATCAATATTAAAAAAACTGGTGCACTTCTTCAAGTAAATTCATCAGCCATTGTTGGTCCTGATAAATATACAAAAAAGAGCATGGTAAACATGCTCATTAGAAATAAGTTTATTGACATCATAGCAACTGATACACATAATCTTGATGTGAGAAAACCTTTGATGCAACAAGCATTCATGAAATTGAAAAAGTATTATTCACAAGAAGAATTATATTTATTATTTAATCGAATCAATTTCGTAAAAAAAGAAGACTAACTTTCGTTGTTAGTCTTTTTCATTTATATTTAGATTATAGTGTTAAAGCTTTTAAAGCAGCTGCATAGCATGGATCAACAATTGGTGATTGAATTATCAAATCAGTAGATATATCTCGAATCTTGTCATGTAATTTATTTCTAAAGTAACCAGGTGCATTTCCTAGACTACCAACAATTGTAACAGAAGTATTCTTCAATTCTAAGTGTTCATATACACCATGTATAGCTAATACGCACTCATCAATTGCATGATCACAAATCTTTTTTGCATATGGATCATCAAGATTAGCAAATTTAGTAACTATTGGTGCTAAACTAGCAATAAGTGTTCTTTGATCATAGTAGTTATTTATTGTTTTAATGATATCTTCTTTATGTTTAATATTTAAAGTAGTTAATAGTGTATCAGTAAAATCAGAAGATTTAATTCTGTGATCAAATGCTCTTATTGCATATTGGATTGCTTCTACACCTAAATGAAAAGAACTGCCTAATTCACCTTCTTTATATCCCCAACCACCACATTTATGTTGTTTATGATAATTTTTACCAAATGCAACCATACCAGTACCACATATGAGTGTTAAGCCTTGATCAAAACTTAAACCAGAATATAAAGCATTTTCCATATCATTTTTTGCCATGATTTTAGTTGATTGATCAATACCGGGTATTCTTAAGATAATTGATTGAACTAATTTTTCATCATCATTACTAACAATTCCCCCAAGACCTACAAAAACACTATTAAAGTGTACGTTTTCTACTTGTTTGATATAAGGATTCAATGCTTCAAGAATATTTGTGAAGGTTTCTTCATTACTAACTGTATCTATTGAAGAAGGTCCAGTAGTATTTTCAAAAATTAAAGTTTTATTATCATCAATGATATTTATTTTTGTTTTAGTTCCACCACCATCTATACCTAAATACAAACCCATATATTAATACCTCTCAAATTCTTCATTGTCATTATTACAATATATTAAAAAAAGCGGATTGTCAAATATTTTTGATGTTTCAAGAACTTAGTATTCTTAAATGTATTGTAAATGTATTATAGTTATGATACAATATAGATGAATTTTTTAAGGTGGTGCTGAGAATGAAGTTAAATTTAGCAGATAATAAACCGTTTTATTTACAAGTAAGAAATGATATTAAAGACAAAATAGAAAAAGGTGAATGGAAAGAAGGAGATTTAATTCCAACCGAAAAAGAATTAGCATTGTTATATGGTGTTAGTAGAGTAACGATACGAACTGCTATTAGTTCTTTAGTCAAAGAAGAATATTTAATCAGAAGAGCGGGTTATGGTACAACTGTTTATAAAAACAAATCTGCATTATCCAATTTCACACTTATTCAAAGTTTTACAAATGAAATGAATGAAATGGGATTACCTAGTAAAACTATAGAAGCTGAACTTGAATTAATTCCTGCTGATAAAGTAATTGCTAGTATATTTAACATAGAAGAAGGATCAAAAATATATAATTTAAGAAGAGTTAGAGGTACAATCATACCTATTTTATATTCTGATACGTATTTACTGCCTATTGTAGAGATTCCAAATGATCCAGATGTACTAAAAGGATCTTTGTACCAGTTTTTAGCTTCAAAGAATGTATTGTTTAGCATGTTTGAAGAATATGTTAGTGCTGTTATTGCACCAAAGCAAATTAGGAACATATTGCAAATGTTTGAAGATATTCCACAATTGAAAAGAAAAAGATTTAGCTACGATGAAACGAATCGTTTAATTGAATATACTGAGACTTATTACAATTCTCAACATTACGAATATAGAACTCGTTTAATATATCGCAAAAAGTAAAATTTTTGCGATATATTTTTTTAAATGTATTATAAAAATATTAAATGTATTATAAATGTATTGATTATATATATATTTTATGCTATTCTATTATTAGAAAACGCTATCAGGTAGGTGAATTACGTGAAAAAAACTGTTTTATTCATTTTAACATTGCTGACATTTTTCATGTACTCATGCAAGGTCGTTGAGCAAGAAATTGTTATTGAACCTACCGATTATATGTTTACAGAAACTATTGGTGACAAGATTCCAATAAACTCATTAGATATACCCTATAGTACAACAAAAGGAAATTTAAGTAATTTCATAAATATTTATAAACCAAAAACAATTAATCCTATATACTTTATGGATTCTACATTAAAATCACACCAAATGATTTTCAACTTTGATCAAAGCTATCCAATTGATAGTATTTCAATTTTTAATCCAATCATAGATGGATATGATTCATTAAACAATATTACAATATATTATTCTCTAAATGGTTATAAGTATAATCTCCTATATCAGGATTTAATTTTAACTACAAATGATAACATCATTAATCTAGGAGATCAAATTGTGAAATCAATAAAAATAACATTTAAAGACTCTGAAAAAGCACAATCAATTGGTGATGTGAGTTTCTATTTGGGTAATGGATACATAGTCAAAGAAGAAAAAGAACTTTCTAATGCATTTTTAAGATATAGTGGTTGGACAGGTGCAGACGGAATTTTCACATTTGATATCAATAATGGTGGAGATGATATAGGTGTTGAACATCTAACAACTGGATTTATTTTTAGTGATACTTTCATTGGTGAAGTATACGAAAATAATAAGCTGAGAAAGTCCTATAATTTTATTAATAATTCCTTTGGATATTTAACATCAGATGGTAGTTTTGATAGAAATCAACTTTCTTTTGATTATGATATGTCTTCAGGAACTCCTGAGTCTGTGTTAAAACCAGATTTGTATATAGGTTCTGTTGCAAGAAATTTATTTGATAACGATGGACTGTCTATTTCAAATAATGAAGAAGCGACATTAACAAATATTAATGAAGGTACAATGTGGTTGACAAATAACGTTAATAGTTCAATTTCAATGGATTTAAAATCGGTGCAAAACATATCATCGTTAGTAATATGGAACTATAATGCAAATGTTAATTATGGAGTTAAAACATTCACATTATATCAAAGCATTGATGGTCAAGCATTTACTGAAATATCATCATATAATATGAATCCAGCATCTGGAAATCAAGAAGAACCATACACACTAAAAATTCAATTTGATCAAATTGAAACGCAATTCTTAAAATTAGAAATAAATGAAAGTTATGATTCATCGCATGTTGGATTAGGTAAAATTCTCATAAAAGATAATAATCAACACACAATTTATCCTACAGTCACTGCAACATCAGAAAATTCTGAAACCACATTAAATGAAACCACATCTAGATTATGGTTGCAAGATGGAGTCATTATCGACAATAAATTATATGTTTTCCCCATATTAGTTAAAGATTATGAAGATTATTTTAAAGTTCACAATGTGTCAATGGTTGAAGTACCTATAGAAAACGAAAGATTTAATTATCAAAATGCAACTTATTATAGTTCCCCACTAATGGTTCATACTATAGATGGTGGAATCATATACTATGGTGCTGGTATTATGGACAATTCAAAAAGTGATGGATACATTTACATATATGGATATAAAGACTTAAATAGTCGTAGTTTAGTTGTAGGAAGATTTTTACCACAAGACATAACAGATTTTAATAAATGGACTTATTTTAACGGTCAAACCTGGGATGAAGACATTAATCAATCTGCTCCTTTAATAGATCGTGTATCAGCTGAATTATCAGTGACATATTTAGAAGAAGGCCCTTATGCTAATAAATACATGCTTGTAGTGATGGAAAATACCACAAGTGGTACCATTAGCTATAGTATTTCTGATTCTCCATTTGGACCATTTAGTGAATATACACAAGTCTATCAGACAAGTGAAGCAGAGTACTTACCTGGTTCATTTACATATAATGCAAAAATGCATCCCAATTTAAGCACTTATGATAATATTGTCATTTCATATAATGTGAATTCACTTTCTGTGGGACATTTAAATGATGCCAGATATTATTATCCAAGATTCATTTCATTATCACCAGTAAAAGAAAAAAACTAAAGAGGTATAAATATGACATATAAAGATATCATAAAGACAATTCATTTAAATAAAGGTATGAATGAAATAGTCTTAAATAAAGTGTATCCTTTAATTCCAATTAACAAAGAAGAAATAGAAGTCACATATTATATAGATCAAATACAACAAGAAAGGTTTGATCAAACAATTTATGCGAATCGATTGATGATCATTTCAAATGAAGAAGTGAATATTGATTTATTAGTTGGTAAAGGTTATATTGCAGAGATGCAAAATGAACTTACCGAAAAGTTTATATCTTATCATGGTTGGTCAGGTGGAGATGGCATTTATTCATTTAATTTAGAGAATTTTAATGACCAATTTGATCAAGAATCAAAAAAGAAAACATTGTTTGTTTTTGGAGACACATTTGTTGGTGACTCAGATCCCAATGATTATAGAAGATTTCAACCACACTTAATGCCAAATAATTCATTTGCTTACTATGATGGTAAAAATGTTGATTTCAAACTAAATTGGAAAAATGACGGTTCTATTGATGCATTCTATAATTTAGATCAATCATTAGATCAATGTGGTACTATAGCAAAAAATTTAACAACTTATAATCAAAAAGAAAGATCCGAAGCATATTTAAGTAGCTATCATCCTTCAACAATCTCATTAGTATTTGATCTATTTAAAGACAGATTCGTAAGTCATATAAAGATATTTAACTATTTTAGTCAGGAAGAAACATATCTTAATAGAAGAGGTGTGAATGAAATTGAAATTTCATTTTCACATGATGGAATAAATTTTGAATTGATTAAAGTCACTCATATTGATAAATCAACGGGATTTAATGACTTTAATCAAGTCGATATAAAGAAATCGCTTAGATTTATTAAGATTAATATACGATCAAACCATCAAACTGTTTCATATGATGAAGGTTTATTTGGACTTAATTCTATTGAGTTTTACAATAATGACCAGCAATATAAGGATATCAATGTAAAAGCAAATTCAACTTTGATGATTGATCAAAGTCATGGATGGATTTGGTTACAGGATGGAGTCATCATCAATAATAATCTTTATTTTTTACCACTCATTGTAAACAGTGATAAAACACAACCTGAAGGATTACAATTTAAAATTACTGGCGTTGCAATGTTTAAAACACCAATTAAAGATAAAAAAATAGTACCTGAAAAAAGTAGTCAAAAGATTGCACCATTACTTGCATACCATGAAGGCACAGAATATTTATTTGGTGCTGGAATTATGTCAAACACTATTGAAGCCGGTGCTAAAAATCCAGATGGATATATTTATATTTATGGATATAAAACAAAACTTGGTTTAAGAAAAATGATTGTTGCCAGAGTCAAACCTGAAAATTTCGAGTATTTTGATGATTGGGAATTTTATGATGGAAATGCATACTCATCAAATATATTAGATTCAAAAGCAATTTTATCACATGTATCTTGTGAATTGTCGGTTTCTCAATTAAATGATGGGATGTATAAAGATAAATTTATTGCTGTATTTACATACGATGTTAATACAAAATATGTCAGTTTTGCTATTGGTGATACACCAGTAGGTCCATTTACACAACCACAGCGTGTTTATGTTACACCCGAACAAGAAATATTTAAATCAACTACATATACATATAACGCGAAAGCCCATCCTCATTTATCATCAAGTACTGATATTCTTGTTAGTTATAATACAAACACTTATAGTTTAGATCACAATTATTCAAATTATTTAGTATATCGACCTCGATTTATCATTTTACATGATACGACTAAATAGAAAGGAAATCATATGACAGAGACACAAAAAAGAAAAGGATTATCAAGAAAACAAAAACATCTCATCAAGGCAAGTATGATTCATTTTGTCTTATTACTTCTAAGTGTCGCATTTGTTTTCCCATTTCTATGGATGTTGTTTACCGCGCTTAAGACACCTCAAGAATTATTATTAGGTACTGAAGCTTTCTTTCCTAGTGATGCACAATGGAGTAATTTTATCATTGCAGTTCAATCTATTCCATTCTTTTTATATCTTAAAAATAGTTTGATTATAGTTGTTTTAGTTATGGTAGGTACATTATTCTCAGCAACAACCGCTGCATATGCTTTTGCTAAATTGCAGTGGAAGGGTAAGGAAAAATGGTTTGTAGTTATGTTAGCAACGATGATGATACCTATACAAGTTATTTTAATTCCAACATATATTATGTATGCGAAAATTGGATGGTTAGGAACTAGATTACCATTAATTGTCCCAGCATTTTTTGGTGGAGGTGCAGCGTTTTATATTTTCTTATTGAGACAATTTTTTAAAGGTATTCCAAAAGAATTATCAGAAAGTGCAATCATTGATGGTGCTAATCACTTTCAAATCTTTTTAAAAATTATGTTGCCACTTACTAAACCAGCACTCATTACAGTTGCATTATTTGTTTTCATGGCGACTTGGAATGATTATTTTGGACCACTGATTTTTTTAAGTAATCCAGACCAATGGACGCTAGCATTAGGATTACGTGCTTTTCAAACTCAATATGGAGGTAGATATGATTTAATGATGGCTGCTGCCATACTTATCATGTTACCTACATTGATTATATTCTTCTTTGCACAGAAGAGTTTTATAGAGGGTATTACATTCACAGGTATAAAAGGTTAAAGGAGGAAAAACATTTGAAAAAAACTATTTTAATGTTACTTATTATAGTAACAACATTTCTCTTAGTTTCATGTGTGAATAATGAAGCTGGAGATCGTATTCAAATCGACTTTTGGCATATGTCTCCAGTCGGTAGTGAGTCATATTCTGGTATGAAAGCAATTATCAATGATTTCAATGACTCGCAAGATGTATATTATGTCAAAGGTACTGGTTTTTCATTTTGGGATTATTGGGACAAGATTAGTGTTGCAATAAGTTCTAGAACTGCACCTGATATAGGTTTATCAACTATTGATGATGTTGAAGCAAGAGCAAGTCAAGGTGTTTTGTACAATATTTCTGATCTAATGACTACAGATGAAACCAACTTAAATAATATAGATATAAATCAATTTAGAGAATCACAACTAAAATTTGCACGTTATGATAATGATTTATATGCACTACCTTTTACTGCAACGACAAGAGCACTTTACGTTAATCTAGATATGTTTGCTGAAAAGGGATTAACAGCTGATGATATTCCAACTACATGGAGTGAATTAAAAACAGTTGCAAAGATGTTTGATGAAACAAACAATGATGGAGACATTGTACGTTTAGGCTTTGATCCAACATATGGAAATGCAAGTTTTCCAGGATGGCTATGGGAAACAGGACTTGATTTTTTTGATGAAAATTTAGACCCAACACTAAATACACAAGCATATGTTGATGTGTTAAATTGGGTAATCAATTTTAACAGTGAATATTCTAGATCAAAACTTACTTCATTTGGTGAAGCTAATGCATTATTAGGTGTTAATGTATTTGCAGCAGAAAAAGTAGCGATGATTGTGGATGTTGATGAATTATATCATACTTTAGAAAATAGCAATGTTGATTTTGATTTTGATGTTGCAATGATTCCAATTCCTGATGAAAATGGTGTACATGTTAATTGGGGAAGTGGATTTTCAATTGAAATGTATGACAATGGGAAAAATGAAGATGATCAAAAGCAAGGAACATATGAATTTTTAAAATATTTAATGAGTTATGATACACAATTAGAACTTGCTGATGTTACTGGTTGGATTATGGGACACATAGATGCAATGAATACATATGCAGAAGATAAACCTATTCTTCAAAAATTGTTAACAGAAGTTAATTATGCGGTTGATAAAGTTTATGTTCCATATGCACCAAGTTGGCATGGAACAGACTGGACAACATATTACACTCAAGCTCTAAATGGTGATTTAACTGCAGCACAAGCTCTTGCAGCAGCAAGAGATAACTATTTACAAAAGAAAGAAAACTGGGAACGAACAAATTCTTAATACTCAAGGAGAATTCACATGGCTAGTTCAATACAAAAACTAAAAAAACAAGAAAATTTAATAGGCTACTTATTTGCATCGCCATGGCTACTTGGATTAATTATTTTAGGAGCATTTCCAATTATAGCTTCACTCTACATTAGTTTTACAACCTATGACATGATTGGAATTCCAAAATTCATAGGTTTTGAAAACTATGCAATATTATTCACTAATGATAATTTGTTTTGGCAAAGTTTGGGTAATACATTATATCATGTTGCTATTGCCATTCCACTTGGACTGATTGTTGGTATCTCATTAGCGCTATTACTTAATAACAAAATAAAAGGTATTAGTGTTTATAGAACTTTATTCTATTTGCCTAATGTTGTAAGTATTGTTGCAATGAGTTTGCTTTGGTTATGGTTGTTTCAGCCAAGTTTCGGGTTATTAAATGAATTATTAAGTCCTATCTATAAATTGTTTAATATGGAACCAATCAGATGGTATCAAGATGCTAGTACTTCTAAAATAACATTGATCCTTATGGGTTTATGGACAGCTGGAGGATCAATGGTTATCTATTTAGCACAGATGCAAGATATTCCTACTAGTCTTTATGAATCAGCAGAAGTAGATGGAGCAAATTGGTTCAAAAAAACGATTCATATTACTTTGCCATTAATGACACCATCAATCTTTTTTAATTTCATTATGGGTATAATAGGTGGCTTTCAAGTCTTCACTATAGCCTATATTATGACAGGTGGAGGTCCATCACATTCAACATATTATTATGCGTATTATATGTTTGATAAAATGATGAATGATCATGCAATGGGAATGGCAAGTGCAATGGCATGGATATTATTGGTTATCGTTTTAGTAGTTACGGTTATTGCTTTGCGCTTAAATAAATATGTCGTTTATTTAGGTGAAGAAAGTTAAAATAAAAACATATAAAAGGGAGAAAAAGAATGAAAAAAATTATTGGTTTAGCTTTAATGGTTGTTTTAGCATTTACTTTAACAGCATGTTGGCCTGGAGAAATTGGAGTTACTACGACATTTAACTCAGATGGTTCAGGTTCTAGATCTATCGTATTAGACGTTATGGATGATACATTATCTGATACGGCAATAACAAATCCAGATGATCCAGATGGAACAAAAGGTAATGGTCCAGTTTTAAATGATAAATACATTGATGGTGGTGTTATTGCTATCTATACATGGTTACAAAATAATGCTCCAAGTTTTATAACAGTAGAACCAGCTGAAGTTGATGGGTATCATAGATATTTCACAATGACATATAGTTTTGATGATTTCGATGATTTCTTAAACAAATATGAACAATTAGTAGATTTATCTCCAAACCTTAGTTGGTCAGATTTCAATGATGATGAAATCCCTACTTTAGACATTTCAGGTGGATTCAAAAAGACTGTTACTTTTACTGAAAGTAAAGCAATAGTTGAAGCATCACTTGATTGGGCTATTGATGGTATTTGGAATGATATTTATGAACAAGGTGACTTAGCAGGATATGTAACTAAAGCAGATATTGCTGTACTAGCTGGATACACAGTTAATATCGGTGATGATCAAATATCTGAATTAAGAGCATATGATCCTACTGCAAATGATGGTGCTGGTGCTGTTGTATTTGTAGAAAGTGAATCATTTACTTTAAGTGGTACGTTTACAAATACAGGTCTTATTGTTGGTTTATCTATCGGTGCAGTTGCTCTTATTGGTGCAGCAGTATTCGTATTCTTGAAATTTAAAAAATAAGTAAAGGTGATATGATGCTTAAAGAATTCTATAAAAACATGACAGATATAATATTTGCAAATTTCATTTGGATTTTAGTGAGTTTTTTAGGCATACTAATCACACTTGGTGCATCAACAACTGCTTTATTTAGAGTAGTATTTCAAGTTTTTAAAACTAAAGAACCTACCAGTGTAGTACAAACATTTTTCAAAAGTTTTAAAGAAAATTTTTGGTTTTCTACACTGGTATACTTTGGTTTATTAATTATAGGTGCATCACTATATTTAATGCTAAACTACGCATTTACATATGATCAACCATGGTTATTAGTTATTGGTGTAGTTGTTGGATATCAATGGCTTATATTTACAATATACTTTTTTCCAGTTTTAGCAGTTTTTAAAACTAAAACAAAACTTGATTTAATTAAAAATGTATTATTGCTAAGCAATTATCATATATGGACAAATATTAAACTTATCGGAAGTATTGTAGCAGTGTTTTTCTTAATATTTTACGTGCATGAAGTTTTTATATTAGTCGCTATTGCATTATATGCATTTATGGTTTCATACTTTTTAAAACCGATTTTTGACAGATATATTTGGAAACTTGATGAAGAAGGGAGCAACTAAAAATGGGATATTTAAAATTTAAAAGTCTTTATGATAGAAATCCAATTATAAAGCTTGATGATTCAAAACATCAAATTCATGAGGGTTTAACTGAAATCAATAAAGAACTACGATCAATCAAACAAGGTGTTATTTGTTTTGAAACATATCCAGGTATAAATCTTGATATATTGAAAACAGATATTATTGAATTATTAAACCCTGATCAATTAATATTAATTGAAGACTTTTCTAAGACATCAGAAGAAATCAATCAAATGTTATCCTTTAATTTAACTCAAGACCGAGTATTTGGGAAATATAGTTATCATACTATAAATGATTTTTATGACAGTGAAACTATAATAAAACTGAATAATAAAATAGATCCTAATAAATTAACTATTGTTTATGGCTTTGGTGCAACACTTATTAATCATGATTTTTTAATCATGGTTAGTTTAACTCGCTGGGAAATTCAATTAAGATATCGTCAAGGAATGACTAATTTTAAAATTGAGAATAAAGACGAAGATGTTCTTAGAAAATATAAGAGAGGATACTTCATAGAATGGCGAGTAGCTGACAGAATAAAACAAGAATATATTGACAAATTAAATTATTTAATTGATTATACAAATTCAGATCATCCTGTCATGATTAATAATGATACATATCAATATATATTAAGTGAGATTGTAAAAAGACCTTTTAGAATGATTCCATACTTTGATCCAGGAGTTTGGGGTGGTCAGTGGATGAAGGAAGTGTGTCATTTAGATCCGAATGAGCAAAATTTTGCATGGAGCTTTGATGGTGTGCCTGAAGAAAATAGTATAAAAATAAAATTAGGTAAAGCAATCATTGAACTACCTGCACAAGATGTTGTTCAGTTTAGACCCATCGAATTAATGGGTTCGAGAGTTCATGCTAGATTTGGCCACCACTTTCCAATAAGATTTGATTTATTAGATACTTTTGAAGGTGGAAATCTAAGTTTACAAGTACATCCTCTTACAGAATATATTCAAGAAACATTTGGTATGACTTATACACAAGATGAAAGCTACTATATATTAGATTCAAAAGCAGATGGTTCTGTCTATTTAGGATTTAAAAATAACATAGATAAAGAAGCCTTTATGAATGATTTAAAAGATGCTGAAGAAGGAAAAATAAGTTTTGATGCTGACAAGTATGTAAATAAATATCCTGCTCAAAAACATGATCATTTCTTAATTCCAGCAGGTACTATTCATTGTAGTGGAAGAAATACAATGATTCTAGAAATAAGTGCATGTGTCTATATATTTACATTTAAACTATGGGACTGGGATAGATTAGGTTTAGATAATAAACCAAGACCAGTTCATCTTGCTCATGGATTTAAAAATCTACAATTTGATAGAAATACTGATTTTGTTAATCAACAACTTGTAAATCAAATCAAAAAAGTTGATGAACAAACAGAAATAACAGGATTACATGATCGAGAATTTCTAGAAACAACGCGTTACAAATTTAAAGATACAGTTATTTTTGACATGAATGAAAGTATTAATGTTGCTAATCTTGTAGAAGGCACTAAAATGAATATAGAAAGTATGGATGACTCATTTGCACCATTTGAAGTTCATTATGCTGAGACATTTCTTATGCCTGCACAGATAAATAAAGTAAAATTACAATGTTTAGATGAAAATGGTTGTATTATCATCAAAGCACATGTGAGGTAAATATATATGATTTATATAATTATAGGATTAGTCATCATAATTCCTATTTCAGGATTCTTTTGTTTTAAAATTGGAAAAAACAATGCCATGTCTACAATCATGGATATGTTTATGAAATTTGGATATACATCGAAAGTAGATGCTTTTAAGGTTTTAAATACACATATTAGAAAACATGGGATTGTTTTTGTTGGCGACTCCATAACACAAGATTATAATGTATATGAGTATTTTAATGGTTCGAACGTTTACAATCGTGGTATTGGAGGAGATACTTCCATAGGTGTCTATAATCGTTTAAAAGAGAGCGTTTATGATTTAAATCCTAAAAAAGTATTTCTTCAAATTGGAACTAATGATTTACAAATGACTGAAGATAATGTTGAAAAAATTCATGATCGATTTAAAAAAATAATAGATAATATTAAAACATTTGATAATGAAATCGAAATATATATTCTTTCAGTATATCCAGTTAATGCACTAATTGATCCAATAACTGTAGGTAAGAGAAGAAATGAACAAATTCTAATACTAAATGATTTGAATAAAAAGATTTCAAATACTATTTACATAGACATATATTCAAGTTTGATAAAAGATGGAGTATTGAATCAAGCATATACATTAGAAGGCTTACATTTAAATCAAAAAGGTTATGAAATAGTTACAAACATATTAGAAAAATATGTAAAAGAATAGGAACTTTGCAGTTCCTTTTTCATTAATGATATAATAGATAAGAGGTAAAGTGGATTATGAATAAATTAATTTTTCTTGAGCCAATATTCAAAGAAAGAATATGGGGTGGAAGAACACTTGAAGAACAATTTAAATATAAATTACCTAATGGGAATATAGGTGAATGTTGGGCAATTTCTGGACACAAGAATGGATCATCTATAATAAAAAATGGGTTATTTAAAGGTATGACTTTAGCAGAATTATATTCGACACATAGGAAAGAATTGTTTGGTAACGATTCATCACCAGTATTTCCTATTTTGATTAAAATTCTTGACGCACACGATGATTTAAGCGTTCAAGTCCATCCTGATGATGATTACGCTCTGAAGAATTGTAATGATTTAGGGAAAACAGAATGTTGGTATATTATTGATTCAGATGATGATTCAAAAATAATTCATGGACATACTGCTCAAACAAAAGAACAGTTTTTAAAAAAACTTAAAAATAATGATTTATCATTGTGGAAATATCAAAACATTAAGAAAAATGATTTCATTTATGTTCCAGCTACAACTGTGCATGCAATAGGAAAGGGTTCTTTGATTTATGAAGTTCAACAATCATCGGATACAACTTATCGTATTTATGATTATGATCGTAAAGATTCAAATGGAATGATGAGAGATTTACATCTTGATAAAGCACTTGACGTAATACATTTTCCAGATTCAACTGATAACACAGTTATTAGAAAAGTGATAACTCAAAGCTATACTTTATATCATTACATAAAAAACCAATATTTTAGTGTTTCGAGAGTAGAAGTACGAGAAACATTTGAACTTACAAAAACAGGATATATTTTGATCAGTATTTTATCTGGTGATGGGAAAATTATGGGTGAATATGTACAAAGTGGGGATCACTTAATTATTACATCTAATATAGATGAAATTATTATATTTGAAGGTAACATGAATCTTATATACACAACAAGATAAAAAAGAAGACTAACTTTAATCGTTAGTCTTTTTGTTTGCATCTGATTCTTTTATAAACACAACTACAAATGATGATAATACACCAACCATAAGCGATATGACACCAATCAATGGAAGGCTATATCCTCCAGAAATTGTATAAATAGATCCTGCATCATAAACAACTTTAGTATTATCATTAAGAGTTTGTAGATAGAAAGTATTATAAGTATCTGTATAATCATTTAACATCGTTTCATAATTACTAATAATAGCTAGGAAATCTGCACTTGTATGTGATGTCGTAGCAAGTGATGAAGCAGTATCAATGATTTCTTGATATTCATCAATTTCAAATTGTGAATTAACATTAGCAATTCTATAATCTGCAATACTTTGCAAAAGTGCATCAGCTTGTTGAAGATTAGAAGTAGCAACTAAATTATTATACATGGTTTCTAATTCATCAATTCTTAGTACATTTAAATCAATACTCTTTTGAAGCGTCGCGATTCTAATATTTAACTTATCAATATAAGAAGTTTGATCTTTATAGTAATGTTCATTTTTGATGAGTGTTTCAATTTCAGCAAATGAATAACCATTATCATAGATAGAAGTAAGTTCGTTTTTAATATCAGTCATACTTAATCCATTGATAGTGACATCTTGATAACTAGATATAAATGAATTCATACTGTTAATCAATAAGTTGTATTGATCTTTATAATAAGTCATTGCATCTAAATATTCAACATTATCATTAACTAAGTCAACATAATTATAAATTTGTCGCAATTCATTTTTTGATGTTGCCTCAGTGATATCAACATTAAGCAAATCAGTAATGAAATCTCTTGCGAGTGTCTCATCATAATTAAAATAACTAAATGGAATATTTAATGTATATTGATTCGTTGTATATATGATATCTGTTGATGTTGAAGTATCTGCTAATTGTCTTACTATGGTTGTGCTACCATTAAGATATAAATGTTCAATATCTATATTTGCATATAAATCGTTTGATTCTTGGACTAAGAGTAATTGATCATAACTGATAATATCTCTAAACTCAAATGTTGTTCCATCTGGATATTCATTGGATGAAACACCAATGAATTGATATTCAAATCCAGTGGTTGTCATTTGGCCACCTTTTAGTCCAAAATAAAGACCAAATGTTAATACTAATGTTACGACAATTGAAATAATTAAAATCAATATTTTGTTTTTCCAGAGCTTTTGCCAAATTTCAGCTAAGCTGATGGTTTGTTCTTCATAATTATGTTCCATAATTTCCTCCCAAAACACATTTAATATGTATAACAATTATAGCATATATTAAGTATAAATGTGTAGGTTTATTTCTTGGTTATTTATTTTGTAGTAAGTCTAATAATTTTGTTGATGCGATTTTTGGACCTTCACTTGTGATATGATCTACTGCAAGTTGTGTATATATGACACCAACTGGGATATTATTTTGATATAATTTATCAAAATAAAGATTTAATAATACATCCGTTTCTTTTTCTTGTTGAACCGGTCCAAAAGGATTTGCGAAATAGCTTTTTACTAAACCGACTTCTTGAGTGGTTCCTTTAGCTTTTCTCACACCTTCTCTAAATGTATCTTTTGCAGTATTGATATCTTTAAAGAATATTAATCCTTCATCTGTTTCATTATAATTATTTGCATAAAATAACATATCAACCTTATGATCATTCATGATAAACTTATATGAAGATACAGGAAGAATAAGTCTCGCATTACTTTGATCTGGATTTAGAAAGATTGCTCTATCAAACTCTCTATATGCATAACCTGCATCTAAATCATCTAAACGGACGAATGCACCTATTTCAGTACCTTGTGCATAAACTTGGTCATCTTTTAAGTAAAAGGTTCCCATATCGTCAAATATGACTTTCATATCTTTAATATATGCATCTCCGATTTGTCTTAATGCTTCTAAAGTCTCTGATTTACCTGCACCACTATCACCGATGATCGCAATATTTTTTTCATCACCATTTTTAAGTAGTATTTTAACCATAGATCCATGAATTGGAAGAAGACCATGATCAATCATATAAACATTATGAAGTGTTAATAACATTTTCTTCATATAACCAAAATAATCATTTTTATCTTCTCTTGATACATAACCTACATAATAATCATTAGTCATATCTTTAAAGTAAGTTCTATCATATTGGGTTTCTTCCATACCATAAATATAAATAAGATCTGGTTTTCTATTTGAATAGATTTCTTCACTTGCAGTTTCAAATAAATTTGATAATGCAATACCATGATGAAGAAAATCAATATGCATATAGACAAATGCTAATAACTTACCTACTAATATTGGATAAGCAACAAATTCATGTTTGTTTATAGAAATATGATTGATTGGATTTTCTTTTGTTTCTCTAAATATACCTTCTCTTTTATTAGATTTTGAATAAATCATAAATGGAGGTCTAGTCAAAATTTCTTGAATGAATCCAATACCTTGTAACTTATCATATGTAGAAGAAGTATTAAACTTATAAGGTGTTACAATTAAATTTGCATTTATACCTGCTGGCAGCTGTCTATAGACACTAAATACATCACCTAACAAGTTCTGAGCAATCGTTCTATATAATTGTAAGACTTTATGGTTAAAACTATCTGCAGTAGAAATCAAATTGCTTGATTGATAACTTTTAGATAGTCTTCTATCTCCAGTTAAAATTCCAATACGTTCAAGTTTTCTCCAGTAATCATAAAACTCTTCAGTAAGTCTATATAATCCTTCACGATCATTTAGGATGTATCTTAAATGATCATAATGTTTATAAACATACTCATAATCCCATAATAAAAGGAGTTTATATATTTCAACAAACTCACTTGTTTTAGCATCTTTAAAAGATGTGATTGAAATTGAGTTATTTGATTTTAAATGTTTGATAAATTGACTGAGCACATAAATGAAACCTTTAGATGATAAGATTTTAATCTCTGTATCACAAGAAGTGGCACCAAAATGAATGAGGCAATATTTATCTGTTAAGTGAAATTTTTTCATTGTGTCTTTCCTTTTTAAATATATATTGATATTTTAGCATAAATAAATAAAAAAAGAGGAATAATCCTCTTTAATGTTTTATTATTAGATCTGATTTCTATTCAACGACAACATTACCATTAATATCAGGTATTAAATATGCAGTATTAGCGAAAATTATTCCTTCACTAATCATATTGGCAAGTGTAGCATTATTATCTATAACTGTTACAGAACCAAAAAAGAATAATGTTTGACCTTCTAGTGAAGATTGAAATGAAGTACTTGTGTATCCACCAACATAAACATTTGAATAAAGCAACATGAGTGTTTCAACTGGAATACTTGATACTAACTCTGTAATATTGTTTGCTTCAAAGTATGCTATTCTAGTTTCATCTGAAGGATATCTTGGATGGCCCTTGTAGAAAATGTCGTAGTCATTACCATAAGTATCAAGAATATATTGAATATATTTATCAAAAGTTGCGTATGAAGTACTTGCCTCAGCAGATGGGCTGGTTCCAAGAATTAATAGATTGTCTTTAGGAGATAGATCAAAATATGATGCCATCGATTCTTCTGGTAAATCTCCCCATCTTGTTTTTAATAGATATTCAAGATCAATCAGTTTATTGTCATTTATTACATTTTGAAATGCATTTTCAACAGGTAAAACTGTTATATTGTTTTCTAATAAATAAGTTTTTAATTGTAAGTCAAAAGACCAACTACTATCATTATTTACTACGTATTCTATGTTAGTAAATTCAGAAGCAGCTAATAAATTTTTAGTATCAAAATGATTAACCAAATCAGTTCTATTTAGTTTGGAGTTTTTCCAGTTAACAAAATTTTCTAATCTAGTATTATAGTCATCCATAGTGTGATAGTAGGTATTTATTGTTCCAGTAGTGTATGCTCCATCAGTATACATCACAATATGAAATTGATCTTCAGGTATATTCAACATATAAGGTACTGTTACTGCTCTATCAATGTTATCTACTCCGATAAAAGTAAAAGTTGAATTTGAATTTATACTAAATAATTCATCAATCCATTGGTAAGCATAATTATTAGTAGATCCAATTGGATCAATCGATTCATAAAAATTAGGAACTTGACTTTGATCATAATTTCCTAAACTTGGAGAGGCATAAACCGGATATGGTAAAGTTCTATCTGGGAATTTGCTATAATCAAAAGTTCTTGCTCTTTCAATCTCCACATATGTATATCCTGAATCATATTTTCCAGATAATAAATCGGTTGCAAATAGAAGTACAGGCATAGTTGCATTCAACCATGTCAAATTATAATGAGATGCACTAAATGAGTATTCATAGTTATAAGTATGTGAAAAATTACTTGTTCCATCACTAAATGTATATATTATTTCAAAATTAAACAATCCATGATATGGTAATTCAAAGTCCAAACTATTTTTTTCATTATTTAAAGTCTGCTTCATAATAATATCAGAAGAACCAGATTCTAGAGTTAATGGATGAGTAATTACAATATCAGCACTCTCGAAAACATAATTGTAACCTAGATCAAATGTAGGAAAAACTAGATTCATAGTACCATCTAATGTTTCATCAATTTGAGAAATATCAACTGGATTATAAATAAATAGCTTTAATTCAGCTACTAAAGCAGTTATTTCATCAGATGAAATCTCTTCAACTTGTATTCTTTCAACAAGTGTTTGATACAATTGGTCTAAATTATCAATGTCATCCTGATCGTTACTAATTAAGCCTGAAATATTTGTTATACTTGAAACAATGTTTTCCAATTGAGTTTGAATGTTGATCAAATTGGATTCAATACTATCTATTCTATCGATAATATCATTGATAGAATCTTGCTGTTGTGAATAATCATTCTCTATAGAACCAATAATTTCATCAGTATTATCACAACTAACCAATAAAAAAACACTTATTAAAGCGAATAAAAATAAACTTATTTTTTTCATGTATACCTCCCAATGTATATATATAAAATTATACAATGGAATAAAAAAAATGTAAACCCTTTCAAATTAGGTTTACATTCACATTATATAGTTTTTATATAACAACGTCTTCTTTTATGTCCTTCGTATTCAAAATCTTTCCATTGATTTTGGATTGCCATGTTAAGTTCTAACTCAGGACCAGTCTCAGCCATTTTAACACCATGTTTTTGTCCAGTTAAGATTGCATCTTCCATAAATAGAGCCATCATACCTCGATTTTGATGTCTTGGATCAACAGCGACAAAGTAGAAGTCCATGACTTCTTGATTCTTTAAAGCTTTTAAAACTCTAAAGATTCCAAAAGGTAGCATTTTACCATTATTTTTCTTATTAACTGCTGCTAAACTAGGCATTAAAACTGCAAAACCTGCAATTTTACCATCTTTATCAGCAACGAACCATAACCAATCTAATTGAACAAGTGCAATCACTTGTTTAATATAATAATCCATAACTTTATTTGTGATTGGGAAGAATCCATAAAGTTCCATAAAAGCTTCATTATAAACATTAAATGCTTCATAAATATATTGGAAGACGTCTTTTTTCTTATTTACTTTAATGAGTTGATATCCATAACGTTCTCTTGCAATTTTAGCACCACGAGCTACTTTATCAGGAACAATTGTTGGCCATGTGATTTTCTTTTCAATCCAGTCAACATCTTTTACGAATCCTAATGCTTCAAGATGCTTATGATAATAAGGATGATTATAGATTGTGATAAACATGTTAAGTTGATCAAAACCATCAACTAACATCCCTTGTCGATCTAAATCTGTAAAACCAATAGGTCCAATGAGTTCATTCATTCCACGTTCTTTAACCCATTTTGTGACTTCTTCAATTAAAGCTTTTGTGACTTCGATGTCATCAATCATATCAATTCTAGTAAAACGTCCTGTTTTTCGATTAAATGCATCATTCCATGAGTGATTGATAATCCCAGCAATACGACCAACAATTTCTCCATCTTTATAAGCTAAAAAGCGAATACTTTCACAATAGTCATGCACTGGATTTTTCTTTTTGTCAAAGACAACTCTTTCATCCATGGATAAAGCTGGAACAAAAGGTTCAACATCTTTATACATTTTATTTGGAAATTCTGTAAAACGCCATCCGTCAAGTTTTGTCTTGACTTCCTTGATTGTAATCATATAAAAACCTCCACTGATAGGCTTATTGTATCTCAAATTCATAAAAACTGCAACGAGCAAATTAAAAACCTTTTTTTTCAAAAAAGATATGTTATAATATTTAAGGTTAGATAAAACGAAGCAAGGAGTTATAAAAATATGAAATTTGAAAAAATTGAAAACAATCGTGGTAAGTTTACTTTTGAAGTGACACCACATGAATTTGAACATGCATTAGACCATGCATTTGCACATGTTCAACAAGACCTAGACATGAAAGGTTTTAGAAAAGGACATGTTCCTAGAAATGTATTTGAATCAAAATATGGGGTGGAATCATTATACGAAGACGCACTTAATCACGCATTAAACCATAAATATCAAGAAGTTCAAATGCACCCAGAATTTGGAACTATTGGTGAACCACAAGTTGATGTGGATTTTGCTAAAGTCTCTAGAGAAGAAGCATTTGAAGTTCATTTAATTTTTGATTTAAAACCAGAAGTTACACTTGGACAATATAAAGAAGTTGAAGTTGCTAAAGTTGTAGTTACATCTGAAGAACAAGACTTAAAAGAAGAATTAGATCGTTTGATTGCTACTAAATCTACATTAGATGTTGTTGATAAAGCACTTGAACCTGGCGATACAGCAATCTTTGATTTTGAAGGATTTGTTGAAGGTGTTCCATTTGAAGGTGGAAAAGCTGAAAACTACCAATTAGAAATTGGATCAAACCAATTTATTCCTGGATTTGAAATTCAAATGGAAGGTTTAAAAGCTGGAGAAGCTAAAGATGTTGTTGTAAAATTCCCTGAAGATTATCAAGCTGAAAATTTAGCTGGTAAAGAAGCAACTTTCAAAATTTTAGTTCATGAAGTTAAAGCAACTGTAAGACCAGAACTTAATGATGAATTTGTCGTTTCTTTAGAAAGAGAAGATGCAAAAACACTTGATGAATTAAAAGCAGTATTAAAAGAACAAATTGCTACTGAAAGAGCACAAAAAGCAACTGCAGAAGAAAATGAAGCCATTTTAACTAAAGTTGTTGAAGCAGCAACTGTTACAGTTCCTGAATCAATGATCAATCAAGAATTTGCTCAATACAGAGAACAATTAAAAGAACAAGCTAAACAATATGGCTTAGAATTTGAAATGTATTTAAGTTTCTCAGGATTAACTGAAGAACAATTTGAAGAACAAGCTAAAAAAGATGCTGAAGCAAGATTAAAAGTTAATTTAGTCATTGAAGCAATTGCTAAAGCTGAAAATTTTGAAGTTACTGATGAAGATATTGCAGCTAGAAAAGAAAAATTAGCTGGTATGTATAACTTGAAGTTAGAAGATATTGATAAATATTTAACTAGAGATATGATTTCATTAGATATTCAAAACGAAAAAGCATACAACTTTATATTAGAATCTGCAAAAAGAGTATAATACAACAAATGAATGAATTTGACAAGGGAAAACACATAATTTCCCTTGTTTTAATATATTGAATTGGCACTCGTGCTTAATGATTGCAAATCTTAAGTTTCGTGCTATAATATAAAATGAAAACCAATATAGAGGATGTGAGTCTATGGAACTATCTAAAAGCCTACCTGCACTAGTTGTGCGTGGCGTTGTCCCAATTCCAAATAACGATATTAGAATTGAAGTTGGAAGAAGTGTATCTTTAAAAGCGATGGAAGAAGCTGAAAGAAATTTCGGATCTTTTGCTATTGTTTTAATTCAAAAGAATCCACTGATTGAAAATCCAACTTTAGAAGATATGGAAACATTTGGTCTTTTAGTCAAAGTTCAAATGAAAATTAAATTACCTAATGGTTCATATAAGACAAAATTACAAATATTAAATCGTGTTGAAATTACTGATTATTTTGTAACTGAACCATATTTTGTTGTTGAATATAAGGAACTAGAAACCATTAATGGTGATATTGCTGAAGAGCAAACACTTGTTAAAATGGTGATGGATGAAGTCACTAAGAGTGAATCAATCATTCTTCACTCAAATAAACAATTCCTTGATCGTATTGGACAAGGAGCTTCATCAGATAAGGTATGCGATATTGTAGCAAACGGCTTAAAAATCAATGAAGCAGATAAGATCAAATACGTTAAAGAACTAAATCTTAATCAAAGATTAAAATTCTTACTAGAAGATATGAATCGTTTAAAGATGATTGTTGATCTTGAACAAAAGATCAATGATGATATAAAACAATCCATTGATGAGAATCAAAAAGAATATTATCTTCGTGAAAAGATGAGAGCTATTCAAAATGAATTAGGCGATAAAGCTAAAAAAGAAGATGAAATCGATGAGCTCAGAGAAAAAATCTTAAAAGCTAAAATGCCTAAAGCAATTGAAGAAAAAGCATTACAAGAATTATCTAGATATCAATCAACGCCTCAAGCGATGGCTGAATCTTCAATTATTAAAACATATCTTGATTTACTTGTAGAACTTCCTTGGTATAAAGCATCTAAGGATAACTATAAATTAGATAAAGTTAAAGAAAAATTAGATGAAAACCACTATGCACTTGATAAAGTCAAAGAAAGAATTATTGAGTATTTAGCAGTTAAGATTATGACAAAGCGTAATCCACAAACCATCTTATGTCTTGCAGGGCCTCCAGGGGTTGGTAAAACATCATTAGCTATTTCTATCGCTGAAGCACTTAACCGTAAGTTTGTTAAACAATCTTTAGGTGGTGTTAGAGATGAATCAGAAATTAGAGGTCACAGAAGAACATATATCGGAGCAATGCCTGGTAGAATTATTAAAGGTATGAAAGATGCAGGTACAGTTAACCCTGTCTTCTTACTTGATGAAATCGATAAGATGTCATCTGATTATAAAGGCGATCCAGCATCTGCGATGCTAGAAGTTTTAGATCCAGAACAAAATGCTAAATTTAGTGATCACTATTTAGAAGAACCATATGATTTATCTCAAGTTTTATTTATCACAACTGCTAACTATCTTGAAAATGTGCCAGCACCTTTAAGAGATAGAATGGAAATTGTTGAATTATCTAGTTATACAGAACAAGAAAAATTCCAAATTGCTAAAAAGCATTTAATTAAAAAACAATTAAAAGCACATGGATTAAAAGATAATCAATTTTCTATCTCTGATGAAGCGATCTTTAAAATTATTCGTCATTATACAAGAGAAGCTGGTGTGCGTGAATTAAATAGATATATTGGTGCACTTGTGAGAAAAGCAATTAAAGAAATTTTACTTGAAAAAGTATCTCATGTTGCAGTTGATGATATCAATTTAGAAAAATATGTAGGTAAACCTAAGTTTACACATAACATTACAGATGAAAAAGAACAAGTGGGTGTTGTTACTGGACTTGCATATACAGCATTTGGTGGAGACACTTTATCTGTTGAAGTCACATATTATAAAGGTAGAGGTAATCTCGTCTTAACAGGTAAGCTTGGAGATGTGATGAAAGAATCTGCACAAACAGCTCTTTCATTTGTTAAATCTAATGCAGAAGAGTTAGGCATTGATCCTGAAATCTTTAAAGATAATGATTTCCATGTCCATGTTCCTGAAGGTGCAATTCCAAAAGATGGACCATCAGCAGGGATTACCATGGCAACTGCCATTGCATCAGCAGCATCTAAACGTCTAGTGAAGAAAAACCTTGGTATGACAGGTGAAATCACATTAAGAGGATATGTGTTACCCATTGGTGGATTAAAAGAAAAATCAATTGCAGCACATCGCTCAGGATTAAAAACAATTTTAATTCCTAAAGAAAATGAAAAGGATATTGATGATATTCCAAAAGAAGTTAGAGAAGCACTAGAAATCATTCCAGTTGAAAGTGTTAATCAAGTCTTTTCATTAGCCCTCAAATAAGTTATAATAGAAGTAGTCTTATGACTACTTTTTTTATTAAGGGAGACTTTATGTTTTATCAATCAGAGTATATAAAAAGTTTAGAATATGTTAAAGACCAACCTGATGATCGTCCACAGGTATTATTGCTTGGTAGAAGCAACGTTGGTAAAAGCTCTTTTATCAATGCTTTAACGAATCGTAAACAATTAGCAAGAATATCAAATACACCAGGTAAAACATTATTGATGAACTTTTATTTAATCAATGAATCATTCTATATAGTAGATGCTCCAGGTTATGGATATGCTAGACGTTCAAAGCGTATGCAAGATAAGTTTATTTACATGATTGATGGCTTTTTAAAAGAGAGTTTATCGATTAAATTAGTATGTTTACTCATCGATTTTAAAGTAGGTCCAACAGGTGATGATCTTGAGATGTATGAGTATCTTCAAGATCTTGGACTTGATGTTTTAGTGATTGCGACTAAGCTTGATAAAATACCATCAACTAAACGCTTTAAACAAGAAAAAGTAATCAAAGAAAAGCTAGGACAACCTAAGCATTTTATTAAAGTAAGTAACACAGATAAGATTAATTTAGACATGGTTAGAAATTATTTTCTTGAAAAAGTTAAATAATCAAATTATTTAATAATATAATGGGGTGAATTTATGAAAATAGCAATTGCAGGTTTAGGATATGTTGGTTTAGCCAATGCAGTTTTACTTAGTCAACATCATAAAGTTGTTGCACTTGACTTAGTTAAAGAAAAAGTAGATTTAGTTAATAAAAAATTATCTCCAATCGTTGATCAAGAGATTGAATCTTACTTAAAAACAAAAGATTTAGATTTACTCGCAACAACTGATAAAGAATTAGCTTATAAAGATGCAAGTTATGTGATTATTGCAACACCTACAAACTATGATCCAGACTTGAATTACTTTAATACAAAATCAGTTGAAGCAGTTATTAAAGATGTTAAAGCAATTAATCCAAGTGCAGTCATGATTATCAAATCAACAGTACCTGTTGGTTTTACAAAAGAAGTCAAAGACAGACTTGATACTGAAAATGTTATTTTTTCTCCTGAATTTCTAAGAGAAGGAAAAGCACTTTATGATAATTTATATCCATCTCGTATTGTCATTGGAGAACAATCATATAGAGCTGAAGTCTTTGCAGGATTATTAGTTGAAGGTGCAATTAAAAAAGACATTCCAGTTTTATATACTGATCCAACTGAAGCAGAAGCAATTAAACTATTTGCAAATACATATCTAGCATTAAGAGTAGCGTTTTTTAATGAATTAGATTCTTATGCTGAAATTAGAGGTTTAAATACAAAACAAATTATTGATGGAGTGGGATTAGATCCAAGAATTGGTACACACTATAATAATCCATCATTCGGATATGGTGGATATTGTTTACCTAAAGATACAAAACAATTACTTGCTAATTATCAAGATGTACCACAAAACATCATGTCAGCAATCGTAGATGCAAATCGAACAAGAAAAGATCACATTGCTGATCAAATTATTAAGCAAAAACCAAAAACAGTTGGTGTATATCGACTAACAATGAAATCAGGTTCAGATAATTTTAGACAATCTGCGATTCAAGGCGTCATGAAACGCATTAAAGCTAAAGGTATTGAAGTTATAGTTTATGAACCAGAACTAAATGAAGATATGTTTTTTAGTTCAAGAGTTGTGAATAATCTAGATGAATTCAAAACACTTTGTGATGTCATTATCGTTAATAGAATTACAAAAGAAATCGAAGATGTTATCGAAAAAGTATATACAAGAGATTTATTTCACGAAAATTAATTGAAATAATCCGTAAAACACAATTAAAGTTGATTGTTTTAAATACTTTATTGTGTTAATATAGAGTAAAGCGAAGAACTAGAGGAGTATAGTCAAATCCTTTGATAGAGACAGATTGGTTGGTGAAAAATCTGATGGGACTGATTAGAAGGTAGCTAGGAAGCTTAAATGGTGAACAAGTCAGTAACTATTTACGTATCTCTGCGTTAAAGAGTTAAAGTGCTAGAGTTTACTCTAGAACTAAGGTGGTACCGCGATGATTCGTCCTTAGACATGATGTCTAGGGACTTTTTTTATTAGAGGTGTATATGAAAACAATTGTCACTAAAAGATTAATACTTAGACCACTTAAAGTTGAAGATGCATTTGATATCTTTACATATGCTGTAAAACCAAACATTGGTCCAATGGCTGGGTGGTTACCACACAAAAGCATCGATGATACACATAAGATTGTAAGAATGATGATTCATGATAATGATACTTGGGCAATCACATTAAAACAAAGTGATCAAGTGATTGGAACTATAGGACTTCACATTAAAGATTTTTTCCAAGCTTTAGAAAACGTTCGAGAGCTCGGTTATGCGCTTGATGACACTTATTGGGGACAAGGAATCGTTAAAGAAGCATCAGAAGGAATATTATTTTATGGATTTCATTCACTGGGTTGTGACAAAATTGTATGTGGACACTATGCCCATAACATTCAATCAAAACGTGTGATTGAAAAACTTAAATTTAATTATACACATACTGAAAAAAGAAAAGATTATAAACATGATGATGTTGATGTCGTCATGTATAAAATAGATAAAAATGAATTTTTAGAAAGAGAGCAAAACAATGACAACACTTGATAAAAAATATGACTTTAAGTCAGTTGAAGAAAATAGATATCAAACATGGGTAGACCAAGGATACTTTAAAGCAGGAGATAAGAAAAAAATACCTTATACGATTGTTATTCCACCACCTAATGTTACAGGTAAACTCCATTTAGGACATGCTTGGGATAATACATTACAAGATATTATTATTAGAAGAAAGAGAATGCAAGGTTATGATGCCCTCTTTTTACCAGGGATGGATCATGCGGGTATTGCTACTCAAGCAAAAGTAGATCAAAGATTAAAAGAACAAGGCATTTCTCGTTATGATTTAGGTAGAGAAAAGTTTTTAGAACAAGCTTGGGCATGGAAAGATGAATATGCATCATTTATTAAAACACAATGGGCAGCACTTGGAAATTCTGTTGATTATTCAAGAGAAAGATTTACACTAGATCAAAAATTAAATGATGCTGTAAATAAAGTATTTATTACTTTATATGAAAAAGGACTTATCTATCGTGGTCATAGAATCATTAACTGGGATGTTGAAGCTAAAACAGCATTATCAAATATTGAAGTTGAACATAGAGAATCACAAGGAAAACTTTATTACTTTAGATATCCATTTACAGATGGAAATGGATATCTAGTGATTGCAACTACACGTCCAGAGACGATGTTTGCTGACCAAGCGCTTATGGTTCATCCTGATGATTTAAAATATAAAGATGTGATTGGTAGAACTGTCTATATTCCTGGTACTAAAGTATCTATTCCTGTCATTAGTGATAGTTATGTTGATATGAGTTTTGGTACAGGTGTTGTTAAAGTAACACCAGCACATGATCAAAATGACTTTGAAGTTGGTGTTAGACATCATTTGGATATGCCACTTTGTATGCATGAAGATGGCACAATGAATGACATGGCATTTGAATATGAAGGTCTAGAACGATTTGAATGTCGTGCTAAACTCATTGAGAACTTAGATAAATTAGGTCTTGTAGATAAATTAGAGGATTATACGAATAATGTAGGTTATAGTGAAAGAACAGGTGTTGTTGTTGAACCAAGACTATCTGAACAATGGTTTGTTAAGATGGATGTTTTATCTGAACAATCACTAGCGAAGTCACAAACTAAATTTGTACCTGAACGCTTTAAAAAGATTTTTGTTAATTGGATGACAGATACACAAGACTGGTGTATTTCAAGACAGTTATGGTGGGGACATAGAATTCCTGCTTGGTATAAAAATCATGAAGTTAAGGTACAAATAGAGTCTCCAGGTGATGATTGGAAACAAGACGAAGATGTTCTTGACACATGGTTTTCATCAGCATTATGGCCATTTTCAACACTTGGATGGCCAGAGATCACAGAAGATTTCAAACGTTATTATCCAACTGATGTATTAGTTACTGGATATGATATTATTTTCTTCTGGGTTGCTAGAATGATCTTCCAAGCGATTGAATTTACTGATCAAGATCCATTTAAAGATGTTTTAATCCATGGATTGATTCGTGCATCAGATGGAAGAAAGATGAGTAAGTCATATGGTAATGGTGTGGATCCAATGGATGTTATTAAACATTATGGCGTTGATGCACTTAGATATTTTTTAACAACAAACTCTGCTCCAGGTTCCGATTTAAGATATGAAGAAGAAAAAGTAGAATCTTCTTGGAATTTTATTAATAAATTATGGAATATCACAAGATTTATTACGATGAATATAGATGATTATCATGTAGAAGTTAATGATCAACTTGAACTTCATGATACATGGATTTTATCAAGACTATCAGAAGTAATTGCTGAAGCAGATATGAATTATGAGAAATATGAATTTGGTGAAGTCTCAAGAACGTTATATAATTTCATTTGGGAAGAATTTGCAAATTGGTACTTAGAATTTGCTAAAGTTAGTTTAAATCAAGAGTCACATAAACAAACGACTCAAGCCATTTTAGTTAAAGTTCTTCGTACAATCTTAAAACTTATGCATCCATTTATTCCATTTGTTACTGAAAAATTATATTTAGAAATTACTGATGAACCATCGATTATGATCAGTGATTGGCCAAAAGCAGAAAACGTTGATTCAAATGCGATTGAGTATTTTAAAGAAATTCAAGATGCAATTGTTAAAGTAAGAAATTTAAGAGCTGAAAATCAAGTGGCACCTTCTAAACCTATTAAGGCTCATATCATTGTAACAAATGAAAGTGATCTTGATTTGTTTAATAGTCAAAAAGCATATTTTGAGAAGTTCTTAAATACAAGTGAACTTAGAATAGATACAAAGCTTAATACAGAAGAAGAAACCATTTTATTATTAGGGTCTAAACTCATCATTCATATCATTAAATCAGATTTAATTGATCCTAAGAAAGAACTAGAAACTCTGCTTAAACAAAAAGAAACATTAGAAGCAGAAATTAAGCGTAGTGAATCTCTTTTAAAGAACGAGAAATTCATGAGCAAAGCACCAGAAGATAAGATAAAGATAGAAAATGATAAGTATCAAGACTATTTAAATCAATATGAAGTTTTAAAGGAGAAACTAAAAAGTTATGTTTAATCAATTAGAGGTGGGGATCACGTGGATTGAAAGTCAAGTTAGGTTTAAACCTAAAGGAGACTTAAGCCGCATGAAAAAAGCATTTGAAATGCTTGAATTAGATTATTCGAAAATCATTAAGATTCATGTTGCTGGAACCAATGGCAAAGGATCTGTGGCTAATTACACAGCTGCAATGTTAAAAAACAAACAGTATAAGACAGGATTGTTTCAATCACCTTATATTTTAGAGTTTAATGAACGTATGTCTATAGACATGAAAAACATTAGTGATGAAAAGTTATTAAATTATATTAATTTCATTTATGATTTTAATCTTAAGTTTAGCAAGTCTTTTGGTGAAACTTTAAGTTTCTTTGAACTACTGACATTAATGGCACTTAAATATTTTCATGATGAAGAAGTTGAAGCGATTGTGATGGAAGTCGGTATTGGTGGTTTGTTAGATGCCACTAATATCCTAGATTATGATGTATCAGCAATTACAAATATCGGATATGATCATATGAAACAATTAGGCAATACATTAGAAAGCATTGCACTTAATAAATTAGGTATCTTAAAAAAGGGAAGTCACTTAATCACAACAGTTGATAAGAGCATGCATCCATTATTTAAAGATTATTGTGATAAAGTGGGTGCAACATATCAGTTTATTACTGATATTCCTGAACCAGATCATCTTGATCCACTAAAATATACTTATGAAGGTGAATCCTACAGAGTTAGAATGAAAGGTTTATTCCAAATTAAGAATACGATATTAGCTGCAAAACTTGCAAAATATGTTGAACCACATTTAGGTAACTTTATTGTAAGAAACACTTTAAAAGAATTAAGATTACCTGCAAGATTTCAAAGTATGCCAGGGCACATCTATTTAGATGGTGCACATAATCTATCAGGGATGCAAGAACTTGTAAGACATCTTAAAACACTAGATAAAGAAATCTTTGTTTTATTTAGTGCATTAGGTGATAAAGATATTACAGGCATGTTAAATACATTAAAAGAAGTCACAAATGATATTACTTTAACAGAATTTGATGATGTTAGATTTACATCACTTAGACCTTTTTTACAAGAAGGTATGAGATATAATGAAGATCCAATTTCTGCTTTTAAGTATTTAAAATCAAGAATTGATATTGATGAAGTAATGGTAATTACTGGATCGCTTCATTTTGTAAGTTATATGATTAAAGCCATAAAAAAATATCAACAAGAAGTCTTTGATTATCAAAATATGCTTGATGAAGTTAAAGGGTATGATATAAATATAGAGGAGGAATCAGATAATGAATAAATATGATTATTTAATCGTAGGTGCGGGTCTATTTGGATCAATCTTTGCCCATGAAGCAACCAAAAGAGGAAAAACCTGTTTGGTGATTGAGAAGAAAGATCATATTGCAGGCAATATTTATACAAGAAATGAACATGGCATTCATGTTCATGTTTATGGTGCTCATATTTTCCATACTGACTTTAAAGAAGCATGGGATTATATGAATCAATTTGCAGAATTTAACAGATTTACAAATGCACCTCTTGCAAAATATAAAGATGAACTGTATCACTTGCCATTTAATATGAATACATTTTATAAGATGTGGGGTACAAAAACACCAGATGAAGCAAAAGCTTTAATTGAAAAACAAAAAGCTGCGTATCAAGTTGATCAACCTAAAAACCTTGAAGAACAAGCCATCAATTTAGTTGGTCCAGATATTTATGAAAAACTGATTAAAGGATATACTGAAAAACAATGGGGTAGAAGTTGTGAAGACTTACCTGCATTTATTATAAAAAGATTACCAGTAAGATTTACATATGATAATAATTATTTTAATGATCAGTACCAAGGCATTCCTAAAGGTGGATATACACAGATTGTTGAAAAACTTTTAGAAGGTATAGAAGTTAAGTTAAATGCAGATTTTTATGAGAATAAAGTCTATTATTTAAATATTGCTAAACATATCATCTTTACAGGTCCTATTGATCAATTCTTTGGCTATCAATATGGTGCACTCAATTATCGATCACTTAAATTTGAGATTAAAGAAATAGATACTGATAACTTTCAAGGTAATGCAGTCGTTAACTATACTGAAAGAGAAGTTCCATATACAAGAATCATTGAACATCAACATTTTGAGTTTAAGAAGATTAAGCCATCTGTGATCACCTATGAATATCCAAAATCTTGGGAAAAAGGTGATGAACCTTATTATCCAATTAATGATGATCACAATAATATGCTTTATAAGAAATATTTAGAACTTGCACAAAGCCATGAGCACATCACATTTGCTGGACGCTTAGGATGGTATCGATATCTTGATATGGATGATGTTGTGATGCAAGCATTAGAATTTGTCAAAAAAACATTTAAAGAGTAATCGTAAAACATCTTTTCTACTATGTGTAGAGGAGGTGTTTTTTTATGCATATATATAAGTTAAAAGAAATGCCAGAAGAAGAAAGACCAAGAGAAAGACTGATCAGCCAAGGTGTTGAAGCATTATCTAATTATGAACTCATAGCGATACTGCTTAGAACTGGTGATAAACATTTAAGTGTTAATGAATTATCTAAACATGTGATTTATCATTTGGATAAAATCACAGATTTAAAGAAAATCACTTATGAATCCTTAATATTAATTCCAGGGATCAAACAGGCTAAAGCAACCACTTTAATTGCAGCAATTGAATTAGGAAAAAGACTATCACACATCTCATATGATAAAAAACCAAGAATCACATCACCATTTGATGTTTATCATCTTTTATGTGATGAATTAAGTATATTAGAACAAGAACATTTCATTGTTTTATATCTTAATATTAAAAGTGAGGTCATAAAAAAAGAGGTGCTATATATCGGTACGATTAATCAGATGGTTATATCGCCTAGAGATATATACAAAAAAGCGCTAGTTTATGCTTCGTCTGCAATGATTTTAGTACACAATCATCCAACAGGTGATGCAACACCATCAAAGGCAGATATCTATACGACAAAGCGTTTGTTTGAAACACAAGAAGTGATGGGTATCGATATTATTGACCATCTGATTATAGGTAATGGTGAGCTATATTCCATCAAAGAGAATAAAAAGATTTATATCCCTTAAATAGACAACTTAATGTTATAATAAATTTGAGGTGGAATTATGAAGAAAAAAGACAATGCGAAAATATTTTGGTATTTAACAGCGATAGGATTTATCGTTTTATTTATATTAATCTTATTATCAAGCGTATTAGATGTGGGAGATCGCTTAAGAACCATTCAAATTGCTGGTGTTCCTTATTTGGAATATGCATTTTATGTACTTGTAGCTCTACTTATTTATATCCTTATTATAAGACCTTTAAACATCATTATCTTTTCTCCATCTTTTTCAATTGAAACGACACTTGAAGAGAAAAGAGATAAAAACTATGCACTCTATAAAAGAGTTGCTAAAAGACTGATCAAATCTGATTATTTATCTGAAGGTTCTAAAACAAGATTAAGCGAAGCATATCAAGATAAAGAAAAACTTGTAACTCAATTAGAACAAATCTATAATAATGAAATTAAAAAACTCATCAATAAAACCATTCAAAAACATGCAAAGACTGTGATGGTATCAACCGCTATTTCACAAAATGGTAGACTTGATTTCTTTACAGTTGTCATCGTCAATTTAAAAATGATTAAAGAGATCGTTCAATTATGTGGATTTAGACCAAATTTTAATAAGCTAGCAAAATTAACCATTAACGTGATGACCACTGCACTCATTGCAGAAGGATTAGAAGATATGGATATCTCTCAAGTTCTTCCACAATCGACATTACAAACGATTAGTGAGTTTCCTCTTATTAAACCTTTAATGTCAAGTGTGACTCAAGGTATATCAAATGCATGGCTTACACTCCGTATTGGTATTGTCACAAGAAAATACTTATTTAGTGATGCAGAAGAAATCACTAAAGAGAAATTAAGAAGAGATGCACTCTTAGAAGCAAGTGGTATGTTACCTGCTGTCATTGGAGATGCAGCTATATCCATACCTAAAAAATTTGCAAATATGTTTAAGAAAAATGAAAAAGCTAATGAAAATAAATGAAAACTGAATGATAATTCGAATGTAAATTATAATTAATTTAAAGAAATGTAAAATATTCTAATTTTAGTTGTAAGATACGTAAAAAATATGTATAATGTAAGTAATTGGGCAAAGCCCATAATTATAGGAGGAGAAGAATTAAAATGAAGAAATATTTATTATTGTTTTTAGTTGTTCTTGGTGCGGTTGTTACTTTAGCTTCATGTGGCACTGACACTTATGAAATCGCTCTTATTACTGATAAAGGTAATATCGACGATAAATCATTTAACCAAGGTGCTTGGGAAGGTGTTGTTGCATTCGCTGAGGAAAATAATATTACTCACCAATATTACAAACCAGAAGAAGCAACTTCAGATGCTTATTTAGCTGCTATTGATTTAGCTGTACAAGGTGGTGCAAAAGTTGTTGTTACTCCAGGTTTCTTATTTGAAGTACCTATCTACACTGCACAAACTACTTATCCAGATGTGAAATTCATCTTATTAGATGGTTCACCTCATACTGCTGATTATGCTACATTCAATACTGCATCAAATGTTGCAAGTGTTATGTATGCTGAACAAGAATCAGGATGGTTAGCTGGTTATGCTGCTGTTATGGATGGCATGAGAGAATTAGGTTTTATGGGTGGTATGGCAGTTCCTGCTGTTCAAGCATTCGGTTATGGTTACTTACAAGGTGCTGAATATGCTGCTGCTCAATTAAGCGTTAATGTTAATGTTAAATATCATTACACTGGCGACTTCGAAGAAAATGATACTAATAAAGCTACTGCAGCTACAATGTTCCAAGGTGGAACAGAAGTTATCTTTGCTGCTGGTGGATCTGTTGGTAAATCAGTTATGTCTGCTGCATCTGAAGCTTCTAAAAAAGTTATCGGTGTTGACGTTGACCAAAGATATGATAGTGAAACAGTTATCACTTCAGCAATGAAAGGTTTAGCTGCTTCAGTTCAACAAGTATTAGATGCAATCTATAACACAGATTCATTTGCTACATTTGGTGGAACTACAACTTACTTCAATGCTACTAATGATGGTATTGGTCTTCCAACTACAGTCATTGGTGATGCAAATGGTGATGCATTTGACAGATTTGATACTTTTGATTTAGCTGCTTACAATACTGCTTATCAATTATTAGTTGCTGGTACAGTAAGTCCATTACGTACGATTACAGTTGCTGCTGATTCAGGTGAAGCTACTGCTGCTGAATTAGTTGCTGGTTTATCATTAGTTAGAGTTTCTGTTACAGTTATCTAATTAATTATTAATTATTTGCCATCAATACTTTCTAAGTTATAGAAGGCTATTAGAGGAGATTGGCTAATACCCTTTCTCCTCTTATTTTTTACAAATAAAGCGTAGGTGAAAATATTGGAAAATTATGTCATTGAGATGTTGAATATCACTAAAGAATTCCCAGGCATTATTGCTAACGACAATATAACTTTGCAGCTTAAAAAGGGAGAAATACATGCACTCCTAGGCGAGAACGGTGCAGGTAAATCAACACTTATGTCTGTTCTTTTTGGTCTTTATCAAGCAGAAAAAGGCGAAATAAGAAAGAATGGTGAAGTTGTTCACATCAATAATCCTAACGATGCTAATGCACTTGGTATCGGTATGGTTCATCAACATTTTAAATTAGTTGAAGTATTTAGTGTACTTGAAAATATTATTTTAGGTGTTGAACCAAACAATCATGGCTTCTTGAAAAAAGAAGAAGCTAAACAAAAAGTTGTCGAATTATCACAAAAATATGGATTACAAGTTGATCCAGATGCATTAATTGAAAAGATTAGTGTTGGGCAACAACAAAGAGTTGAAATTTTAAAGATGTTATATCGAGATAACGATATTCTTATTTTTGATGAACCAACAGCTGTCTTAACACCTCAAGAAATTGATGAGTTAATGGCAATCATGAAAGGTTTTGCAAAAGAAGGAAAATCTATTTTATTTATCTCACATAAATTAAATGAAATATTAAGTGTTGCAGATCGTTGCACAGTTTTAAGAAAAGGTAAATATATTGGAACTGTTGATGTTAAAAACACAAATAAAGAAGAATTATCAAAAATGATGGTTGGCCGTGATGTCAGCTTTGATGTTGATAAAACGAAGGCAGAACCAAAAGAAGTCATTTTAAAAGTTGAAAATTTGAGTGTCTTAGCACACACTGGACATAAAAATATAGTTGAAAATGTTTCTTTTGAAGTAAGAAAAGGTGAAATCTTATGTTTAGCTGGTATTGAAGGTAATGGTCAATCACAAGTGGTTGCTGCGATTACTGGATTAGAAAAGATTCACCAAGGAAGCATTTATATTGATGGAAAAGATATCACTAATGAAAAGATTAGAAATCGATCAAATGCTGGAATATCTCATATTCCTGAAGATCGACATAAATATGGATTAGTCTTAGATTATCCACTTGAATACAATATGGTTTTACAAAGATACTGGCAAGAACCTTTTCAAAAACATGGATTCTTAAATCATAAAGAAATTAGAGATTATGCAAATAAACTCATTGAAAAATATGATGTTAGAAGTGGTCAAGGTGCGATTTCTATTACAAGATCAATGTCTGGTGGTAATCAACAAAAGGCGATTATCGCAAGAGAATTGGAAAAAGATTGTAAATTACTTATCTCCGCTCAACCAACGCGTGGCTTAGATGTTGGTGCGATCGAATATATTCATAAACAAATCGTAGAAGCTAGAGATAGTGGTAAAGCAGTTCTTTTAATGTCACTTGAACTAGATGAAGTCATGAGTTTAAGTGATCGCATTATTGTCATGTATGAAGGTGAAATCGTTGGAGAGTTTGATCCTAAGAAGATTTCAGTAGAAGAGTTAGGTTTATATATGGCTGGTGCTAAAAGACAAAATATGAAGGAGGCAAAACATGAATAATTTATTTGATAACCTTCTTCAAAAAATAAAAGCAAGTTTTAAAAATTTATCAAATTCATCATTTACTGCAACATTGATGGCGATTTTCATTGGTATGATCTTTGGACTTATCGTTATGTTAGTTGCAAATCCAGCGAATGCAATGGCAGGATTTAGTAAATTATTATTTGGTGGATTTACAAAGATTGGTGATGTGCTTTATTTTGCAACACCAATCATTATGACAGGTCTTTCTGTTGGATTTGCATTTAAGATGGGTTTATTTAACATTGGAGCATCTGGACAATACACAATGGGTATGTTCTTCGCTTTATATGTTGGATTTATGTGGCAGTTGCCTGCTGGTATTCACTGGTTAGTTGCAGTACTTGCTGCACTTGTTGGTGGTATCATTTGGGGTGTCATTCCAGGGATATTAAAAGCACATTTAAATGTGAATGAAGTTATTACATCAATTATGCTTAACTATATTGGTGTCTATATTGTAGATTTCCTTATCAAAAACAATGGTACGATGTTCTCATCAACTGAAAGTAGAACAAGATATTTACCAGAATCAGTTCAAGCATTATCACTTGGAATTCCTGGATCAAATGCAAATATCGCATTTGTCTTAGCATTATTGATCGCGATTGGCCTATATATTGTTTTAAAGAAAACAACATTTGGTTATGAACTTATTGCTACTGGATTAAATAAACATGCAAGTGAATATGCAGGTATCAACTATAAGCGTAATACAGTCATTACAATGGCGATATCAGGCGGATTAGCTGGTCTTGGTGGTGCATTTGCTATTCTAGCACCTTCGATGATTGCTGGAGCTTCAATGACTTATGAACCGGTCAGCGTAATTGCAGCTAATGGTTTTAACGGGATTGCGGTTGCATTATTAGGTAATTCAAGTCCAATCGGTGTTATTCTTGCAGCTATATTCATCTCACATATCCAAAGAGGTGGTACTCAAACTGCTTTATTAGGATTTAAACCTGAAATCGTTGATGTTGTTGTTTCAATTATTATCTATTTCTCAGCGTTTGCATTACTCATGAATCATTCAATCGCTAAATACTTAAAACAACGAAGAGAACAAAAAGCTCTTAAAGAGCAAGCGAAGGAGGAAAATGCATAATGGAAACCGTATATTATTTAATTCAAAAAATGCTCCCAGTTGCAATTCCTTTATTACTAGTCGCATTAGGTGGTATGTTTAGTGAACGAAGTGGTGTCATTAACATTGCCTTAGAAGGTATTATGTTATTTGGTGCTTATTTCGGAGTTCTATTCATCTATTTTACGCAAGGAACTTCAGTTAACCCTCAAGTATTGTTCTTGATTGGGATGATTGTAGCAATGATTGCAGGTCTTATCTATTCATTATTACTTGCATTTGCCGCGATCAATATGAAGGCAAACCAGGTCATCGTCGGTACGGCACTCAATATGTTTATTCCAGCGATTATCTTGTTATTTTCTAAAATGTTCTTTAACAGTGATGGTGTAACAACATCTATCAACTTATATATCACAGAAGTTCCAGGCTTAAGTCAAATTCCTGTGATTGGTGATATCTTATTTAAAAACACATATTTAACTGTTTATATTGGATTAATCTTATTAGCGGTATTAACTATACTTTTATATAAGACAAGATTTGGATTAAGACTTAGAGCTTGTGGAGAGCATCCACATGCTGCTGACTCTGTAGGTATTAATGTTTATAAGATGAGATACTTTGGCGTTATGATCTCTGGTTTACTTGCTGGTATGGGTGGATTTTTCTACTCAGTAGGTATTACTGATACTAATGTCAATGGACACAGTGGTGTAGCTGGATTTGGGTTCTTAGCACTTGCAGTTATGATTTTTGGTCAATGGAAACCCATTAGAATATTCTTTGCAGCCATTTTATTTGCATTCTTAAGAGCACTTGCTTATTCAATTCCATTAATTCCATTCTTATATAACTTAAATATCGATCAAGTATTCTATCGTATACTTCCATACTTTGCTACTTTAGTTGTTCTTATTTTCACATCTAAGAAATCAAGAGCACCAAAAGCAGAAGGTATTCCATACGATAAAGCATTACGTTAATCAATTAAAAGATGTGGCTTCACATCTTTTTTTTATGTTATAATAACGTTGTATAAATCATACAACGGAGGGTCGTATGGAACATATTACTAAATTACTTACATCGATAAATTTTAGTGAACAGGAAGCTAAAATTTATGTTCAATGTTTAAAAACACCTGGGGTTACCGTATTTCAAGTTGCAAAAAATCTACATTTATCAAGATCATCTATTTACCCAGTGATGAGTCATATGACTGAAAAAGGTTATTTACTTTTAGAACAAGGTGAAAAAGAACTCTATTACGCAGAAGATCCAGAAACACTATTTTCTAATCTCAATATGACCTATGATAAAAATATCAAAGATATTAAAGAAGCTATCCATAAAATACCTGTAGAAGTGGACCAAGAACCTTACTTAAATATCCATGGTTTTGATGAAATTATTGGTAAAGCAAGAACACTCATTTATAGTGCACAAAGTGAGATTTATTTGAACACAGATCTTGATATGTCATTATTTGATGATGCGTTTAAATTCCAAGAAAATAAAGGTATTGATGTGTTTGCATTCTCATTTCAAATGCAATCTGTAAACTACCTAAATATGCATTTATATACGCGTAATTTTGATCCATTTGAATCAACAAGACTCATGATCGTCATTGATCATAAGGAAGTGTTAGTCGCTAATAAAAACCCTTTATCAGGCCATTGGTCAGCAACACTCACTAAAAATCAATTAATGGTATCTATCATCAGTGAACATATCCATCATGATATTTATCTATTAAAATTAGATCAAAAATATAAAAAAGATTTATTCAGTTTACATCCTGATTTAGAAATAGGGTCGAAACAAGAGAAAAAAGTAGAAAACATCACGAATTTAGTAGAACCTAAAAATTACGATTAAATAAATATTTTTGTTGACTTTTCCCCTTAACTACGTTAAAATATCTATGTTGTACCACATAGAAGAGGTCGAAATGTCTTAAGACTACCTCAATAGTGAGTCTTCAAAACTAATAAGGAGGTAACACACACATGTATGCAATTATTAAAACTGGTGGTAAACAATTTAAAGTTGTTGAAGGTCAAGAAATCTTCGTTGAAAAATTAGACGTAGAAGCTGGAGACACTTTTGAATTTACAGAAGTATTAGCGGTTGGTGGCGATAAACCACAAATCGGTACACCTGTCGTTGCTGGTGCTAAAGTCGTCGCTAAAGTCCTTAAACAAGGTAAAGATAAGAAAATTATCGTTTATAAGTTTAAGAGAAGAAAAGACTATCACAAAAAGCAAGGTCACCGTCAACCATATACAAAGCTTGTTATTGAATCAATCGTATTTTAATTATGATTAAAGTTACGATGAAATATGAGCAAAACGAAATTATCCAAATGGAAGTTTCAGGACATGCATCATATGATCAATCAGGCAAAGACATTGTTTGTGCATCTGTATCAACTCAGATCATTATGACAATCAATGCTCTTGAAAAACTAGAAGTGCTTGATCATATCAAGTACGAAATTGAAGAAGGCTATTTTTTCATGGTAGTTAACAAACATCAAGATCTATTAGATAAGATGATTGATAATCTAGCTTATGGCCTTACTGATTTAAGTAATCAATATCCTAAATATATAAAAATCAAGAAGGAGGGATAACATGTTAAAGTTACAATTACAGTTATTCGCATCTAAAAAAGGTGTAGGTTCCACTCGTAACGGTCGTGATTCTGAATCTAAACGCCTTGGCTTAAAACTTTCAGATGGTCAATTCGCAAAAGCAGGCGCGATTATTTACCGTCAAAGAGGTACTAAAGTTCATCCAGGTAACAATGTTGGTCGCGGTGGTGACGATACATTATTTGCTAAAGTGGCTGGTACTGTGAAATATGAAAGACTCGGTAGAAACAGAAAACAAGTTTCAGTTTACGAAGGATAACCTATGTTATCCTTTTTTTATGAAAGTAAGGTGGTAAGATGTTCATAGATGAAGTAAGTGTTGAAGTCTACGGTGGTAAAGGTGGCAATGGTATGGCATCTTATCGTAGAGAAAAATATGTAGAGTTTGGTGGTCCTTGGGGAGGTAATGGTGGTAAAGGTGGTAACGTCGTGTTCGTAGGTGAAGAAGGCGAATCAACACTCATTAATCTCCAATATCGAAGACATATCAAAGCTAAAAGTGGTGAAAATGGTCGTAGTAAAGGTCAACATGGTGCAAATGCAGAACATGTCTATGTGAAAGTACCTTTAGGAACCATCGTTTATAATATGGATAAAACCATTAAATTTGGTGAAGTCACAAAACAAGGTGAAGAACTCATCGTTGCCCATGGTGGTAAAGGTGGAAGAGGAAATATGGCATTTGCCACAAACAAAAATCCTGCACCTGCTTTTGCTGAAAATGGAGATCCAGGCGAATACTTTAAAATTCATGTTGAATTAAAAGTACTTGCTGATGTCGGAATGATTGGTTACCCATCTGTTGGAAAATCTACACTCTTATCAGTTGTCTCAAATTCAAGACCTAAAATAGCAGCATATCCATTTACAACACTACAGCCTAATTTAGGTATGGTCTATGTAGGTGATGAATCTTTTGTTTTGGCAGACCTTCCAGGTTTGATTGAAGATGCGCATCAAGGTCATGGATTAGGTATCCGTTTCTTAAAACATATCGAAAGATGTAGAGTATTTTTACATGTAGTCGATTTATCAAGTGATGATCCATATGATAGTTACCTAAAAATTAATCATGAATTAGAAATGTATGATGAAAAATTATTAGAGCGTCCACAAATTGTTGTCTGCAATAAATCAGATATGCCTGATGCGGAGGAAAAATTTGAGGCTCTAAAATCAAAAATTGATGCTAAAATCATCAGTGTTTCAGCAATCACTAATAAAAATATAGAACCACTATTATATCTGACTTTAGATGCATTAAAACAAGCCCCAAAAATCATCGAAGAAGATATTAATGATGAAGTTCTATATCAATTTAGAGAAGAAAAAGAAGAAATACCATTTGAAATTAATATAGTTGATGGTATCTATGAGATTACTGGCAATAAAATTGAACTTTTATTTGCGAGAACAGATTTCACCAAAGATGATGGTATCAAGCGTTTCTCGAGACAGTTAAGAACTTTAGGTGTTGATGATGCCTTAAGAGAAAAAGGTTGTAAAAATCACGATACTGGACGTATATTAAAATACGAATTTGAATTTATTGAGTAAAAAAAAGACAATCTTCGGATTGTCTTTTTAATTAATCTAGTTTTAACTTCTTTAATTTGAATCGATAACTCAACCGTTCTTCAGTTAAATCTTTCTTCAGTGAAACTTGTTCTTTAGAAGATGTGATTTTGTTTTGTTTTTTTAATGCATAATTTAATTCTCTAAAATGATAATCACGTTCTCTAAGATAAGTTCTTTGATCTTTTTGATATGTTTGTTCCATATGTTTCATTTTCTTGTGTGAAGCTGAAATTTTTTCACTAATATGTGTGAGTTTTTGATGGTGTAAGATCAGTGTTTGTTTTTCTTTTTCCTTGAATTTAGATAAAAGAAGTTGATTTTTCTTATCAAGTTGTTCATTAGAATGAATGAAATCATCAATTTTCTTTTGATACATGAGTGAAAGATTTTTTAATTTCTTTTGATGTAGTTCATTTAAGTGATGACGTTTTTCTTCAGTATCATTTAAATATTGTAATGCAATCTCATGTTGATTTTGATTAATTGTATTGAGCTGTTGATCAACTTGTTTTGTGAGTTTATGAATTTGTTCTTCTTGATCGTGAATCATTGATTTAAAGTTAAGCGATTCTTTACTTATTTGATTTAAAGTTTGTTTAGTTGATTGAATAAAATTATGTTTTGCAAGTTTTAGAGAAGAAGTCGTTAACTTTTCTTGTTCTTTAAGCATCATCTTAACAGATTGACTAAAGAGTTCAGCACTTTGACTAAGTAATTTAGAAGCGCGGTTTTCATGCGTTTTAATATCTTGGATGATGATGGCCTCTTTATCTCTATGCATTAAGTAATAATCTTTAATTAAAGCTATCTGTTTTTCTTGAATAAATAAGATGTTGGCTGAAAATGCTCTAATTTTCTTATTAAACACATACATTTGATCCTTCATTTGTTGTTCAGTAATGTAAGCTTTTTGATTAATGAAGTGTTCTAATAAATTTGCACCTTGGACAAAGACAGATAAATCGTTTTTCATCTTTTGATACATCTTATGATAAGATTTTTCATAACGATCGTAGACTTTAGCCCCGTGTTTAAGACGTTTTTTATATTGAAAATCCTCTAAACGCATACGTCTAGTCATATGTTGTCGTTTATAGGATAAGAAATTAATTGAATGATGGTTCTTACTGATTTCTTTTTCATAAATTCGCATCTTATATTTAATTGTTTTAATCGCTTTTTCATGACGTTTAATCAGTTTGATATTTTCTTTAATCTCATAAGGATCATGATTTAAAACGCCGGATTTTGATTGTGTGACAATCTTATTTAATTGATTAATAAAGTTTTGATGTTTTTCAATACTTGCTTGTTCAGCTAAAATGAAATTACCTAAATCAAGAATTTCATCTTCAAAACGATTAATATCAATGTCAAATTGATCAATATTATTTTGATAGAAATATTGGTATGTTTCATGTTTTAGTGCATGCTTGTAATGAAAAATATCATTTTTTTGTTTATCTAGATAAGTCATGATTTTTAATTCTTTTTGATCAATGGCTTCATTAAGCATTTGATTGATTTCTAATATATATTCCTTGCCGAGCATTAGAAGTTTCTTAAATACTTCAGGATGTGCTGGTAAATGATAAATATCATTGATAAGTTTTTTAAATGCAAGTAAGCGCTCATGAGCAAATACAAACATATTGGTAAGTGACTCAATCGTGTGTGATTCATTTAATGTATCATTCTCATAGACTCTTATCTCTTTAATCGCTTCATTTTGTTGAATACGAGATTTTGTCTTTAGATCAGCATCTCTCATGAAATATGAGCGTTTTTGATACACAAGTGTTTCTTTGCGTTTGGCATAAAAGTGTTTATCTTGTGTTTCAATATCTAAGACGTCTTCAGCATATAACCACTCTGCATTTTTAAGTTCATATTCAGTATCAAGCATATATTTTTGCTTATTAAATGAAGTTTCAGATAATGTCTTTCTAAGTTGATAATCTTTTTGATTTTCTTCACGTTTAATTTTCGATTTTTCAAGTTCTAACTGAACATTTGAATTGAGAACTAAAAGTTCTGAATCTAAGTCAAGTTGATTCTTTTGTTCTAAATAATTGAGTTCTTGAGCTGCAATATCATAGGTATGCTCAATATTGAATAATTCAATCTTTAGCTCATTAAGTGCAATTTCTTGATCATTATTGAGTAAATTGAGTTCACGTTCTTGAATGAGGTTTTGAATCATCATTTGAGTTTCAAGTGGTGTAGCATCTTGATTCAATGTATGACTCATGATTTCTTTTTTAACCATATTATGGTCATTATTCAATTGGTGTTTTTGTCTTGCAAACTCTAAATTATATTGAAAATTTAAATCCAATTTTTTCATATTATGATGATATTGATTAGAAAGAAGAAGTTTATTAAGTCTCCATTCATATCTATCATAGATGAATTTATTTTCTTCTTCGGTTAAACGTGTTTGATGATCACGTTTCATTTTATTAATATCTTTTCTTGTTTGTAAGATATTATTGTTTAATTCATGTTCAAGTGTTCGAATCTTTCTTTTCATTTCTGAAAAAACTTTTTTAGATTCGGTTTCATCCATATCTTTCATTAAATCACGATATGTACGTGTAATCGTAAGTTTTTCAGCATCAATGGTTTCTCTACTATTGGTTAATTTAGAGTTAAAAATACTGATGGCTTCACCAGATTCATGAATAAACTTTTCTCTTTTAGCTTTATAATCAATGGTTACTTGCTCAAAAGCCTGGTCAAATGACTCAAGTTTTAATGCAAATTCATTTTTAAGTTCATCAACACGCTTTTCATACGTCTCTTTTAATTCTTTTATATTATCTAGAATGGGTTGATTAATTTTATCAAGTTCTTTATCCAACTTTGTAATCGAACTTTGATATGACTTATTTAAAGCGCTAATCTTTTGATTAATCGCGACATTGGTATCATTAAATGTTTGCTTAATACTGATATAGTAATCATTATTGAGTTTAGTAAGTTCATCTTGCTCATCAAGTTTTAACTTAGTAGAATCAGTCTTAACAACATCAATTTCTTGTTTTTGATCGATTAAATGTTCTTTTTGTTTCTTAAAATTAGCTTTTAATTTTTCTTCAGTATCTTTATATTCTTTTTCAATATCATCGACCATATTCAAATTTTCATCACGATATGTCTTATAACGTTTTTCAAAATCGAATATTTCTCTTTGCATGCGTAATTTTGCATCATTAATTTGTGCTTCTACGTTCTTTTTAAGAGATAATCGGTCATTAATAATCTGTTCTTGTTCAGCATCAAATTTAATTTTAATCTCATCTTGTTTAAGCAATAATAATTGATGTTGAGATTCAATTTCTTCCGTATTTTTACTAACTATCACGTTATTTGCTTTTAGATATTTATCATATAATATTTGATGGTCTTCATGAATGCGATCAAGACGTTCTAAAAAAAGCGATTGATGGTTTTTCTCCAAATCACTTTGTTTTACAAAGAAAGGTTCAAATAGTTTTAATTCTTGAGAAAAAACTTTGTAAACACCTTGATAAAGTTTTTCGTCATTTACTCTCAACTTAAATTCGTTTTGAAAGTATTTCAACTTGTCTTTATTCATCTATAACCTCGTCCTAAATTCATTATATCATAATCAAATGTTATGATAGAAAAAAGACTAAAAAAATGATATAATAATTTTAGATTTCTGAAAGTGGTGAAAAATCAATGTATTCTTATATAAAAGGCAAGATTAAAGCGATTAAACCAACACACATCGTTGTTGAAAATAATGATGTTGGCTACCAAATTTTATCACCTTATCCATATCATTATCATCTTGATGAAGACGTCTTAGTATATACTCATCACTATGTTCGAGATGATGCTATTTTATTATATGGATTTAATTCAGAAGAAGGATTAGACTTATTTATTAAATTAATCAGTGTTTCAGGCATTGGCCCTAAGAGTGCATTATCTATTCTTGCAGCTAATCAAGTTGATGAAACCATTGTTGCTATTGAAAATGCTGATGTTAAATTTTTGACTAAATTTCCAGGCATTGGAACAAAAAGTGCACAACAAATTATACTTGACTTAAAAGGTAAGTTGGTTGCTACTGAAGATGACTCATTATTTCCTACAGCAGAAAATGATGTGACTCAAGCACTAACTGCGCTTGGATATAATAAAACTGAAATTAGAAAAGTGATGAAAAAAGTGAATGCTGAACAATCTGTTGAAGACATGATTAAACAAGCATTACAATTACTGATTAAATAGGGGGTTTTATGGATAAAGAACGTATCGTTACAGCGATGTCTACAAAAGAAGATGAAGACCAAACATTACGTCCTCAAACCTTAGATCAATATGTAGGACAACCTGAAATTAAAGAAATGCTTGATGTGTATATCAAAGCTGCACTTAAACGTGAAGAAGCACTTGATCACATTTTACTTTATGGTCCTCCAGGACTTGGTAAAACAACACTTGCACAAATTGTTGCAAATGAGTTAGGTGTACAAATCAAAGTGACAAGTGGACCAGCGATAGAAAGAAGTGGTGATTTAGCCGCTGTTTTGAGTTCACTAAGTCCAGGTGATGTCTTATTTATCGATGAAATACATCGATTACCAAGATTTGTTGAAGAAGTCTTATATGGTGCAATGGAAGACTATGTTTTAGATATTGTTATTGGAAAAGATCAAACTTCACGCTCAATAAGAATTGATTTGCCACCATTTACTTTAATTGGTGCAACCACAAGATATGGTGATTTATCAGCACCACTAAGAGATCGTTTTGGTGTTGTTTTTAGATTGTCATACTATAAATTACCAGAATTAAAACAAATTGTTGCTAGAACAGCCAATGTCTATCAAAATCCAATTGATGAAGATGCTGTCGTATCACTTGCAAAACGAAGCAGAGGGACGCCAAGAATTGCAAATAGACTTTTTAGACGTGTAAGAGACTTTGCAGAAATTATAGGTGATGGTACCATCACAGATAATATTACAAATCATGCGCTAGCAAAACTAGGCATTGATCAAAATGGATTAGACCATACAGATTATAGATACTTAAGTGCTATCGTAGAAAAATTTAATGGTGGTCCTGTAGGTATCGAAACCATTTCAGCTTCAATTGGAGAAGAAATAACGACTGTTGAGGATGTTTATGAACCTTATTTACTTATGGAAGGTTATATTAAACGTACACCAAGAGGTAGAGTTGCTACTCAAAAAACATTTGAAGCATTAGGCATTAAATATTATAAAGGATTATTTGATAATGAAAGTTAAAGATTTCGATTTTGATTTACCAGAACACTTGATTGCTCAACATCCTGAAGATCAAAGAGATCATTCAAGATTAATGATCATCAATAGAGAAACACAAAACATTACAGATCATCATTTCTATGATATTTTAGATGAATTATCAGAAAATGATGTCTTAGTATTAAATAACACAAAAGTTATTCCTGCAAGACTTATGGGCATTAAAGAAGAAACTGATGCAGTCATTGAAGTTTTATTATTAGAAACTGTAAGTAAAGATACATGGGATGCACTAACAAAGCCTGCTAAAAGAGTTAAAATAGGTACTAAAGTTAAGTTTGGTGACTTATTAACAGCAACTTGTGTTGGTGTTAAAGAAGAAGGTATTAGAACTTACCAATTTGATTATCAAGGTATTTTCATAGAAGTTCTTGAACAATTAGGAACCATGCCACTTCCACCTTATATTCATGAAAAGTTAGATGATCAACAACGTTACCAAACAGTTTATGCTAAAGATCCAGGAAGTGCAGCAGCACCAACTGCAGGACTCCATTTTACACTTGATCTTCTTGAAAAAATCAAAGCTAAAGGTGTAGAAATCATTCCAATTACTCTAAATGTTGGATTAGGTACATTTAGACCTGTACAAGTAGAAAATATACTAGATCATCATATGCATAAAGAAACTTATACTATCACAAATGAAAGTGCAATGAGATTAAATCATGCAAAAGATGCACATAAGCGTATCATTTGTGTTGGAACAACTTCAGTAAGAACATTAGAATCAAATTATCAAAATGGATTTACACCAGGTACATTTGATACACAAATATTCATTTATCCTGGTTATCAATTTAAGGCATGTGATGCACTTATTACTAACTTCCATTTGCCTAAATCAACACTACTGATGCTTGTGAGTGCTTTTTCTTCACAAGAACTTATGCAAAAAGCATATCAGGAAGCAGTTTTAAAATCTTATCGATTTTTCTCTTTTGGTGACTCGATGTTCATCAAATAATTGAAATCGCATACAAAAATATGTATAATTTAATTAAGGTGAGAAAATGTTATTAATAAATATTAATATATCAAACGATTTATGGCTTTATTTAACACTATTTCTAGTATTATCAGCATTAATCGTTACAAGCATAAAATTATTTAGTCAAAAAAAAGTAAAATCTAGTGTATCAGAAACGTTTCTTAATGAGTTATTAGAAGCACTTGGAACGTTTAGTAATATAGAATTTGTTCATCTAGAACAACAAAGAGTTCAATTGAACTTAGTTGATACAAAATTAGTTAATGCATCTTTTTTTACAAATCAAAACATACCAGCATTTCTTTCTGGTAAAAAAATGACCATTCTATTTAAAGAACACGCAAAAGAAATTTATCAATTTCTAACGAGTAAAGGAGCTTAAATATGAAAAAAACTTTTTTAATTACTTCAGATTATGGTATTCATGCTAGACCAGCGACTAGATTAGTAAATTTAGCGATGAGCTTTGATTCTGAAATTGAATTACAAGCTATGGGTAAAAAAGTTAATCTAAAATCAATTATGGGTTTAATGTCTTTAGGGATTTATAAAGGCGAAGAAATCATAATTACAGCTGAAGGTGATGATGCAGAAAAAGCCATCACTTCATTAAGTGACTTTATTATTGCAGAAGGTTTAGGAAGACTTGCTTAAGGTGGTAGATTTTTTCTATCACTTTATTGTCATTTTAAGCAGCTTATGAGACAGAAAAAACTAAAATTTGTAACAGAAGAACTTTTGCAATCTAAAGGTGTCATTGTAGACATTCAAAAAGTTGATTTACCCATCAATCAAAAGATTCATCTTGAAGTTGGTAGTGGAAAAGGTCAGTTTATTACTTCACTGGCTAGAGACCATCAGGATGAATTTTTCATTGCCTTTGAACTTAATATGTCTGTTATTTATAGAATTGTTGAAAAGAAAGAAGCACTTCAATTAAATAATTTACTGATCATTTTAGGTGATGCAAATCATCTACTTGATTATTTTGAACCCAATACCATTGATCATATTTATTTAAGTTTTTCTGATCCATGGCCAAAAGCTAAACATCATAAAAGACGTTTAACTGCACCATCATTTCTAGAAAAATATGATGTTATATTAAAAGATGATGGCTTATTTCAATTTAGAACAGATGTACTTCCATTTTTCTTAGATAGCATTGAAACAGTAGAACAAGCATTCGATATTTTCGAAATCACTTATGATCTACCTATAAGCAACTATATGACTGAATATGAAGAGAAAAAAAGAGACATCAGTAAAATTAATCAATTAAAAGGAAGAAAAAAACATGCTTAATCAAGTTTACATCGATTTATTTAATATACAAGCAACCTCAAGTTTTGAAAAAGAAGTCGCTATATATATCGAATCTTGGATGAAACAATATCCATCATTTGAGATTAAACGAGACAAACTTGGTTCAATTTTTGCATATAAAAAATCAAAACTTAAAGATACACCTGTTGTTATGGTTGCAGGACATATGGATGAAGTTGGACTTATCGTTACAGGTATCACTTCATATGGTATGCTTAAACTTCAAAACATCGGTGGACTTAATGGTGAGGTATTTATTTCACAAGTCTTAAATGTACACACTAAAGATGGTATCATCAAAGGTGTGATTGGAGCACTTCCACCGCATCTTAAAAAAGCACAAGCAGTCGGTATTTCTGATCTTATTTTAGACATTGGTGCAAGATCAAAACAAGAAGCTATCGATTTTGGTGTCTCACTTGGTGACATGGTATTATTTGATAATCCGCTTGCTTTTACTAAAAATCCAGATCGCATCATTTCAAAAGCCATTGATAACAGATATGGATGTGGATTAAGTCTTGAAGCTATTGCATATTTTGATCAAAAGGATTTACCTTTTGACTTAGTCATCGGTGCAACTGTCCAAGAAGAAGTTGGATTAAGAGGTGCAGAAACTGCAACAAATTTATTTAAACCAGATGTCTTTCTTGCATTAGATGCATCACCTGTCTCTGATATGACAGATGGCGATGCAATGGGTCAACTTGGAGATGGATTTTTAGTAAGAATTTATGATCCTAGAAACACCATGCATCAAGGATTACTCAATTACATCACAAGACTTGCACAAGAACAAAAAATTAAATATCAATATTTTGTTTCAAAAGGTGGAACTGATGCAGCTAAAGCACTTGATTCACTTGATGGCGTCTTAGCGACAACGATTGGTCTTCCTGCTAGATATATTCACTCTACTGCAGCAATGATGGATACAAATGATTTAGATGCTGCAAGAGCTATGTTATTTGCAATATTAGAAGATTTAAATAAAGATAAAATAAAAGAACTAAAAGGAGCGTAAAAACATGAAATTGATCACATTGAACAATGGCGTTGAAATGCCACAGTTGGGGATTGGTACTTTCTTAGTTGAGGATGGCCAAGTTGCATATGATACAGTTAAATATGCCTTAGAAATAGGTTATAGACACATTGATACTGCTCAAATGTATAGAAACGAAGGTAGTATTGGACAAGCGATTAAAGACTCAAAAATCGATCGAAAAGATTTGTTCATTACAACAAAACAAATGCGTATGGGTCAAATTGAATATATGCAAAAACAATTTGAAGCATCACTTGAAGCATTACAAACAGACTATGTTGATTTATATTTAATCCATTGGCCAAACCCATCAACAATGGTTAACCAATCCACTTGGAAGTATTTTGAAAAACTTTATCAAGAAGGCAAAATTAGAGCTATTGGTATTTCTAATTTCCAAAAACATATGGTTGAAGATTTATTAAAAATTGCTAAAGTTGTTCCAGCAGTCAATCAAGTAGAACTTCATCCTGGATTAACACAAGTACCACTTCAAGAATATTTAGACTCTAAAGGTATTCAAATTGAATCTTATGGTCCATTCATGAAAGGTGGTATCTTCAAAGATCCATATAAAGATGTTTTACAAGAAATCGCTGATGCACATCAAAAAACGATTGCACAAATTGTTATTGCATGGGGTTTACAAAGAAATATCATCATGATTCCAAAATCACAAACAAAAGAACGCATCAAAGAGAACTTTGAAGCACAATTTATTACATTAACTGATGAAGAAATAGAAAAGATTACAAAACTTAACCGTGGTAATCGTGTCTATACAGATCCAGACAATAGTCCTTGGGGCTTTTGTGTAAAATAAGACCTCAGGGTCTTTTTTTATTGCAAATAAGTTATATTATTGTATAATATAGGTGACTTATGAGACCCGCAAGGGCTTAAAAAGGAGAAGAAAAATGAAAAAAAATAATCTAAAAGATTTAATCTTGACATCAGTGCTTGCTGCGATTGTGATTGTCATGACTTTTGTTCCTCAACTTGGTTATATTACCGTTGGAACAACTGCAGTGACCCTTATACCAATCCCTGTATTTATTGGTGTTTTTTTGTTGCCATTGCAATATAGCCTTATCTTAGGTTTATTCTTTGGTGTTGGGTCTTTAATTCAAGCACTACCTTATGAAGGTACACTTAGCTTGAATAAAGCATTTATTAATCCACTTGTCTCAGTATTACCAAGATTACTTACTGTCGTCTTATCTTACTTAGTCTATCAAGGATTAAAGAAAATTAAATCGACTGTTAAACAAAACGATATCTTAATTTTTAGTATCATTATCGTGTTTACAGTGGTTTTATTTTATTACAGTTCACAACAAATCATTACGTTTACAGGTTGGAATGACAAAGTAGTTACTTTAATTGCACTACTAGTGATTTCTGGGTTTATCACACTTTATTATGCGTTTATCAATAAGCGTAAAGAAGATGTGATGATTCCATCTGCACTCATTTTAAGTAGCTTTTTACATACGATTGTTGTTTTACTTGCTGTATTATTATTTGAATCAGATGTATTACATGAATTATTTGTTGCGTTTCCTACATTTGCAGATAGTGAAATAGGCATCTTGATTACGATTGCAGCAACCAATGGTGTTGTTGAAACACTTTTTGCAGCAGTGATTGGTACACCAATTATTATTGCACTTAAAAACGTACAAAAAAGAATTTAAAGGGAAGTGATCTTATGATCTTATTATTTGATGTTGGTAACACAAATGTCTCGATTGGTGTTTCTGATGGGTTTAAAATTATTGATACTTATAGATTAAATACGATAGTGACAAAAACAGCAGATGAATACTATATTCAAATGAAAAGTTTAATTGATTTTAAAACGATTAAGCAAGTGGCTATTTCATCAGTTGTACCAAGACTTACTGAAACTTTAATTGAAATTTGTGAACATCATTTATCGATTACACCTTTAGTTGTTGGTCCTGGTGTAAAAACCGGTATTAATATTAAAACTGATCATCCACGAGAAGTAGGTGCTGATCTCATTTGTGATGCTGCTGGTGTTTTAGAACATGAGAAACCAACATTAGTGGTTGATTTAGGGACAGCAATCAAATACATTTATGTTAAAGATAAAACCATTAAAGGCGTTATAATCACACCAGGTGTAAACATATCTATAAAAGCACTTGTTGGAAATACTGCATTACTTCCTGATATCGATATCGAAGTACCTAAAAAAGTACTTGGAACAAATACAGTACAATGCATGCAATCAGGCGTCACATATGGTGTTGCATCTCAAGTTGATGGTTTAATTGAACGTATTCATGATGAAACCAAAGAAGAGTTTAATGTGATCTTAACAGGTGGTTTATCCCAAACGATTGCACCTTTATGTAAACATCCTTTAGAACGAGATCCTGATCTTGTGCTAAAAGGTTTATATCAAATTTATATTAAGAATAAATCATAATAACGATAACCTATGTTAAATACATAGGTTTTTTTGTAACATTATGTAATTTTCATGACATTTTCAGAAATAATAACCATTTTTTGTTATAATAGATGCAGGTGATAATATGAATTATAAAGATAATTATAACTTCTGGAAAGCACAAAATCTTATTCCAGAATTAAAAGAAGAATTAAATACATTAACAGAAGCACAAATTGAAGATGCTTTTTATCAAGATCTTACTTTTGGTACAGGTGGACTAAGAGGTGTGATGGGTGTTGGTACCAATCGCGTAAATATCTATACCATTTCAAAAGCAACTTTAGGACTTGCTAACTACTTAAATAAAAACAACCTAACAAGAGGTGTTGCTATTTCTTATGATAATAGAAAAGATTCTAAAAACTTTGCGAAACATGCTGCAATGGTTTTAGCAAAACAAGGCATTAAATCGTTTGTTTTTGAATCACTTAGACCAACACCAATGTTAAGTTTTGCTGTTAGATACTTTTCATGTGATGCAGGTATTATGATTACTGCTTCACATAATCCAAAAGAATACAATGGCTATAAAGTATACGATAAGACAGGTGCTCAACTTAACTTAGAAACTGCAAATCAAGTGATTGATGAGATCAATCAAATTGAAAATCCATTTATGATTGAAACGCTTGATCAAGGTATTACATATATTGATGATACTTTTGATGCTATTTATTTAAAGGAAGTTGAACATATTAAAATTTATGATGAAGAAAAACAAGTTAAAATTGTTTATTCTCCATTACATGGTACAGGTGGAACAGTCATTCCTAAATTCTTAAAAGAAAAAGGATTTGATATCTATCCATATGAACCACAGATGATTGTAGATCCAAAATTCTCAAATACCAAATCTTCAAATCCAGAAGAAGCACTTGCTTATGAAGGCGCAATTTCATATGCTAAAGAAATTGATGCTGATATTGTGATGCTTACAGATCCTGATGCTGATAGATTAGGTATTGCAGTTAAACATAAAGGTAAATATGAACTGATGACAGGTAATCAAACAGCATCAGCTGAACTTTTCTATTTGTTATCTGAAAAACAAAAATTAGGCATTTTACCAGAACATGGACATGTCTATACAACCAATGTAACCACAGATTTAATTAAAGTCATTGCTGAATCTTTTGATGTTAAAGTCATTACGACATTGACAGGATTTAAATTTATAGGTGAACAAGCAGATATATATGAAGGTAAAAACCCATATCTATTTGGTTGTGAAGAATCTTATGGATCATTAATTTCTGATTTTGTTAGAGATAAAGATGCTGTTCAAGCAGTATATTTACTAGCAGAAATTGCAAATCATGTCAAACTCCAAGGATTAACAATGATTGATTATTTAGATATCATTCATTCGAAATATGGTGTTTATTATGAATATACTAATCCAATGAAGTTTGCAGGCATTGAAGGTGCAGATAAAATCAAACGTATTATGTCGTTTTATCGCAACAATCCGCCACAATTGCCTCATAAATCACTTTTATCTTATGATGATGTATTATTAGGTATCCATGTCGAAAACGATGTTCAATCACCCTTATCACTTCCTAAATCAAATGTGTTAAAATACCATTATAGTGATAATACTTGGATTGTATTTAGACCCAGTGGCACTGAGCCAAAAATAAAAATTTACTTTGGTGTTAAATCACAATCACTTAGCGATGCTAAAGCGTATGTTTCATTAGTTGAACAAACACTGTTAGCTCAAATTGAAACGATATAAGGAGCATACATATGTATAACATTCGTAGAGAAAATTATTTAAAATATGTGGATCAAGGATCTATCTCACTTTTCTTTTCTGGCGTTGCACCTCAACGCTCACAAGATGATCACTATCCATTTTCAGTCAATAGAAATTTCTTTTATTTGACAGGAATTGATCAAGAAAATGTATGTTTAGTCATGGTTAAAGGTATAGAACGTACCGAATCATTTATTTTCATGGAACCTATTGATCAAATTAAAGCATTATGGGATGGTGCTGGTTATTCTTTTTCTGAAGCATCAGACAAAGCTTTGGTACCAATTGCAAATGTTAAAGATATTCAAGGTCTAGATACATTTATTGCACAGTTATTATCAACTTCTAGAAGAGCGATTTTTGGAGAAGTAAAAACAGCATATTTAGATTTAGATAGATTAAATGAATTACTTCCTGATTCAAAAGCTCAATCTTATGCAAAACATTTAATCAATTTATTCCCATACATTCAAATCAAACCAAATCAAGCATTTGTTGCTAAACTTAGAACTGTTAAAGATGAAGAAGAAATCGAAGCAATCAAAAAATCAATTGCGATTACTAAAGATGGTATTACACGTTTAATGCAAACGATGAAACCTGGTGAAGCTGAATTTGAAATGGAAGCTGAGTTTAATTATGTATTAAACAAACAACGTGCCATTCCAGCTTTTGGAACCATTGCAGCGAGCGGTAAGAATGCAACTGTTCTTCACTATCGTGATAACGATTCTAAAATTAGTGATGGTGAACTCGTCTTATTTGATTTAGGTGCTGATCTTGATCACTACAGTGCTGATATCACAAGAACTATTCCATCAAATGGTGTATTTACTAAACGTCAAAAAGATATTTATGAAGTCGTCTTAAAAGCAAATAAAGAAACCATTAAATGGTTAAAAGCTGGCGTGACACTTCAAGAGTTTAATGAGTTTGGTAAAAACATTTTAATTGAAGGTGCAAAATCATTAGGACTTATCAAAGAAGATCATGAAATCACTAAGTACTATTATCATAGTTTGGGACATTATCTAGGACTTGATATTCACGATGTTGGTAAATATAGTGAACCCATTCCAGTTGGTGCAGTGATCACTGTTGAACCAGGTTTATATATTGCTGAAGAAGGCATCGGTATTAGAATTGAAGATGATGTTGTAGTGACCAAAGATGGATGTATCAATTTAAGTGCTGACATTATTAAAGAAGTATCTGAAATTGAAGCATTTATGAAAAAATAAAAGATAAACACTTAAAATCGTTATGGATTTTAGGTGTTTTTTTAAAAGTAAATTTTAGGATATACCTCTATGATTTATTGGAGGTTAAGAACATGAAAAAAATTGTAACTTTTATTTTATTATCTATGATGATTTATTTATGGACACCAAATGTCAAAGCAGATTCGAATTATAAAGCTTTTGAAGATATAACCATTAACACGGGTAAACTTCTAGAAGACTTTTCTGATGCTGATTATAATACTTACTATAAAGAGGTAAATAAACGTAAGTTTTCTGGATGGAGAACATATACGGTCAATCAGAACATTGAAGCTACATATATTACTGATACAAAATTCTCTTATTATAATGATGGTTATACTGCAATTAAATACCATTATAAATTAGAACAAGAGACAACATCTAAACTCTCTTTATCTGCAACAGGTACGATTTCTATTAAAACCACATCAACAAAAGCTGTATTTAAGAATAATTTAGAAGGTAGTTTAAAACTATCAGCAGATTATCAAGTATCCTCAACAGAAAAGGAAACATGTGAAATTGATTTTGAAGTTGATCCTGGCACTCAAGTTGATTTATATATTTATGGTGAAGGAAAAATTACGAATGGGGTTGCTGCTAGATATTTCTTTTGGGGTCGTATGCAAAAAGGTGGTTATGAGTTATTTGTTGTAACAACTCAGTATCAAAGACTAGAGAAAACTAAAATATGAAACATATTATTTTTTATATTTCACTGATTTTAATAGCAATCTTATTAGTTGTCATCATTAAAGTCAATCAAGAAATCATTCCCTTAAAACTTTATACGGTTGATACTTATTATTCATATATGATTGAAGAAGATGAAACCATTGATGTCATCTTTTATTTAAATGGCAAACATCCACTCACTGATCAAGACAATTACATGGAAGTAAATCTATCAAGTGAAGATTTAAGTGAGATGTTAAGTTTATCCATTGATGAATTAAAGTCCATAGGTCATGAGTCATATTTAGGTGAAACATATACAAAGTATATGCTGAAATTAAACATGCCATCGATTAATCAATCGTTTGCTATTGATGAACTCTATCTAAATGTGAGATTACTAAATGATGATGAGTATCAATTTTATTTAGGTTCTTTATCACTATATATGAGTAACGATCCATGTGATGCACTCAATTGGCAAGCACTTGAAGGTATTAAAGAAGAACAGTCTAAGTTAAGTAGACTCTATCAAATCTATATTTCATATCAAAATCTATCAAAAGGTATTGAAGATATCTATATCGGTTTTGAACATCCAGTATCATTTGATATCTCTAATGACAAAATAACACTAACGATTAAGGATGAAAGAAAGTTGTTATATGGATGTCCCATTGTGATTACATTTAATGATCATACATCACAAGTCATTGATTATTTTATATATATCAATGATTATGAAATTTTAAAAGAATCAGGTATGTTACTCCATGGATACTTGCTTAGTTAAACTTAAAGAAGTTTATAAATATGACATAAAAAAACCTTTTGATTTTGACATTGAACCAAAAGATTTTATATTGATAAGTGGCGATAATGGTAAAGGCAAAACAACACTCACAAAACTGATTTTAGGTTATATCATGCCCGATAGAGGACATATTGAATCAAAAACATTAAATGTTGGATATTTACCAGAACATATTGAGTTTCCTTTATTTATGAAAGTGAGTCGTTATCTAGATATTTTAATGAAAATTAAAGGTAATGATGGTTTTGAGTCTTTGATGTATATGTTTAAGATACCATTATTTAAAAGTATTTATCAGCTATCTCATGGAAACAGACAAAAATTAGGTATCATTTCAGCTTGTATAGGTAAGCCAGATCTCATCATATTAGATGAACCGATGGTCGCACTTGACATAGAAGGTAGAGCACAATTTTTAGACATGCTTAAAACACTTAAGGAAAATGGAAAAACAGTTATGATCATTTCTCATTATCCATCATACATATTACCTTTATGTAATAAACACATCAAACTATGATCACACTCATTTTTCATTACTGGATGAATAAACAAAACATGATGATCTATGGATTATCTATGATATTGCTCTTGATCATAATGTTTAGTTTTATGCAGATAGATGCGACTTATGATGAGCAATTTATGTTTAAAGATGATTTTCAAATAAGTTATGAACATATGACACTAGAGTATTTATCAATGATGATGCCATTTTTGATTGTTATGATCAGTATGCATCATGAATCAAAGTCACTATATCCAATATATGCATATGTAGGAAGACATAAAACGACTTACTATAAAATGCTTAGTTATATATTATTTATAACTTGGTATAATCTTACAATTTTATTACTTGCTTATGTACTCCCCTATCTTTTTACGACGTATTATCGATTTGACTATAACTTTTTAATCAAATTGTTGATGGTCATAAATCAAAATTATTTGGTACTCATCCTTGTATTTATATGTATTAAAGATAGGCATCAAAATCTTGCAATAACGATAAGTATTATCGCCATCATATTTCATATGATATTAGAAGATCATTTTAGTATGTTTTTGTTTTATTTATGGCCATTTTATGATGAACATGTGTTACAATATCAGTATCAAATAAGTTATCAAATGTTATTCATTTTATTGGGTTTCATGCTTTCTTATTTAAAAATGACTAAAAGCAAAATTAATTGACTTTTTTCCTTGACTTTAGTCATCTATATATGTATAATCAATACGTAGTGAAAAGAAGAGATACCCTCTCGCCTGATGATCGATTCATGGGCAAACCAGTCACAGCATTGCTTTTTGACTTTTAAGTGGGTACTTCATGTACGCACTTTTTCTTTTCCTAAAAAATAATAAAGAGGTGAATGATATTAAACAAACAAAGAATCAAAGCGGTGAGTTAGTAAACGAGAATATTCCTAACGTCAAATTGTTATTCATTGATGATGAAGGTAACAAGATTGGTATTATTTCACGTGCAGAAGCAATGAAATATGCAGACGAAAAAGAATTAGATTTAGTAGTTGTATCTCCTAATTCTAATCCGATGGTTGCAAAACTTATGGATTATTCAAAATATCGTTATGAACAACAACGTAAACTTCGTGAGATGAAGAAGAATCAAAAGATTGTAGAACTTAAAGAGATTCGTTTAAGTCCAACAATTGATAAACATGATTTTGATACTAAATTTCGTCAAGCACTCAAGTTTTTAGAAAAAGGCAACAAAGTCAAAGTTTCAATCTATTTTAGAGGACGTATGATTACACATCAAAGTGTTGGTGTAGAAGTCATCAATAAATTCATTGAAGCCTTAGGTAGTGAAGTTACAGTAGAAGCAAAACCTAAAATGGAAGGTCGCTCACTAATTGCTATCGTTGCACCAATTGAAAAGAAATCATAGAAAGAAGGAATATACATATGCCAAAACAAAAAACACATAGTGGCTTAAAGAAAAGAATTAAAGTTACTGGTACAGGTAAATTAAAGCGTGGGCATGCCTACAAAGGACATCTAGCTGCTCATAAAACAACAAAACAAAATAGACAATTAAGAGGCGAAACAAGTGTTCATCCATCAGATGAAAAGAGAATTAAATCACTTATTTCGAACTTGAAGTAGGAGGAGCAGGAAATGCCAAGAGTTAAAGGTGGAACGACTACTAGAAAACGTCGTAAAAAAATATTAAAGTTAGCCAAAGGTTATTTTGGTTCAAAACATGCATTATATAGAACTGCAAATGAACAAGTTATGCGTTCACTTGCTTATGCTTACCGTGATCGTAAGAAAAGAAAGAGTGAATTTAGAAAATTATGGATTTCAAGAATTAATGCTTCTGCAAAATTAAACGGTATGAAATATTCTTTATTAATCCATGGTCTTGCACTTGCTCATGTTGAAGTGAATAGAAAAGTCTTAGCTGACTTAGCAGTAAACCAACCAGAAGATTTCAAAGCTTACTGTGTTCTTGCTCAAAATGCTTTAAATGGTAACATTCCAGCAGAAACTAAGAATGCACCTAAAGCAGAAGTAAAAAAAGCAGTTAAAGCTGCTCCAAAAGCTGAAGTGAAGGCTGAAGTTAAAGCTGAACCTAAAGCAGAAGTTAAAGCACCAGAAGTTGACTTAGCATCTTTATCAGTTGCTGATTTAAAAGCTTTAGCAAAAGAAAAAGGTTTAACAGGTTACAGCGCACTTAAAAAAGCTGAACTTATTGAATTATTAAATAAATAATAAAAAAAAGATGTTTCAATGAAGAAACATCTTTTTTTATGCAATAATTTTTAATATTTGTTCTGTAAAGTGCTTTTTAAATACAGGATCTCTAAACATTTCCATTTTTTCTTCTTCATCATCTGAAGGATGAATAATTTGGATGAATAATGGCATAAAAAATGATGAGAAGATGATCATATATTTAACTTGTAAAAGTTTGATATCATTTGTATTAAGTTGCTCTCCTAAATTCTTATATACCATTTGAACAAATTCTGGATCTAAGAAAAAGGATCTAACAAATTCAGCAAGTTGACCATCTTTCATACCATTAGCCATAAATAAGTAACTTAATATACCAACATGATCTAAGGAGAAGTTATAGATTAAACCGATGATTTCTTCTAAAAATGCTTCAGGCGTTTTGTCCTGTTTGTCATCAACCATTGTAAATACCATCTGTTTAATCTCAGATAATACTTCTGAGATGACAATAAATATCAAATTTTCTTTACTTCCAAAATAATAATTCACAGATGCGATATTTACATAACATCTTTCTGCAATTTCTTTAATGGTCACATTTCCATGTTCTTCTAATATTTTTCTTGTTTCATCAATCATCAATCTTTTAATTTGTGGGTCTTTAGCCATCATACACCTCTTTAAATCTCATTTGAAACGGTAATTAAAATGCGATTTCATATCTTATTTATACCATAAAAAAGATAGAATTAAAATAGAGATTTAAAATGTTTATTTAAATGAGCATTTAAAATATATATTTAAGAGAGGTCTATATGATAAAACGAAGTCTTATATTAATATTTTTTACAATCATTACAGTCATTAGTGTTTTTCTCATTTTTGATGTTAAAACCAATTATGATATGACAATTTATTTACCAGGAGATTCAAATACGAGTCAAGGACTAGAAATCTTAAATGAAGAGTTTGGCACACACACGATGATTGAAGTGATGGTTGATGATGTAACTCTGGATCAAGGTGTTTTGATAAAACAAGAACTATATTCAATTGATCATATTGAACAAATTGTCTTTATTGATGATTATGTTGATATTACAACTATGCCTATTGATTATATTCCAGCAGCACTTCTAGATCAGTTTTATGTCGATCAGCACATTAAACTTACAGTTATTCTAGATCTAGATACGTATAGTACTGATGTAGATCAAGTTGTTAGTCAAATAGATGCTAAACTATCGAACTATCAAATTGCACTTCGTGGTGAGAGTTTGCTTGAAATGGCTAATAGAAATTTAGCAAGCAACGAAATCTTAAAAGTTATGCTTGTGATTGTTCCTATTGTTATTGGTTTATTACTCATCACTTCAAAATCTTGGTTTGATCCTATGATTGCAATCATTTCGTTAGGTGTAGCAGTTATTTTAAATCTTGGTACAAATGCATTTTTACCTAATATTTCATTTATAACCAAAACCATGGCACTTGCATTACAACTTGCCTTATCAATTGATTACACTCTCTTTTATCTGCATAGATACCATGAACTAAGAGAGACTATGTCAAAAGAAGATGCAGTCAAGCAAGCACTTAAAAAAACATTTCCTGCAATCACAGCATCGGCACTTACAACTTTTGCAGGTTTCTTAGCATTACTATTCATGCAATATAAGATTGGCTATGATATTGGTATTGTCTTATCTAAAGGTATAATTTTGAGTTATTTAACGGTTTTAGCGCTCATCCCAACAATTACATATCTTTTTGATAAACTGTTATTAAAAGGGCAACATAAATCTATTCTTAAAGCACCTAAAGGATTACTTAAGATCATTGTTAAACTAAGAATACCGCTTGTGATCCTAATGATTGTATTTATTGGAGGTGGCTTTTACCTAGAGTCACAAACATCTTATACTTATGGTACAAATCAATCACTTGATGAGACATCAAAAGTCGCACAAGATTTATCGCATATATCAACTTATTTTGATCAGTATCAACAATTAGTCATTTTAGTCCCTAATAATCAAATCGCACAGGAAGTTTCACTTACAGATGCACTATTATTAAATGAACATGTGAAATCTGTTCAAACGCTTGTTACAATCGTAGATCCACAAATTCCAAGAGCTTATTTAGATCAAGGACTCGTCAGCCAATATGTAGGCAGTGATTATACTAGAATCATCGTAGAAACCGATATTTTATCAGAAAATGATCAAATGTATCAGTTTTCTGATGATATCAATCAATTAGTACATACATATTATAGTGATTATTATTTAGTTGGATTTGCGACAACAGCAAGTGAAATTAGAGACATTGTAACATCTGATCAATTAAAAATCATGTTGATATCAATTGTTTCAATTTTTATCATCTTAGCTGTCACATTTAAAAATCCAATCATTCCAATATTCTTAATTCTTATTATTGAATCAGCGATTGCTGTCAATATGGGTATTCTTTATCTATTTGATATAAAAACAATCTATATTGGATATTTAGTCGTGATGTCTATCCAATTAGGAGCAACCATTGATTATGCTGTATTACTTACAACAAGGTATTTAGAGGATAGAAAGACATTGGAAGCTTTTGATGCACTTAATGAATCTTATCATAAGACACTCATGACGATGATGGTTTCCGCAATCATCTTATCTGCTGCAGGTTTTATAGAAACATTATTTTCTAACATATCAGCAATTCAAGAAATTGGGTTATTATTAGGTAAAGGTACACTCATTTCACTCTTGTTTACAATGTTCTTTGTTCCAATTATATTACTCATTTTTGATAAATTTATACAAAAAACTATGTTTAAGAAAGCATCTAAGTGATGCTTTTTTTATTTATCTAAACATTTCAGAAAACTCCTTCTTCAAGACGATTGTCTAAGTGGGAGATGAATGAAACCCCAACATTAAAAAAAATATAAATAATTATAAATGTTTCACTAAAATCATGGTATAATTCATATATAAGTCATAAGTGCGATTAATGGGGTAACAAAGGTGAAATTAGATAATAATAATCATTCAGTGTTCAAATTATATTATCATCTTATTTTAGTGATAAAATATAGAAAACCTGTGATTGATGA
>JBFWMH010000003.1:0-138338 GCA_050251655.1 Acholeplasmataceae bacterium
TACTTAAACTGTGGCGGTTAAGTAATAGTTCATACATTTTTAAAGCTAACCTCTAAAAATACTGGCTATAAGAGGTTTTTACTGTTAACTAATTAAAAATACTTGACTTTTAATAGTTAGTCACCTCAAGTCTCTATTATTATATAGGAAAATATAAAAAACAACAAGGTATATCCTAAGATATAACTGTTGTTTTTATGCGTTTTTTAGGTCTATTTAAACTAAATCTCGATTACTCATTTTCATCCATCTGCGCTTATACCATCGATATGCCATGGATGTTCCTCTAAAAAGTTCATCCATCATCGCTGCTAAAAACACACCAAAGATACCCATTTCTAATCGAATACCGAAAATATAGGTAAATAACACAGCAAGACCAAACATAGAGATCACAGCCATGACCACTGGAAAGATTGTATCATTGGCAGATCTTAATGCTGAAATATAAACCAAATTCATTGAACGTCCAATTTCAATAAAGATGGAGATATAAATGACTTGTCTAACCATTTTAATAATTTGAACATTATCTGTAAACATCGATATAATCGGATAAGCAAATATATTTAATAAACCTGTGACAATCAAAATCGTAACAAATGTGACTTTAATTGTTTTAAGTGTTGCTTGATACCCATCTTCAAGCTGTCGCTCTCCAATGTGATAACCCACAATGATAGAATTACCACTCGCAAAAGCAAAACTAAAGATGAACACAAATGATAGCACTAATGATATATAAGATTGTGCAATGACAGCTTCAGGACTCATTTGATTGACAAAATATAAAATCAATACTTGAGCGATATTATACATGGTGTTCTCAGTTGCTCCTGGAACACCAACATAAAGTATTTTCTTAAGTTGCTCAACGTGAAATCTGACTTTATGTAATTTAATTTCTAAAATCTTATATGTATACATGGTTAATAATATAACCATGACAATTCTTGCAACTAATGTTCCAATCGCTGCACCTTCAACACCTAGTCTAGGTGCTCCAAATAATCCATAAATCAAAACAGCATTAATCATGATATTGACTAAGTTTCCTATCCCCATGATAATCATAACAACTTTAGGATGACTGAAACTTCTAAACGCTGTTGATAACCCTACTCTTAAGGATACGAAAACCAAACTGAAACCAACAATTCTTAAATATACCATCGCATCATCAACAAATATAGCATTCGTTCCAATTAAGTTAATAAATGATTTTCCAAAAAAAATCATGATGGTCGCAAGCAAAATACCTATCATTAAATTCCCTACGACACCAGTAACCACTGTATCCTTAGCTTTTTGGACTTGATTTGCACCTAAATATTGAGCTGCAACAACACCAATCCCAAGGGCAAGCACGTTAACAAGTATCGCAAACAAATTAAGAATTCTATTTGCAACACCAACACTACCTACTGCTGTATCAGAGAAATTAGAGAGCATGATGGTATCCACTGTTCCAAGCAATGTGAAAAAAAGCAATTCTAAAAAAATGGGCCAAGATATTTTATATAGATTTTTTTCTAATTTTTTCAATGGAATCACCTAATTTCAAAAAGTATTATATCACTTATTATTTAAAATGTTTGATAAAGGAATTATAAAACGATACCATAAATCAAAACCATAAAAAAACGCACCCAAAGGTGCGTATTTCATTTAGATTTCGCCTTTAATCATTTTGATAAAGTATGCGTGAATATCTGTTGATTTTGATAATTCTGGATGAAAAGCGGTTGCAAGGATGTGTTTTTCTCTAGCAGCAACTATCAAGTGATCATGAATGGCTAAGACTTCAACATTTGGACCCACTTTTTCAATATATGGCGCTCTAATAAATACGAACTCTATATCTTTAATATCTCCAAACGTTCCTAAAGTTCTAAAACTTCCTAACTGTCTTCCATAAGCATTCTTTCTTGCTGTGATATCCATCACTTTTAAAAATGCTCTTGTATGATTACTGATATCATTTGCTAATAATAATAATCCTGCACATGTTCCAAATACAAATAAACCTTGATTGATTCTTTCAATCAAAAGTTGATCCATATCAAGATCAACAAGTAATTTGTACATGGTTGTACTTTCTCCACCTGGGAGTATTAAACCGTCCATAGGACGTTCTAAATCTCTTTTTTGTCTAATTTCAAAAGATTCGATACCTAATTGTTTTAAATGATTGGCGTGCTCTACAAATGCACCTTGAAGAGCCATAATACCAATCAACATGTTATTTGCCTCTTTCACTCATTAATAATTCAATTTCATCTTCATTGATACCAACCATCGCTTCACCTAAATCTTCAGATACTTTTGCGAGTAGTTTAGAATCGTTAAAGTTTGTAACTGCTTGTACAATTGCAGTCGCACGTTTTTTTGGATCACCAGATTTAAAAATGCCACTGCCCACAAAAACACCTTCTGCACCAAGTTGCATCATAAGTGCAGCATCAGCTGGTGTTGCAACACCGCCTGCAGCAAAATTAACAACTGGTAATTTACCGTTTTGATGTACATATAATAATAATTCATAAGGCACTTGTAGTTCTTTTGCTTTATGATATAACTCATCTTTTCTTAATGCTTGTACAACTCTAATTTCTGACTGCATCATTCTCATATGAGTAACTGCTTGTACAACATCGCCTGTACCTGGTTCACCTTTTGTTCTAATCATAGATGCACCTTCAGCAATTCTTCTTAATGCTTCACCTAAATTTTTAGCACCACATACAAAAGGAACATTAAATTCATTTTTATTAATGTGATACACTTGATCAGCAGGTGATAACACTTCTGATTCATCAATGTAGTCAATTTCTAATGCTTCTAAAATTTGAGCTTCAACAAAATGACCAATACGAACTTTTGCCATAACAGGAATAGTTACTGCTGCTTGAATTTCTTTGATAAGTTTTGGATCACTCATTCTTGAAACGCCACCTGCAGCTCTAATATCTGCTGGGATTCTTTCTAATGCCATAACAGCACAAGCGCCAGCTTCTTCGGCAATTTTTGCTTGTTCGGCGTTTGTGACATCCATGATGACACCACCTTTAAGCATTTGTGCTAATTCTTTATTTAATTGATAACGATCATTGCTCATTTTTTTACTCCTTGTACATATGTGTATATTTTACGCACTTATATTATATATATATTTGTTTAAAAGAACAACCTTAAAACACAAATGGAAACAATCATTTTGTTATCTAGGCGTTTTTATGATTAATTCAATTTATAATAACAGTCATTTAATAAAAATTGCTTAATGTCTATGACATCTTTGCCTTCATAATATGCAATAAGCAAATCTTTAAATCTTGCAATTTTTTCTCTTGGTACAACAATGATACCTAAGCCGTGAGAAACAAGTAAATGGTTTGCAAATATAATAGAGGTTCTCTTATTTCCATCTATAAATATTTGTTTTTTCATAATATACAATATATATTCAATTGCTTTTTCAATCACAGATAAATTAGATTTCAAAATAGATTCCATTTCGTCTTTGATTTCACTCTCTAGAGGAAGTGGTGGTTTCCAAGCAGTACCACTAATGCTGACAGGTACACTTCTGACTCTTCCCGCATTATAATAAAATCCTTCAATCACTAATTTGTTAATTTCACAAAGCAAAGAATAATTAGTATCTGCTGTAATCACATCATGATTTAATATAAATTGCCATGCATGTTTAAGATTGATAATTTTATGGACATCACCAGCGGACATATTATTAATATTTCCACCTTCAATGATTGTTTCAGTATCCGCATAGGTAGTAGCAATACCTTCAAGTACAGATTGTTTATAAATGAAATCGACCATATTTTTTCTTGCAAAGTCAATATTGACTTCAACAGATGGACTTAATGTTTGACTCATATAATTCATGAGTTTGAGTTTTTTTATGGTTTCTCTAAGTGCTTTCTTAATTTTTTTTGCTTCAATATTGTTATTTAAAATAGCTTGATATAGTTCATCGCTATACTCACCTACATAATTGGTTTGTTGTTTTCCTTCGTCTCTATAGTGTACATAAATGTATTTTGCTTGAGAACGTTCTCTAATTTCAATTGCTCCATATGTGAGTGATTTTAGTTTTTGATCCAATTTTTGTTTTTGATCTATCAGTATTAATTTGTCTGTTTGACTATCATACATATCATCACCTCATGTGAAACATTTATTTTAATTATTTTTGCTTTTGTTTCACATTTATTATATCATATCTATGTACAATTGATATACTAAAATTGATTTTATATCAGCGTCATCGTTAATGCAATAGACGCATCATTTCCAATCACTCTAAAGCGCATAAAGCCCTTTTTTACATTAAGAACAACCTCTTCATTAAATGTCTCTTGTGCAATCACATGAAACTGATCTTTTTGCGTATATGCAAGTGCGCATACACCTGAGGTGACTTTATAATTAATCAATACCTTTTGATCATCTTTGACTCTTATCATCATGAGATTGGCATATCCAGTAAAATCTTTGATGGTTGCTTTCATTACTTTAGTTTTATAGTGATATCTCACGATAAATATTTTCGCCTTCTTGTGATTGACGATTGATTTCGCTTTTTTCGAATTCAAGTCTAGCATGAAAACACCTTCTTTCTACCTTCATTTTACATGATGTTTTTAAAAATGCGAAAAAAACCATCTATTTTAAATAGATGCTATAATGAAAACAAACCCTTAAAGGAGTATCACTATGGATTTAGAACGCGTCTACCACATGCTTTTCAATGAGGTTTATCCCTTATATGTTAAAAAGGCTGAAAGAAAACAAAGAACCAAACAAGAGGTTGATGAAATTATCTTATGGTTAACCGGATATAAAGATATCGAGACCATTTTATCTTTAAATTTAAATTTTAAAGATTTTTTCCAACAAGCTCCAAATCTCAATCCAAACCGCGAGAAGATCACTGGTGTTGTATGTGGTGTAAGGGTAGAAAACATCGAAGATTTCACACTACGAAACATTAGATATTTAGATAAACAAATTGATGAACTCGCCAAAGGGAAAACACTTGATAAAATTCTAAGAACATAAAAACCTACAAAAATCGTAGGTTTTTTTGTTGCCAAAAAGAATCATTCTAAATAAAAACGCTTAGAAAAAACTTTCATTTATTTTCATTGATTTTGCCCTTGAAATTATCATCTGTTATAGATTATAATACCAAAACAAAGGAGGCGTTTAATCGTGAAAGAATATCAAATTAATAAGCATATTATTTGTATTGATCTTAAAAGTTTTTATGCCTCTGTTGAATGTGCACTTCGTGGCCTTAATCCATTTGAAACACCTTTAGTTGTCGCAGACCAAACACGAGGTAATGGCGCATTATGTTTAGCTGTAACACCTTATTTAAAATCTTTAGGCATCTCATCTCGTGCACGTCTTTTTGATATTCCAGATGATATTAAGCCTTATATCATCTACGCAAAACCTCAAATGAAAATTTATATGGAATATACGATGAAGATTATTGAAATATATTTATCTTATGTTTCTGATGAGGATTTATATGTTTATTCTATAGACGAAGCGTTTTTAGATGTGACGCATTATCTATCGTTATATAACATGACAGATATAGAGCTTGGGCGTAAAATAGTTTTAGAAATTAAAGAAAAATTAGGACTTCCAGCAAGTTGTGGAATTGGCCCTAATATGCTATTATCTAAACTTGCTATGGACTTAGATTCTAAACATCAAAAAGATTCTATTGCCAAATGGACTTATGAAGATGTTCCAAAAAAATTGTGGCCAATTACACCACTATCAGAGATGTGGGGCATTGGATATCGTATGGAACGCAATCTCAATCTTTTAGGTATGCAAACCATTGGTGATATTGCACATTACAATAAGGAAACACTAAAAGAGCATTTTGGTATTTTGGGTGAAGAACTTTGGTATCATACACATGGTATTGATATGAGTTTAATCCAGGATAAAAATAAACTAAGATCCAAAAGTAAAAGTTTTGGTACGAGTCAAGTATTATTTCATGATTATAAAACACCTGAAATATATACCATTATTTTAGAGATGGCTGATGAAATTACTAGACGTCTTCGTATGAACAGAAAACGTTGCCGCGTTATTCATTTTGGTGTTGGTTATTCACTAACCACAGGTGGAGGATTGCACCAACAAGTCACGCTTGATCAACCCACTTCTTCTTTTAAAGAAATCTATCACACATGTGTCTCTATTTTTAAAAGAGGTTATGATGGTAGTCCTATCCGTTCCGTTTCCGTTTCTTTAGGTGGATTAACAGATTCAACACTTTACCAATACAGCATTTTTGAAGATGCTGAAGCCATTGAAAAAGAATATCAATTATTATCATCAATGGATCATATAAAAACCAGATATGGGAAAAATTCAGTCAATCGCGCTGAATCTCTTGAAGAACATTCTACCATTGTTAAGAGAAACAATTTTGTAGGAGGTCACCATGAATAATACATATGTAGATAGAGGTATTATTAAATGGGCTCCTTTTGATGGCCTTGCAGGTTTCAATGATTTATATAAGCAATTAAAATATCGATTAGGTAAAAAAGATCGTCCACTTCTATCAGAGGATCAACTCTATGAAATGGATATAAATTTACAAAAAGCTTTACATGAACATTTAGATGTTTACTTATCATATTATCAAGATGGATATATAAAAGCTTCTTTTGGAAAGGTAACAAAGATAGATGCTATAAATAAGATTATTTATATTGATGGATTAAAATATCCGCTTTCTATGATTGTCGATCTTTCTTTAGATTCTATCAGTTTTTAACCGGTTTATTTTTATCAATTAAAAGTCTTTACATATCTATTGTCCCATGTTACAATAGTTTCAACTTAATCAATTTATCAAGAAGACGGGAGAGATATAGCTCTGTGAACGTCTACCAACCTGTGCATATAAGGTGGTAATGCTATAAGCGATAAGATATACGCCAAACATGATCTTAGTCTTATCGCAACGATAAGACTATTTTTTTATGTTTGAAAGGAACGCTCATGATTGAATTACAACAAATATCAAAAACATTTGAACAAGGTAAACAAGCTTTTGTTGCACTTAATCCTATTCAATTAACAATTAATGATAGAGATATTTTAGGTGTTGTTGGTTACAGTGGTGCTGGTAAATCTACGCTCATACGCTTAATCAATGGTCTTGTTACACCTACTACAGGTAAGATCATCATCGATGATGTTGATCTATTAACTTTAAAGAAAAAGGCACTGAATCGAATGCGTCAGCAAATCGGCATGATTTTCCAAGACTTTAATTTGTTTGATCAACTATCAGTGTATCAAAATATCAAACTTGCTTTAGATATCTCACATGATAAGAAACATCAAGAAACCCGCATTAAAGATCTTTTAAGACTTGTCGGTTTGCAAGACAAACAAGATGCATACCCTAAACAATTGTCTGGTGGACAAAAACAAAGAGTCGCCATAGCACGTGCACTTGCTAATAACCCTAAATATTTATTATGTGATGAAGCAACTTCAGCACTTGATCTAAAAACTACTGATGAAATTTTACTTCTTTTAAAAGACATTCATAAAAAAACGAATCTAACCATCATCTTTATTACACATCAAATTGAAGCTATTAAAAAAATATGTAATAAAGTTGTTGTTATGGATCAAGGTCAAATTGTCGAGCAAAACAATACCATAGATTTATTCATGGACCCCAAGCATCCAGTCACCAAATCACTCGTCAAAGAAACCATCCATATCGATGAGACTTATACAGATGTTTACGAGCTCATATATACAAAAGATGCTAATGAGACATCTGTATTAAGTCAAATGATAAAATCTTTTGATATTGACATTAATATCTTACATGCACAAGTCCTAGACATTGTTGATGATCAAATTGGATATCTTTATGTAAAGATGACTGGTCATGATTTAGATGCTGCAATTTCTTATTTAAATACGCATGGAATCAAGGTGAAAAAATATGACAACATATGATTTAAATTTGATCTATGACGGTCTTATTGAAACACTCTATATGATATTAATAAGTGCTATCTTTATCTCAGTATTTGGCTTAATTATAGGTTTTTCACTATTTTTCACAAATGAAGAGCACACATCAAATAAATATTTACTTTTCTTAAATCAAATCATCTCAGCGTTCGTCAATATATTTAGATCAGTACCCTTTGTTATATTGATTGTGATCATGATTCCTGTGACATTAAAGATCACAAATGGTCAAATGCTCGGTGCTAACGGTGCTCTTCCACCACTCATTGTTAGTGCAACACCTTTTTATGCACGCATTGTATATAATGCATTATTAGACATCCCTAGAGGAAAATCAGAAGCACTTAAAGCTTTAGGTGCAAAAGAGTTTAAGATTGCACTAACACTCTTTAAAGAAGCTTCTCCTTCCCTGTTATCAGGCTTTACAGTGACACTAATCACTTTAATTGGTTTTATCTCTGCTGCAAATGCAATTGGTGGCGGTGGATTAAGTGATCAAGCTGTTATATTTTTAATTCACAATGGTTCTACAAAACAACTTGCGGGATATGTTTCAGTAGCAATCATCTTACTACTTGTACTCATCATACAAGTCACATCAGACTTCATAGTCAACAAAATAAATCATAAATAGAAAAGAGAAAACATATGAAAAAAATATTATCAATATTCGTTTTAACCATTATTGCATTAGGTCTTGCTTCATGTAATCAAGCAGACATTGATGATCCAAATACCATTTATGTGGTTGCTACTGCTGTACCACATGCTGAAATCCTTGAACAAGCAAGACCTATCTTAGAAGCACAAGGATACACTTTAGAAGTGACGGTAGTTAGTGAATATACAACACCAAACCCAGCAGTTGCTAATGGATCTGCTGATGCTAATTTTTTCCAACACATCCCATATTTTGATCAATATAATGCTAGTGCTGCATCTGATAAGCAATTAGTAAATGTTGCTGGTATTCATATTGAACCTCTAGGATTATATTCAAAAGTATATACTTCTATTGATCAAGTTCAAGATGGTGATAAAGTCATTATTAGTAATTCAACTTCAGATCATGGTAGATTTTTAGCAATTCTTGCTGGTGCAGGATTAATCACTTTAGCTGATGGTGTTAATTCATTAACTGCAACTCTTGAAGACATTACATCAAATCCAAAAAATCTTGTTTTTGAACAAATCAATCCAGAACTTTTATATAGTGCTTATGAAAACAATCAAGGTGCATTGGTATTTATTAATGGTAACTTTGCATTATCTGGTGGATTAAATCCACTTGAAGATGCCCTTATTTTAGAATCACCTATTGATAATCCTTATGTAAATATAGTTGCTGTTAAAGAAGGTAGAGAAAACCTCCCTAAAATTCAAGCACTTGTAGCTGCACTTACATCAGATACAATTAAAACGTATATTGAAGAACATTATCAAGGGACTGTTATTCCAGCATAAATAAAGAGGTGTGAATTTTCACACCTCTCTTTTTTATAAGATTGAACTGTTTATGTTTATAATCTAAAACAATGTATCTTCATCATCGTCTTCTACTTCAATAATTGCATCTTCAAAATCATAAGAAGTAGCATTGACTTTTTTTGAAACTTTGTACATTCTCATATGATCAGATTGATAAGGTTTTAAAACCTTTTCCAATTCTTTTTGGTCTTTAAGTGATGGGTTTAACCAAACCTCTTCACCTTTTTTTGTTAAAATGACGGGCATACGATCATGAAATGAAGACATCATTTCGTTTGCTTCTGTCGTTATAATAGCAACCGTATGCACTTTACTTCCGTCATCTTTAACATATGTGTTCCATATGCCAGCCATTGAAAATATTTTTTGATCTGTAGTTAATATACGTCTTGGTGGATTCTTTTTGTTTATCTTATCCCATTCATAAAAACTATCCGCTAAAATCACACATCTTTTATGGATTGCAGATGCTTTAAATGCTGGTTTTTCAAAAAGTGTTTCCGCTTTAGCATTAATCATTTGAAATGATACATCATCTTTTGAAAAACTAGGGATAAATCCCCACTTTAATGTACCGATGCGATATTGCTTTTGATCATGTAAAATGGAAATGATTTGTTGTCCTGGTGAAACATTAAATTTAGGTGCATCATGACTTATCGTATAGTCTGTGATGTGATATTTATCCATGACATATTCAGATAATTGTTTAGCGGATATGGCCAATGTAAATCTTCCACACATAAAATCACCTCGCAACTTTGATATCTCTATTATATCATGCGATCACTCTATGGTGATTGCTGTGATAAAATAAACATAGGTGGTGAACATATGACTTTAAATAATGTAAAAACTTTAATTCAACAAGAAAGAAATGAAAAGCGCATTGCATTTGATGAAAAATTAAACCCAGAACAATCCAATTTTAATGGATTATCCATTCCAAAAATGAGAGCAATCGCTAAAATCATATCCAAAAACAATCCAAAAGAATTTCTAGACACAAATGATTTATCAAACTATGAATTAGAACAAATTCATGCAATGGTCATTTGTATGTTACCTGATATTGATGATGCTTTAACCTACATCAAAAACTATATACCTAAAATTCATGGATGGGCTGTTAATGATACGTTATGCAACCATTTCACACTTGCAAGAAAACATATGCAAAAGACCTTTGATTTCTTGTTAGCTTATAAAGACTCCGATGAAGAATTTGAACAAAGAGTTGTTGCAGTGATGTTATTGTCACATTTTTTAACAGATGACTACATAGATCAAGTGATTCTTATACTTGATCAACTTAAAATTAAAGCATATTATGCAAAAATGGCGGTTGCCTGGGCTTACGCAACCATCCTAGCAAAATATCCAGAAAAAGGATTAGCTTATATGAATCATCATCACTTAGATGATTGGACACTTAGAAAAACCATTCAAAAATCTATTGAGTCCTTTAGAGTCTCAGATGAGATGAAGGAAACACTAAGACAAATGAGACCAAAGAAAAAGTAGCAATTTAACTTGCTACTTTTATTTTTAACCAATATTAATCACAAGCGTCACAGTTGGACTTGTGTTTGTAATCGCACTTGCGACTTCAATAGATACATTAATCGCACCACCTTGATGCCAACTATAATCTGTTGATAGATCAAGTGTTCCAAATCTTAACATATCAGATTCAGAGAAATAATCTCTACTTCTTGTTGATGGGAATGTGTCGTTTTTATCAGCTTCTAATACTTCTGTAAAGAAATCTGATAATCCCTCATTGTTATATTGGAAATAATCTCCCCAGAAAGTTGAACGACTATAAAGTCTTGCATCCACATGATAAACGATAATACCTGCATTATCAGGGACATATGATAAATCTAAATGTCCATCATATAAACCTTGTGGTGTATAAAACATAATAAGCAAATATTCATCAAATGCATCACCATCTGCTAAATCGTTCGAGTTATACGGGATTAAAATAACACTGTTCTTACCATCAGTATCCGTTGCATATGAATCAATGGTGACTGTATAACTACCAGATGTAGCGACCAGTGGTTCTAACCATCCAAACAAGAGTTTGTTTGCTGGCCCATGATCTCCGACATTCCAGTCCATCATATCAAACCCACCTACTGGACCGTATGTATATGTTTCATATGGATATAAATCAATATATCCAAGTAAGTGACCTGTTTCATGAATATATGTTTCTGCATTGGCATTTAAATTGTTAAGACCAATTGGATCTAATAAGAAATAGTAACTTGCCCACATATAGTATTCAAGTGATTTACCATCAACATTATTAATGCTATCTGCAACACCATAAGATGCATCAAACACCCAAGCCCACCATGGATCAGTATCATAATCGTATTGAACAGAATAGATGAAATAGATTGAATCAATGACACCGTCATTGTTATAATCGTAATCACTATAATCAATGGTAGGATTTAAAGCATTAATAGCTTCTACCATCGCATATTGATCACCATTAGTACCATAACCTTCATAATAAGACTTATCATAAGCGGTTGTAAATTTCATTTGGATATCAAAAGTGATATCTAAGTCTCCAAAACTACTCGCTTCATAGAAACTTGATACAGATTGCCATCCAGTTGAAGCGGCATCTCCATTAAATGCCAACTCTAATTTTGTCATATAGTCAGATGGGAATGGAGAACCCTTAATTTCAATTGGAATTAAAAGCACATGATATGTACCAACACTAGGAAGTCCTGACTTACCAAATTTGACTTCTTCAAATGTTGTAATTGATTTTTGGTTCACAAATGTTGTAAGTTCATCAGTGGTAGTTGTATTATCAAATACCCAAAAATGTAGTTGAACTTGTGTTTGCGTATATGTGATGTAAACTGCAGCCGCAGTTGTTTCGGTAATATCATAGATATAGACATCTTCACCATATAAACTTGATTGTGCACTATGATAATACCAACCTAAATTATTAAGAGCTGATATGTATGAATCAACAGCGCTTTGACTATTATAAAAATCTGTAAATGCAGTTATACTAATACCATTATTATCTTCAAACATGCCAATATGTGAAAGATTTTGCATACTTGTAAGTATGTCTAAAAAACTATCGTATGTAAATGTTGTATCAAGCAAATCAATCACATCTAACCATGTTGTTTCAGTTTCTGTTTTTGATGCAGTTAATATCATTTGATAAGTATCAGATGTGAAAAGCAACTCAAGTGATAGTGATATATTTCCAACCATCCAACTTTCGTTAGAACTATTATATAAAAGTAGGCTATTAAGTTCTGCTTCATAAAGATCTGCGTCTGTTTGTGCCCAGTCATTAATGTTTATATATAAGAAATAAGCATTTGAAGTAGATGCATCTATGACTTCATAATTATGTGTCTTAATCACAGGAATATAATCTGATAAGTTAAACCCAAATACATCATCGATATCTGCATCATCAAATGATGTAATATCATACGTTTGTGAAAAAGTTGCTCTATATGTCTGATCTGCTGTAGCTGCAACTAAAGATGGACTCCATGAATCAAATGTATAACTATATGTACCATCATATGTTTTTGTAGGAATCGTACCTGCATAAATTGGTGTTTCTCCTTCTACAACTTGTGAAGTAGCAAGCACTGAATCATCTTCATTTACCCAAGTAATGGTAAATAATTCTAGCCATTTTGCATAAACTGTTAATGATTCTGTCATATCACCAAGTGTTTGTTCAAAAGTTGGATCAATATACCAACCATCAAAAACATAACCTTCTCTGGTGGTTTCATATAGTGCTAAATCCTCTGCAGAAAATGATTGATCAACATAAATATGATTGATACTTGTTCCCCCGTTAGTTTCAAATGTGATTTCATAAGTTCTTTGATAATCTATAAAACTTAAGTCACATGATGTTAATATAACAGATAATAATAAAATTGTAATAATGCTTAATATTTTTTTCATACATGTCCTCTACTTTGACTCTTTAATAGTAATACTATTATAACCTCTATCTTATTGGAATAAAAGGAAAAAAACTGGAAAATAAAGGAGTTATCACATAACTCCTGAAATCTTTACTTTAGGATTAGATTTTTTAATCTGATCACATAATTGATGTATAGTCACATCTTTTAAAAACAATGGATTAAACCAATAAAACTTTTTATCTACACCACATTTAATCACAACAAGTTGTGGGTCATAATGTATATTTTCAACATTTTCATATGAAAGTGTACAAGATTTTTTACCTTCAATTGAATAAATGTCAACATTCATAATATATTGATAAAACGTAAAATGAAACGTAATATCTTTTTTTGTTTCAAATTGAGCATGAATTAAACGCGTTGTCAGAACATGTGCTCTAATTCTTTGAATTGAGTACAACAATAAAACAGAGATACTTACAGTAAGTAATAATATTCTGATGCTTGCTTCCATTGTTTCATACAAAGAAAGCGTTGATAAGAAACTTACAAACACTAAGGCACCCATCAAGTAATCAAAAATAAACAGATGTCTTGTGACCATTTTTTTGCCATATAAAACATCTTCCTTATTTATGACTGATCGGTTATAGCCAATCACACAATCATTCATACGTATAACCCCCAGTCAAAGAATCTCCTCCATCTTTTTATCCCCATAAAAGGATGAAGTTTATTTAAAGATTTCTATGTGTTATGTTAAGAATTGATTAGACTTATTTTATCAAAAAAAGACACTTGTGTCACTACTATATAAAAAAAGATGTGAGAAAAACCCACATCTTTATCTGTTTTTAAGTCTATCTTAAGGAATCAACCCTAAAATATCATCCATTGAATAACCTGATGATTCAAGATCACTCGCTAAATCATTAAATAAAGCTTGTTGATCTGCGTCATCTAATTGTGAAATTGCATCAATTAAATCTTGAGCAGCTTGTTCAGGATCACCATTTGGATCTGTTAAGCTTGTGATTAAACTATCAATTTCGTCGCTAATTTCAGGATAATCTGTTGCAATCGTATTATCTAATACATTTTGAATCGTATCTTGTAAATCTGTTAAGTCAAGTGTGCCTGATAAATCAACATAAAGTCTTAAATTAGAACCAGATACTTCAATATCACTAATTGACATACCCACTTGTTGCATTTGAGCATCAAAGTCTTCAATGACGATTTTACCATCAGTGATATAATCGTTTTCGCCAATAAGTGCTAATATTGAATCCATATGTTCACCATCAAGTGTCACTTCACCAGCTGATAAACCATTAAGTGTAATCACAAAATCAGATCCATTTTCAATCGAAGGTGTTGCGTCTATTTTAATGATGGTTGTAAATTTCTTATTTGTATCATTTTGATCAACAATTTCAAGTGGAATGTTAACAACAAAATTATCATCCATTGTGACATAAAGCATACCAGCTGTTAATGTATATTGTTCCATAAAGGTTGTTGTAAATAATACACCAGGTGAACTCATGGTATCTCTCATCATATAATCCATCATACGATTTAACGTAAATTCGTCTAAATCAATAAAGGGATCTGTATTCGTTGTTAAGATACTTACTGCAATTGAAGTTGCTTTTGCTTCTAAAATGGTTTGAAGATCTGTTGCATCAGTAATTTGATCTGCTGCATCTAAAACAAATGGAGAAGTTGTATCAAGCAGTTTACCTAAACCAAGTGATACATCAAAACTTCCATCATTAAATCCAATATCTAATAACTCATTTTGTCCTAAAAATGTAAGTAATGAATTAATCAGTGCTGCACTCTCAGGATCGTCTTGTCCAATTTGTTGGTCAATTAAATCTTGTACATCAAATTTAATCTCTCTTGTTTGAGGATCAAATGTTGCAAGACCGTTAAGCTGATTATTAATCATTTCTTCAATGCCTGTGCCTGATGCTGTTTTCACTGCCCAATCAGCTACGCCAAACACCCAAGCAAGTGGAATATGTCCAATATTAATTTTATCAAGTGTTAATGTGACTTCTTCTGTGTTTACATCTAGTTTAAACGCAATTAATAAACTTGTTTTATATGTAAAATCACCAACAAAAACATGAGCACCTGATTCAATCTCAACCATATCATCACTAAATCTTACCCATGACCCTTGATAACCAAAATAATCTTGTTTAATGACATAACTATCGTTATCGCCGCCTAAACCATCTAAGTAGTCAGCATTTAAACCAACAAGTAAATTATCTTTAATCATTGTATTAACATCAGCTTGATCTATACCTAATGAAATTTCAGATGTTGAGTCTGGATTCGTTAAAAATGAATCCATTTCAGTTGATATCATTGACGTTAAATCCACACTTGATGAAGCTTGATAGTCATCAGTTGGAATGGATACATCATTATATGCAAAAAATAATAATGCAGCTGGAATTGCTAACAAAATCAAAATTGGTAAAACTAAGTGTTTAAATAAAAATTTCATTTTTCTCCGCCCTCCTCTTTCAATATAATCATATATTTTTCTTTACGAAAATACAACTAATTGAGCATTTCTTTCAATAAGAAACAAAAAAGTGCCATTCATTTGGCACTTATTCATCTCTATATGTATGATAAATTTGTTCAAATTGATATTCAACCTGTTTGAATACATCAATTAAATATGGATCAAAATGTGTACCTGCATCTTTTAAGATGAGTGCTACAGCAGTTTGATGATCTTTTTCTTCTTTATAAGGTCGTTTTGATCGAATAGCATCATATGCATCAGCAATACTCATGATACGAGCACTAAGCGGTATATCTTCACCTTGAAGACCTTCTAGGTAACCAGCACCATTCCATTTTTCATGATGGTATCTAATCATGTTTTCTGCAACTTCTAATAAAAGGTTACTCGTGTTTTGTCCATACATTTCTTTAATCGCATCTGCACCAATTTGCACATGAGTTTTCATGATTTCCCATTCTTCTTCATTAAGTTTTCCGGGTTTCAATAAAATGCGATCTGGAATAGCTATTTTTCCAATATCATGAAGACTTGCTGCTTGATAGATAGCATCAATATATGATTTTTTATTAAACTCATCTTTATATTTAGGCGTTTTAACAAGTTCTTCAGCTAACACTTTGCATAAATGTTGAACTCTTAAAATGTGTTTACCGGTTTCGTGATCTCTTTTTTCAGTTAATGTAGCAAATGCTAATGTAGATACTTGTAATAATTCATTATATTCACTAATCTTGTCATAAACCATGTCTTCTAAAAGTGAATTCTTGCTTTTTAACACATGCTCTTTACGTTTTAATTCAGAAATATCGATGAATGTTCCAATATAATTAATAATCTTTTTTTGTTCGTTTAAAACAGGTGATACATGGACTGATAAAGGAATGGATGATCCATCTTTTCTACCAACGAGCATTTCTCCTGACCATGATTCACCTTGATCAATGGTTTGATATATTGCCATAAGTTCATGAATGGGTAGATTTGCACCAATAAATTCAGGTCGTTTTCCCATGACATCTTCTTCAGTAAACCCTAAAGTTTCAGTGATCATCGGATTGATAAATGTAATTTCTTTATCACCATTGGTAATAAATATCGGAGTTGCATTATTATATACTGCACGTTCAAATGTTAAAAGTTGATCATGGTTTTTTACAATTTCTGTGATATCGATCATGGTTCCATATATTTTTTCTTCACCTGTATCTATATCACTAATCAGTGTGCCATGAATATTAAAAGTCACATAATGACCATCGTTGTGTTTAATTCTAGCAACGAAGTTCGTATGTTCTTTTTCTTTTTTCATCAGCATGATAACATGATTTGAAAATTTCTCTTTGTCGTCTGGATGAATAAACTTTTCCCATTCTTGAGTTGATATTTTTGTTAATTTTTTATGGTCTAATCCCAAAGATTTTGCATAAGCTTCATTAATATATACGAGTTGTCCACTAATCAGATATTCCCAGATACCAATTTGCGTTTGATCCACGATTAATTCTAATTTTTTTTCTCTGTCTACAACTATTTTGCTCATCTTATTTTGCATCATATGAATCACTAAAATACTCGCAAATTCTTGAAGTACTTTTAATTCAAAGTCACTAAATTCATATAAATGTGTAACAGCATCAAAACCAATAAAACCTACTAGGTTTTCATGATATGTTAGTGGAATAGCAACCATACTTTGAATGCCTTGTGACTCAAGTATAGTTTTTAATTCTGAATCATTACCTAATTTAGAGACATCTGGAATATTCATGGTTTCAAATTTTAAATGTGTATCAACAAAATCATGAATATCTGACAGTGCTACATTTTGTAAATAATCAATCATGGGTTCAATACCATCTTCACACCATTCATATGTGTTAGATGTGGTTTTTGAAATAAAATCATATTCAAAAATATAGGCGCGGTCTTGATGTACAAGTCTACCTATTTTTAATAATGCGTGATCGATTATTTGATCTAAATCTTGGGGTTTTATTTCAATAAAACTATCACGTATCTCCGACATCACTTCGTAAATTTTTAGTTTGTCATTGGTGTTCATTAAGCCTCATTCTCCAAAAATCTATAAAAGTTTGCCCCATTGCTCAACCTTAAACATAATTATAAACCCAAAAAGTTTTAATTTCAAATAAATTACGAAAATACAAGTATATGAAAAAGGTGTTGGAAAATGAAAAGAAATTCCGTAGAATTTTTACGAAATTTCTTGTTATTTTTCTTTATTTAAATGTCATATAAATCAAACGGAATCGTTGATTCTCCACCAATTAAATATGATTTTTTTGCACCTTCTATCAAATATTGTTGATATGCTGCTGCACCAATCATTGCTGCATTATCTGTGCAATATTTCATCGACGGAATAATGATTTCTATATCTTTAATTTCTTCAAATATGCGCTTTCTTAAGCCTTTATTGGCTGCTACACCACCTGCGACAATAATCTGATTGACTTGAAGTTTTTCTGCTGCCTTTTTAGTTTTAGTGATTAAAACATCTATGACTGCATTTTGAAATGATGCACACATATTTGCCTTATTAATTTCATTGCCTCTTTGTTCCTCATTATGCACTAAATTAATGACTGCACTTTTCAAACCTGAGAAACTAAAATTTAAAGACTCATCATCGATGAGCGGTCTTGGGAGTTGGTATGTAGGTATACCTTCAACAGATAATTTATCAATGACCGGTCCACCTGGATATGGAAGACCCAATGTTCTTGCTACTTTGTCATATGCTTCACCAACAGCATCATCTAAAGTTGTTCCTAACATTTTAATATCCATGTGGTCTTTTAAATATAAAAGTTCAGTGTGTCCACCACTAATGAGTAGTGTGAGTGCTGGAAACTTAATCTCATGTTCAATATTAGCTGCATAAATATGCCCAATCAAATGATTAACACCAATGATAGGGAGTTGATGAGCAAACGCAAATGTCGTTGCTGCATTAATACCAACAAGCAATGATCCAATTAAACCTGGGCCTTTAGTGACTGCAACCAAATCAATGTCTTTTGCTGACATGTTTGCTTCTTTTAATGCTTGTTCAAAAACTCTGGTCATATGAACAATATGATTACGTGATGCGATTTCAGGAACTACACCACCATATATTTTATGAATATCTATTTGTGATAAAACAACGTGAGAAATAACGTTTTTGCCATCTTCTACAATCGCTACACTTGTTTCATCACAGCTTGATTCAACTGCTAAAATTCTCATGCTTGCACTTCCTTTATATAGACAATCGCATCTTCATTTTGATAATAGTTTTTTCTGATATGCGATTTCTTAAATCCCATACGCTCATATACGTGTTGGGCAACTAAATTACTCTGTCTAACTTCTAGTGTGAATGTTTTTACGCCAAGACTCATCATTTCATGCATAGAAACTTCCAAAAGCTCTTTGCCATAACCTTCATTTTGATGTGTTGGAGTCATACAAAAATTCATCATTTCACAAAATGATTGATCATATCTAAATCCAATGTAACCAATCACTTCATGACCCATTTCATAGACATAATATACTGCAAATGGGTTTTCTTTAATCTCTTGATATAAAAACTGATCTCCAAGTGTTTCTTTAAACACTTTTTTTTCTATTTTAACAATAGCAGCAATATCCTCAATTTTCGCGTGTCTTATCATAATTATGTTCCGCTTCTGTTCTTCTAAGATATGTTGGAATTAAATCATGAATATGTTCAACTAATGTTGCGTGTTCCAAAATATGTTTAATAGAAACTTCATAAGTTCTATCATCGATAAAGATTGTTCTTGCTTGTTTATATAGATCGTTTTGTTGTAGTTCTTTTAAATCTCTATATCCATCTTCAAGTAGTACTTGACCATCTTCATAAATAGCAGAAAAAACATACCCACGTCTCGCATCAATTAATGCGGCAACTTTTCCCTTATAACCACTGGTCATAAAGAATAAGCTACTGACAGTTTTAACAGGTATTTCCTTCGTAAAACCAATCATTTTAGCAACCATCACCGCAACTCTAAGTCCTGTATAAGATCCAGGACCAGAACCAACAATGATTTGATCAATATCATCTAGTGTTAATCTATTTCTTTTAATCACTTGATCAATACGATCAACTAAATATTTTGCATGGTCTCTTATCGATATTCTAATGCTAAAGTCAATGAGCTGGTCATCTTTTGCATAGCCAACATACATCACTTGTGTGGATACATCAAAAATCAGTGTTTTCATATCGCTTGAATCGCTCTCTTACATGGATATCCAAAACATTCAAGTGTAAACTCTCTTGTATCATCATCCACTTTTTTAATTTGTACACCAATATAATCATGTGGCATAAATTCTTCCACCTGAAAAGGCCATTCAATAACGATCATGCCTTGTCCATCAATATATTCTTCTAAATCAAAATCACTGCCTGCTTCTTGCAAGCGATAAAGATCAAGATGATATAAATATCTTAATTTATCTGGTGTTGTATATTTCTTCATAATTGTAAACGTTGGAGAGTTAACGATTTGTTTAATCCCTAAGCCATCTGCTAAACCTTGTGTAAACGTGGTTTTTCCTGCACCTAATTCGCCATCTAATAAAATAACGATATGAGGTTCATCTTTTAATAATAAGCCTAGTTCATAACCTAAATACTTAGTCTCTTCAACAGAATGCGTTACTTTTATCTTCATCTAAATTCCTACTTTAAAATGTTTTCGTATCCTTTTTTACCTAATAGTGCAAACATATTTTTCTTATATGCTTCAACACCAGGTTGATTAAATGGATTTACTTCTAATAAATAAGCTGACATTGCACAAGCTTTTTCAAAGAAATAAACGAGATAACCAAATGTGTAACTATCTAGTGTTGGTATTTCTAGTAACATGTTAGGCACGTTTCCGTCTTTGTGAGCCATCATTGTTCCTTTTAATGCTTGATCATTCACATAAGAAAGTTTTTTACCAGAAATATAGTTTAATTGGTCTAAGTCTTTTTCATCCGTTGGGATGACTGTATCACTTTCTAATGAACCTACTTTAACTACCGTTTCAAATAAATGTCTTTCGCCTTCTTGGATGTATTGGCCAAGAGAGTGAAGATCAGTTGAAAATCCAGCACTGGCAACGAAAATACCTTTATTTTCTTTACCTTCTGATTCTCCAAATAATTGTTTCCACCATTCATTTAAGAATAATAATCTTGGTTCATAACCAACAAGCATTTCTACTTTCTTACCCTTTAAATGATATAACATATAACGTGTTGCCGCATAAAGATATGCTTCATTTTCACTTAAATTTGGATTGCTAAAACGTTGGTGTGCATCTTGGGCACCTTTTAACATCATATCTGTAGATGCACCATAAACAGCAAGTGGTAATAATCCAACAGGCGTTAACACACTAAAGCGTCCACCTACATCATCAGGAATCACAAACATTTCATATCCGCTTTCTTTAGCAACTGTATATAATGCGCCTCTTGCTTTATCTGTGGTCGCATAAATACGTTCCTTAGCTTCTTCTTTTCCAACTTTAGCTTCAAGTAAATCTTTTAAAACTCTAAATGCAATCGCTGGTTCAGTGGTTGTTCCCGATTTAGAAATTACATTGATGCTAAAAGATTTATCATCTAAATAATTTACTAAATGATTTAAATAACTACCTGACATTTGATGTCCTGCAAACACAATTTCAAAATCTTCTTTAGCAAATGGTTGTTTTAAAAATTCAATCCCTGCTTTAGCACCTAAATAAGATCCACCAATACCAATAACAACTAGCACTTGGCTTTGTTTTCTAATCTTATCAGCAGCTTTTAAAACTCTTTGATATTCATCTTTGTCATAATCGAATGGTAAATCTAGCCATCCTAAAAAATCGTTCCCTAATCCAGTCTTATTGTGGATCATGTTGTGAACTTCATTAACTTTCTCTTGAATTGATTCTGGTTGCGCGTCTAAAAAAGGACGTGCGTCATCTAACACTAATTTGATATGTGCCATTTCTCTACACCTCTTATTTTTTTGATTTCTCTACCCAAAAAGGTAATGCTTTTGATAGAGAGTGAAATCCTATTTGAATTTTAACCATCTTTTGAATCTTTGGATGGACGGGATTTGATTGTTTGTAACTTAATTTCAAACGTCTTTGTTCTTCATCAATTTCTAGAACGGTTGCTTCAATTTCATCACCAACACACATGATATCATCAAGTGATTGGACATATTGATCAGATACTTCAGAAATATGAATTAAACCAACGTAATCATCATATGATACAAACACACCATAGGGTTGCAACCCCGTGATTTTGCATACGATTTGGTCATTAACTTTCATATTTATTACCTCGTATAGATTATATCACAAATAAATAAGGAAATTAAAAGGTTTACCATTTGAAATCGTATCCACTTTATTTATAAAAATAAAAACCCTCAATTTGAGGGCTTTTATGCTATGTTTTTATTCAAATGCTAAATAGATGCCAAGTCCACCAAGCCCAACATGAGCTGAGACCACAGGTGATATAAGTCCTGTGATTTTAACATCGACTTGTTCACCTAATTGAAACAATTCTAATTCCAATTCTTTTGCTTCTACACTCTTGTCTACAAACGCAATTCTAACAATTGCTTTTTTGCCTAGATCAATCATGTTTTTAACTTCATCAACTAAATACTTAGCTGCTTTACTAAATCCTCTAACTTTTTGTTCAACTTCAAGCACACCTCTTCTAAATCTTAAAATAGGCTTAATCTTTAAAATATTACCAATTGCTGCTTGTAATCTGGAAAGTCTTCCATTATCATGGAGTGTTTGTAAATTGTCCACAGTAAAAATAACTGAACCTTGTGCTTTTAATGTTTCAATATAAACACTTGCTTCTCTTGCGCTCTTGCCTTCATTTAAAAACTCAACGAGTTTTTCAGTTAAATAAAGGGACCCGCTGATTGCTGATTCTGTGTCAATCACGATGACGCGTTCATCATCTAAAATTGTTTGTGCTAAGTTGGCACTATTAAATGTACCACTTAATGATTTAGAGATGGTTAAACATACGACTTCGTCATAAGTTTCTAACTGTTTCTTATACGCTTCAATAAATAAATCTGGTGATGGTTGACTTGTTTTAACTTTAATATGTTCATGTAATGCTTTAACAACTAATTCTGGATCAAAAGCACCATCGACATATTCTGCATCTCCAATCATCACTTTAAGACTAGCAACACCAATATTGTTTTCTTTAACATATGCTTCATCCAATCTAAATGTTGAATCTACGACAACCCCAACTTTTCTACTACTCATATACATTTCTCCTAACAAAAAGGCGACTATACATCGCCCCAAAATATATCAATCAACAGTTACTACGGCAATGACTCCAGGTACATTTTCGAGCAACATGGTTTCTATCCCTTGTTTTAATGTAACATCTAATGCGACACATCCATCGCACGCTCCAAACATTTTAACATAGACAATACCATCTTCAACACTAACAACTTCGATGTCGCCACCGTCTCTTTGAAGATATGGTCTAACTTTTGTGATTAAACTATCAACTTGAGCTCTTGTTTCATCCATTGTAATCACCTTCCTTTATGCACATATAGTATATATCAAAAGAAAAATTCTTGCAATTTATTTAATTTTTTTCACACAATTATTCTTTGACTCTTTTTAAAATAAAATAAGCACAATTAAAACTACAAGATTCATTTAGGTAATCAGGAATACGTTTAAATCCTGTTTTACTTTTAGCATCTGTGCTAAATCCTTTAAGTCTAAGCATTTCTGAGGACATGTCGCCAACAATATATGTATATTTGTCAAATGCAACATCTACATAGCGCTCCTGGAATTTAACCAAGTCAAATGCTTCTCTATAATCTTTTAGTAATTCAAATTTTCCAAATTCTGTCTCTATAATCATTTTATACCTTCTTTAATAATATAGTTACTTCTGAAGCCATGGCTAAACCTTGGCCAATAGCATCTAATTTTTCATATGTGGTTGCTTTAACACTAACTTGATCTAACTTAATGTTAAGTAGTGTAGCAATTTGATTTCTTATTTGGTCTATATATGGATTAAGTTTAGGTTTTTCAGCATAAACCATTGAATCTATATTTACGATATCATAGCCCTTCGCTTTGATCATGTCATACACTTTTGTCAAAATCACTTTTGAATCGATATCTTTATATGCTTGATCCGTATCAGGAAAATGAGAACCTAAATCACCTAATGCAAGTGCTCCAAGTAAAGCTTCTGAAATTGCATGAAGCAATACATCTGCGTCACTGTGTCCTAATAATCCTTTTTCATATGGAATTTCAATACCACCAAGTATCAGTTTTCTACCTTCAACAAGTTGATGAAGATCAAAACTATGTCCTATGCGCATATCATTACCTTCTATGTTTGATTTAAAATAATCAAAATCTTCTTTATATGTTAATTTCATATTGGGTTGATTGTTAATAATCACCCCAATTTCATCATCTGGATAATAGCTTTGATAAAGCGATATATCATCATCGAATGACGTTTCGTTTCTATTTGTTGCAAATCTTATCTTCTCTGTTAAAAATGCTTGTGGTGTTTGTGCTAATAAATGTTTTTCTCTATCTTTTGTCTCTAAAGTTTTACCATCATAAAACTTAAGTGCTTGTGTTACTTTTTCAAATAAACATGCAGCATCTTTTAACTCAAGTGCTTTAGATAATGCCATAATATTTTCTTTATCAATCATTGGTCTTGCTGCATCGTGGATAAAAACATAAGGCGTTTCAACAACCTTTAATCCTAATGCAACACTTTCAGATCTTGTCTTACCACCAACAACAACTTTAACATGATCATCTACATAAGATTTGACTTCGTTCATATTTTCTTTTGAAACAACTAATACAATCTTAAATCCAAGCGATAAAAATGTTTCTAAACTATATAGAAAAATAGGTTTATCTGAAACTTTATATAATATTTTTGATTCCTTTAAACCAGATCTCGTTCCAGATCCAGCAGCTACGATGAGTGCGGTATTCATAAGTCTCCTATAAAAATTTGATCTAATGCTTGATCGTGTTCATCAACTTTAAATGACTCTATATATTGGAATGGATATATGATGCCAACCACTTTTTTAGGTCTATTTTTAATCAAATAACGATCATAAAATCCTTTGCCATATCCAATACGATACATATCTTTTGATATGGCTAATGCAGGAACAATCATATAATCAATTTGCTCGCCAAATAGATGACTATCGTCCTTTGGTTCTAATACACCAAATGTTGATGGTGTTAATGATACATGTTGGTTATAGATATAAAAATTTAAATCGTTTTTATCTACTTTAGGTATGACAAATGTTTTTTGATCTTTAAGCAAATCTAAAACATTTATTTCATATCTCATAGGCATATATATCCCAATGACTTTCGCATCTTGATATGCTTGATCATTTCTTATTTTTTGGACAATAGCTTGATCATACTTTTGTTTCAAATCTTGATTCAATTGCTTTCTTAATAAAAGCATCTGTTCTCTTATGTGTTGTTTCATGCTTGAATATCTTTATAATAACAAACTTGTGCGCTATATTTAGGATTTTCAGCAACCTTGATGGCTTGCAAAGCGCATTGGTATAATGCATGTTCTTCTGATGCATCACTACCACCAACTGCGATACCTGCATACACATCAAGTTCTGCCATAATCGATCCATATTGCATTTCCAAATTTAAAAATTTAGGATTAGATGCATTCCCGTTTTCAAGAACTTCTATTTTTCTTGGGTCTGTTAATAAGACAGCAAATTCGATACCAGAGATTCTAAAGATGCCTCCACTCTCAGTGACAAAATTTGTTCTCATTTTTTTAATATATTCAGCCATTAACATGTTGCCGACTTCTCGTCCATAAGACTCATTGATTGAAGACATGTTTTTAAGTCTAAAGATCAGACATTGGAAATATTTGCCTTCTCTAAATAATTTATGCATATGAACCATAAAGTCATTATGGTCTTTTAATAAATCAAGTTCATCAATGTTTGATGCTTGAAAATGTTTTGTTTTTTGTGGTTTTAATGTTCCCATAATGGTTGCTGAATTTTGGTCATCAAAAAGTCTAATACCTTTTTCTTTAAACCACACATATGCGCCTTCAACCATGATGCGATATGATATTTGGTATTGTCTTTTATTCATGCTTAATTCGCCCAATAAAGCCAAATACTTCTTTAAGTCTTCTGGTTCGATTAATCTTCTAAAATCAGTTAAATCAAGTGTGTTCCCTGGTAAATGTAGCGTTTGTACTAAATGATCACTTGCCCAAATGCTTCGATCATCTAAGTCAATATAAAACAAACCTTCTTCACTTAAATCAAGTGTGGCAATAAATTTATATCTAATGCTTTCAAGTTCAGAATTTCTTTGATTCAATTCTTTTTCAACTGCAAGTAAATCAAAATCTGTTTTCTTTTCACCAACACAAATTCTTCCCTTATATTTCCCCATAACGAAGACGGGTTGCATCACCATATGTAAAATAACTGGATCGCCTTCATTGTTTAAAAACGAAAGCTCTTGAATTTCTTCGTCGCCAATTTTTGCGCGTTTTTTATATTCTAAGAAATAATTTTCTAACTGTCTATTGTTGATTTCTGTTGTGTTAAATTTCGTAAATCTAATCGATTGATTAAATACATTGAATAACTTCTTACCGATAACATCTTCTTTTTCCATATTAAGTTCAATCAATAGACTTGAAGATATATCTTTAATTCTTTCTCTTTTATCAACAACATAATATGCATTCCAACGACTATTTTTAATTGATTTTACAAAGAGTTGATAATGGTTAGCTTTTAAAACTGATGTTCTAAATGTACCGTATAAGACCAACATGAAAATACCATAAACAACAAAATTAAAGATCATATATATTTCTTCATATAAGTCATTTCCTAAAATCATTTGTTCATAAACAGAAAAGACAAAAACGGTCATTGCTAAATCAAAAAAAGCAATCACCATTCTAAATTTAAGCACTTTCTCGTTTTGTACGCTTTGCATCACAACAAGAACAAGTGTGAATATTGAAATGATTAGTGGATAAATCGGATGTTGTAACACACTTTCACCTCTATATTAAAAACCTACTAATACCATATACAAAATGCCTGCAGTCACAAGTGCAGCAAGCACATATTGGACGATCGGGAATCGTTTTAAAAACGTGATGATTTTATCTGACAAATTTCTTTGATACAAATAATAAAATGGTTCAAATATACCTAATAATATTTTTTTCATATCAAATCACCTCTACTTTAAGAACATGTTAATATATTCAGATAACTTTTCAGGATCATTCATCTTTAATAAAATACCTTCAACAGCTATCGATACATTACCAGTTTCTTCTGAAACTAAAATAGTTAAACTATCAGTGACTTCACTAATACCTAACCCGGCTCTATGTCTAGATCCCATCGTTTTGTCATAATTTTCATTTTCTGATAATACGAAATAAGCACCAGCACATAAAATTTTGTCACCTCTAATGATGACTGCACCATCATGGAGTGGCGTAAGTGGTGTAAAAATATTAGTTAATACTTCTCTTGAAACATCGCTATTCATCATGATTGCTCTTTCTGCGTATTGATCAAGCGTATTATGCTTTTCAATGGTTATAAGAGCACCAATTTTATGACTAGCTAATTCAAATGTAGCGTCAACGATATGTTTTTTAGTTTGGTCACTACCAACTAAAAACTCGTTTTTACTTTCCTTTTTCCAAATGAGGTCTAAAGATCTTCTAATTTCAGGAGCCATAATAACGATAGTTACTAGTGGATACCATGTGACTACATATAATAAAAGTTCAGACGCTAATGTGATTTCAAAATAATGTAGAATCTGATAAGCAATAAACAAGAGCAGGTAGACAATACCCAAACTCATAAATTTCTTATGACTTGTTAATACTTTAATTAAAAATAAGACTAAAACAAATACGATATAAAATTCAATTATAAATTTCCAAATAGGAATACCCCAAATCATAAGTTTATCGCTCCTTTTACGGTTTTATTATAACACACAATTACCCTATTATTTTTTGAATTCTAGTCGCTAAACCGTCAATTTCATGAAGTGGTAAACTACATAAAGCAATTCTAATACCACCTGCCATAGGAATTGTATAAATATCTTGATCTAATAATTTTTTAAATGCAGCTTCTGGATCATCTGCTAAAACAATCGTATAAAATCCACTTCTAAACGGATGTGTTTTTAAACCTGCAGCTTTTGCTTGTTCTTTAAATAATGTACTTCTCGCGTTGACTTGTTTGTGCATATCTTCAAGATCAACTAAAAATTCTCTTTGATTTTCTTTTTTAGAGAAATAATTTAACAACTCAATTGCGACCATAGGTGTTGCTGACCAAGAGCCTCTAGATTCATCAATAAAAGCTCTTTGAAAATGTCTAATTTTAGACTCATCTTTTGATAATGCAATCGCAGCACCCATTCTAAGTCCATAAATGCCAAATGTTTTTGATCCACTAAATGTCATAATTGTGATGACATGCGATCCTAAAACGTCAAGATAAGATAACTTAGCTCTTGGATCTTTTTCATCTGAATATTCCAAATATGCTAAGTCATACATTAAAACAATATTATTATCTTTAAATTTGTTAATGGCAACCAAAATTTCTTTCCATTCTTCCATAGAAAGTGTATATCCAGTTGGATTATGACAAGGATCGTTGATCACAACAATCACTTGTTTTTGAATCTTACAAAGCTTTTCTAGTTCTGTTTCAAAACTCTTGACATCAAAATGATCATCAATAAATGTATTATGTTCAAAAATACTTAAACGTGCTCTTTGTGCAAAACGATCGTATTGCCATCTGATGTTAGAAATAAACACTTTATCTCCAGGTTCTGCATAAATAGAAAACACACCAGCGATCGCGCCACTACCACCAGGTGTAGCGTTTGCTGCAATATAGAGACTCTTTCTTAATTTTTCTTCATATAAATCTAAAACCCAAGAAATAGCATTGGATTTGAATGGTTCGGCACCATCACTTGCTGGATAAGGTAACATTTGATCTTCATTAAATGTTTTTAAACCTTTAAAGACTGAAGGCATGCCACCAACACGACCTTCTTCATCAAAATACATACCAGCAGTTGCGTTAATCACATTAGGATTTGTATGTTTCTTTCTTTGAGCTTCTTCTGATAATTGTAAAATGTCGATCATCATAAATTTATACGACTCCTTCGTTTAAATATTCGTCTAAAAATTTAGCATATAAATATAACCAATGTTGGTTAGTATTTTTAATATCCATCGTCAAATAAATATGTCTTCTTTCATATTTTAATTCGATGCGCGGCATAAACGCACTTGCTTTTCTAAAGAGTGCTTGTCCATTTTGTGTTTGCGAAGCTTCTTGTGTTAATTGTAATGTTACAGTATGTGCTGCAACCATGGTTTTTTGAACCCCAAGTTTGAACGCAAGTTTTTTAAATAATTTTTCATACATATATAATAACAAATCTCTATCTAAAGCGCCATATCTATCTGTAAGTTCGTCTTTTAAATCATTAACATCAGAAATATGATTTAGTTCACTGATACGTTTATGAATCTCTATTCTTGCTGCATCTTCAGATACATAATTTTGATCCACATGTCTTGGAGCAAACACTTCATCAATTTGAGTTGGTCTTTGCTCATCCATTGTCACACCAGTAACTGCCTCTTCTAAGAGTTTCATATAAAGTTCTACACCAACGCTATCAATAAACCCAGATTGTTCAGCGCCTAAGATATCGCCAGCACCTCTGATGGATAGATCTCTAAGTGCAATCTTATATCCACTACCTAGCGCAGTAAAGTCCTTAATTGCTGTGAGTCTCTTCTTAGCCTCATCATTAATCTCTTTATGTCCATCATATAAAAGATAGGCATATGCAATGCGATCCGAACGACCAACACGACCCCTGATTTGATAAAGTTGTGATAATCCGAGTTTATCTGCATCGTGAATAATCAATGTATTTGTATTTGGAATATCAACACCTGTTTCGATGATCGTTGTTGAGACAAGAACATCAAATTGATGTTCAATGAAATCACTTAATGTTGATTCTAATTCTTCTCGATTCATTTTTCCGTGTGCATATCCAATTTTGGCTTCGGGAACGAGTCTTTCTAAGCGTCTAACCATACCTTCCATACCTTGAACACGATTAAATAAATAAAATATTTGTCCCCCTCTAGAAATCTCTCTCATGATGGCTTCTTTTATCAATGCATCGTGTCTTTCAACCACATAAGTTTGAACTGGATAACGATTCATTGGCGGTGTTTCTATCATGGATAAATCTTTTAATCCTAAAAGTGACATTTGTAATGTTCTAGGGATAGGTGTTGCACTTAAAGTAAGTGTATCAACATTCTCTCTAATTTCTCTAATACGCTCTTTATGTTCAACTCCAAATCTTTGTTCTTCATCGATAATTAATAGTCCAAGATCTTTAAATTTAATGTCTTTTGACAATAAGCGATGTGTTCCAATAACAACATCAACATATCCTTTTTCTAATTTCTTTAATGTCTCATTTTGTTGTTTAGTTGTAACAAATCTACTCATTAAAGCGATATTTGCTCCATACTTTTCAAATCGATCCTTAAACGTATAAAAGTGTTGTCTTGCTAAAACTGTCGTTGGAACTAAATAAAGCACTTGTTTTTGATTCAGTACTGCTTTGAATGCAGCGCGCATAGCAACCTCTGTTTTACCAAACCCAACATCACCACAAATAAGTCTATCCATAGGCTTATCTGTTTCCATATCGTGTTTAGTTTCAATGATTGCTTTGACTTGATCTTTCGTTGGTTCATATAAGAAATCTCTTTCGAAACTCTTTTGCATATCATTATCTTTATTAAATTCAAATCCTTTTGTATGTTCTCTAACTGCATATAATTTAATCAAGCGATCACTTAAATCTTTAATTTTCATGCGTACGCTTGCTTTTGTTTTAGACCATGTCTTGCCACCCATTTTTGATAATTTGGGTGTTATACCATCTTGTGATGCATATTTTAATACCATGTCAATTTGATCCATGGGTACATATAAAGATTCTTCTCCTGCGTAAATGATATGAAGATAGTCTCTTTTTTCTCCACTTAATTCCATGGTTTTTAATCCAACATAACGTCCAATACCATAATCATAGTGGACTATATAGTCACCGACTTGTAAATCATCGGTCGTTCTAATCTTTGTAGATTGATTAAGTACGCTTCGATACTTAATCGCTGCTCTCATGCGTTTAGTAAATATTTGAATCTCATCCAGTAATATGATTTTTTCAGCATGAGCGATAAAAGACCCATGACTTTCTTCATCTAAAACATAAAATCCTTTTTCTTCTCCTACGATTTGATATACTTTTTCTCCTTTATCTTTTAAAAACGATAAAAGCTCTAAACGATATGTTTGAGTTTTAGCAAATATAAAAATGCGATAATCATTTTTATAAGTCACCATATCATGATAGAACAAAGAAAGATTGCCTTGATATTCATTGATTTTACTAATATTTAAATCAATACTTTTATCATCATTAAATCCTAAATGATTAATTTCAGTATGTTTATATGTGATGAGTTCTTTAAATGGAATCTTAAAGTCGATATTTAAAAATGCACGACCATTCATAGTGATTGCATAAGTTTCTAAATCTTCTTTGATTTGATCTTGATTAAACACCATTTTTTCAACATCTATATAAAACAAACGATAACTCTTGGAGAAACTTAATATGTTAGTTTTTTCTTCATTGAAAAATGGGATGTACATACCCATACCATCTAACTGGTTTCTTTCCTCAATGTGATTAATATCTTCATCGTATTTTTGTTGTTCTCGTTCAGATAAATGAAATTGACTAAAAAATTTAGTGATTTTTTTAAGTGCTCTATCCTTCATTTCATCGGTATAAAAAAGTTCATGCATTGGTGCAATCTCTATATGTTCTATAGGTAAGAAACTTCTTTGTGTATCGACTTGAAAAAATTTAATTTGATCAATCTCATCGCCAAAGAAATCAAGTCTAAAAGGATGTTCATAGTTTAGTGAATACACATCTACGATATGTCCTCTTACACTAAATTCACCAGGTTTTTCAACGGTATAAACTTTTTTATATCCACTATAGACTAAAAATCTAACAAGTTCTTCAAGTGAGGTTACTTGGTTTTTTTCAAGTAACTTAACACTGTTTAAATAATCTTTAGGTGTTAATTGTCTTTGAGATAATCCTTGCGTCGTTAAAACAACAATATAGGGTTTACCTGTCATCAGTTGTTTTAAAGTATATAAACGTTCGCTTCTAAATTCAGGGCTTCCTAAAGCCATCATATAAGTAAGTGTTTCATCAGCTGGATAAAACAAGACATCATCATAATCATTGATTTGATTAAATAAATCATAATATTTTTGCGCTTCATATAAATTGGGTAGGACGACAAAAATTGTTTCATGAACTTCATGAAACAACTTAGATAACATATATACATCGTAAATATCGTGGCTATGCTTTAAATAAACTGTTTTATTATTTTCTAAAAAGCCAGGATGCAAATGTAATAACTCAAGCATAATGCCTCCAAAAGATATGAAAACCCAAACTTATGTTTGGGTGTTAAATTTCGTCATGATATCCAAATAACTTTTGCCTAGTATCACTTCATTCATAAGTTCAACACACTGATCAGCTGAAAGTTTAATTGTTATGAGTTCATCTTTTGAAAATTCACCTAATACATAGTGATCTAATCTCTTAGATGTATTTTCACCAATGCCAATTCTTATGCGTTTAAAATCGTTGGTGCTTGTTTTTAAAATGATATCTCTTAATCCGTTATGTCCACCGTGACCACCTTTTTCGCGAAGGCGAAGTTTTCCTACTTCTAAGTTAATATCATCTACAAACACGTAGACATCACTTATATCGATTTGATAATAATTAATGATTTTAACCAATGCATCGCCTGATAAGTTCATAAACGTAGAAGGCTTACACAACATTATTTTTTGATTGTTTTGATTAAACATCACAATTTCAGCATCAAATTTTGAATCATATTTAAATGTTAGTTGGTTTCTATTTGCGAAGGTATCAAGCATCATGAATCCAACATTATGTCTTGTGAATTCATATTTTTTGCCTGGATTACCTAAACCTACAAATAATATCATCTATTATCCTCTTCGTGTTGAATTTGATCAAAGATTTGGCTAATTGGTTCATCTTTGATAACGTGTAAAATGGATTGTCCTAATAATGGTCCAATAGAAACTTGTTTAATCTTAGTTGATTTCACTTGTGGATCCATTGAAATTGTATCAGTAACTACGACTTCTGAAATCACTGAATTTTCAATTCTTTCAATTGCGTTGCTAGAAAATACAGGATGGGTTGCTGCCGCATAAACTGCTTTTGCTCCAGCATCAATTAAAGCTTGAGCTCCAGCAACAAGTGTACCTGCTGTATCAATAATGTCATCAATCATAATAGCAACTTTTCCTTCAACATTACCAATGATATTTTGAACTTCTGCTTTATTTGGTTCTGGTCTTCTTTTATCGATTATAGCAAGTGGAGCATCGAAAGTTTTTGCAAATCTTCGTGCTCTTGTCACACCACCATGATCAGGTGAAACAACAACAATATCTTTTAATTTCTTTTGGTGCACAAAATAATCTGCTAGAAGTGGTCCTGCAGGAAAGTTATCAATTGGGATATTAAAGAATCCTTGAATTTGTGCTGCATGTAAATCGATACAGATAAGACGATCAATACCAGCAACTTCTAACATATCTGCAATCAATTTAGCTGTGATAGGTTGTCTAGATTTTGATTTTCTATCTTGTCTTGAATAACCATAATATGGCATTAAAACAGTCACTGATTTTGCCGATGCTCTTTTGACTGCATCTGCAAAAACTAAGAGTTCCATAATGTGATCATTGGCTGGACTTGATGTGGATTGAATCACAAAAACATCATGTCCACGAACACTGTGTTCGATATTTACTGAAATTTCGCCATCAGCAAATCTTAATACTTCAACATTACTAATTTCAATACCCGATGCTTTAGAGACTTCTTCTGCTAATTGCTTATTCGAGCTTAAAGCAAATAATTTAATTTTTTTACCGTATACGACTGACATAAGTGCACCCCTTAATATTTCTAATATTATTATACATGATTTTGTGATATTTTAAATGCCAAACAACAAAAGAAATCACGATTTTACAAAATAAAAAGCCCTTTTAAAAAGAGCTTATGTATGAACACTTTAATTATGCTTCTTCGCTAACTGGTCTCTTTAATTCTTCTTTGTACTCAGCAGCAATCGCATCTTCGATTGATTTACGCATATCACCATGAATTGGATGTGCTATATCTCTAAATGTTCCATTTGGTGTTTTTTTGCTTGGCATTGCAACAAACAATCCGTTTTCACCTTCAATAATTCTAATGTCATGGACGACGAAACTTTCATCAAAAGTAATCGTAGCCACTCCCCTTAATCTACTATCGCTGTTCACGATTTTCACTCTAACATCTGTAATTTTCATTTGGCCCTCCAAGACGCTAAAAATTGTTTTGTCTTACTACCTAAATTATAGCATATTGGCCTATATTATTAAAGATTTTTCAATTTTTTGGCTTGGTTTTTATGTATTTTAGTTTATTTTTAGCCGTTTTTTCATCAAAATTGGTGATGTTTCCTTTAAAATCTGCGAAAAAATAGGTAGAACCACTTCCACTCATGTATGCGTTTTTACTCACTTTTTTTACGCTTTTTTCGTATTTTTCCAACTCTTTTGATATCAAAATTGCAGTTTTGTGTAAGTCGTTATATGTGTTTTTAAAGAAACTTTCCAAGTTTTCATTTCTATAATCATCTAATAACTTAGAAAAATCACGCGCTTTTTCTTCTATTTTATGGTTTAAAAATACTTCTTTTGTTGAGATTTCAATACCTGGATTAAATAAATAAATATCCGTCATTGGCACTTGATTTAAGAACTCAATCTGATCACCTCTACCATACACATATGCTGGCTTATTATATAAACAAAAGAGTGTATCAGATCCTAATGCATTCGCATCTTCTTCAAGTTCTAAAAGTGTTTTGTTTAATCCAAAAAGTGTATTTAATCCTCTGATGGTTGCAGATATATCAGCTGAACCACCTCCAAGGCCTGCACCTATTGGAATACGCTTATCAAGTGTGATTTTAACATTTTTATTGATGTTATATTTTTCTTGCATATATGCGACAGTTTTTAAGATGGCATTGTTTTTAATATCTACATTTGAAACCAATTCTACGTGATCAGATAATTCAAAGCTTAATGTATCATGAAGTTCTAATGGTAACATGATCATGTTTAGTTCATGAAATCCATCTTCTCTTTTCTTAACAACTTCTAATGCTAAATTAATTTTTGCATACGCTTTTTCAATAACCATAAGGCCACCCCTTTGATAACGTGATGAAATCTTGGATGGATAATTGTTCTGCTCTAATGCGTTCATCAAAACCTAGCGTCATTAAATACTCTATAAGTTCTTGTTTGTTTGTTTCCTTGATTAAGGATAAATTATTAACAAGTGTTTTTCTTTTTTGTGTAAATGCTGTTTTAACAAGTGCTACAAATTTGATCTCTTCTTCTTTAGAAAGTAACTGATCCTCTCTTTTAACCATCCTAATCACGATGCTATCCACATTTGGAACTGGTGTAAACATATGTCTTTTAACATCCATAAGTTTTTCAATGTGTGTATAGTATTGAATTAAAACCGATAAGCTATTGTACGCTTTTTGATTGGGTTTAGCATTTAAGCGTTCAGCAACTTCTTTTTGAATCATCATAGTTGCTGATTTTAGTAATGGTGTTTCTAAAAATTTAAAAATAATCGGTGTTGTAATGTAATAAGGTACATTAGCAACCACATGAGTTTCTTCATTTAATACAAGTTCTGTTTCCATGAAATCACCATAAATGATTTCTAGATTTTTATTCGTTGATTCTATAGGATTTAAAAATTTCTTTAAGGATGTGTCAATTTCGTATGCTTTTACATCTTTAGCATATTTAACCAAAAAAGAGGTCAAAGCACCTTGCCCTGGCCCTATCTCAATCACATGTTGATCTTTGATTTGTGATAGTCTGACAATCTTTTCTAAAAGATTTTTATCTTTTAAAAAGTTTTGTCCATATCTTTTTTTAGCTTGATGTTGCATGTACGACCTCGATTAAATCTTTCTTCATATATCCAAACATATGTAATCTATATAATAATGTTTTACCATTTACATGGCCAAGATGCATCTTTTGTGCGACTTCTAACCTTAAATCTTTGCTCATTGGATGACCAATAAGTTTTAATGCAAATAAATCATAGGCTTCGATATCGCTGCTCGCTTTTTGATCTTGATACATAATATGAGATAAAGCTTCCAAAATAACTTCTTTATCTGCGTGTTCAATGCCCACTTTTTTCTTATTCTTAGAAATTCCATCTTTTTTTAAGATATGTGCATGTGCCACATGAGTAAGTTCTTGTTCAAGCATAGATCTAATTTTATTTCCTGGATAATCTGGATCTAAAAATAAAATCAAATCATGTGTTTCATCTAACGCTTTTAATAATTCAATGGTTTCTTTGCTTGTTTCACTACCGTTTGTAGTCACAACTTCTACATTACCTAAAATTTGATAAAGTCTTGAAGCGTCATTTTTTCCTTCAACGACAAATACTTTAGGTCTCATGATTTACGATAGAAAAATTTAGGATCACTACGTTTTCCTGATTCAACTAAACTTTTGATAATTTCTGATGCATCTTTAAGTGTAGTTACTTCTCCATTGGGTTTTAAAATATATATTTTATCCCCAAAGTTTTTTCCACCATCAACATATGTCAAATTAGAAACTGACTTATTTGCTGTGTAATAAGTCTGTTCTTCTTCATCAAAGCTGTTAATGATTTCATCAATAGCCTTTTTGTTTTCTTTAACATCATCTAAATATGCCCATATGTGTCTATTTAAAAAGTCATTAGCTAAATTTTTTAATATATGATCTTCTGAATTAATAAAGCTTGCAATTAATCCATTCATATAATAATCGTCAATTAATAAATAATTTTCTAAATCATTAGGGTCTTCAATGACTTTTTTAAGTGGAATCATATTAGATTTGAATGCAAATCCTTCTAAACATAACTTTTTAACTCTTTGGTAAATCTTTTCAAGAATAACTTCATAAGCTCTAGAAACTGCATGATAATAAACTTGCCAATACATATGATATCTACTAATCAAATAATTCTCAATAGCACCAATACCGCTTGCTTTAAATACGATTTTATCATCCACGATTTGACATACGCGAATGATACGATCTAAATCAATATGTCCATAAGCAGTTCCAGTAAAATATGCGTCTCTTTCCAAATAGTCAAGACGGTCAACATCGAGTTGTGATGAAATTAATTGTTCAATCAGTGGGAATCGCTTTTGTTTTAATAAGATATTAGCGACATCTAATGCAAAATTATCATCTACTAAATCTAAAACTTTTCTTAATTCCTTATGTTCTAAAATAAGTCTTGCTCCAACATGCTCATGATTTGTACCAACAATATCTTCAAATGCATGTGAATAAGCGCCATGTCCAATATCATGAAGCATTGCAGTTGTTAAAAACAATCCTTTTTCTCTTGCACTTAATCTTTGATCGATGTCAGGAACACTTAAAAATCGATAAGCAACTTCATAAACACCAAGCGAATGACTAAATCTTGAGTGCTCTGCACCATGAAACACCATCTGAACACCAGATAGTTGTCTTACTCTTCTAAGTCTTTGAAAAACAGATGTATTAAGCACATCTTTAATCACTTTATAATCGATATGAATATATCCATAAATTGGATCTTTTAAGACTTGCTGTCTTTCAAGTTTTTCCATATAAACCTCCGAAGGCAAAAAAGTGCCTATATAGGCACTTATTCGTTAATTGTGTAAGATTTTACAAGTTCTACTTCGTCGCCTGTTGATAACATAAATGCACTTCCATCATCTGTATCTAAATGACAATCTAAGGCATATTTTGGACTAACACGACATAAAACATTATCTAAAATCCCAGGTTTTTCCCCTGAAACTTTTAGGCTTACTTTTTGTCCGTTTACGACACCAAAAGCTTCTGCATCTTCAAGTGAGAAATGGATGTGTCTATCAGCAATGATAACACCTTCTGTTAATTCCACTTTGCCATTTGGACCTACCAACGTTGCAGGACCTGAGCCTTTGACATCACCAGATGAACGTACTGGTGCAACAAACTTACCTCTAATAGCGTCGCTCTTTGAAATCTCAACTTGAGATTGTGGTCTAACTGGACCTAAGATGCGTACACCTTTGATTTCCTTACCTGCTGGACTAATCACGTCTACTTTTTCTTCTGCAGCGTATTGTCCAGGTTGACTCAAATCTTTCATAGGTGTGAGTTCATAACCTTTACCAAATAATGTGTCTAAATCCTCACGTGTTACATGGAGATGACGGCCAGATATACCGACTGGTACTTTTTTCATATTAAATTTCCTCCTATATACGCATTTATTATAGCATTTTTAAGACCTTAATTCAATCTAAATATGATACAATAAAGCCAAGAAAGAGGGTTTTATTTATGACTATTTTTGAAAAAATAATTGAAAGAGAAATTCCAGCCTATATCGTTTATGAAGATGATGATGTGATTGCATTTTTAGACATATCTCAAGCAACAAAAGGACATACTTTAGTTGTACCTAAAAAAGCATATCCTAATATTTTAGAAATGCCTGAAGATCTGCTTCAAAAAGTGATCTTAGTCACTCAAAAAATAACAAAAGCTATCAACACTGCATTTCAACCTTCTGGCATTAACATCTTAAATAACACTTTTGAAACTGCTGGACAAACTGTATTTCATTTCCATATCCATATCATTCCAAGATATGATAAAAACGATGTGACGTTTAAATTCCAAAATCACATGGGAACACTTGAGGAAAACACATATAAAGAAAGAGCCCTTTTAATTAAAAAGGCTCTATTGTAAACTCAACACCATCACTTACGTTTTTAACTGAAAGTGACAAGTTAAAATGTTCACATGTTTTTTGAACAATGCTCATACCTAATCCAAACTGACCTTTATGTCCTTTTTCGTATGGTTTAAACATGTGTTCTACAAAGTTTTCACTAATTGGCTCACCATCATTATAGAAGGTGAGTTTTCTATTTTTTAATGTGATTCTAATTGTTGATTTTGCATATCTAAGGGCATTATCAACAATATTAGAAAATATGATATTAAAGTTTTCATAAATACCAAAATATTTTGAATCATCCAAATCTGTTTCAAATTTAATATGTGATCGATATTTTTGAGCATTAACAATATTAAGTAAAACATCTTTAATGGAAATCATCTCAAATTCAGAAACATCTTTTAAATATTCTAATTTATTAAATTCAAGTAATTGTCTTACTTTTTGATTTAAAATATCGATTTGTTTTATGATAACTTCCGCTTCTTTTGGATCAGAGACACCATCAGCAATCGCTTCTGCATATGATTTGATGACTGCAATCGGTGTTTTAAAATCATGAGAAACGTTTTGTAACATTTCTTTCTTTGTCTTTTCGCTACTTTCGATTTCTCTACGCATTTTTTCAATTTCTAATGCAAGCCCTGTAATCTCATCTCGACCTGTAATTTCAATAGGGACCGAATAATTATAAGCGACAAGATTACCAACATCTGTTTGAAGTTTTCTAACACGATCAACAGTCAATCTTGACCAAGTAAGAATAATAACATTCCCTAATAAAATAAGGGCAATGAAACTGATTTGTAAGAGTGTAGTAAATTCATTGGTTGCTACTTCTAAATATTCATGACCAGTAAAACCAATCACAACTCTTGATCGATTCGTATCAACAATAAATGTATAGAGCTCTTTACCAACTTGGACTTTAAATGTTTCTTGAATAAACATATTCCCTTGAATTTCAAAATCAGAAGGTTTCCAATTTGCGAGATAATAATCATATAACGTTTCAGAATCAAAAAGATTATCGATAGACCCAAAATTGCTATAGTAAAGCGAAGTTCCACCTTCATAAACAACAAAACCATTATAATCACTTTCAGCCAAATAACCTCGTTGCATCACATCATCAAAATAAATTTGTAACTGAACTAAATTTTGTTGTTCTCTAAAATCACTAAACACACGATTTAAAGCAAATAAAAACACGAGACTTGTTAACAACGCCACCGCAGTAAAAATCATATTGATTTGTGTTGCTAACTTAAAGTGTTTTCTCATAATAATCTATATCCATACCCGTAAATCGTCTCAATTTTTAATTGAGGCATTTTATGTCTTAATCTTCTTAATAGATCATCAACGACGCGATCACTACCATAATAGTTATCGCCCCATACGTGTTTAAGAATTTCTTCTCTTGCAAACGCTGTATTCATATTCTTTAAAAAGAATAACAATAATTCAAATTCTTTATTTGTTAATTCAATCATTTCGTTTTCAAATCTAATTTCGCGTTTTGACAAATTAATTTCATAAGGATCATACATGAGTACATCAGTAGCACTCGCTTGTTGTCTACGTTTTAAAACAGCTTTGACACGTAAGATTAATTCTCTTGGTGAATAAGGTTTTGCCAAATAGTCATCGCTACCTAATTCAAGACCCATGATTTTATCCAAATCTTGATCACGAGCTGAAGTAAAAATGACTGATGATGGGCTATTATTTTCTTTAAGTGCCTTAATTAAGTCATATCCATTAATTTCGCCTGTGAGCATGATATCTAGGATCCATAAATCAACTTGATCGTTGATATGTTCCATAGCAGTTTCACCATCGTGGAAAACTGTTGTCTCAAATCCTTCTCTTGATAAATATTTTCTAATGATTTCTGCTAAGTCTTTTTCATCTTCTACATAATATATTTTCATAATCATACCACCTTTTTATTAATAAAATAAGCGTGCTTTCGCACACTTATTATATCATAGAGAGTTAAAACGAGAGAAAAAATGAAGTACCTAAAGTATAACAAAACAGTATGTGATGTCAATGTTTTTTTCATGTGAAATTGTGTTATTTAATAACTTCTACTTTCATATAAGGAATTAATGCTTTTGGAACAGTAATTGTGCCATCTGCATTTTGATAGTTTTCGATAATCGCAATCATCGTTCTTCCTACAGCTAAACCTGATCCATTAAGTGTATGTACATATTCTGTTTTAGCATCCTTTGTACGTTTAAATCTAATATTTGCACGTCTTGCTTGAAAGTCTTCATCATTTGAAATAGAACCGATTTCTCTATATTTATTTTGTCCTGGCAACCATACTTCAATATCATATGTTTTAGCAGCACCAAATCCTAAATCACCTGTTGATAATGAAACAACACGATATGGAAGTTCTAAACGTTTTAAGACTTCTTCAGAATTTAATAACATCTTATCTAATTCTTCATATGATTCTTCTGGTTTTGTAAACTTAATCAATTCAACTTTATGAAATTGATGTTGTCTTAAAATACCTTTTGTGTCTCTTCCTGCTGATCCAGCTTCAGATCTAAATGCAGTTGAATATGCACAATATTTAAGTGGTAATTCTTCACCATTTAAAATTTCATCTCGATACATATTAATCGTAGGAACTTCAGCTGTTGGATTTAAATAATAATCTTGATCAGAAAGTTCTAATTTGAATGCATCTTCCTTAAATTTAGGGAACTGACCAGTTCCATACATACTTTCACCGTTGATAATGTATGGTGGAATAATTTCAGTATATCCATGATCAAGTGCATGCATGTCCATCATAAATTGAATCAGTGAACGTTCAAGTCTTGCTCCCAGTCCTTTATCATATACGAATCTTGTGCCAGTAACTTTTGCAGCTCTTTCAAAATCTAAGATGCCTAAGTTTTGCGCAAGTTCTACATGATCTTTTACTTTAAAGTCAAACGTCTTGATTTTTCCAACTTTTTTGACTTCTAAGTTGTCATTTTCATCCACACCAATAGGTGTATCTTGACATGGAATGTTTGGTGTCACATCTAAAATAGCTTTAATGTCTACTTCAATCTGCTTAAGTAGTTCATCTAAAGCTTTAATTTCATCACCAATTGTAGAAACTTCATTTAACACTTCAGTAGCATCTAATTTATTTCTTTTGAGTTCGCCTATTTTTTTAGATGCTTCGTTTCTTTTAGCTTTTAATGTTTCAACATCTAAAATCACTTGTTTTCTTTTATCTTGTAAAACAACTAGTTCTCTCAAATACGAGAAGTTTGCTTGTCTGGTTTCTAGTTTTTTAATCACTTCTTCAATATTTTCTACAACAAATTTTAAATCTAGCATATATATGCCTCCTTTTTAATAAAAAAATCCCTAGACATGATGTCTAAGGACGAAATCTCGCGGTACCACCTTAGTTCTAGTTAAAATAACTAGCCCTTTAATCTCATTAACGCTGAGCAACGGATGTGATTAGCATCACTTGGGTATAGATTTCATCAACTTCTTTCAAACACTTTCACCAACCGTGTTCTCTCTTCATCATAAGTTTGATTACTTATTACCTTCTTCGTGTTACTTTAATTATATGTTTTGCGTATAAAAAAGTAAAGTTATTTTGCTTTTTTATTGATTAATTCTTGGAGTTCTTTCTTAAGTTCACTTCTTTGTAATCCAAAATCTAAGATAGCTTCAATATAATCGATTTTCTTACCAACATCATATCTTTTAGCATCTAAATCAAAACTATACACTTTTTCCTCTGCCATCATTCTTAAGATAGCATCAGTAAGTTGAATTTCATTTCCTTTACCTTTAGATTGATCTTTTAAGTATTTGAAAATCGTTGGTGTTAATATGTATCTTCCACCGATTGCGCTTCTTGAAGGTGCATCTTTTGGATTTGGTTTTTCAACAACACTTTTTAATTCTTTAAGTTTATCATTGCTCTCATCTTTAGGATCACAAATACCATATTTTGCAGTATCTTCTAATGTGACTTCAATGGTTCCTAATACAGATGCTTTAACAGATTCATAAGCATCAATCATTTGTTTTGTTGCTGGATAATCGTGATTGACATACATGTCATCACCAAGAAGCACTGCGAAATCATCTTTTCCAACAAATGTTTCAGCTTGAAGCACTGCATGTCCTAAACCTAATTGTTCTTTTTGTCTTATAAAATGAATGTTTGCTCCAGGTGCAATGTTTGTAATTAATCCATATTCATAATCTTTTTGATTTTCTAAAAGTTTATATTCAAGTTCTATATTTCTATCAAAGTAATCAACGAGTGCATTTTTATTACTACTTACAACTAGTAATATGTCTGTAATGCCACTAGCGACTGCCTCGTTGACGATAAACTCAACTGTTGGGCGATCAATAATAGGTAACATTTCTTTTGGTAATGCTTTTGTAATTGGTAAAAATCTTGTACCATACCCCGCTGCAGGAATAACTGCTTTTTTAATCATTTAACTTTCCTTCTTTCTTTTGGTTAGTGTTTGCTAACCACAATGTTAATAATATACCTAAAATCAAAGTAATGATACTAATTGCATACATATACCAAGGTTGATCATAAACATTTGCTGATGATTCTTTTTGAAGTAAAACCAAAATATTAATCGGAGAAACAACAACAATTCCTAAAACTGCTACGATGAAATGTTCGTGGTGTTTCTTCATAAACCATGCCATAATTTTACCCATAACGACCAAACCAACAAGTGCGCCTGCTGCAAGTAATAATAAAAGTGGAAGTTGCGCTAAAAATGCTTGAAAATCTAAAGAGATGAGTGCATCTTTAAAACTTGAAACCATATCTAATAAGATCTGATAAAATCCAAAAGCCATGAGCATCGTTGCTCCTGATAATCCAGGAATAATCATAGCAATCGCATATATAACACCAACAAGTAACACCGATACATGATACCAAAAACCACCATAGGTCCCAGTATTTTCCTTAACTAAAAGCACAAGTAGCATAAGTGCTGCAGATACTAAAAAGACAAGTACATGATGCCATTTAATTTTTGTTCCATGAAATTGTTTATATAATGTTGGAATAGCTCCAACAATAAATCCTATAAATAATAATGTGACAGGTAGTGGAGCAATATTTAATAAATAGCTAACAACGACTAATCCTAAAATAATACCTATAACAACACCAACAACATATTCCCATACTGATTTTATAGCTTTAAACGGGTGTTTGAATAATGCGTTTAATGCTTCAATTAAGTCTTGATAAATATTAAGAATAACGGCAATCATAGAACCACTGATACCAGGAAGAATATTTCCCATGCCTATGAGTCCGCCTTTAATGATTTTAATGATGGATTTCATAAATTTTCCTCTTCTTGTCTATTAACACAGTTTAACATACTCATATTTTAACACAATATTTGGTTTTTATTATGCTATAATACATATGGTGATCATATGGACAGAATAATTGAAATAATTAAATACATTATCCTTGGAATCGTCCAAGGAATTACAGAAATATTTCCGGTCTCAAGTAGTGGACATCTCACTATTTTTAGTCGGATTTTAGGTATGGATTTATCAAATTTAACCATCTTTTTAATGGTAACAAATACAGGTTCTTTCCTAGCTTTATTTTTCTTTTTTAGAAAAGATATTGGTGATTTAATTACAGGAACTTGGAAATTTATAACCAAGAAAGATATGACTTTTAAAGAAGATTTTAATTATGTTTTAAAACTTTTAATTGCAGTTGTTCCTATAGGAATTGTAGGTTTACTCATTAAAGATTATTTGCCAGATGATCTCTTAACTGTCGGATTTTCCTTAATTGTTACTGGTGCTTTATTGTTTTATGTTTACTACACCAGAAACGTACAATGGCATAGAGACATCACATGGAAAAATGCTTTAGTGATTGGTGCTTTTCAAGCATTTGGTGTGCTACCTGGAATATCAAGATCAGGAATTACAATGATTGGTGGGTTAACACAAAAAATAGAGCTTAAAAAAGTTCTTAAGTTCTCATTCTTAAGTTATATTATCGTTTCTGTTCCTGTTATGATTCTTGGATTTTATGATGCATATCACGCTGTCGAATCTATTGACTTTTTAGGTTATGGATTAGCATTTGTTATGAGTTTTGTATTTAGTTTAATTTCTGTAAAATTATTGTATCAATATGTAAAAGTTAAGAATTTAATCTATTTCTCAATTTACTGTTTAACAGTTGGTATCTTATCTATCGTATTAAGTATTTGGGTATTCTAAAACAAAAAGGCGAATTCGCCTTTTTTTATATACTCAATCTCACGATTGCGTCTTCTTCTAAAGTTTTATAAATAGTAAATCCTAATTTTTCAAATGTTGATAAATAGCCATGGAAATTAAATAAGCAACTAAATGTATTGATTCTTGGATATGCTTCTAAATACTTAATGTCTTTATCTTTTGATGACTTTATCACATGCTCTAAAAGTTTTGTAGCAATCCCTTCTTTTCTTCTCTTTGGATCAACAATAAAACAAGTAATGGATTGAATCTGTTGATCATCTTCTGTATGATAAATAGGATTTTCCATAATACGCAAGTATTTTTCTTTTCTATTGGTACTCACCCAACCTACAATCTCATTTCCATCATAGGCTAAATATCCTTGTAGTGTTTTATCTTTAATCATTTCAATTGCACGTTTTTTCGTTTCTGCTGTCCAATCTTCGACATGTTGGAATGCTTCTTCAACTTCTTTTCCAAAATGATAAAATGCACAATAACATCCTTCATATTCACTATGATCATTAAATGCATTATGATCAAAAAAATGGATATAATCATCAATCATTGTTTCATCTAATTTTCTAATCACTAGTGACATAAAACTTACCTCGTTTTATTTTATTCTAACATGAAAAAAGTCGGAACAACCGACTTTTGTTTTTTAAACTTTATCTTTAAATAAGAAATAATATATATAATGAATGACTATAAATATACCTACAAAACTTAAGAAGAAAACAAATTCATTAAATATACCGCTAAAAATAATATCTAATCTGTAAAAATCCCATGAATTAAGTCTTATAAATCTTCCTATATAAATACCTATGCTAGATAAAGCAAATAATCCTGTTAACCAAATATATTTATATTGATTATTGATCTGATGGATTTTAATCATTTTCTTTATGCTCATTATACCTAAATAAGCACTATACGTTGCACCTGTAAAAATAATGAGTAACACAAGCCAATCCATACTTAAATATGTGTAACTAATTGAATATATTTCAAAAAACGAATAATTTTGTAAATGGATAAAATCGGTAGTCATATAAATTGCATTAGGGAAAAATAAAACCCATACCAAAGACATCACAATGATGATCCAACGATAGATTTTTTTCTCATCTAAATATTCAACAACTAAACTGATTCCCCATGAAAGTGCTGCTAAAAACATGTTGATTGTTAAAAATAAAATCAAACCGTTTTGAAGTATCGCTCCAACAACTGTTGTCAAAAGCATATATAAAACCGTTAAAATGATATACGTTTTATGTTTGATAAGTTTATCCATAAACATGAGCAATCGCCTCTTTGATTTGATTTTGCATATCACCAGATGATAATAAATAATCTGTTAATAATTTATACCTTAATATATAGTCATAAACATCTTGATCCACTTGAACATCATTTGGATAAACCTGATTCATATTTCTCATAGAATAAAAGTATTGATCTAATACAACATCTTCTAATCTATTATCAAGAGCAAATGTTGGTTCAGTGCTTAACCCATTAACACCAAAATACAGGTCACCTGATGCATCTAGATTAAAGAGTTCAATGATTGTTCTATATAAATCAATTTCTGATCTCACAAGCGGTTGAGTTCCTGTTAACAATCCTTTTCTAAGTGAATAATCACCATAATCTACGTATGTATCTCCTGGTACATATATAAATGAAACAATGTGTTGTAACATTTGTCTTTCATTTAATACATTATAAGATTCCTCCATAATGGTTGAAACATCACCACTCTTTAAATCTGATCCATGATCACTATAAAATACATATACTGTATTATCAAGTGTTTGATCTGTGTTACCATCAGCTAAAAAGAATCTTTTAATGATATCCATATAATATGGTCCATAGTTTATATATCGTTCTGTAATACCAAAAATATTACCTAACGCTGTTGCTTGATAATCTGGATAAAGTGTTTCATTTTCATAAGGCCCAAAATCATAAGGTGTATGTCCCATCATCGTGATAGGGAATAAAAAATATGGAGCATTTAAGTTTGATCCTAGATTTGACACATAATCAGCAAGTTCATAATCACTGATCCAAGGACTTACATGATAAGACTGATTAACCATATCATATAAATAACCTTGCTCTAAATTGGCACCATCTTGTACAAAATCATTAATTGAATAATATTCATCAAAACCATACATTTGTGGATATACAACATCCCTATTATAAAATGATGCTTGATCACCGTGTATAGCTTCTGTGTAATAACCTTCTTGATTAAAATAATTTACAAGTGAATTTAATTGATATTCTATATCTCCATATTGCCAATAAAGAGTTTCATGCCCTGTTGGATTTGTACCCGTTAGTACTGCAAGTTCACCATCTGAACTTACACCCATACCTACATTGTTATACATATTTTCAAAAACAAAACTTTGTTCAAATATATGATTCATAAAAGTAACTGCTTGTTCAACAACTTCTGAATTTCCTTTAGCTGCTTCTTTTTGCATAAACTCAAGTAAAAAATAGTTTAGTGATTCTAGGTGAACTAACACAAGGTTTTTTCCTTCTAAAATACCATTTAAGTTGTTGCCGTTTGCAATGCTTGGATCAATATATAAATCGCTGGTTGCATCTGCTAAAGTTAATCGATTAGAATATGTTTGTCCATTAAAGTAATTTACATAGCTATCTTGGTTTTTATTATATGCTTGATAAGCATCTGCTAAAGATTGTTCACTATCTAGATTAAGTTTGCTATCTAAATCTACTGAGTAACTAAATCCTAAGAGTTCACCAAAATAATATGGGTATGCTCCATAATTTTGAACTGCATAAGAAGGTAATGTAGAGGCCACTGGTAATTCATCCCTCATTTTATGAATAAATGCACTTGATGTGGCAAACCATAAAACAGCAATACCTAAAATACCAATAACATATCGTTGAAGCGGATTTCTAAATTTAACTTGATTAAGTTTTTTAACACTAGCCCAAATCGTAAATCCTAGGAGTATTGCAGATGGTAAGAAAACCACTATTCTATAATAATAAATGAGTTCATGAATGATTTCTCTAAACGTTGATGAAGCGAATCCTTCTGCAGGATTATTAAAAATAGCTAATCCATCCACAGAAAAAGCTGTACCAAAAAAGAGCGTAAATGCACCAAAGGCGAAGACAAAGAAATTGAGAATGAATGTAATTGATGTTAAATAATACATTCTCGTTTTTGCTTTTCTAAAAAGACGATTCCCAATCACCAAAAAGAATAAAAGAATCGTTGTATTGCCAATGATTGCATTTAATTCACCAGAAAATGTATGTGGAAATGGTGCGATATATTTATTTAAAACTTGTGCAGTTAAAAAATACGTATTAAATACATTAAGTACAAAATATAAAATAACAAACACAAGATATATTTTTTTATTTTTGCTTAGATTCATAAAACTTCCCCTGTCTATGGTTGTCTATGTATGTCATTATACTACAAAAAAAACATACATGTAAAATGTATGTCTTTATTATGTGATGTTTAAGATTTTTTAGTTAATGGCTTGTATTTAATACTTTAAATAGGTTTTGTAGTGAAGATTTTCCAATTCGATGTTTACGTATAGCTTTAGATTCTATTTTAGTAGCAATCTCATCAATGGTAATATCTGCAAATGCATATCCTTGTTGGTGATACGACACTTGATCCCGAATGTCTTCACTATTGAATCTCTTTTGTTCTGCTTTTGAAACGCGTAGTTTTTCTACAACAGTTTCTTCATTTAGACTTGTTTTCATATCGATGATTGGTTCTTCTGAATTAAAGGTAGCAGCTAATTTTAAATGATGTCGCTCTTGATTGTTTTTAGAATAGTAAATGACCTCTCCATCAAATTTAAATTTCCATTGTTTACTGCTTTCCATACAATATGCTTGAACTGGTGAGTTATTTTTCTCATAAATACGTTTAACATTTACATATTTACCTTTAGGTGTAATGAGCATAAATAGAACGTGAACACTGCCATCTCCACGTTGTGTTTGTCTTAAAATCAATTTATTGTTTGTTTCATCGTTTAAAATAAAGTCATAAGCATTCACATCTTCATGATTGCCTGTGGATAATAATGAATAGTTTTCAACATAATCAATAATGAGTGGTTGTTTTTTTAATTGAGCAAGTTTTTTCGTAATGTTTCTTTTGTTCATATGAACACTTCCTTTTCATATAATACTAAATTAAGTGCGTTTGTTTTGGGTAAGACTAATTCGTTGTTTTCAGATAATTCAATATAGCTGATGATATCTTCAACAATGAGTTTTTCTGCATGCATTGTAGGATGAATACCATCTTGGCAAATAAGTTCTTTATCATCAGAGTGTTTTAAAAATACTTTTCTAATATCTATATACTCAACATTAAACTGATTTGCGACTTCTAAAATTGTTACATTATATAATTCATGATATCTATAGATGTGTTCTACATCTCCTAAAAAGAACAATACATTTTTCATGTTAATGTTTAATCTTGAAATCCATTTATAATATCTTTTTGCATTAATTGAAGGTAGTGTTAAAACAATTGGTTTGATTTGTCTTGATTTGATGAGTTGAATCATTTCAATCAATGTTCTTTTATATGCGTCGATAGGTGTTTTTGATTGATAGTCTTTAGATTTGTTTTTGGATACTTCTACCCAATCAAAATCACTATCGTTTCCACCATATTCTAAAACGATAATATCAACATCAGGATCTTGATTTAAATACGCTTTAAGCTTATCAAGACCATAGGTGATGGTTGCTCCCATTTTAGAATAATTATCAATCTTAATATTTAAACGAGTTTCAATGGATTTGAAATCTATACCATTGCCAAATGTATATTTCTTTAATTTAGGATCATAGATGACACCTTTTGAAACTGAATCACCAAAAATTGCGACTTTCTTCATAAGCTCACCTTTCCTTCCTATATATCTATCTTAAGACATCATAGATGAAAACGTCATCTACTGACCGGTAGAGCGACTATACTCGTTTTCTATCGCCAGTAGAGTTTGAAAAATGTACTCTACCGAGAGTAGAATTTATGATTTTATGGTATTATATATGTATGGAAAGTGAAAAAATAAGAGCTCATTTAGCCGAAAACATCCAATTTTATAGAAAACAGAAACAAATGACTCAATTAGAACTTGCTGAATACTTAAGTTATTCAGATAAGGCAGTTTCTAAATGGGAACGTGGAGAAGGTGTCCCTGATATTTATGTCCTTGATCAATTATCCACGCTTTTTGAAATTTCTATTGATGATTTAATCTATAAGAAACCCAAAACAATTGTTCCTGCATCCGTTAGACATAAAAAACACCTAACCATTACGTTAGCTGCTTTTGTTTTAGTTTGGGTCGTTGCTGTAACTGCCTATAGCATCCTATCAATGCTTAATGTCGATGCATTTAATCTCTGGGAGATATTCATAGTAGCAATCCCTATTTCATTTATTGTTGTTTTAATATTTGCGATTCTTTGGAGCACAAGATTCTACATTTATTTATCCATATCGCTCATCTTATGGTCATCAGCGCTTATGTTGACTTTAATGATTCCTACAGAAAAGAGCTTCTTATTCTTTATTATTGCAATCCCCGTTCAAATCGTCATTGCTTTAATTGGTTTTAGTATTAAATATTCAAAATTAAAAAATAAATATACAAAAGAAAAAGCAGATTAACTGCTTTTTTTTATACGCGTTTATAAGGTGTATAACTTTTATCTACACTTGTGTGTGGTTTAACAATAAGAAATGATTTTTCTGGAACTTCTACTTTAATAAAGCCTGCCCAAAAATCAATAACTTGACCTTCACCTAAAATATGATCAAATCTTGATAGATTCATTAAACTTGAATCAGGGATGAGTATCGTTTCTTTTTGTTTTTCATCAGTAGGGTTAATAAATACTAAAACAGTTTCATCAACTTTATCAGTTTTTCTTTCAAAAGCAACTAATTTTTCTGCTTTCGTTGAAACAAAATCGCCTATTTTTAATGCTCTATGAGTTTGATGCATATGAATTAACGATTTCGTCCATGATAATGCTTGATTTTGTTCATGAACTAAATCCCAACGCATAGGTGCTCTTGACTCGGGTTCTTCTTTACCTTCCATGCCAAGTTCAGTCCCATAATATATATTAGGCGATCCTGGTAATGTAAATTGAAATACTTGAGCTAATTTTCTATCTTTTAAGTCAGGTATTTGATGGGTAAGTCTTGCTGTGTCATGATTATCTAAGAGATTCCATGATTTTAAAATACCTTCGATACCGGAATCTTCAATAATTTGGTCAAAGAAAACAAGCGATTGTTTTGGTGAAATCTCGCCAGCAATCGTTTTTTTGATCAACTCTCTAAAAGTGAAATTCATCACACCATCAATAGAATTCAACCATGTCTTAGGGTAATTCCAAATTTCACCTACGATGACACTTCCAGGTTTTTCATCATGTGCATTTTCTGTGAGTTCTTTTAAAAATTCATATCCAATATCGAATGCTACATCTAATCGCCAACCATCAATGCCATTTCTTAAATATGTTCTAATGACGGAATTTTTATCTCTATAAATATAATCTCTTACTTTTTCGTTCTCTAAATTCCATTCAGGTAAACTTGGGACATCCGCCCAAAGTCTAACACCATGAGGATATTTATCATTAAAATCAAAGAAATCACGTTTATCACTTTTTGGATCTTTAGCTTCTAAAAAAATTGAATTATTAATACCAACGTGATTAAAAACACCATCGAGAATAATTTTTAATCCTTCTTTGTGAAGCGCATCACTTAATGTTTTTAAATCTTCAAAAGTTCCATATTCTTTGGATATCTTCATATAGTCACTTGCATCATACTTGTGATTAGAAAGAGATTCAGGAATTGGATTTAGATATAAAACTTCTATACCTAGTGCTTTTAAATAATCTAGTTTTTGAATTACGCTTTTTAAATCTCCGCCCCAATATTCCAATTCATGTTGCCAGTATTTGGCTTTTTCATTAAAAGGTCCTGGTTTAGGAAGATCATCCCAATTTTTAAGCACTTTAGGTTCTTGATAAAGATCTTTTTTAGATGCTAAATCAGCACTTGGTGCAAACCTGTCAACAATAATTTGATAAACGATTGTTCCATTTCTAAAATCTTTTTCTCTGTTTATAAATTTGTTTGCATCTTTTTGGTTCACGTGTACCACCTCTTAATACCATTATAAGCGATTATTTTTCTAATACAGCGAAATAATGTCCTTCTGGATCAGAAAAATTAAACACTTTTCCCATAGGCATCGTAACGAGTTCGCCAACTGTAATGCCTTTTTGTTTAAAATCTTCATATAATTTTTCAAGGTTTGTAGCGTAAAACATAATAGAAGGTGTACCAAAATCTAGTTCAGGACTCATACTTTGAACAATTTCTTTGTTCATTAAAACAAAACTTGTTTGCATCTCTTTTGGTGCAACCTCAATAGCTCTAATTGGACCCATCATTTCATCCTTAATCAATATAAATCCTAAATCATTAATCCAAAAATCTTTACACATTAATACATCATTAACATATAACATCACTTGTCCTATTTGATTAATCATTATGCTTACCTCATTTTTCTATTTATGACTCTATTTTAATGAAGACTTAATAAGTGTGCATTTAAAATGCATAAAGAACGTACAAAACTATATTTTTATATAAAAAAAGGAAGTTTCCTTCCTTTTATGATTGTTTTGTTTCTGCTGGAACAGCAACCTTTTTAGATGCTTGTTTCTCTTTTTTGTTTTCTGTCTTTAAATAATCAACAACGATAACGCCAATCCCTACTAAAGGAATCGCAAAAATAATACCCCATACACCTAAAATATTACCAAAGAATAACATCGCAACCAAAATCAATAGAGGATTGATATTCATTGCGTCTCCAGCAAGCTTAGGAATGACAATGTTATTTTGAACAAATTGTATGACAACATTAATCCCTAGAAGTATGAGTGTACCCCAGATTGCGTCTACTTCCCAATCTTGAACCCAAAAATAAGTTACATGTCCTGCTGAGAAAAAATATACAATGGGCAACATAAGACCTAATACAGGACCTAAATATGGAATGAGGTCAAAGAATGCAATAATTGCAGAAAAGAATATTGCATATCCTAAAGGAATACCACTGACAATAAATACGCCAAAGAAAATCATAAATAAGAAAACCATAGATATCAATTTACTTCTAAAATAAGCAACAACTGCAATATTAGATTCTCTACCTATATATTCAAAGTGATCTTGCCAACTGTTTGGTAAAACTTTATTCATTGCTGTAAATATTCTATCTTTTTCATTAAGGAAGAACCATAAGAAGATAGGTACTAAGACTATGGTCGTAATACTTTGAAATAAAACAACAGCTAAACTGCTAAATGTTCCAAGAAATGCTGTGTAGTCATAATTCACTACAGTATCATATAAATATGTATAAACGTTACCTAAACTATTATGATTAAACCATGTTTCAATAACATTTAAGAAATTTGATGTCACAATACTTTCATAAATACTGTATCCTTCATCAATCATAAAGATCACAACAAATGCAATAACACCAACGATTAAGCCAATCGATAAAACAAGTGAAATTGCTACTGCAAGCCATTTCGGAAATTTGTGATTAATCAATCTAGCCGTAAATGGATTAATTAAATAAGTAATCATCAATGCAATTAAAACTGGAACTAAAACAATGTGTAAACCATTAATAATTCTATTGATCATATTATGAGGATAAGTTGCATTCAATAGATTGAGTAAATAAAAACTTAACAATACTGCAATAATGGTTAAAAATACATAAAGTGTCTTTTTAAATCCTTCCATATAAATCCCTCCGCAAACGATAAAAGCACATCAAAACGATGTGCATCTTATCTTATTTTTCATCAAATAAACTATCAGTAGAAATAACTTCTTCTTTTTCGTCTTCAACTTCTTCAGCTTCTAAGACGACTGCTTCTACAACTTTTTTCTCAACTTTAACATCAAGTGATTCTTGAACGAATTGTTCACCATCTTCTAAAATTTCTTCATCTTCGCTTCTTGGTACTAATGCAATCGTAGAAACTTTATGATCTGGTCTTAATTTAATAATTCTTACACCTTGAGTGGCACGTTTTGTTTGTGAAATTTGATCAACATGTGTACGGATAACAACACCTTTATCTGAGATAACGATAAGATCATCATCGTTAGTTACTGAACGAAGTGTTGATAAACGTCCGTTTTTATCTGTAATGTTAATGGTTTTAACACCTTTACCACCACGCATTTGAAGTCTATATTCTTCAACATCTGTACGTTTGCCATATCCTTTTTCAGTGATGACTAATATTTCTTCATCTGAATTTTGGATAATTGCGATACCAACAACTTCATCATCTTTGCCAAGTGACATACCTCTAACACCTGCAGCTGTACGACCTACTGGTCTTACATCTGTTTCTGCAAAACGAATCGCTTTACCATTTGATGCACCTAAAATGATTTCTTTAGTACCATCTGTTGTACGTACATTTAACAATTCATCACCATCTTTTAAACCAATCGCGATAATACCATTTGTTCTGATGTTTTTAAAATCAGACACTGGCGTACGTTTGATAATACCTTTTTTAGTAACAAATGTTAAATATTGATCTTCGTCTTCGAAGTTTTTAACGCTTGTAAAGTTTGCAAGTGTTTCATCTTTATCAAAAGATAGAAGATTAACAATTGGTAAACCTTTCGCTTGACGTGATAATTTAGGAATTTGATAACCTTTAATCTTATAAACTCTACCTTTATTCGTAAAGAATAAATGATAGTCATGCGTTGATGTCATAAGCATATGTTCAACATAATCATCTTCGTGAACTTTAATACCAGACATACCAACACCGCCACGATTTTGAGTCTTATAGTGATCAACGTTCATGCGCTTGATATAGCCATTATTGGTGACTGTAATGATAACATCTTCAACTGGAATAAGATCTTCGTTTTCAATACTTAAATCTTCACTTAAGTTGATTTCTGAAAGTCTTGCATCTGCATATTTATCTTTAATTGCTAATAACTCTTCTTTAACAATAGATACTTTTCTTTCGTGTGATTCAATGATATCTTTTAAGTCTTTAATTTTGACTAATAAATCAGCTGATTCTGTTTCGATTCTTTCAATTTGAAGACCTGTTAAAGTTTGTAATCTCATATCTAAAATAGCACGTGCTTGAATTTCTGATAATTGATAAGTTTCCATAAGTGCATTTCTTGCATCTTCTGTTGCTTTAGATGCTTTAATGATTTCAATCGCACGATCGATATCATGAAGTGCTTTAAGTAAACCTTCTAAGATATGTTCTCTAGCTTCAGCTTTATCTAGATCATAGATTGCTCTTCTGTTAACAACAACGATTTGGTGTTCTAAATAGTTTTTTAAGATATCTTTTAGTGTCACCATCATTGGTTGCCCTTTGACAAGTGCAATCATGTTAATACCAAAGGTAGATTGTAATTGTGTATATTTATATAAGTTATTTAAGACAATTTCAGGTTCAACATCTCTTCTTAACTCAATAACGATACGCATGCCTTTTCGATTTGATTCATCACGTAAATCTGTAATACCATCAACAATTTTATTTTTAACAACATCTGCGATTTTTTCAATCAATGTTGATTTATTAACTTGATATGGAATTGCAGTAACAATGATACTACTCTTGTTTTTATGTGTTACGATTTCACTTGAAGCACGCATCGCAATAATACCACGGCCTGTTTCATAGGCTGATCTTAAGCCTGTTAAACCTAAGATTTGACCTCCTGTTGGAAAGTCAGGGCCTTTGATGTAATCCATAAGTTCATTGACATCTATATCTTCGTTTTCCATAAATGCTAAAAGTCCATCGATAACTTCGCCTAAATTATGAGGTGGAATATTTGTAGCCATACCAACAGCAATACCTGTTGATCCATTGACTAATAGGTTAGGGAATCTTGCAGGTAATACGCTTGGTTCTTGTTCAGATCCATCATAGTTATCAATAAAATCAACTGTATTTTTATCAATATCTGAGACTAATTCACCAGCGATTTTACTCATTCTAGCTTCGGTGTAACGCATTGCAGCAGCACCATCGCCATCAACAGATCCAAAGTTACCATGTCCATCAATAAGTGGCATTCTGTAACTAAATGGTTGTGCCATACGAACCATTGCATCATAAATTGAAGAGTCACCATGAGGGTGGAATTTACCCATAACTTCCCCAACGATTCTCGCTGATTTTTTATGTGGTTTATCAGCAGTCATACCTAATGTTGACATACCAAATAAAATACGTCTTTGAACTGGCTTAAGGCCATCTCTAACATCTGGTAAAGCTCTAGAAACAATAACACTCATCGCATAGTTTAGAAATGATGTTTTCATTTCTGATGAAATATTTATTTCTTTAACTAAACCTTCTGTGGTTTTTGTTGTTTGATCATCCATGTTCATTTCTCCTATGCATCAATATTATCCGCATAAATTGCGTTTTCTTGAATAAATAACTTTCTAGGTTCAACTTCTTCACCCATAAGCATACTAAATACCATATCTGCATCCATCGCATCTTTTAATGACACTTGAAGTAATGTTCTTGCTTCTGGATCCATTGTTGTTTCCCATAATTGTTCTGGATTCATTTCTCCAAGACCTTTATATCTTTGAATGTTTGGTCTACCACCCATATCCGCTAGTGTTTTTTCAAGTTCATCTTCTGAATATAAATATTCAATACGTTTACCTTGTTGAACTTTATAAAGCGGTGGTTGTGCAATATATACATACCCAAGATCAATAAGTGGTTTCATATATCTGAAGAAGAATGTTAATAATAACGTTCTAATGTGTGCACCATCGATATCGGCATCGGTCATGATAACAACTTTGTGATATCTTGCTTTTGTGACATCAAATTCTTCACCAATTCCTGTACCGAATGCTTGAATCATTGATAAAATTTCTTTATTATTTAAAATTTTGTCTAATCTTGCTTTTTCGACATTTAAAACCTTACCACGAAGTGGTAGAATTGCTTGATATTCAGATTCTCTACCTTGTTTTGCGGAACCGCCGGCAGAGTCCCCTTCGACGATATAAATTTCAGACACTGATGGGTCTTTACTTCTACAGTCTGCTAGTTTTGATGCAAATCCTAATGTATCAAGAGGTGATTTTCTTCTTGTTGCTTCTCTTGCTTTTTTAGCTGCAAGTCTTGCGCGTGATGCTAAAATACATTTTTCAATAATTGCTTTAGCATCGTTAGGATTTTCCATTAAATATCTTTCTAGTCCTTCACCTGAAATTTGACTTGCAATTTGTCTTACTTCTGGATTTCCTAGTTTTGTTTTTGTTTGTCCTTCAAATTGAGGATCAGGATGTTTAACAGAAATAATAGCTGTTAAACCTTCTCTTGTGTCATCACCAATTAAAGAATCATCTTTTTTAAGGAAATTATTTTCTCCTGCATATTTATTAATGACACGTGTTAATGCCAACTTAAATCCATCTTCATGCATCCCACCTTCATGTGTATGGATGTTATTTGCAAATGAATTTAAATTTGTTGCGTAAGAATCATTGTATTGCATTGCGATTTCAATTGAGATACCATCAACTTCTTTTTCAATAAAGACGATATCCTGATTGACAACACCTTTATTTTTATTTAAGAATTGAACATATTCAATAATCCCACCATCATAACGATAAACATTTTCAATTGGTGTCTCTTTTCTTAAATCTACAATAGTAATACTAATACCACGATTTAAGAATGCTAACTCTTGAATTCTATTTCTTAATGTTTCATAATCATAAATTTGAGTTTCAGTAAAAATAAGAGGATCAAACTTAAATGAAACAATCGTTCCTGTGTGATCACTTACACCAATTTCTTCAACTGAAGTGACAGGTAATCCTCTTTGATATTTTTGTTGATAACTCTTGTTGTTTCTATGTATTTCAACCAAATACCATTCTGATAATGCATTTACTACAGATGCACCAACACCATGTAAACCACCAGAAACTTTATAAGATTGTCCATCAAATTTACCACCTGAGTGGAGTGTTGTTAAAATTGTTTCAACTGCAGGTTTTCCTGTTTTAGGGTGAAGATCAACTGGAATACCACGACCATCATCAGTGACTCTAATGATTTCTCCTGGGAGTAATTCAAGTTTGATAGTGGTTGCATATCCACCTAAAGCTTCATCAATAGCATTATCAACAATTTCCCAAACTAAATGGTGTAGACCGCGTGAACCTGTACTACCAATATACATACCAGGGCGTTTTCTAACCGCCTCTAATCCCTCTAATATTTGAATATTCGATGCATCATAATTTGACATAACTTATCTCCTTTTTGAGTTCAATACTCTGCACTTGACTGTTTTCTATAGGTATTGCACTATTCATAATGATTTGATGATGCTTAGGAAGTTGATCAATAAGAATTTTTTGTTTTTCTAGATCTAATTCACTTAAGACATCATCTAAACATAAAATGACTTGTCTATTTGTTTTATTTTCTATCCATTCTAAAAGCGCTAATTTTAACGATATAACGATTAGACGCTGTTCTCCTTGTGATGCATAGTTTTTAGCATCAAAACCGTTAAATTCAAAGCATAAGTCATCTCTATGAGGTCCTTGAAGTGTGCTTTGATATAAAATATCTTGTTTTTGTCCTTTTTCTAGATGTTTTTTAAATGCTTTTTCATCAACATCCATTTGATAGATTAATTTAATTTGATGAGAACTAAACAATTGATAAACTTTAACTAGATATGTGTTGATCTCGTCAATAAACTTTTGACGTTCTTCAATCAATTTAATACCAACATCATATAATTGTTCACCTAAAATATTTAAAAATGTATAATCATCTTCTATTTTTATTTTTTTAAGTAAACTATTTCTTTGTTTTAATATTTTTTTGTATTGATTTAAAAGTGTTAAATAATGCTTATTAATCTGTAACAACTCTAAATCAACAAATTGTCTTCTGACGCTTGGTGCACCAGAAATAAGTTCTAAATCACTTGGTGAAAATAACACAACGCTTAAATGACCAACAAATTCACTTAATCGTCTTTTTTCAACACCATCAATAAATGTTCTCTTCCCATCTTTAGAAATCGTAATTTCATAATGATGATTATTTTCTTCAAGTTTGACTTGAGCAAACATCTTATCTTTTTGAATCAATTGTTTTTCATCATTTGTACGATGTGATTTTGTGGTGGCACAAAAATAAATACTTTCAAGAATACTCGTTTTTCCACTACCATTCTCACCATAAATATAAACAAAAGGTTCTTTAATATTTAATTCATAGTTTTCGTGATTACGAAAGTTACGTAATTTAATTTTTTGGATCATAAATAATACGATAAACCACATTTTTTATTTTGACAACATCGCCATCGTATAACTTCTTTCCACGCTCAGTTCTTTTTTCTTGATTGACAAACACATCATTTTCCCATAAAAAAAACTTAGCTTCTCCACCAGATCCAATGAAGGCTTCAGCTTTTAATAATTGACCTAAAGTTATAAATTCGCTCTGTATTTTAAATACTTTCATGTGTTAAACCCTTTCGCTTTCTTTTATATTATATCATAATATAAAGCAAAAATGTAGCGATTTTCGCGTTTTTATTGCCATATAAATAGTTTTTAGTCTATGATAAATAAAAAAAGCCTGAAATCTAAAATTTCGGCTTTTTTTATTTAATTTTTAATCTTAATCAATTCTAACAGGTAAAATTAAATGAAGTAAATCTTGGTCTAAATTACCTTTGATAACAAATGGTTTTACTTCACCAGCAAATGAAACCACAACTTCATTAGAATTAAATGATTTTAATGCATCAACTAAATATTTAGAACTAAATGCGATCTTAATTACTGGTCCAATAGCATCACCTGAAGGAATAATTTCTTCTAATGCATCACCAATCTCATGGTTAGTTGAACTCATTTCAACAACATGATCAGCTCTTAAACTCAATTTGATTATATTGTAATTTGTTTCTCTATCTTTTGGAGATAATAACGAAACACGTTCAACGGCTTTTAATAATTCTTCTTTGTTAAAAGGAATTTCTACTGGGAACTCTTTAGGAATGATTCTTAAAGTATCTGGATAATTTCCTTCTAATAGTCTTGTTTGGAATAAAATATTTTTCATTTTAAATAAGACTTTATTTGGATTGATATATAGTTCAACATCATCGTTGTAATTATCTAAAATACGACTTAATTCATCTAAACTCTTATTTGGGATAACAATATCGAAGTTCTTACTATATGTTTTTAATTTAACATTTTTTTGACTTAAACGATAACTGTCAGTTGCAACACAATATAATTGATTGTCGTGATATTTAAAATTAACACCTGTTAATATTGGTCTTTTTTCACTATTTGCAGTTGCAAAATTAGTTTCTCTAATCACATCTTTTAATAATTGGCTATCTAATGTCACTGGATTATCTAAATCTAAGAAATCAACTTCTGGATAATCTTCAACATCCATCAATCTTAATTTAAATTCAGAACGATCAGCTTTAATAACGATAATTTTATCTTCAATTAATGCGAATTCAACAATACTTGAAGTGATTTTTCTCATAATTTCAATTAAATAACGTCCTGGAATAGCAACTTTACCTGTTTGTTTAATCTTTAAGTCAGTACCATCAACAAATACTTGAATAGCAACATCTGTATTACTTGAAGTTAAAATCATATGATCTTCGTGAACTTCAAATTTAATCGCATATAAAATAGGTAGTGGCGTTTTAGAAGGTAATCCTTTTTGTACATTAAGTAAATGATTTAATAAGGTGTCTCTTTCAATACTGAAAATCATAACGTGCTCCTTTTATTTTTTTATTTTAATTATTAATTATTGTTGTTAGTCTGTGTGGGTATGTGGAAAACCATATAAAAAGGCTTTATTCACCTATTATTATACCATATTTCCCACTTTTTATAAACACTATTTTTTATTATAATGCTCAATTTTTTTATTGATTGTTTCCACTGCTAATCTTAAAGTTGAATCTTGTTTTAATTCATTTTCTATCTTCTCACAAGCAGCTAAAACAGTTGAATGATCACGATTACTAAACAACATACCAATCGTTTTATATGGAATATTATATTTAACTTTAATTAAATACATTGCGATATGTCTAGGAAGGATATATTTTGAGTGTCTTTTCTTTCCAATAAGGTCATCTAAGGTAATGCCATAGAAGTCACTAACGACAGATTGAATACGATCATAGTTGTTTTCATTTAATGAATCGCTCTTTCTTTTTGTCTTTAATAATGGCTCTAGTGCCTCGTTAACTGTATCAAGTGTTAAATCAAGATTATTAGCTAAACAATAAAATAACACACGTTTTAACGCACCTTCTAATTCTCTAATATTTGTTACAAATGATGAAGCTATAAATTCTAAAACATCTGTTGGAATATCGTGAATATCAGAAGATTCAGTGACTAATTTTCTTTTTAAAATCTCAATTCTATGTTCTAAATCAGGCACTTGAATATCAACTGTTAATCCAACTTCAAAACGTGAAGTTAAACGCGACATAATGTTTTTTAATTCAGATGCTGGTTTATCACTTGTAATAACAATTTGTTTGTTATGATGATATAAATAATCAAACAATTTAAAGAATTCCATCTGTGTCTTAGTTGCGCCACCCAATATTTGGATATCATCAACTAAAAGCACATCTAAATCTCTATATTTAGAATTAAAATCATCCATTTGTTCTTTTCTTAATAGATTAGCAAAATCTTCAATAAACCCATCAGCTTTAACATACATCACTTTTTTAGTAACATCGTTGTCTAAGATATAATTACCTATAGATTGCATTAAATGCGTTTTACCAAGTCCTACATCCCCAAATATGTATAATGGATTGGCTACTGTACCAGGTTGATCTGCAACTTTCATTGACATTCTAAATGCGAAATTGTTACTTTTACCAACAACAAAATTATCAAAAGTGTAAGTTGCATTTAAATTTCCTGGACGATACTTTAAATTTAAGTTTCTTTCAGGACTGACTAATGTTTCTTCAGGAATAATCTCTGATTCAATAACAAACTTGAATCGAATAGGACTACCATTGTATTTGGCTGCTAAATCATTAATTTTTGTTAAGTAGAACCGATTGATTCGATTCTTAATAAAATCATTAGGTACCAAAACATACACATGATTATTTGAGTACTTTAAAGTTTCCTTTAAAGGTTCAAACACATCATTAAATGTTTCTTCTGAAAAAATGTGCTCCAGATCATACCTAATTTTTTGCCATAATTCATCGTAAATATTCATAAAAAACCCCTTTAATTCTCATGTAAGATTATGATATCATGATATGCCTTATTTATAAGAATTACTTACCCACATTATTTGTGGATAACTTTTTTGAAAACATACTATTTTGTGGTTAAAATGTGGATAAATCAAGGCACTTATCGCTTTTGTTAAAGGATTTATATGAATTATCCATTTATCCACAATTGAAAGTCTAAAGTGGAAAAGTTTTCCACATCATATTCGAAAAAATCAGTGTGGATAACATTTAAAAAAAAGAACATATAACAATATAAAAAAAATAGAATAATTCTTATTGACATTCGTTATATATTTATATATAATAAAAAAGCATGGTTTCGCAAGGAAAGGTGGTTTTATTGTGAAAAGAACATATCAACCAAGTAAGCTTAAACGTCAAAAAACACATGGTTTCAGAGCTAGAATGGCTACTCCAGGTGGACGCAATGTACTTGCTCGTCGTAGAGCAAAAGGCCGCGCGCAACTAACTGTATAATATTGATTATTTTAAAAAACCAGGACTACTCGATTAAAATAACTGACAAGTTAATTTTTGAGTGTCCTTTTTTTACATTTAAAGATGAAAAAAGAATATCGCATAAAAAAAAGTGGCGAAATCGATGCGATTTTTAAACAAAAGAAATCTAAAAGCAATCAATTTTATGGAGTTTATCAAAAACAAAACGAAAATAATCAACATTTTAGATTTGCATTATCCATTGGAAGAAAATATGGAAATGCAGTTGAAAGAAATTTAGCAAAACGAAGAATTAGAATGATTGTTGCTGAATATAGTAAATATATGAAAGCACAATTAGATTTTGTGATTGTTATAAAACCTTTATCTAAAGCGTTGAGTTATCAAGAGATTAAAACAAATCTTGATGAACTATTTAAAAAATCTAATTTAATGGAGAAAGAACATGCATCATATTAAAAAAATATTTTTCGCATTTGTTGCATTGTTTGCATTAATTCTTCTTTCTGGGTGTTCTTCTGAGGATCCAGTAACTTTAATTGTAGCAAACAATCCAATTGGTACGAATTATGATCAATTAGTCTTTGATTATAATGAATCACCAAATGTACGCGGCGACTTAGGATTCTCTTACTGGAGAATTACTGAAGCAGGACAATACTCTTTATATACTACTTCATCAGAAGATACTACACTTTATGACACATACACAACTGAAGATGTGACTGATGGTGGTGTCATTAGAACATATACTTATGGCGCTAATTCAACTGATGATTTATTTTCACCACAATACAAGGTATATATTTTACCTGAAACAGTGGTAAGTAATGATGAGATTGCATTTGTCGTATTTAGATTTAGTGATACTGCCAATATTGTTTACAATATTGGAGAAACTTTCAAACCTACAGGTATTGAAGCTTATGCAGTTCAAAAAGATGGCGATGTGATTGCATTACACGAAACACTTAATGAAGCTGCTTTTGCAGATTTATTTTCAACAACATACGTACCATTAACTGATGGTAAATTTGCTGAAAAAGAATCATTTACAATCAATTTCACTTATGGTGGATATCAAACATCTTTTGATGCTTACGTTGCAACTGGTGATGCACCTATTACAACTGAAGCTGCAAATTGGTTCGATTACATTTTAGTGATTCCGGTTGCATTTGTTATGCAATTGTTTGCTGGTATTTTTGGTAACTCATTTGCTATGGGTATTATCATCACAACAATTATTGTTAGAACATTGGCATGGCCAATTTATGCGAAGAGTAATGATATGACAATGAGAATGTCACTTGCTCAACCAGATTTACAACGCATTCAACAAAAATATGCAACAAGAAAAGACCCTCAATCACAACAAATGATGCAAATGGAGACGATGCAGGCATATAAGAAACACAAAATTGGTGCTGCTGGATGTTTAATGCCATTCTTGCAAATGCCAATATTCATTGCGATGTATCGCGCTGTTTTAAGAATTACATTAAAAGGTGGTATTTATACAGATAAAGTATCAAATACAACATTCTTAGGTATCGATTTATCAACAGGTAGCCAAGGTATTTTATCTGCAAGTGGGATTTTAGCTGTCATCGTTGGTGCAACAATGTTTTTATTACAAAAGATTTCACAAAAGAAACCAAGTTATGCTAAAAACACTGGAACACAAAATAAAACTTCACAAGCACAGCAAACTGAACAAACAATGAAGATGGTAAGTTACTTCATGGTTATCATGATGGCAACATTCGCATATAGCAACAACGCGTTAGCATTTTATTGGGTTGTTGGTAATGCTTATTCTATCGGTCAAACACTCATTAATAGAAAGATCAATGAAAAGAGACATGAAGAATTAAAACAAAAAGAATTGTTGGGGTGAACATATGTTAAAGAGAGTAGAATTTGAAGCTAAATCAGATAGCGAAGCATTAAAAATTGCTGCTGATTTATTAAAAATACAAAGCGATAAGATTAAAATTGAAATTATTAAAGAGAAAAAAGGATTATTAGGATTAGGTGCATCAACAACATATGAAGCAACACCTAATATTACACTTGTTACCGAAGGTAAAGTTTATTTAGAAAACATTTTACAATCATTAGAAGTTGAATGTAGAATGGAAGCTAGAACATTAAACAACGGTAATGAAATTCATTATTTAGTTGAAAGTGATGAGAATGCTTTACTAATTGGTAAAGAAGGACGCACACTTAGAGGATTACAATTTATGTTAAGAAACTATTTGAACACATTTGTAGATGGTCATTTAGTGGTTTCATTAGACATTGGTAATTATTATGAAAATCATAAAAAACAACTTGAAATTTTGGCAACTAAAACAGCTAAAGATGTAGCAAGAACTAAAATTGCAGTTAAATTGGATCCAATGAATGCATATGATCGCCGTATCATTCATACTAAATTAAGCGAATGGCGTGATGTCATCACTGAATCAGAGGGTGAAGGCGAAGAACGTCGTTTAGTAATCAAACCTAAAAAGTAGTCATGCACTACTTTTTTTTATGATATAATTTAAGTAAACTCAAAAAGGAAATGTTTGCTATGATATTTGCTGCTAAAGTTAAGAAAAGAAAAGTCAAAAGACGTAAAAAATCACCCATCATTAGAGTTTTAAATATATTACTATTAATCGTCATTGGCGGTATTTTTTACAGTTTTGGTGTATCTTCTTATGAAAATATTGAGGTAAATGCTGAAATTAACGCATTTAAAGCGCGTGCCACATATGAAATAGGTGTTGAATTAGAATATTATGCTGGTATATATCAAAAGCGAGTTTATCATGTTGTTCCACGTGAAACATCGGATGAATTAAATGATACAAGAAGCGTATTTTATGACCAAACACATAGATATCTTGGACAAAATGGCGATATTTTCTTAACTCAACAGTCACCATTTCCTCAATCACCACTCATGAATATGTTTATGTCTTATTATTTTGGTGGCCATGCAGCATTTAAGTCTGATCACAATACATTTTATGAAGCAACCGGCATGGTAGATACCTTTGATGAGGTGCTTCAAGCGATTAAAGATCCAGGCGATGGTTCTACTGGCGCTGATATGTTTGCCAATGAGACAAATACCAATTATTGGTTAAGTCCAACGTTTAGAACTGAGACAAATAATCAATATCCTTATTTTGGTAATTATTATAGAACCGAATTTGTTGGTGTTAGAGTTAAAAATATAACAGATGAAACACTCACAAAACTTAATGATTTTGGAGACCAAGTTAATGATACTGCACTATATAATTATTTATTCTTTTTAGACATGAAAGATAAGTATTATTGTACGGATTTAGTCAGTCGTGCATATCAAAGTGCAATGGTCGATGAAGAGAATCAAAAACAATATTCAACAGTATTAAACGATGATGGATTTATTACTTCAGTTAATGATATTATTTTGTCAAATGAAACATACATTATTTTCTATGTAGAAATCATTGATGATGTTGTACACATCTATCATTTAGAAGATATTTAATAGAGGTGAATTTATGGATTATATAACTATAGGATTGATTTCAATTACGCTTATTTTAGTTATCTATTTACTCTTTAGAGTAAATAAAAATGAGAATAACGATGGTGTAAGTCAAAAAGAAAGTACAGATTTAAAATTATATTTAAAAGATGAATATACTGATTTAAGAGAACATATGCTCAAATTATTTAATGAAGCAAATAAGACAAATCAAAGCGATTTAAATCAATTTAAAGACAAAATGATGGCACATATCGAATCACAAATGAAGGGTATAAATTCTAAAGTTGAAGAGCGCTTAGGAGATGGTTTTGAAAAGACTAATAAGACCTTCCAAGATGTCATTGAAAGACTGGCTAAAATTGATGTCGCTCAAAAGAAAATTGAGACACTCTCTACTGAAGTTGTACAATTAAATAACATCTTAACAGATAAGAAATCTAGAGGTACTTTTGGAGAGGTTCAACTCACTCAAATTTTACAATCAGTTATGGGTGATAATAAACAACTTTATGAACTACAAAAAACACTTCCAAATAATACTAAAGTTGATGCCATTATCTATGCTCCAAAACCTCTTGGAGATATTGGTGTAGATTCTAAGTTTCCACTTGAAAATTACCAAAGAATGGTAGATAAAAACTTAAGTGATATTGAAAGATTAAACGCTGAAAAAGAGTTTAAAAAAGATGTTAAAAAACATATTGATGATATTGCATCTAAATATATTATTGATGAGGTGACTGCAGACCAAGCTTTCATGTTTATTCCTGCTGAAGCCATATTTGCAGAAATCACAGCTTATCATGAAGATCTCATCATTTATTCACAAAAGAAAAATGTTTGGTTGGTATCTCCAACGACACTTATCTCTACACTAACAACAATCTTAACCATCGTCAAAAATATTGAAAGAGATAAACAAACATCAATTATCTTAACAGAGTTAAGAAAATTGGGTGAAGAATTTAATCGTTATTCTGATCGTTGGGCTAAATTAAAAAGATCAATTGATTCAGTCTCAAATGATGCAAATAATGTTAATATTTCTAGTAGAAAAATTAGTCAAAAATTTGATTACATTCAAGATGCTAAATTTGATGAATTACTCGAAGAAAGTTTTGATGATGAAGAGTCATTGACAACTAAAGACTAATCACATATAATAAGGTATAAATCGATGATAAGACAGCGCTATTTGGCCACTGCGAAAAGCGAGTTAGTGAGGGTGAAAGACTAACCGTAAGACCAGCATAGACAACACTTTGAGAGATGGAAGAAATAAGTAGACCCATCCGTACATTCTGCGTTAAAGATATCAAGGTGCTAGAAGCAATTCTAGAACTAAGGTGGTACCGCGAAATTATTCGTCCTTAGATACTATATTTAAGGGCGTTTTTTTATTGAATAAAAACACCTAATTGAAAGAGGTAAAATATATGGAAGTAACAGTTAAACAAATATTTAGAGAAACTAGCAAATATGCAAATCAAGAAGTAACCCTTTATGGATGGGTTAGAAATCATAGAGCTCAAAAATCATTTGGGTTCATTAATTTTCATGATGGTAGCTTTTTTGAACAGTTACAAGTTGTTTACGAAGAAGAAAAAGTAGTAAACTTTGCAGAAATCCAAAAATTTAGAGTAGGTAGCTCAATCGCAGTAACTGGGATACTCCTTCTAACACCCGAAATGAAGCAACCTTTTGAATTAAAAGCGACTTCAATTACACTTTTAGGAGATTCTGAAGAAAATTATCCTATTCAGCCTAAAAGACATACAAGAGAATTCCTTAGAGAAGTTGCACACTTGCGTGCGAGAACAAATTTATTTCACGCTGTTTTTAGACTAAGAAGTGTTGCAGCGTTTGCTGTTCATGAATTTTTCCAAAATGAAGGATTCATTTATACACATACACCTATCATTACAGGAAACGATGGAGAAGGCGCTGGTCAAATGTTTAGTGTTTCTACATTTGATCCAAACGATATTCCAAGAGATGAAGAAGGCAACATTGACTATAAAAAAGATTTCTTTGGTAAAAGAACAAATTTAACAGTGACTGGTCAACTAGAAGGTGAGGCTTATGCACTATCTTTTAGAAATATATATACATTTGGACCAACATTTAGAGCTGAAAACTCAAATACACAACGACATGCATCAGAGTTTTGGATGATTGAACCAGAGATGGCATTCGCTGATCTTGAAAAAGACATGGAAGTAGCTGAAAAAATGGTGAAATATATTATCAAATATGTATATGAAAAATTACCTGAAGAAATGGCGTTTTTTGACCAATTTGTTGAAAAAGGACTTAAGGATAGACTATTTAACGTTTTAGAGAATCCTTTTGCTCGTGTAACACACAAAGAAGCAATTGACATCTTGTTAAGCGCTAACATTAAGTTTGATAATAAACCTATACACGGACAAGATTTAAACACCGAACATGAAAAATATTTAACAGATATTCACTTTAAACGACCTGTTTTCGTTACTGATTGGCCTAAAGATATTAAGGCATTTTATATGCGCTTAAATGATGATCAAGAGACAGTTGCTGCAGTAGATTTACTTGTTCCAGGTAGTGGTGAACTCATCGGAGGATCGCAAAGAGAAGAAAGACTTGATCTCTTACTTAAGCGCATGAAAGAAATGAACGTTCCACAAAATGACCTCGATTGGTATATTGATTTAAGACGTTATGGTGGTTGTGTACATTCAGGATTTGGATTAGGGTTTGAAAGACTCATTATGTACCTAACTGGTGTAGAAAATATCAGAGATGTGATCCCTTTCCCAAGAACACCAAAAAACTGTGAATTTTAAAATAATTTTATAAAGACCCCTAAAGGGTCTTTTATTTTCTTGTATTTTTCATTGACAAATATAAGTTGAAAGTCTATAATTGTAATACACACTAAAAGCGCTTTCAATTTATATCATTGAAAAAAAAGTGTAAAAACACTAAATTAGCATTTAAACGCATTGAAATTCGCGACCTATTATTATATAATAATCTTGTTGAGGTGAATGGTTAATGAACGTTATGCTAAATGAGAATTCTACCATCGAAATACGAACAACTAACAGTGTTTTTTCATATACTTTTAAATGAAGTGCTTTTGGCAACCCCATAAGTGCTTTTATTTTGCACAAAACTAAAGGAGCAGATGTTACAATATGGAAATTAGATTAGAACAATTAACAAAAGTCTTTGTTGATAAGAAATCAGGGAAGGATACTAGAGCAGTCGATGGTATGGATATTGTTATCCCATCAGGTAAGCTTGTTGGTCTACTTGGACCTTCTGGTTGTGGTAAATCTACAACACTTTACATGATTGCTGGTTTATTAGATCCAACTGAAGGAAAAATTTTCTTTGGAGATGAAGACGTTACCCAATTATCTCCTGAAAAAAGAGGTATTGGATTAGTTTTCCAAAATTATGCATTATACCCACATATGACTGTGAGAAAAAATATATTATTCCCACTTGAAAATATGAGAATAAGAGAAACTTCTATTGATGAAGCTTACAAAAAAGCTTATATGGAGATAAGTCCTGAACAAGCAAAAACATATTATGATTATGCGGATAAATTAGAATCTCTTAAAAACAAATATAGAAGATTAGAATCTGAAGCAAAATCTATATATCAACACACTGTTGAATTAGAAAAAGCGAGTTTAAAAGCAAATAAAAAAGCTGAGAACTATGCTGAATTAAAAGCAGCAAGTGCACAAAAGATTGCTCAAGCAAAACAAGAAGCATCAAACAAAAAGAGTCAATATGATTCTGAATATGTTGCTGCTGTTTCAAAAATCACACCAGCTCACGTTCAAGAACTTCTTCCTTATTTAAAACAAGAATTAAAGAAGGTCGAAGATCAATTTAAAGCTAAAAAAGCTGAAGTATTAGCACAAGTTAAAGCTGAATTCGGTCAAGATAGAGCGAAATATGAAGCTAAATTAGCTGTAGAACTTGAAAAAATCACACCAAAGAGTATCAAACTTATTGAAGATGCTAAAGCGACTAACTATCGTAAACTTATGGACGATCGTGCAGTAGAAATGGCAAAACTCGTTGGTATTGAAGACCAATTAGAAAAAACACCTGCACAATTATCAGGTGGACAACAACAAAGAGTCGCGATTGCACGTGCCCTTGTTAAAAAACCTAAAGTATTATTATTAGATGAACCACTTTCAAACTTAGATGCACGTTTAAGACTTCAAACAAGAGAAGAAATCAAACGTATTCAAAGAGAAACTGGTATTACTACTATCTTTGTTACACATGACCAAGAAGAAGCAATGTCAATTTCTGATGAAATTGTCTTAATGAATTTCGGTGAAGAACAACAAAAAGGCGTTCCTCAACATGTATATGATGAACCAAACAACTTATTTGTTGCTAAATTCTTAGGTACACCTCCAATTGGACTTTACGAAGCTGAATTAAATAAAGGTAAAGTGTCAATTTCAGGTAAAGTTGTCTTTGAATCAAGCAAATTGGCAAAAGAAGATAGCAGAAATGTTATCATTGGTGTTAGACCAGAAGGTTATGAACTTAATGATGCTGGTCAATTATCAATTGATGCTCAATATATAGAAACTATTGGTAGAGATTTATCATTAGTATCATCACATGAACAAGCAATTACTCCAACATTTAGAATTATATTAGCTAACGCTAATTTAAAATTAGAAGCTGGTAAAAAAGTCAACTTCAACCTTAAACCTGAGAAAGCATTTGTTTTCGATAAAGAAACTGGTAGGAGATTGGCATAATGTTAGAGAATAAAAACGATCGAAAAGCGTGGTTGTATCTCGCGATTCCGTTGCTATTACTAACGGTATTTACGTTTTACCCACTTATCAAGACAGTATTAGTATCTCTATATTCGCAATATAACGTTATTGGAGATCAATTCGGGGATTACTTCGATTTAGAAGCCTATCGTGTGGTGATCATGGATCCATATTTCAGATCATCTATTGGGAATACACTGTTGCTTGTATTCGTGTCAGTGCCAGTATCAACAGCACTTGCATTGTTAATTGCAGTTGCACTTAACTCAATCAAGCCATTACAAAAAGTATTCCAAACAGTCTTTTTCTTACCCTATGTAACTAATGCATTAGCCATTGGGATGGTATTTAGTGTTATGTTCTCACATCCACAAATATCAGGTATTTCAGCTGAAGGTTTGATTAATACAATTTTTAAGACAAGTATTGACTGGGTTGGTGTAACCGCAACTAAAGATCATTGGATGTTTGTTGTGTTGTTATACTCTATTTGGAGCGGTTTAGCGTTTAAAATCTTAGTATTTATTGGTGGTTTACAAAACATATCTAAACAATATTATGATGCAGCAAAAATTGACTCTACACCAAAAAGAAGAGTATTGTGGAGAATTACTATTCCACTATTATCACCACTCATTAGTTATATTTTGATTACATCATTCATTGGTGCCTTTAAATCATATGAACATGTTTTAGCCGTTGCAGGTACAACAGGACGTTCTCTTGATAGAAATCGTTGGACAGTAGTTGCTTACGTCTATGACAAAATTGGAATCACAGGTTTAGATCCAAATTATGTTTCTTATTATTCTAAAGGTGCAGCAGCAGCCGTTATATTATTTATCATCATCTTGATATTTACTTATATTAATTTACAAGTAAGTAAAAGAAGAGTACATTACTAGGAGGTTGCTATGCAAAATACAATGATCGTCGCTGATTACAGCGAAAACAAAAAATTAAAAAGACAAAAGACAGCACATGTCTTTGGTAAAATCGCAACTTACGCATTCTTAGCATTTATGGCAGTTGCCATCTTAATTCCATTTTATTGGATGCTTAATGTGTCATTCCAAAGTAGTGATGAAGTATTAAACTCATTAAACGTCAGTTTATTTCCAAAAGTTTTCTCACCTCAAAACTATGTGAACGTATTCTTTTATTCTTTATCTTCACAAGGAAGCATCGCGTTTCCTAGATATTTATTAAACACTGGGATTGTTGCAGTATTTTCAACAATTGGTGGAACATTCTTCTCGATTTTAGTTGCTTTTGCACTAGCAAGATTAAACTTTAAAGGTAGAGAAGTTATTTTCACAATTTTACTAGCTACAATGATGATTCCTGGTGAAATGATGGTTATTTCTAACTACATCACAGTATCAAGATTCGGTTGGGTTAATGATGATGGTATTGGTTCATACCTTGCAATGATTATTCCTTTCCTTGTCTCAATCTTCCACATATATTTATTAAGACAAACATTTAGACAAATTCCAAATGAATTATATTATGCAGCAAAAGTCGATGGATGTCATGATTTCAAATATTTATGGAAAGTGATGGTTCCAATGGCTAAAAGTAGTATCGTTACCATTGTCATCCTTAAGTTAATGGGTGCATGGAATGCATATATTTGGCCAGATATCGTTGCCAATGAAAAATATAAACTTGTCACAACTTGGTTAAGAAGCTCATTCGTCGATCAAGCTGAAACAGGTTCAGGTAGATTATTAACAAACTACCAAATGGCAGCAACAGTTATCGTAACAGTCCCACTACTTCTACTCTTTATTTTCTTTAGAAAATACATCATGAGTGGTGTTTCTAGAAGTGGTGTTAAAGGATAAAAATAATATTAAAGATAAAAGGAGAGACTATGAAAAAAATATTATTCCTAGGATTACTAGTAGTAACAGCGCTATTTTTAGTTTCATGCGGTGGAGACCGTACAACTGACACTAGTGCAAAAATGGTTGAGTGGTATGAATTAGCAGCTGATGCAAATTTAGACACAACTCAAAATACTACAATTACTTTTTGGCACCGTATGGGGGCATCAAGTCAATTGTTAGTTGATCAATGGATTACAGAATTCGAAGCAATTTATCCAAATATCACTGTTGTTGAAGAAAAAGCAGCAGCAGACTACACATCTTTATCAGATAAAATCGCACTTGCGATTCCAGCTGGTACTGCACCTGATATCGCTGAAAGTTATCCAGACCATATCGCAAGATATGCATCTGCAAATGCACCTTTAGCATTAAATTACTTCATTAGCAATAGAAGTGTCATTCCAGGAACAGATCAAATCATGGGATTTACTGATGATGAAATTGCTGACTTCTTACCAGGTTTATGGGCAGAAGGTCAAAGTTATGATAATGCAGGAACAATCCTTTCATTACCATTCACTAAATCAAGTGAAGCATTCTACTATAATGCAACTTACTTTGCAGAACATGGATATTCAGTTCCAACTACTTGGGATGAAGTATTCACTATTGCAGAAGATATTAAATCAAGAGAACCAGAAGCAATTCCATTTGGTTATGACTCAGAAGATAACTTATTTATCACTGGTTCAGCACAATGGGACGCTCCATATACTGGATACAATGCTTTAACTGGTCAAGGTGAAGTTCAATTTAATAATGATGCTTCAAAAGAAATGGTTAAATATTTCAAAGATAAACTTGATCGTGGTTTAATGATCACTAGAACATTAAATGGTGAAGCTTATTCTTCAGATACATTTAACACAGGTGAAAAATTATACATGTTAGTTGGTTCAACTGGTGGTACTCGTTATAACGTACCAAGTTATACTGATGCTAAAACATCTTTCCAAGTTGGTGTTGCACCACTTCCTGCTAAAGATGCTACAAACAGACAACAAATCCAACAAGGACCAAATATTAACTTATTCAATAATGGTGATGAACAAAGAATGATCGCTGCATGGTTATTCGCTAAATATATGGTGTCACCTGAAAAAACTGCTGAATTCTCAATTCCTTCAGGATATGCTCCAGTAAGATATTCAGCTTATGAAACTACTTTATGGACAAACTACTTAAATACTATCGTAACAAATCCATCTACTAAAGTAGAAGCTCAAAACAAGCTTGTTAAAGAAGCTATCGAAATTTTCTTAAATAATGATGATATTTTCTTTACATCTGCAGTATTTAACTTAAGTTCTAAGACTAGAACAGAAGTTGGCGCATTGCTTGTTAAAATTTTAGCGTTCAAAGGAACGCAAGCAGAAATCGATGCTTATATTGATGAACAATATCAAGATAGTTACGATTTCATTACGAACTAGTATATAAATAAAATTTATATAAAAAATTATTAAGGAGAAAATGAATGAAAAAAGTATTGTTTATTTTATCAATTCTTGTCATGGGGTTAGTACTTGTTTCATGCGGTGATAAAGAAGAACCAGTTGATGGTGCCATCGCTACACTTGCATCTGCGAAAACTTCACTTAACGGTGTATTTAGTGATCCAAGTAATATAACAAATAACATTACTGTTCCAACATCATTATTAAGTGGTGCTGTTACAGCTGAATGGACTTCAGATGAACCTGGCGTTATCAGTTTTGGTACTCCAGATGCTGGTTTAGTTACAGGTACAGTTAATAGACCTGCTCTTGGTGATGGGGATGCTACAGTTGTTGTAACTGCTGCATTATCAATCCAATCAGAATTATCTACTGATATGTTAACTGACACTTTCACAATCACTTTAACAGTTAAAGAAAATACAGTTGCTGAAATTTTAATTGAGACTGTTGCTGATATCTTAGCTGTTGTTGATAGTGAATATGATGGTACATATAACGTAACTATTGAAAACTTATCAGTATTCGCTGCTGGTGATGATGCTGTGTTCGCTTATGATGGAACTGGCGTTATCGAAGTATATGGTGGCGCAAGCTCTGAAATGGAAGTCGGTAAAGTTTATACTGTTGCTGGTACTATTGATTGGTACTATGGTTTATGGGAAATCACTAAATCAACTGCAACTGAACAAACTGGTGCTACTTTCCAAGCTCCAACTAAAGAAGCAATCACTAATGTTAGTGGATATATTGATTCTTTAATCACTGCTGGTGAAAATAGTCATGCAAGTGTTGCTGATGGCGCATTTGAACCAATCTATGCTTCAATCACTGGTAAAGTTTATGTGATCCCTGGAGATGACTCAAACTATAACACTTATATTATTAGTTCTGATGCTACTGCATTCACAGTAGGGTCAGCTGATACTCCTGCACAAGGTTTCATGGTATATTATCATACTAATAATTTAAACGATTTAAGATTATATGATGGTATTGAAGTTACAATTGATGTCGTTATTTATACATACCGTACAAATAACAATGCATTTGCTATTTACTATGTTGGTGGTGCTGATGGCATTACTGCAAACTTAACAGATGCTGAAAAACAATCAATTGATGCTGCTTCATTATCACTTCCAGAATCTACAACAGAAGCAATGTCATTAGAATTACCTACTACAGGAAATAATGGTTCTACAATTGCTTGGACATTTACTGATAGCGAAAATGCAGCTAACTCATATGTTGATTTAGCAACAGGTGCAGTTACAGTTCCAACAGGTGAACAAGTTACTGTTGGTATTACTGCTACAGTTTCATTTGCTGGATTAGATGATATCGTTCTTACATTCACACTTAAGATTGGTGAATATCCACTTAGTACAATTGCTGATGCTGTTGCTTTAGCAAATGGCGTTACAGTTAGAGTACAAGGTGTTGTTTTAGGATATAGTGCGAACAATTATGTATCAATTCAAGATGCAACAGGTGGTATTTCATTATATAATAGTACAGGTGTTGCTGATGTAGCAGCATTAGTTGGACATAATGTAGAAGTTGTAGGTGTTACAAACATTTATAAAGATAACGAATACTTAGAAAACTTTACAGTTACTGATCTTGGTACAGCGGAATATCCAGCTGCATTTGATCTACAAACATTAACTGATTGGGATGCAACAACATTACTTCCATATCAAAACGCTAGAGTAACTGCAGAAAACCTAAAAGTAACTGCATATGCATTAGACTCTTATGGTAATATCACAATGACATTACTTGATGAAACTACAGGTAATACAATTAACTTTAAGTGGGATAGCCGTACTCCAGTAGAAAATATGACTTTCTTACAAGCAGTTGCAGTAGATGATTACATTTCATTTGAAGGCGCTGTTCTTGGTTGGGCATATGGACCATTGTTATCAGTATCAAATGGTTCTCAATATTTTGCAGGTGTTGCTCCTACATTAACAGATGCTAATTATGTATTGTTAGATTCTAAAGAAATTTCAATCCCAACAGTATTCACTCAAGAAGATACACTTACTCTTCCAACAAGTGGAACTAATGGATCAACAATTGCTTGGGCTTATACAGATGTTAATGACACCAACAATTCATTAGTAGATTTAGCTACAGGTGCGGTAACTTTACCATTAGATTATGGTACAGTTAATGTAAGTATTACTGCAACAATCACTAAAGGAACAGAAACGTTAACAAAAGAATTTGTGATTGAGATTACATATGCAGCACCAACTCCTGATTTATTAATTTCAGAATATATTGAAGGTACTCCAGGTAATAGAAAAGCTATAGAAATCTATAATCCAACAGATGCAGCCATTGTTTTAGATAATGTTTACACTTTAGCTTTAAATACTAACGCAAACACTACTTGGTCATCAGCAATCGCTTTAACAGGCACAATTGCTGCTGGTGATGTATTTGTTGTATATTATGATGACTCAACAAATAACGATCAACTTGGTACATTTGGTGATTTTGAAACAACTGCTTTAGCATTTAATGGCGATGACGCAATAGGTTTATTCAAAGATGGTGTATTACTTGATTTATTTGGAGTATTTGGTGAAGATCCAGGCGATGGATGGACAATTGGCGAAGTTACAAATGCAACAAAAGACCATGTCATCACTAGAGATCCATCTGTTACAGTTCCAACTGCAACATGGAATCCAAGTCAATGGATAGTAGTAGGAGCTTACGTAGATGGTTCAGTCACTACTTTAGGTTCTCACACTGTTTCATAATTTTAGAAAATATATACAAATTTAAGGAATGAGTTTTCTCATTCCTTTTTTGTTTCTCAAAGTTTGTAAAAACTATAGGTTTGCGTTATAATAAATATACTGCATGATTTATAAATCATGAATGACTATTTCGAATGGATGAATACTATGAACCGTTGGATAAAAATTATTATCTATCTACTATTTGTTATCTTTTTATCATATCTTGTTGCTATGTTTAGTGAAGCGGCAATCGTTGTTGATTATTTAAAAGACCAACAAGAAACAATACAAGATGAACCACTACCTTTTCTAGCTGCTACAGTGATAGCGAACAGTCACGATGGCACAGATGTATATATATTAAATACACCACTTTATGAAGAAACTTTTGATGTTAGTTTAACCTCTCAACACGTTGTCGTGTCTATTTATACTCTAGTTGAATACAAGGGCGATGAAGCTCATAATTCAATTGTGATTTTATTAAATGATATTGAATTAAGTAATGATGATGCATACGTTGATAACGATAACTATCACACATTAAATGCGAACATTACATTTGACAGACCTATCACAATCAATGAGTATACAGCTAGTACATTTAACGAGACATTTGTCACTGCCTATGATGATCAGACAAAACTCATTTTACTTAACACCAATTATTTTGAAACAACTGCAGGTGTTGCAGAAATCGAGAGAATCGACATCACATATACACTTACTTCAGGAGATGAAGTTAATTTCGTTACATTATACAATGCTGATAAACTCACCATGGTAGCAAATGATACATTTGATACATCATTCAATAGAAACATCAATCAAGTAACTCCAACAAATATCGATATATTTAGTGTTTATGGATTAACAGCATTTAAAGATAACGCAAATATCTACTATGATGCAACTTGGCTAGAAACACTTATGACATATAATAGTTATTACTTTAGATTTGCAATCTATGAATTGCTTGTATTACTCCCTATTACATATTTCTTATTTATTCATAAATATGTAAGAAGAAACTTAAAAGATAAAAAAGAGCTTAAGAAACAGCAATATGAAGCTGAACAAGAAGCTTTAAAAAATAAATTTAGAGACGAAGACTCTAAACCGCTTTAAGGAGAACAATAAATGAAAAAAATACTTACATTACTTATTGTGTTTGTATTTGCAGGATTTATCTCTGCATGTCAACAAGAAGTAACTTCGCCAGTTGTTGTGTCAAAATTATATGATGCGACAAGCCAGGCAAATAATGTCATTGAGTTATATAACAATTCAGATGTAGATGAAGATTTATCTGACTATACAATTCAAGTATTTACTAATGGAGCAACTGAACCACAAAAAACATTTGCTTTAAGTGGAACGATTGCAGCAAACAGTTATTTTGAGATTACAGGATCAACAGCAACTGATGCACAAGTCTTAGCGGCGTCTAATTTTGCTTATTCTGAGGGTTCTTTACCATTTAATGGTAATGATGCCATTGCTGTTGTTAAAAAGGATACAATCATCGATTTTCTAGGTTATACAGGGATGGATATTTCATTTGCACTTGATGTAACTTTAATAAGAATTGGTGAAGTCAGTGCGTTTACACCATCAACAACATATGATGAGTTTAATTTCATTACATACATTCCAGATGCTTTTCAATATTTAAAGAATGAGACATATGAAATTAAAACACTTGATCAATTATTAGATGGTCCTAGATTAGAAGAAAGATATTTAGAACTTCCTTATAAAGATCCAGATAATGATACTTTAGGAACTGGTGGAGCTGTACTAGTGACATCAAATGGGGTCACAGATGGAGATACAGCTAATTTTAATGCATTAAATGGGTATCCTGGAGGTGCACTTAGATACTTCTACATTAACACACCAGAAGTTGATGGTGGTAGCTATGTCAGTGCAGAACCATGGGGTTATGTAGCAAGTAAATACAACAAGCAATTCCTACTTATTGATTCAAGTCAAAAAGAGATTAGAATTCAATCAGTTCCAGGATATTCACTTACTGAATCAAATGGTAGAAATCTAGGTTTCGTATGGATCAATGGATATTTATCACAATTCTTAATCGTTTCTGAAGGCTTAACTGAAGATGTAGGTTCATCATATGATGCATATGATTTAGCTTTGACATATAAAAATGTACCATATTTAACTTTCTTAAGATTTGCTGAACAAAGAGCAAGAGAAAACGGATGGGGCTTACATGGGTACCCAACAAATCCAGATGGAGAAAAATCACCAGACTGGAATTATCAATCTTATTCAAATGCCACCCATGATCCAGTTTGGACACCTCATTTAGCGCTTCCTTGGGCTTAAATGTAAACATTTAAAGCGAGCAATCTTAAGCTCGCTTTTTTTCATTTATTTACGTATCTAGACTTGATTATTAACTAAAATTAAGTATATAATCAAAACACACATATAAACATCTAACATCACATATTTCTAATTTGAAAAAGAGGCTTTTTATGAAAGATTTACTCGTTCAAAAGTTTAGAGAAATTTATCAAAGAGAAGATGGAATGGCTTATTTTTCACCCGGCAAAGTGAATTTAATGGGCTCATTTACAGACTTTAATGGTGGGGATGTTTTAACATGTGCAATTTCATTAGGTACTTATGGTATGATTGCTCTAAGAGATGATATGGAAGTTCATATCTTTTGTGAGAAACAATCAAATACACCATATATATTTGATATGGAAGTGTTTTTTAAGGATGAAGATGCACCGTTTAGTGATTACATTAAAGGAATTATTGCAGGGTTTTATCAACTGCAAATTTCATTTAATCAAGGATTTGATTTATATGTTACAAGCACGATACCAGTTGGTGTAGGGTTATCTTATAGTGCATCACTTGAAATGCTCATCGCATTGATGATGAATGACTTATATGATTTAAGATTAGATAAAACAGAACTTGCGCAAATTGGTTTATATGCTGAAGAGTCATATGTTGGACAAAACAGCAGTATTATTGAAACATTTAGTATTATACAAGCACGAAAAAATCAGGCTATTTTACTTCATACACAATCTCTTGATTTTGAATTTGTTGCTTGTGAATTTAAAGAATATCAACTCATTTTAATTGATCCACACATTAAAAATGACTCACTTCAAGAACTATATCCAGTAAGATTTAATGAGTGTCAAGAAGCAACAGATATTATTAAACCACTCTATCAAATCAATGCATTATGCGAACTAAAAGACAAAGAGTTAACCAATGTAAATAAGTTGGTTAGCGATTATGTATTTAATCGCATTAAACATGTGGTTTTAGAACATGAGCGTACAGAAACAGCAGCAAAAGCACTTGATGTATTTGATATAGATATGTTTTCAAATTTAATGAATGAATCAAGAATTTCAACGAAAGAAAAATTTGAAATTCATTTTGATGATTTAGATCAATTAGTTGATATGGCGTTAGAAAATGAAGCAATTAGCGTAAAACAAATTTACGCGATGCTAGGTGGATGTGTGCTCGCATTAGTACATAAAGAAAAAGTTAAAAATTTTATTACACAAGTGTTAATATCTTATGAAACATTAACACAAGTAAAACCTACATTTTATACCATAAGAGCAGAAGAGGGAACTCACAAATTATAGGAGGCTATATGAAAGTATTAGTAGTTGGTGGCGCAGGTTATATTGGAAGCCATACCGTATATGAATTATTACGTGCAAATCATGAAGTTGTTGTCTTAGATAATCTATCTACAGGACATAAAGAATTTGTGCCAAAGGGTGTTAAATTATACATTGGGGACATTACAAAAAAACAAGATATTGAAGCAGTATTTGAACATGAAACGATTGATGCTGTGATGCATTTTGCAGCGAAAATTATTGTACCAGAAAGCGTGTCAAAACCTTTAGAATATTATTATAACAATGTTGAAGGTGTACGTGTTTTATTAGAAAGTGTTGTTGCACACAATGTGAAGCATTTCGTATTTTCATCAACAGCAGCTGTTTACGGTGACGCAAAAGGTGTATGTCAAGAAAATGACTTACTTGAGCCAATTAATCCTTATGGAGAAACAAAACTTTCAGTAGAAAAAATGATTAAATGGACAGCGCAAGCACACGGCATATCTTATGTTGTTTTTAGATATTTTAATGTTGCAGGTGCCGATGAGTCGCTTGAAATTGGATATAAGGTATTAAAACCAACTCACCTTGTACCTATTGTTAATCAAGCTGCTTTAGGTATCAGAGATCATCTAGATATTTATGGAAAAGACTATGAGACTAAAGATGGTACATGTATCAGAGATTATATTCACGTATCAGATTTGGCTCAAGCCCATGTTTTAGGTGTTGAATATTTAAAAAATGGTGGAAAATCTGAGACTATGAATCTTGGTTCAAACCAAGGTTTTAGTGTGTTAGAAGTTGTAAATACTGCTGAAGAAATCATGTCATTGAAATATCAATTTGCTGCACGCCGAGATGGAGATCCTGCATTATTAATCGCTTCAAATAACAAGGCAAAAAACATCCTTGGATGGGAACCAAAACGCACCTTAAAAGACATGATTATTTCCGATTTAAATTATCAAAAAAAATAAACATCTAAAAGACGAGAAATCGTCTTTTTATTTCGCAATTTACCATAAAATATGTTATACTAATATAATCTCTACAAGAAAGGTTTTTATATGAATATAAAAAAAGAAGTGATTAACAAAATTAAATCTTATGATACCATCATCATTCATAGACACCAAAGACCAGATATGGATGCAATCGGTAGTCAAGTAGGATTGTCATTACTGATTAAAGAAAACTTTCAACAAAAGACAGTATATGTTGTTGGTGATCTTAATGATATGAGTTATCTAGCAAAAATGGATTCAATTGATGATGAGGTTTATCAAAACGCACTTGTGATTATTACTGATGTTGCAGTGACACACATGATTAGTGATGATAGATACAAACTCGCAAAAGAAAGAATCATCATTGATCATCACACGAATGATACAGACGTATTAGATGTTTCATTATTTTACAGAGACGATTCATTCGCATCTGCTTGTGAAATGATTATTGATTTAGCGAAAGAAGAACAATTCGAAATTTCAGGTGAAGCAGCCACATATCTTTACGGAGGTATGGTTACAGATACAGGTAGATTTATGTATTTAAAAGATGCGAATCAAACGTTTGAGCTTGCAGCATATATCTCAAAGTTTAATCCAAGCATTAGAGATTTTTATAATTACATTTATACAGAGTCTCTACAAAAAAGAAAAGTTAAAAATATGTTTACAGATTTCAATTTAACTACAAACAATGTTGCATACAGAAAAAATCCTCACACTTTAATTGTTGAAAGTGGGCTTGATTTTCAATCTGTATCAAGAGGTATGGTTAATCAAATGGCAGGTATCAAAGAAGTACCTATTTGGGCAAACTTTACTGAAGATGTTGAAAAAAATGCAATTATTGGTGAATTTAGATCAAGAGGTATCACCATTGTTGATATTGCTAAAAAATATGGTGGTGGTGGACACAATGAAGCTTGTGGTGCTACACTCAAAGATTGGAATGAAGTAGATTTAATTTTAAAAGATTTTGATGAAAGGGCATTAGAAAATGGAAAGAATATTAAGTAAAATTAAAGATTATAAAAAAATTATCATTCATGGTCATAAAAGACCTGATGGTGATTGTTATGGCGCTCAATTTGGGTTAAAGGATATCATTACGGCATCTTTTCCTGAAAAAGAAGTTTATGTCGTTGGTGGTACTAGTGACTATGTAGACTACGTAGGAAAAGTTCAACAAATCGAAGATTCAGTTTATGAGGGCGCATTATCTATCGTTGTTGATACAGCAACTAAAGAAAGAATTAGTGAACCAAGATATACACTTGGAGATTACGTTATAAAAATTGATCACCATATCCCAGTCGATGACTATGGTGATTTGAGATGGGTAGATACAACATTCCCATCATGTGCTCAAATGATTACATATTTCTACTCTAAATTTAAAAATGAGTTAAAGATGACAAAAACTGGAGCAATTGCTTTATATACTGGTATTGTCACAGATACAGGTAGATTTAGATATAGAGGTGTATCAAAATTAACACACCAACTTGCTGGGTTACTGATTGAAAAAGGTGTTGATGTTGAGTATATTGATCAACAATTATCTAAAGAAACACTTGATATGGTCGCATTAAAAGGTTATGTTTACTCAAATTACATTACAAATGGACATTTCATCTATTTAAAGATGACAAGAGATGTGATTGATAAATTTGGTGTGACTGATGAACAAGCAGCTTCTGTTGTTAATGCATTATCAGGTATTGATGGATTCCCAGTTTGGGCATTATTTATTGAGTATCCAAATGAAATTAGAATTAGATTAAGATCAAATGGACCAACAATTAGTGAACTTGCGAACCAATACGGTGGCGGTGGACACGCTAAAGCGGCTGGTGCTAGATTAAACAACTGGGATGAGTTAGATGAATTTGCACAAAAAGCAAATGAAATTGCGACTGCTTACTTAGAGGAAAAATAATGCATTGTGCATCTATTTTGGTAGAAGAACCAAAACAACCACTCCAAGAAATAGAGAAAAGTTTAACAACAACATATAGAAAAGATATCTTTAGACCGTTTGTTAAAGCAATCAACGAGTTTAATCTTGTAGAACCAGGAGATAAAATCGCTGTTGCTATTTCTGGTGGTAAAGATAGTCTTATTCTTGCTAAGCTTTTTCAGGAATTAAAGAAACACAATAAAATTCCTTTTGAGCTTGTCTTTTTGTCTATGGATCCTGGATTTAATCAGATCAATAGAGAATCACTTGAAGCTAATTGTAAATATTTAAATATTCCACTTGAATTAAGAGAATCTGATATCTTTGAAGTTATAGGTAAAATCGCCAAAGAAAATCCTTGCTATATGTGTGCAAGAATGCGAAGAGGATTTTTATATAATGCAGCAAAGGAACTTGGTTGTAACAAACTTGCATTAGGTCATCATTTTGATGATGTTATTGAAACCACATTATTAAATATGTTTTATGGTGGACAATTTATGACTATGGTTCCAAAGATTGAAGCACAAAACTTTGATGATATTGAGTTAATTAGACCTCTTTGTCTAGTCAAAGAAAAAGATATTATTAGATGGATAAAAAAAAGCGGCATACAATCCATGAATTGTGGATGTACTGTCACTGCTGAAAGAACCTCTTCCAAAAGAAGAGAGATTAAAGAATTAATTGAATCGCTTAGAAAAATAAATCCCGATGTTGACCAATCTATTTACAGAGCAGCAACAAATGTGAATTTAAATGCAATATTAGGATATACAAAAGATAACGAGAAAATACATTTTAACGACATATATAAAGAAAGGAGAAACAAATGATGAATTTTATAATATTTGAAGGCGCAATTCTAGATTTTGGCATGAGTTTTAGTGACATATTATTAAAAATGATATTACCCATCGTATTAACATATTTGATTGCTATGTTTGTAGGACTTGAAAGACAAAATGTAGGTAAAGCTGCAGGTTTATCATCTCACGTGTTAGTGGCATTAGGGAGTGTCGGTATCGCGATTATGCAACGCTTTATGTTTGAGTATCAAGTTGATTCAGGTTTATTTACAAACGCTGAAGGTCAACGTGTGATTGCACAAGTAGTTACAGGTATTGGTTTTGTTGGTGCAGGTGCAATTATTAAAGATGGTACAAGCAGTATTAGAGGTATTACAACAGCAGCAACGATTTGGGTTACTGCAATGGTAGGTTTAATTTTAGGTTCTGGTTATATTATCTTAGGATCAACTATTGGTATATTTATGGTTGTTTTGATGGCAGCAAGAGATATAAGCAGAGGATTTAATCCATTTAAATCTCCAAAGAAACAAGGAAAAGAAAAGAATGATCAATGATACAATTGCAGCGATCTCTACTGCTTATGGAGCTGCAGGTATTGCAGTTATTAGAATCAGTGGAGATCAAGCAATCAGTGAATTTAATAAAATCTTTAAAGGTAAAAATTTAGAACAAGTAAAATCTCATACGGTGCATTATGGCCATGTGATTGATTTTGATGGGACGTTTTTGGATGAAGTTATGGTGACTATATTAAAAGCACCAAAAACATTTACCAAAGAAGATATGGTTGAAATATCCACCCATGGTGGAATTTTAATCGTGCAAAAGGTTTTACAACGCGTTTTATCATTAGATATCAGGTTAGCGAATCTGGGAGAATTTAGCGAACGTGCATATTTAAATGGACGCATTGATTTGGTTGAAGCTGAATCAATTATGGATTTAATTCACGCCAAAAACGATCAAGCATTAAAAATTGCAAGTCTTGGTGTGCAAAAAGAAACATCACAACTTATTAAAGATTTAAGATCTAAACTTTTGACAATCATTGCTCAAATTGAAGTCAATATCGATTATCCTGAATATGATGATGCGATTGTCATGAGTAAAGAAATCATTTATCCTAAAACATTAGAATTAATTGATAAAATGAAAATTGTTTTAAAAGAATCAGAAAAAAATCAATTGATTAGAGACGGTATTAAAACAGTTATTATTGGTAAACCTAATGTGGGTAAAAGTAGTCTTTTAAATGCGTTATTAAATGAAGAAAGAGCCATCGTCACTGATATCGAAGGAACAACAAGAGATACTATAGAAGCCTATATCAATATAGGTGGTATCACACTTAATTTAATGGATACTGCTGGTATTAGAGATACAAAAGATATTGTTGAAAAGATTGGTGTAGATCGCTCATTAAAAGCATTAAACAGTGCCGATCTCGTGTTGCTAGTTTTAGACCAAAGTAAGAAACTATCTCACGAGGATCACCAATTGTTAGAACAAACCAAAAATCATCAACGCATCATTATTGGCAATAAGTCTGATATTTCAAATGAACTTGGTATGGAAGATGTCGTTTCTATTTCTGCATTAAATAAAACAGGGTTAAAAGAACTTGAACAAGCCATATTAAAAAAACTAGCTTTAGAAAACATTGAAACAAGAGATATGAACTACTTATCAAATGCACGACATATCGCAAAAATCAGAGAATCTCTTGAGGCTTTAGAAAGTGTTTTAGAGTCTATTAAACTAGATATGCCTGTTGATGTGTATGCAATTGATTTAACACAAGCTTGGAAATTATTAGGTGAAATTTTAGGTGAATATTATAAGGACGATTTGCTTGATGAATTGTTCTCTAAATTTTGCTTAGGAAAATAAGAAAAACATATAGTATATATGTTATAATAAAAAAAGATAAGTAAGGAGGTTGATGGCTATGTCTTATGTCGCTTTATATCGTACGTATAGACCTAAATCATTTGAAGAAGTAGCAGGTCAAAAAGTCGTTATTCGCACACTTAAAAATGCACTGATTCACGATAAAATTCAACATGCTTATTTATTTAGTGGTCCTAGAGGTACAGGGAAAACTTCAGTTGCTAAAATATTTGCTAAAGCAGTAAATTGTTTAACACCTGTTAATGGTTCACCTTGTAATAAGTGTGATGTATGCAAGGGGATTGATCACGGCGATATTGCTGATGTGATTGAAATTGATGCTGCATCAAATAATGGTGTTGATGAAATCAGAGATTTAAGAGATAAAGTGAAGTATATGCCAAGTGTTGGTAAATACAAAGTCTATATCATCGATGAAGTTCATATGTTAACTCAAGGAGCGTTCAATGCGTTGCTAAAAACACTTGAAGAACCTCCAAAGCATGTGATTTTCATTTTAGCTACAACCGAAGTTTATAAAATACCATCAACGATTTTATCAAGATGCCAACGCTATGACTTTAAAAATATCGAAGTTAAAGATATCGTTGAGAAATTAAGTGAAATTGTTAAAAATGAACAGATTGATATTGAAGATGATGCGATTAAAGCAATTGCTGAAGATGCAGAAGGCGGATTGAGAGACGCTATTAGCTTACTAGATCAAGCGATAAGTTTTGCAGAAGGCATCATTAGTGAAGAAGATGTGCATGAAGTCGCTGGTAGTGTATCTAAAAAAGCATTATCGGAAATTTTACTTGCTATTGCCAATAAAGAGATTACTAACACATTAGTTATTTTAAAAGAACTATTAGCACAAGGTAAAGAAGCAAGTCGTATTGTCAATGATTTAATCATTGCTCTTAGAGACTTATTGTTAGAAAAAACCACAAGTGTTGAACATCCTAAATATGATGTATTGACAAGTGTCATCTCAACACCTAAAATATATTATTATTTAGAAGTATTAAATCAATTGCAACAAGATATGAAATGGACCCATCAAAAAAGAGCATACATTGAACTCGCTTTAATTAAAATGATGGAGCATGAGACACTTAAGCATATTGATTATGATGCAGCCATTGCAGATATTAAATCAGATTTACATCAATTAAAACAACAATCAGAAGAAAGACCCGTTGTTTTAGAAACAAAAATGAATAAGAAAAAAGCTGAACCGCTTGTTACTGTAAAACATATTGAAAAAATCTTACATAACAGCAATAAAGAAAAGAAAGAACTTATGTTAAAGGGATGGGAACATTTAAAGAACTATCCTAAAAAACATTTACAAATGGCAGCATACTTATTATCTCAATCACAATTAGAAGTGGTGTCAGATGATGAAATGCTCGTGATTTATGATGATTTGGAATCATGTAAACGTATTTTAGATGATGAAATTAAAGTCCAAGTTCTTGAGATTCTTAATCAAAAGTCAGAGTTGATCAAAGATTATTATGCAATACTTAGAAGCGATTGGCTTATCATCTTAGAAGTATTTAAAAATCAGTGGCAGCAAGGTGTAAAAAAACCTAAATTACAACCACTTGATTTAAAATTGTATAAAGAAGTTAAAGAAAATAAAGAACCAGAAATCATTAAAATAGGTAAAGAGTATTTTGGTGATAAAGCGGTTATAAAGGAGTAATGAAACATGAATCCTAATATGTTAAACAAATTAAAGAAAATGCAAAAGCAAATGATGGAAGCACAAGAAGCACTTGAAGCCAAAGAATTTTTTGGAAGAGCTAGTGGTGTTACAGTCGTTATGCAAGGATCTAGACAAGTTGTCGATGTACAAATTAATCCTGAAATACTTGAAGAAGTAGAAATGTTACAAGATGCAGTACTTCTTGCAACAAATGATGCTTTAAAACAAATCGAAAAAGAACAAGAATCAACCATGGGACAATTCACTGGCGGTTTTGGAGGACTTGGATTTTAATGTATCCAAAAAGTCTACAACTCATTATTGAAGATCTTCAAAAACTTCCCGGGATTGGTGAAAAAACAGCTGAACGTTTAGCACTACATATCGTTAGTGAATTTAGCGATGAAGCAGTCATTGATTTTTCTGATCATTTAAAATTATTAAAATCAGAGATTAGAACATGTCAAAAATGCCATATGCTAACAGATCATGATGTATGTGATATTTGTGAAGATTACACAAGAGATCAAGAAACCATGATGATTGTTGCAGATGCAAAAGATGTATTTGTGATGGAAAAAATGGGCACTTATCATGGACTTTACCATGTATTAGGTGGACTCATAGACTTTTCAAGAGGTATTACAGATAAAGATTTAAACATTGATAGTTTAGAAGTTCGTATGAAGAATATCAAAGAACTTATTATCGCAACCAATGGAACCGTTGAAGGGGAAATGACGGCAAAATTTTTAAAGCAATTATTTGATCATGAGAACCTTAATGTTACAAGATTAGCTTCAGGTTTACCTGTGGGTGCAGATTTGAAATACGCTGATGAGCTGACACTAGCAAAAGCAGTCGCTAATCGTATGAAATACTAAGGAGGATATAAGTATGTGGGAAATCGTTAAGAATTTTTTTCTAAGTCAATATGACAATTTTAATGGGTATCTTCAAAATACATTAGACATTGATGGTAAATTACTTGCTTTATATAATGAATTTGTTGCACCATTACCAGAGATTATTAAAATTTTAGGTGGTTTATTCTTAGCAGTCATTATTGTGCTTGGAACCATCAGTTTTGTTAAAAAATTATTAAAATTATTTATTGTTATCGCGGTTATTTTAGTGATTGTTTTTGTGACAACACAAATGAGATAAAAAAATACTTGCAAAATTAAAAGCTTTCGTATACAATATATACGGTTTTAGGAGGCACATATGAGTCAAAATTTAGAATCACTAGCAATGATTGATGTAGCAGAAATCATTTTAAAAGAGAATAAGGAACCTTTAAAAATTCAAGACATTATTAAAAAAGTGACTGAGATTAAAGGTGTATCTGAAGATGATTTTGAAAGAATCACACAATTATATATGGATATAACTCAAAGCGGTAAGTTTGTTTTTTGTGGAGAAGACCAATGGGATCTTAAAGAAAGAAACTTAGAACTTTGGGATAAAGATGGATACGCATTTGTTCAACTTGATAATAGTAATGATGAAGTTGAAGAAGATGAAGATGAGTTAGAATTTACTGAATTCAACTTAGAAGACATTGAAGAAGAAGACGAAGACATCGAAGAAGAAGATGAAGATGAAGAAGATGCAGATAAAGATGAACTTGAAGAAGAAAAAGAGTACATTGATGTTGAACTTCCAATCAAATCTACAGATGATGATGTTGAAGATGATCCAGAAATAGAATTCGATGATGAAGATTATGATGAAGATGATTATAATGAAATCATGGATGACTATGAAGACATGTATGACAAATAAGAAAAATAAGCCTACGTTGTAGGCTGTTTTTTTCCAATAAAGAAAGGAAATAAAAATGATAGATATAGTAGATATTATTGGTTATGTAGCATCAACAGTCGTTCTTATATCATTATTAATGAGTTCAGTGATTAAACTGAGAGTCATTAATTTGATTGGTTCTGCAGTGTTTGCGACATATGGATTTTTGATTTTATCATATCCAACAGCTTTAATGAATTTGGGGATTGTTGTTATTAACTTATATTATTTAATTAAGTTAAATAACGCAAAAGAACATTTTGAAATGATAGAACTCGATAAAGATTCTAAATTATATTTAGATTTTATCTCACAATTTAAAGACGACATCGCAAGTTTCATGAATGTAGATTTTGATTTTAATGATCAAGCACTTACTAAGTACTTTATTACTAGAAATACAGTACCTGCAGGGCTGTTCATTGGAAAAATCAAAGGGGATGCATTTGAAATCACTCTAGATTATACAACACCTATGTATCGCGATTATAAAGCGGGCAAGTATGTGTATAATGACCAAAAAGATTTATTTAAATCACTTGGTGTAAATACATTCATCAGTGCTCCTGGCGCGATTAAACATGAAACGTATCTAGAAAAAATGGGATTTGAAAAAGTAACAAAAGGTCAAGATTTCATTATGGAAAAACGTATTGAAAAACAATCATAAAAAGATTGTTAATAAGATTTGTTTTTGATATAATGAATAAGAGCCAATAGAAGAGCCTCTGCAAAGAGACTCTTTTTATTTAATTAAGGAGGATCATATGACAAAATACATTTTTGTTACTGGCGGCGTTGTATCGAGTTTAGGTAAGGGTATTACTGCTTCAGCAATTGGGCAATTGCTAAAGAGTCGTGGACTTAAAGTGTTTATGCAAAAATTTGATCCATACATCAACATTGATCCAGGCACAATGAGCCCACTCCAACACGGTGAGGTTTTTGTCACTGATGATGGTGCTGAAACTGATTTAGATTTAGGTCATTACGAACGTTTTATTGATGAAAATTTAAATAGACACTCTAGTGTAACAACAGGTAAAATTTATCAATCTGTGATTAAAAGAGAACGACGTGGTGACTATTTAGGTGCAACCGTACAAGTCATTCCACACATTACAAATCAAATTAAGAAAAAATTAGTGGATGTCGCAAGACACACAGAACCAGATATTGTTATCACTGAAATTGGTGGTACAGTTGGAGATATTGAATCACTTCCATTTTTAGAAGCAATCAGACAAGCAAGACGAGATTTTGGATTTAATAACACGTTATATATCCACAACACGCTTGTACCATATTTAAAAGCCGCTAATGAGATTAAAACAAAACCTACTCAACATTCAGTTAAAGAATTGATGAGTTTAGGGATTCATCCAGATATCATTGTTTTAAGAAGCGAAAAAGAGATTAGTGATGCGATTAAAGAAAAGATTGCACTATTTTGTGACGTAGATGCTGATTCCGTATTTGAATCAAGAGATGTTCATGTATTATATGAAGTTATTACAGAAATGCATCGTCAAAAAATTGATGATAAAATATTGAAACATTTTGGATTTGAAAATCAAAAGGATGCTGACGTTTCTCCTTGGATTGACTTAATTGATAGAATTAATCATTTAGAAGGAAATATACGCATTGGGCTTGTAGGTAAATATGTAGGACTTCACGATGCTTATTTATCAGTGAGTGAATCTTTAAAACATGCAGGGTATCATCATAAAGTCAATATATCAATTGAATGGATTGATGCAGAACACGTAAATAGCGATAATATAGGTGATGCTTTAAAAGACTGTGATGGTGTATTGGTGCCAGGTGGATTTGGAAAACGTGCAACACCAGGAAAATTAGCAGCTATTACTTATGCAAGAGAAAATCATATACCGTTTTTAGGATTGTGTTACGGGATGCAACTCGCAGCTATTGAGTATGCCCAAAATGTTTTGGGACTTAAAGGCGCTAGTTCAACTGAGATTGATCCTGATACACCACATCCAGTTATTTCACTTCAAAGAGGAAGAAAAGAAGAAGAGGATTTAGGTGGTACGCTTCGATTAGGATTATATGATTGTGAAATTAAAAAAGATACAAAAGCATATGAAGCCTATAAAGAAACAAATATTAAAGAACGACATCGTCATCGTTATGAATTTAACAATGAATATTTAGAACAATTTGATGATGGTCAAATGGTAATATCTGGATTTAATACAACACATAATTTAGTCGAAATGATTGAATTAAAAGACCACCCTTGGTTTGTTGCTGTACAGTTCCATCCAGAGTTTTTATCAAGACCTTTACGTCCACATCCTTTATTTAGGGACTTTATAGGTGCCATTATTTCACAAAATTCGAAATAATAGACAAATAAGAACGGTTACAAGTTTTAATGAATTGAATACAAACGTAGTTTGTAATATAATAGATATGACAAAACTCAAGGAGGAAATTGAATATGTTAGTGTCTGCAAGAGACATGCTTATCAAAGCACACAAAGAAGGGTATGGTGTTGCCCAAATCAACATCAACAATTTAGAATGGATTAAAGCTGTATTAACAACAGTTCAAGAACTTCAATCACCAGTGATTTTAGGTGTATCTGAAGGTGCTGCTAAATATATGGGTGGCTATAAAACAGTTGTTGCATTAGTAAAAGCATTAGATGAATTCTATGGTGTTACAGTTCCTGTAGCAATCCATTTAGACCACGGTTCATATGAAGGTGCATTCAAAGCTCTTGAAGCTGGATTCACATCAATTATGTTTGATGGTTCACATTATCCATTTGAAGAAAATTTAGCAAAAACTAAAGAAGTCGTTGCTGCTTGTCATGCAAAAGGCGTTTCAGTTGAAGCTGAAGTAGGTTCTATTGGTGGAGAAGAAGACGGCGTTATCGGTATGGGTGAAATTGCTGATCCAGTTGAATGTAAAACAATTGCTGAAACTGGCGTAGATATGTTTGCTGCTGGTATTGGTAATATCCATGGTAAATATCCTGCAAACTGGCAAGGATTAAACTTTGAAACTTTAAAAGAAGTTCAAGATGTAACTGGTGGTATCCCATTAGTATTACATGGTGGTACAGGTATTCCTGCTGACCAAGTTAAAAAAGCTATTTCTTTAGGTGTTTCAAAAATTAATGTAAACACTGAATTACAATTAGCATTTGCTGCAGCAACAAGAAAATATGTTGAAGCTGGTAAAGACTTAGAAGGTAAAGGTTTCGATCCAAGAAAATTACTTAACCCAGGTTATGAAGCAATGAAGGCTGTTGTTAAAGATAAATTAGAAATGTTTGGTTCAATTAACAAAGCTTAATTAAAAAAGAGGTGACTAAATGAAAGATGAATTAGTATATCATGAATATGCAAATTGGAAATTAGAACAAAACGATCTTATTAAATATTTGCGTGAAAATGATTCAGATCTTATATTAAGATTTAAACATATCTTTGATGTCACTGATTATTTATATGATCAATTAATTGATAATCCCGAGTATTCAGAAGAACATGATGAAATATTTCAAACTGGGTTTTACTATTTGTTTGATCAAATGGATAAGATTCTTGAATTATTAAAAGGAGCTTATCAAAATGATATTAAATCACTTGAAAAGTTTTCTAAAGAAGTCAATTTATTATTAAGTACAATCGATTTTCAAAATGAATTATTAAGTGTTGAAGATTATGATGTCAATTATATGAATCAACTCCTAGATTTTGAAAGCGATGTAATGGATAAATTAGAACATCAAGAAACCATCCCAAATGAGATGTATGAAAAACTAGATCATATGACTTATGAGATGTTTAATGAGATGGAAGTGGATTTTTATCCAATCCAAGATATATTTTTAGAAATCGCAGATGAATTAGGTATTGTTTAAAAAGTCCCCAAAAGGGACTTTTATTTTTATGTGAAATGATATAATAAGGATAAAGAAGGAAATAGGAGGGAAAACATGAAAAAAATTGGAATGTTAGTTTTATCATTTAGTTTGTTAGTCGTACTTGTTGGATGTAATGGGTTGAGCGAAGGATCTTTTCCAAAACTTAATGAAAATGATATTGTTGATATGTCAACAGTTGAAGTTGCTCAAATGTTAGAAACTGCGATGGGGGAAACAAGCACTGAGGATGTTTATAAAATTACATTTTCAGGTGATGCTGACATATTATATAACAGTAGTTCACTTTATGGTGTCACTTTAGAAACAGCTATTCAAACAAATTTTAATGTTGAAGGATATTTTAAATTATCAGATCAAGTGAGTGAATCTCAAATTAATTTTAATGCTGATATGCATTTATACTTTTCAAACGGTACTTCAAGTTCAGATTTGCTTGAAACATTTCCAGCAACAGAATTTACATTTGATGGTACAGTAGGTGCATATTTATTTGAATCTGATGCGTATCTTAATTATGATTTAGAAAGAACCGTTTCTGGTCAAACAGTATCATTATCTGCTAAACAAAAAGTTGAAGATGCCATTTCACAAGATGATTGGGCTTCTCAATTTAATGTCAACGATTTCGTGCAACCTATTTATGATGTACCTGAAATCAATAGTACAAATATAGAAGCGTTTATGGAAGCTTATCCTGCATTTACGGTATATCAATCTGGAGAAATCACATTTGTTCAATTTGATGTTTCAAAAGATTTGTTAAAAACCAATTTCGGGGCACTATTTACTTATATGTACGAACAAGAAAATGGTGTAGCACCAACTGATGAAACATTAAACAGCGCTATCGCAGATTTCAATAGTCAATTAGATGATAATTTATCTAGTATTGATGTATCACTTGTATTTGCCATTGAAGAACAAAAACTTGTTCAATTTGCATTAGAAGGTCACATTGTTTTAAATGATGATCATGATTCAAATGCCAATATGTTATTAGTCTTTGATTATGTAAGTGATATTCCAGGGTTACCTAAAGATGCAGACACCTATACTTTAGTACCGGAAATTGATTTATCTCCACTCATGAGAACATCTTAAATATAAGCCTTCATTGAAGGCTTTTTTTATGTGACATATATGTCATAGACTTTATTTAAAATATCAGTAAAATAGATGTATAGTTTCAACAAGGAGCTTTTATGAATCTCTTTACTGAGATCCCAGATCCTATGTTTGAGCAAATTTCTGAAGAAGAAGAAATTGTAGAAACTATGAGTCTTGGGGGACAAAAAAAGGAAACCACAATTAAGTAGTTTCCTTTTTTTGCATATAAGATAAGACAAAGTCTTCTAAATCAATATGTAGATGTGTTTTTACTGTATTTGAAAAACTATCATATTTGCCTTTTGAATCGATGACTTTCAATATGAAATATAATTTAACTAAGTAAGATTTATAGGTTTCTTCTTCACCTAACTGATAATAATTGGTCGCAAGAAACAGATAAGCAAAGTCTAAGAGGTATATCGTTCTTCTTTTTTTATTATAATCAACAATCATTTTACTAAATTTGATTGATTCGTGATTTTTAAATTTAAATCCTGAATATCTTGCTAGCCGATAAAGTGTGAGTAAATATCCATTATTGTTGTGATTATCGATAACAAGTGTGCCTTGATCTAGAATGGATATTAATTTTTCATATAAAAGATCTCCATCAAATTCATCAATACTTAGGAGTGATGATAAAACCAAAAATTCAATATTGCTATATACAGAACTTTTTAAAATATCAGGATAGTTAATCAGTGTTTGAGTTCTAAATAATAAATCAGATTTTGTGATTTGCTTATGCATGTATGCATAGTGATTGTTTGTATGTTCATAAAGAAGATAAGAATATTGATTTAAAAAATTGTTTGGATCAATTTTAGCTTTAATTTCTAACGCTTCTTCATAATTATGTTGAGATACCTGATCGTAATAACTATTAAGCAATATAGCTTCCTCATGTTTTTCCTTTTCGAAATTTTGTAGTAAAATTTCTGCTCTTAGGTCGAGTCTACTAGAAAATTTATCAAATAATTCGAAAGGGAAAGTAGAAGTACCTGCAATATACCTGTGATATTGACGTAAAGAAATAATTCCTTCAACAAAATCTTCTTGTGAGATGTTTTTAAGCATGCGTAATTTATCTAAATAAAAAATTAAATCGTTTGTTCCCATAAATCCCCTCTTGTGACATATATGACATGGTGCTTTATACCTTCCAAAAATACAATTTAACCAAAATTTGGAAGGAGTAAATCAATGAAAAAAATTGTCATGTGGATACTTTTGATATTCACAGTACTTTTAAGTAACATCCACTTTTTTGGTTCATTTGAAATACTAGAAGGCAACTCGCCTTTTTATGTATTAGACGAACCAGAAAACACCTATGGTGAATAGCAACAAGTTTATTGTATCAAAAACAAGTAAAAAAAATAAGTCCTTGCGAGGACTTATTTATTATTTATCTATGTTTTAAGTGAGGGAATAAGATAACATCTCTGATGTTTGGTGTGTTAGTTAATAACATAACAAGTCTATCAATACCAATACCAAGACCACCAGTAGGAGGCATACCATATTCTAATGCTTCAACAAAATCAATATCCATTTCTGAAGCTTCATCATTTCCTAAAGCTTTTTCTTTTAATTGATTTTCAAATCTTTCTCTTTGATCAATTGGATCATTTAATTCGCTAAATGCATTCGCATATTCAGCTTTCATAATAAATAATTCAAAACGATCTGTAAATCTTGGGTCATCGGCATTCTTTTTAGCAAGTGGAGATATTTCAATTGGATGACCATAAACAAATGTAGGTTGAATAATGACTGGTTCAACATATTTGTCAAAGAAAGCTTCAACGACATGTCCAAAAGCCCAGTGTTTTTCAACTTCGATGTGATGTGCCTTAGCAATAGCTTTCGCTTCATCATCCGTCATATGAACCCAAAAATCTACACCAGATGTTTCTTTAACAGCATCAACCATGTGCCAACGTTTAAATGGCGCTTGCATATGAATGACTTCTTCATTAAAAGTGACATCATATGTACCAAGTGTTTCAAAAGCAACTGTTGATAAACATCCTTCAATAACATCCATCATATCACCCATATCAGCGTATGCTAAATAGGCTTCAATGGTTGTGAATTCTGGATTATGTTTCGCATCCATACCTTCGTTTCTAAATAGACGACCGATTTCATAAACAGCTTCCATACCACCAACAATTAAACGTTTTAATGGAAGTTCAGTAGCTATTCTTAAATAGAAGTCCATATCAAGTGCATTATGGTGAGTCGTAAAAGGTCTAGCAGCTGCACCACCTAAAATAGATTGAAGAACTGGTGTTTCAACTTCAATAAAACCACGAGAATCAAAATAATTTTGAATAGATCTAATGATTTTAGGTCTTGCCATAGCAACGTTTCTAGCTTCATCATTCATAATTAAATCAACATAGCGGCGACGTCTTGCTTCCTCTTTATCTTGTAGGCCATGAAATTTATCTGGAAGTGGACGTAATGCTTTTGTTAAATGTGTATACTCACTAGCTTTTACAGTTAATTCACCTGTATTTGTTTTAAATACATAACCTTTGATACCAACGATATCACCTAAATCCGATTGGATAAAGATTTCATATGGATCATCACCAATGATATCTTTTCTTACATAAACTTGAATTCTTCCATTGCGATCTTGAATTTGCATAAAACCAGCTTTACCTTGTCTACGCTTTAATACAATTCTTCCCGCTATTGAAACTTCAACATGTTTTTCTTCTAATTGATCATGATCAAATGATTCATAAAGGTCAAAGATTTGTTTTGAGTTATGTGTTCTTATATATTTTTGACCAAAAGGTGCAACCCCTTGATCTTCTAAAGCTTTCGCTTTCTCGCGTCTAACGAGTTCTTGTTCAGTTAAGTTTTCTAGATTCATATAGTGAACCTCCTAATCGCAACATATTATATCATAGAAAAAGCCATAATGGTAGTTATGGCCTTTTTTCTTCACTTAAAAGTTCATACATTAATTGATCTTTGATCAATGTTAAACTAGTTACTTTAACAGTAATGGTTTTAGCACCTAGATGTAAGGTGAGTATATCACCGATGACAACAGAAGCAGAAGGCTTAGACAATTTGTGATTAATCTCAATTTTTTGATGTTCAGCAGCTTCTTTTGCAAGTGTGCGTCTTTTGATGATTCGAGATACTTTTAAATATTTATCAAGCCGCATTGATTTCTAACTTAGGTTCATGAGATTGATTTTTATCATCCCACCATTTAAGTTTTCCTGTTTCTGTAATTTCTTTAATATCTTCTTTAGTTAATGTTTCAACATTAATTAAATAAAATGATATTTGGTCAAGTAAATCTTTATTTTCTGTAATCACGCGTCTAGCTTCTTCATAACAACTATTAATGATATGTCTAACAGCAGTATCAATTTCATGAGCAATTTGATCAGAGAAGTTTTTATCTTTCAAGTAGTCGCGACCTAAGAAGACATTACCACCACGTTGTTCGTATTGGATAGGTCCTAGTTCACTCATACCATATTCTGTAACCATTGCTCTAGCGATTGCAGTAGCACGTTCGAAGTCATTATAAGCACCGGTTGTTACTGTATCAAACATAATTTCTTCAGCAACTCTACCACCAAGGAAACTTGTGATTTCAGCAAGCAATTGTTTTTTGGTACTCAACATAGTTTCTTTTTCTGGAGTCATTAAGTTATAACCACCAGCACGACCACGAGGAATAATAGTCACTTTTTGTACAACACTTGCATCTGGTACTTTAATACCAATGACAGCATGTCCTGCTTCATGATAAGCAATTGTTTTCTTTTCTTCTTCACTATATTTACGACTCTTCTTAGCAGGTCCCATCATGACACGGTCAACAGCTTCATCTAAGTCAGGTGATAAAATCATAGTTCTATTATCTCTAGCAGCAAGTAATGCAGCTTCATTAAGTAAGTTTTCAATATCTGCACCACTAAATCCAGGGATACGTTTTGCAAACTCTTCTAATTTAACTTTTGGGTCTAATTTTTTATTTCTTGCATGGACTTTAAGAATAGCTTCACGTCCTGCGACATCAGGTAAACTGATTGTGATCTGACGATCGAAACGTCCTGGACGAAGAAGCGCTGGGTCTAAGACATCAGGGCGATTGGTTGCAGCCATAATGATAATACCCATGTTTCCAGTAAATCCATCCATTTCAACAAGTAATTGGTTAAGTGTTTGTTCACGTTCATCATGTCCACCACCTAAACCAGCACCACGTTGACGACCAACAGCATCAATTTCATCAATGAAAATGATACATGGTGAGTTTTCTTTAGCAACTTTGAATAAGTCTCTAACACGAGAAGCACCAACACCAACAAACATTTCAACAAAATCAGAACCTGAAATTGAGAAGAATGGTACGTTAGCTTCACCAGCGACAGCTTTAGCAATTAAAGTTTTACCAGTACCTGGTTGACCAACAAGAAGTACCCCTTTAGGGATTCTTGCACCCATATCAACGTATTTCTTAGGTGTTTTAAGGAAATCAATTAATTCTTCCATTTCCTCTTTTTCTTCATCAAGACCAGCAACATCTTTAAATGTAACAGTTTTTTCACGGTTTAACTTAGCTCTATTCTTAGCAAAATCAAATGCTCTATTATTTTGACTGTTTGCATTTCTAAAAATAAAGAATAGGAAGACAACCATTAAAATAATTGGCACGATATAAACTAAGATTGTGACTAAGTCAAATGAAGATAAAGGTTTTATACCTGTATCAGCTGAACTGCTTTCAGCTTCAACAATAGCCATAATATCAGTTGCTTCATCAATACGCATTGTACCTGTGAAACTTTGGATGTTTCCATAATATTGAACTGATTGTTCAAAGAAAGTACCTGAGACATTAACGATATCTAAGTTTTCACCACCAACTGGTTGATAGTAGAATGATGAAATATCTCCAGCTTCTGCAGCTGTATATAATTCAGTTGTAGTTAAAGGAATTGATTGTTCACTAAAAGCATTTCTCATGAACATGAAAACTGCAAATACCACAATGATTGTAAAAATCATAATGAGATAATCAGGCTTTCTCTTAAATTCCGGTTTTCTTGTGTTGTTGTTTGGTTTTTGATTCATCTATATGTTCACCCCTTGATTATTTTTCATATACCTCAGGTTTTAGAATCCCTACATAAGGGAGATTACGATAGAACTCATCATAATCGAGCCCATATCCGACCACGAACGCTTTAGGAATAACTTTTCCGACATATTCAGGTTCGTATGGTTGTGTTCTTCCACCTGGTTTATCTAATAATGTAACGACTTTAACAGTTTTAGCACCACGATGCTTAAATAAGTTAATGATTGTTACGATTGTGTTTGCTGTATCTACAATATCTTCAACGATGATAACATCTCTACCTTCAATTGAGATATCTAAATCCATTTTGATTTTGACATTACCTGATGAACTAATACCACCATGATAACTGCTAACAGACATATATGCAACTTCCAATTGTAGATCTATTTTTTTAGATAAATCTGACATGAAAGGGACACACCCTTTAAGCAAACCCACGAGAAGTGGAGAACTACCTTGATAATCTTTAGTCAATTGTTGACCAAGATTCGTACAAATCTCATCGATTTCTTGTGCTGAAACTAAAACTTCTTGAATGTCCTTGTGCATGATTAGTGCTCCTTTTTGATTTGAAAGTATAATGTGTTTTGTTGACCTATCGATTTGTTGAGATAATAATTCTCAACCCACAAAATTTGATTATCGTTATCAGTTAGAATCCATAATTGATCGCGTTTATTCATTGGTACTTTTTGATCAATAAGTAGTTTTTTCAGTTTTTTATGTCCATAATCAAAAGTTAATGTATCGCCATTAAGACGATGTCTTAACCATAATGGAAATGCTAATTTATTATAACATAATTTTTGTAATTCTTCAGTAATGGTATCTGTTTCATGAAAAAATGTGAAAATGCCCATATTTTTTACATGATTTTCACCAATTTTGAGTTCTATAAACACAGGTTCGGTGTGCTCGTGTTCTTCAATAGATGCATGATCATATGCTTTAATAAAAGCATAGTGTTGATTTAATCTTATTGATTGATTTGGATTTTTAGATAATAACATATGTTTAATAGATATGATTTTGTCATAAGATGCTTCAACTTGATTTTCCTCTAGTAAATATGCAATCATATCATGCTGAATCACAGTGTCTAAATCTTTAAAATTAGAGATGATGATTTGATGATCTACAAGATATGAAATAGATTGTTTTCTGATGTAGATAAAGGCATCACTTAATTGGTGATGGTATTGTTTAACTTGCTCAAGTAATTGCTTATTTTCTTGTTTCATAATCGGAGAAATCGCATGTCTATATCGATTTCTAAGATAAGCGTCTTGCTCATTAGATTCATCACTTAAATATGGTATTGTATGCTTAATCGCATAAGACATAATGTCTTGTTTGCTTGTGTATAATAGTGGTTTAACATAAAACATATGATTTTTTTCATAGATGGGTTGCATACCTGCATATCCCAATAAATTACTACCACGTGTGAGTTTGATTAAGATAGATTCAAGTAAGTCATCTAAATGATGAGCAGTTAAGATATATTTTGATTTAACTTCTTTAGCAACTTGTAATAAGTAATGTTTTCTTAAAATATGTGCTTGATGATGAAAATTTCCATGATCTAATACATCGATGAGATAGTAATGATATGGGATGTGATGTTTTTCACAATAAGATTGCACAAGGGTTGCTTCAAGTTCTGATTGCTCTCTTTTTTGGTGGTTAAAATGGACAACTTCGATGTGATAGTGATGACTATGCAATAAATGAAGCATGACCATTGAGTCAATGCCTCCACTTACAGACAAGATGAGTTTTTGATTTTTTACATTTTTAATTAATTGATTTAATAAATCAATGTTTAGATCCATAGTAAGCAACTCCCTATACATTTATTATATCATGAGGATTTGTAAAAAAATGACTTATTTTCATGTATTACATGTTATAATTATTTCATGCAAAGGGGAGATAAAATGATTATTCTAGCGAGTAGTTCACCAAGGCGATCAAAATTGTTGAAGGACGCTGGTGTTGACTTTATTGTTGAACCAAGCGATATAGAAGAACTTATCGATGAAACACTCGAACCAAAAGAAATTGTTGTTTCTTTAGCAGAACAAAAAGCAGAAGCAGTTTCAATAAAACATCTTGAAGATGTCGTCATTGCAGCCGATACAATCGTCGTATTTAATGGTGAGATTCTAGGAAAACCTAAAGACGAAGATGATGCATATCGCATGCTTAAGATGTTATCAAATGAAACCCATCAAGTATTTACTGGTGTAGCACTTCAGCAAGGTGATAAGAAACATAGTTTTTGTTCAAAAACAGAAGTAAAAATGAAAAAGTTAAGTGAGTTAGAAATCAGAGGGTACATACAAACAAAAGAACCGATGGATAAAGCTGGCGCTTATGGTATTCAAGGATTAGGCGGCGCACTTGTAGAGAGTTATCAAGGTGATTTTTTTACAATCGTTGGGTTACCGTTAAAAGATTTACTTCAAGCTTTAAATGAATTTACAAACGAAACCCAAAAATAATTTGGGTTTTTTTATTCTTTTTTGGAGGAACACAGTGTGAAAACTTTTAAAGATTTGGTTGTTTATCAAATATATCCAAGAAGTTTCATGGATGCTAATGGCGATGGCATTGGTGATATTCAAGGGATTATATCAAAACTTGATTATGTGAAGCATTTAGGTGTTGATGTTATTTGGTTATCGCCAGTTTATGCATCCCCTAATCACGACAATGGTTATGACATCAGTGATTATTATCAGATTAATCCAGAGTTTGGAACGATGGATGATATGGATCTGTTGATTACAAAGGCAGAAGAAAAAGGATTAAAGATCATTATGGATTTAGTGATCAATCACACATCTAATGAGCATGAATGGTTTAAGAAAAGCTTAAATCACGATCCTGCATACAGAGATTATTATATATGGAAAAACAAGCCCAATAATTGGACAAGTTTTTTTGGTGGAAAAGCATGGGATAATATTGATGATGCTTATTATCTCCATTTATTTGCTAAAGAACAACCAGACTTAAATTGGCATAATCCTAAAATCATGGAAGAAGTTCAGAATATCATGAAATATTGGCTTGATAAAGGGATTTACGGGTTTAGATGCGATGTCATAAATATTATCTTTAAAACAAGTTTAGAAAATGGTAGAAAAAGATTGGTTTTAACAGGTTTAGAACATTACCATCAACAAGAAGGTATGCATCAAATTTTACAAAAACTAAGATGTGAAGTTTTGGATCATTATGATACATTTACAGTGGGTGAAACGGTCCTAGTTACACCAAAACAAGCTAATGATTTAATCTATCCTGAAAAAAAAGAATTAGACATGGTATTTAGTTTTGCACATATGGAAACAGATCAAATTAACAACAAATGGTTTAGAACTAAATTTAAACCTTCTAAATTTATTAAAGTCATTGCCAAATGGCAAAAAGAAGTATACTGGAATGCTAATTATTTAGAAAATCATGATCAACAAAGAGCTGTTTCTAGATTTGCAGATGAAAACTTTAGAGCATATAGCGCTAAAATGTTTGCGACATTACTGATTGGTTTAAAAGGGACACCCTACATTTATCAAGGTCAAGAAATTGGAATGACCAATGGTGATTTTAAAGATATGAGTGAATTCAGAGATGTTGAAACATTGAATGTCTATCAAATCGCTAAAAAACTTGGATTTTCTAAAAAGAGAAGATTTAAAATGATGCTTAGAAGCTCTAGAGATAATAATAGAACACCTATGCAATGGAATCGAGAAGGTGGATTTTCAACTGGTACACCATGGTTAAAACAGAACGCAAATACAGCATATATCAATGTAGAGAGTCAATTGGATCATCCGGAGTCGATCTTAAACTATTATATTCAAATGATTGAAATAAGAAGAAAATATGTCGAATTGGTTCATGGTGAATTTGACTTAATCAGTATGAAAAAAGATGTTTTTATCTACCAAAGAACATATGAAAAGGATAAAATAGTTGTTATTTGTAATATGTCAAAAGTAGATCAATCTATTGATTATAAATATATAGAAGGTACTAAAATCATAGGTAATTATCAAAATGATTCTATGGTATTAAGACCTTATGAAACTAGAATGTATAAATTGAGGTAAGCACATGAAATTATCGTTTGATGAACAGATTAAAATATTAGATGGACAAGATGTATGGCATACGAAGTCATTTGATGATGTTCCAAGTGTGTTAATGACTGATGGTCCTCATGGTGTTAGAAAACAAATCGATGATCAAGATACAACGGGAAAAAACGGTAGCGTGATTGCGACCTGTTTTCCAACTGCAAGTTTAACTGCATGCAGTTTTGATCGCAATTTAATGAAAAAACTTGGAGCATCTATTGCAAAAGAATGCAAACATTATGGCGTTCAGATGATTTTAGGCCCAGGCATTAATATTAAGCGAACACCACTTGGCGGAAGAAACTTTGAATACTACAGTGAAGATCCATATGTTTCAGGCGAACTTGCAGCAAGTTTCGTTAGAAGTGTTGAAGATCAAGGCATAGGGACTTCAGTTAAACACTTTATTGCAAACAATCAAGAAACGTATAGGTTTACGATAGATACGATTGTTGACGAACGCGCACTTCATGAAATATATTATCGTAATTTTAAGAAAGTCATTAAAGAAAATCCAGCCACACTAATGGCAAGTTATAATAAACTTAATGGATTTTATGTTACAGAACATCCTATTTTAAAAGAGATTGTTAGAAAACGATGGAAATATCAAGGACCTATCATTAGTGATTGGGGTGCTATTCATGATCGCGTTAAAAGTATTAAAGCATCATGTGATTTAGAAATGCCATCAAGTTATGGTTATTGGGGATCAAAAGTCAAACAAGCGAGCATGAAAGATATGCAACTTAATAAAGATGTGACAACATCTGCAAATAGAATTGTTGAACTTGCACTTAAATACCCTGTATATACCCAAGAATCAGATTTAGATTTTAAAAAACAACATGAACAAGCAAGAATGTATGCTAGAGAATCTATGGTTCTTGCTAAAAACAAAGAAAACATTTTGCCATTAAGCAATCAAGAAAATATAGCAATCATTTCAGGATTTGCTTTTCATATGCGTTATCAAGGTGGCGGATCATCACATGTGAATGCATATGAAGTCAATGAGATTTGTGATGTGATAGGAAATTTTTCTAAAAACGTTAAAGTTGTCAAAGGCTTTGAAGTGGACCAATTTAAAGTTGATAGCAAATTAGAAGCTGAAGCTTTAGAACTTGCTAATCAAGTTAAAAAGGTTGTTTACATTGTGGGAATTCCAGAAGCACTTGAAACTGAAGGGTTTGATAGAAAATCGCTTGATGTACCACTAAACCAAATCGAATTATTTAAGAAATTATATGAAGTTAATCAAAATATAGTGATAGTTACCGTTGGTGGATCAGTCATTAATTTAGAACCATTTAGTAAAGCTAAAGGTGTTTTAATTTCATATTTAGGTGGTCAAGCTTCAAGTTTAGCAATGCTTGATTTGTTATTTGGTAAATTTAGTCCATCTGGAAGACTTGCAGAAACGTGGATTGATCATCATGAAACATGTAATGTACAAATCACTAAGGATAATCAAGCAACCTATTATGATGAATCCATTTATGTAGGTTATAGATACTATGAAACATTTAAAAAGCCAGTCAGATATCATTTTGGTCACGGACTTTCATATGCTAAATTTGTATACAAAGATTTAAGTGTTTCTGAAGTTTCAGATGGATACATAGTTTCAGTCAGTGTTAGAAATGTTGGTCAAATGACTGCAAAAGAAGTGGTGCAAGTTTATGTTGGACAAAATGAAAGTAGTGTTTATAAAGCAAAAAGAGAACTTAAAGCATTTGATAAGATCGAACTTAAACCCAATGAAGCTAAAACAGTAGAGTTTAAGTTGACAAAAGATGATTTTAACTTCTATGACATTTATAAGAAACGTTTTGTAGTTGAAGAAGGTAAATATAGTATTGAAATATGTAAACATGCAGGTGAAGTTATTGATCAAGTTGATATACATGTTGATGGTATGGTTATTAAACATCCAATGATTAGTTATAATCAATATGAATACAATACAAGTGATTTTAATAAACTTTTTTCAAAACAACTTCCTAAAAAACATGTTGTTTATAAGCGACCATTTAGTTTATCGACAACACTTAATGATGTTGACCACTTACTTATTGGGAAAATTATCAAACGTGTGGTCATGGGCATGGCAACAAAAGAATTAAAAGAAATTGAAGATGTGTGGATGAAAGAAGTTATGAAAAGAACGATAACAGAAACACCTATTCGAATGCTCGCTTTATTTAGTAACCAAACATTGTCGTTATATCAAGCAGAAGGTATTGTGGATATACTTAATCTACATATGATTAAAGGTATTAAAAAAATCTTAAAAAAATAGGAGAACGTTATGGAAATCGTTCAATCAATTGATAAAAAATCAAAAATAATGTATGCTTCAGCATCTATTGGAAGAGACATGATGTATGCTTTATATGCGAATTTCTTATTAATATTTTTAACTAATGCTGTTGGTGTCAGTTCTGCAGATTTGATTGCTGTTGGCGTTGTGATGGCAGTAGCAAGAGTTTGGGATGCTATTAATGATACGTTCATGGGATTTATTATTGACAATACAAAAACTAGATTCGGTAAATTTAAACCATGGATTTTACTTGGTGCTATTACATCAGCGATGGTATTCTTTTCATTGTTCCAAGATTATGGATTAAGCGGTACGCCTTTTGTTATTTTATTTGGTATTTTGTATGTCTTATCTGGTATGACTTATACGATGAACGATATCAGTTATTGGTCAATGTATCCAAGTTTTACTGCTGATCCTAAGGAAAGAGAAAAAATAGGATCACTTGCAAGATTCTTTGCAAGTCTTGGTATGTTTATTGTTATCGCAGGTGTTCCAGTATTTTATCAAAATTTTGCGGGTGGACCTAAACAAGCTTTCTTTATCTTAGCGCTTGTGATTGGTATTATTTTCATTTGTTCACAAGTGATGGTGTTCTTTGGCGTCAAAGAGCCAAAAAACACGATTACACATGTAGAACAAGCTAAGACTAAATTTAAAGATTTATTAAAAATAATATTCAAAAATGATCAATTAGTAGTCATCATTATAGCAATCTTATTATTTAATACAGGTTATTTTATTACAACCGCTTTAGGTATGTATTTCTTTGATTATGACTTTAATCGTTATGGTGGTATGGAGTTTACGTTATTTGCACTTATCTTAGCCGTAAGTCAATTATCAGCTATTGTTTTATTTCCTAAAGTATCACAAAAGATTGGTAGAAAGAAATTATTCTTTTATTCAACCATTTTAGTTGCTATTGGATATGGCTTATTCTTTAGTGCAGGTTATATACTACCTATGAATATGGTCGTTATTGGTTTAGCAGGATTGGTACTGTTTTTTGGTCAAGGATTTATTCAAGTCATTGTTTTAGTGATGCTAGCAGATACAATCGAATATGGCCAATGGAAGTTAGGAACTAGAAACGAAAGTATTGTTTTTAGCATTAATCCATTTGTCACAAAGATGGCAACTGCATTTCAAACGTTTATCGTTTCTCTTACACTAGCGGTCTCTGGATTAAATGATCTAGTGATCAAACCTGTAACAGATGCAAGAAACACAAATCCAGATTTAACCACTGATGAAATTAGAACTTTAATTGGAAGTTTAACAACACCAGAAATGTTACTCAATCTAAGAATTTCTATGCTTGCTATACCGCTTGTATTAATTGTGGCATCTTATATGATTTATCAAAAATTTTATAAGATTGATGATAAACTTTATAGTGAAATTACACACGATTTATTAGAAAGAATTCAAAAACAGAAAGAAGAAAAACAATCATGAGATTTAAAGTAAAAAAAGGATTGCTCGTAAAATTTGTATTTTTAGCTATTCCGTTAGTTTTTGTAGCACTTGCAGTTATATTTTATGTAGAGCAAATTGAAGATTATATGTCAGCAGTGATTAGTTTATTATCAGTTGTCTTAATTGATTTTATTTTCCTGTTCAGTTCAGTATATGCACTAAAAGAAGATCATTTATATATTAGATTGGGTTTCATTTTCAAAAAAGTGTACTATGACCATATTATTGCTATTGAAAAAGATAGAATGTTACCAAACAATAACTTTGCGATGTCCATGGATGTAGTGAAAATCACATTAAATAAAGGATTTATGCGTATGGTTGCTGTCTCACCTGAAGATCGCGATGTCTTTATACAAGAACTTAAAACTAGATGTAATCACTTAGAAAGCCGTACAAAAATAGAAGAGGACTTTGATTGGTAATCAAGTCCTCTTTTTTTATTGATTGTTTTTAATATCTTCTAAATCTTCTTTATTAAATATATATTTTTTATGACAGAAATGGCATTCGATTTCTGCATGTCCATCTTCGATCAGTTCATCAATGTCTTTTTTGTCAAGTGCTGATAAACTTCTAGCAAATCCATCTTTTGTGCATGGACAGTGATAACTTAAGTCGTGTTTTGATAATAATTGATAATTTTGATTTGATAATATTGCAGTGATGTCTTCGGGTGTTTTACCTTCATTGATTAGTGTGCTCATCGGTTTAATAGATTTAAGAATATTTTCAATTGTTTGAATGGTTTCTTCTTTAATCCCAGGCATGAGTTGAAGAATATAACCACCACTAGCCAAAATACTTTGATCAGTATTGACCAACACGCCTAATCCAACAGAAGAAGGAACTTGTTCTGATAACGCAAAGTAATATGTAAAATCATCACCAATCTCACCTGTTTGTAATTCAGATGATGAAGTGAAATATTCTTTCATATTTAAATCTTTAGTGACAAACAAAAAGCCTTGACCTACAGCAGCACCGACATTCAATTTACCTTTTTTAGGACCATCTTCATACTTTAAATATACAGATGGATTTTGAATTTCACCACGTACTTCACCGAAGTTATTTGCTTCAACAAGCATGGATCCTATAGGTCCATTACCTTTAATTCTAAGTGTGATGCGTTCTCCAGGTTTATACATTAAACCCATCATAGCTGATGCTGTGAGAAAACGACCAAATGCAGCTGATGCTGTTGGCCAAGTTTGATGGATTTTTCTCGCTTCTTCAACTAAGTGTGTTGTTTGAGATGCATATATTCTTACTGTTTTGTCATAAGCATAACTTATGATTGCATAATCTTTCATGTGTTCATACCTCAATTGATATTGTAGCATAATTGAAACTCATATCATAAAATGATACAATAAATCAGGTGATTAAAATGTCTTTTTATATAGGAAATGTAGAAGTAAAAAATAAAATCATACTCGCACCCATGGCTGGCGTATCAAACAGTCCTTTTAGAACGCTTGCTAGAAAATATGGTGCAGGGTTAGTATATGCAGAAATGGTTTCGGATAAAGGACTGTTACACAAGAACGAAAAAACACTGGATTTATTATTTATGACAGATGTTGAAAGACCTATGGCTCAACAAATTTTTGGTTCTGATTTAGAAACTATGGTTGATGCTGCTTTGTATATTGATAAACATAGCAATTGCGATATCATTGATATTAATATGGGATGTCCAGTACCTAAAGTTGCTATTAAAGCACAAGCAGGTGCTTCACTCATGAAAAATCCTGATAAAATATATGACATCGTTAGAGAGATTGTCAATAAAGTATCTAAACCAGTGACTGTTAAAATTAGAAGTGGCTGGGATGATGACAGTAAAAATGCCGTTGAAGTTGCTAAAAAAATTGAAGAAGCTGGTGCAAGTGCTATTGCAGTACATGCAAGAACAAGATCTCAAGGATACAGTGGATTTGCAGATCTTGATGTCATCAAAGCCGTTAAAGAAGCTGTTCAAATACCAGTTATAGGTAATGGAGATATCGTAGATGGCGAATCTGCTCTACGTATGTTAACCTATACAAATTGTGATGCTGTGATGATTGGTAGAGGTGCTTTAGGTAATCCGTGGATATTTAGAGAAATTGATGCATATTTAAAAGATGGTACCATCATTGAAAAACCAACACTAGATGAGATTAAAGAAATGATGTTACTTCATTTAGAATCTTTAGTTGAACTCAAAGGTGAAAAAGTGGCTTGTTTAGAAATGAGAAGTCATGGACCATGGTATTTAAAAGGTTTACCACATGCTAAAGATTTAAGAGCACAACTTAGTAGAACACATACCAAAGAAGAATTTATAAAACATGTTAATGATTTTTTTGAAGAACAAAAAAGTGCTCAATGATGAGCACTTATTTTTTTATGATATATGATTGATAGATAAGTGTTTGTTCTTGTGATAAGACTGCAGAGATGAAAATACCTTCATCTAAATATTGGTTAGATAATATAGTCGCATTTTCTTTGAGTTTAGAAAAGATTTGTCCTTCAGTAAAAGGAATGAGTAAATCTACAATACGTCTATCGTGATAAATATGACCATAAATAGCTGAAATGAGTTCATCATAATTTTCTTTAGTTAAATTTGAAATATAAATATAATCTTCTTGAACTTCAACAGGTCTAAAAGCAAGATCTTTTTTTGTCATAATAAGTATTCTTTCAATATGATCGGCACCTATTTGTTGTAAAACATTTCTTGTAACAAACATCTCTTCTTGATATTTAGCAGTTGAATCAACCACATGTAATAATAAATCAGCATTTAACACATCAAGTAAAGTTGTTTGAAAAGAACGAATCAATTCATGAGGTAATTTAGATATAAAACCAACAGTATCAATTAAAATGAATGGAGGTTTATTGTCTTGCTGTATGCGTCTTGCTTTAGTATCAAGTGTGGCAAACAACATATCTTTTTCAAAAACAGGTTCTTGATCTTGATGAAGATAAGAAGTAAGTCCATTCATTAAAGAAGATTTACCAGCATTTGTATATCCAACAAGAGCAACGATTGGGATTTGACTATCTTTTCTTTTCTTTGTTGAAATATCTCGTTCTTTCTCTATTTTTAATAATTGTTTTTTAATTAATGAAATTTCTTGTAATAGTTTTCTTCGATCAAGTTCTAATTTTGTTTCACCAGGGCCTTTAGCGTTATAAGAACCACCACCTTGTCTTGATAAGGTACTACCCATTCCTGAGAGTCTAGGGAGCATATACATTTTTTGAGCAAGTGCAACCTCTAACATAGCTTGCTTAGATTGAGCACGTTCTGCGAAAATGGATAAAATTAAAAAACTACGATCGATGACTTGAACATCAAGTGTTTTTTCTAAATTCGATAATTGTGAAGGAGAAAGAGTATCATCAAAAATGACAACATCTACATCTAAAATAGAAATCATCTTTTTAATTTCATCTACTTTTCCTTTACCAATATAATATTTAGGAGAAATTGATTTTGATTTTTGAACAACTTTATCTCTAGTTTTAATATCAACTGCTAGAGCTAACTGTTCCAATTCATCTAAATTACTTCTAATATTTAAGACGTTTGTCTCTATATCAATACCAACTAATATTGCTTGATCCATATGATCACCACCACATTTCTATGTTAACATTTTTTAAAACGTTTTCAGTTTAAAAAATTATAGAATCAGTGGCTTTTTAAAATTAAACACAATATAATGGTGTTGAAATCATTCGATGCAATTAAAAAATACATACTCGGAGGTACAGATATGAACGCATGGAGAAACTTTAAAGGCGATTCTTGGAAAAAAGAAATCAACGTTAGAGATTTTATGTTCGACAATTATAGTGAATATCTAGGAGATTCATCATTTTTGGAAGGACCAACTGAAAGCAGCAAATTATTAAACGAACGATTCTATGAATTGTTAAAACAAGAAAAAGAGAATGGTGGTTCTCTAGGGATGGATACAGATGTTGTCTCTAGCTTAACTTCACATCCAGCTGCTTATATTAACAAAGATTTAGAAAAAATTGTAGGTTTACAAACGGATGCCCCATTTAAGAGAGCTTTTCACCCTTATGGTGGTATCAATGTCGCTTACAAAGCAGCAAAAGCTTATGGTTATGAGATTGATCCTGCAATGGTGCATATTTTTTCTACATATAGAAAAACACACAATCAAGGTGTTTTCGATGTGTATTCAAAAGAAATCAGAGATGCAAGAAGAACAGGAATTATTACAGGATTACCTGATGGATATGGTCGCGGAAGAATTATTGGTGATTATCGAAGAGTAGCATTATATGGAACTACCCGATTAATCGCTGAAAGAGAAGAACAAAAAGCAATTTACCAATCTAAAGTTATGAATGAAAAGAACATTAGAATGTGTGAAGAACTTCAAGATCAAATCAACGCATTAAATGAATTCATTAAAATGGGTGAAATTTATGGATTCGACTTAACAAGACCAGCTGAAAATGCATATGAAGCAATTCAATGGACATACTTTGGTTATTTAGCAGCAGTTAAAGAACAAAATGGTGCAGCGATGAGTTTAGGTAGAACTGCTTCATTCGTTGATATCTATATAGAAAGAGATTTAAAAGACGGAATCATTACTGAAGTTGAAGCACAAGAACTTATCGATCATTTCATTATGAAATTAAGAATGATTCGTTTTGCTAGAACACCAGAATATAATGATTTATTTACAGGGGATCCAACATGGGTAACCGAAAGTTTAGCAGGGCTTACATTAGATGGTCGTTCTTGGGTAACTAAATCAACATTTAGATATTTACAAACATTATATAATTTAGGTACATCTGCAGAGCCAAATTTAACTGTGCTTTGGAGTGAAAACCTTCCTGAAAACTTTAAGAAATTCTGTGCTAAAGTTTCTATTGATACAAGCAGTATTCAATATGAAAATGATGAACAAATGAGACCAGATCATGGTGATGATTATGGTATTGCTTGTTGCGTATCACCAATGGCGATTGGACAAGAAATGCAATTCTTTGGAGCAAGAGCTAACTTAGCTAAAGCATTACTTTATGCAATCAATGGTGGTAGAGATGAATTAAGCGGTGCTCAAGTCGGACCAATGAACGATGTTTTACAAGCTGAAGTATTAGATTATGATGTTGTCATGGAAAGATTTGACCACATGTTAACTTGGTTAGCTGAAGTTTATGTGAGTGCATTAAATATCATTCATTATATGCATGATAAATATGCTTATGAAGCTATTCAAATGGCATTTCATAACCCAGAAGTTAAAAGAAATTTTGCTACTGGTGTTGCAGGATTATCAGTAGTTGCAGATTCATTATCAGCAATTAAACATGCTAAAGTAAAACCGGTTTATGATGATCGCGGATTAATTTATGATTTTGAAATTGATGGAGATTTCCCATGTTATGGTAATAATGATGATGCAGTTGATATGTTAGCTGTTGACATTGTTAATCGCTTCATGAGTAAAATTAGAAGTCAATATACGTATAGAGAATCAGTACCAACAATGAGTATTTTAACCATTACATCAAATGTGGTTTATGGAAAGAAAACAGGAAATACACCAGACGGAAGAAGAAAAGGCGAACCATTTGCTCCAGGGGCTAACCCAATGCATGGTCGTGACAAATCTGGTGCATTACAATCATTACTAAGTGTTTCTAAAATACCATGCGAAAGCTGTCAAGATGGTATTTCAAATACATTCACATTAGTACCACAAGCATTAGGAAAAGATTTAGAATCTGCCGATGGATTTGTCTATGAAGGCGATATTAAAGTTGAAAACCTAGTGACGATTTTAGATGGATATTTCGTTAATGGTGGTTATCATTTGAATGTGAACATTATGAATCGTAAGACATTACAAGATGCTTATGATCATCCTGAAAAATATCCTAATTTAACCATTAGAGTATCAGGATATGCAGTAAACTTTTCTAACTTAACAAACGAACAAAAACGTGAGGTCATTTCAAGAACCTTCCATGAGAAAGTTTAATCAAGGTAATATCCATTCAGTAGAAACACTTGGGACTTTTGACGGTCCAGGCATTAGATATGTCGTTTTCTTTCAAGGGTGTCCTTTCCAGTGTCAATATTGCCACAATAGAGACACATGGTCTACAAAACAAAATCATTTGATGGAAGTTGAAGAAATTTTAACTGATTATAAGAAATACCAAAAGTTTTACAAAAACGGTGGGTTAACAGCAAGTGGTGGCGATCCAATATTACAACTAGATTTTCTAACTGAGTTATTCGCACAAGCAAAACAACAAGGCATTCATACGTGCTTGGATACCGCTGCTTCTTGTTTTAATCATAAACAAAGTGATAAATATCAAGAGTTACTTAAATATACTGATTTGGTATTGCTTGATATTAAACACATCAAAAATGATCAACATAAAGTCATCACTGGATCTACAAATGATCATGTATTAGCATTTGCAACACTTCTTGAATCATTAGAAAAACCCATGATTATTAGACATGTTTTAGTGCCAGGTTTAACAGATCAAGAAGAAGATTTAAAAGCGTTTAGAACATATCTAGACACACTTCATTTTGTTCAAGGTATAGAAGTATTACCATACCACTCAAAAGGACAAATGAAATGGGAAAGTATGGGTCTTGATTATCCACTTAAAGATACGAAAGAACCTAGTAAAGAAGATGTTAAAAAAGCGGAATTCATCTTAAAAGATGGGTATCACTTTTATAAAGGTTAATATGCTATAATAAAAGTACCGAGTTACGGTACTTTTTCTTTTAGGAGGTTATCAAAATGAAACATATTAAAGAAGTAGCCCTAAGCGCAGGGATATTGGAGAGTGAACTCATCCCTTATGGAAATGATAAAGCAAAAATATCACTTTCACTTTTAGATCGATTAAAAGAAGAAAAAGATGGCAAACTTATTTTAGTAACAGCAATTAATCCTACACCAGCTGGTGAAGGAAAAACAACTATTTCAATTGGACTAGCTCAAGGATTAAATGAAATAGGAGAAAAACCAGTACTTGCATTAAGAGAACCTAGCTTAGGTCCTGTGTTTGGTTTAAAAGGTGGTGCAACTGGTGGCGGTAAATCTATCATTGTACCTGAAGAACCAATTAATCTTCATTTTACAGGGGATCTACATGCGATTACGGCTGCGCATAATTTATTATCTGCAATCATTGATAATCATATCTATCAAGGAAATGAACTTCAAATCAAAGATGTTATTTGGAGAAGAGCATTAGATATGAACGATAGAAGTTTAAGAACCATTGATTTAGGAACAAGAGAAGATGGTTTTATGATTACAGCAGCAAGTGAAATCATGGCAATCTTAGCTTTATCTAAAGATATTAAAGACTTAAAACAAAGATTAAGTAGAATTATGATTGGATATAATTTGAATGAACAACCATTATTTGCGCGTGATTTGGGATGTGTAGATGCAATGGCATTATTATTAAAGGACGCATTAAAACCTAATTTGGTTCAAACCATTGAAGGTATTCCAGCTTTTGTTCATGCCGGTCCATTTGCAAATATTGCTCATGGATGTAATTCAATCAATGCAACAAAGATGGCATTAAAACTTGGAAATTATGCAATTACTGAAGCTGGATTTGGTGCTGATTTAGGTATGGAAAAATTTCTTGATTTAAAGGTGCCTGAATTACCAAAATCACCTGATTTAGTTGTCTTGGTAGCAACCATTAGAGCACTTAAATCACATGGAGCAGCAATTGACTATCAAGTAGAAGATTTGGATGCATTAAAGCGAGGTATTCCGCATCTTGAAAAGCATATTGAAAACATTCAAAATTTTGGTTTAAATTTTGTGATTGCACTCAATCATTTCGCTTCAGATTCTAAAGACGAAATTGAGTTTATGTTGACTTGGGCAAAAGAGCATCAATATCCACTCGCATTTGCTGATGGATTTATGCAGGGTGCTAAAGGTATGGTATCTCTAGCAAACGTCGTCAAAGATGTCATTAAAGAACCTAATCAATTTATACCAACATATACAAAAGAAGATTCAGTAAAAACTAAAATAGAAAAAATCGCAACCAAAATTTATGGTGCTTCAACTGTCAAATTCAGAAAAAAGGCACTTGCACAATTAGAAACTTATGAACAGTTGGGATGGAATTTACCAGTATGCATGGCTAAAACCCATCTTTCACTTTCTGGAGATTCAAAACTTATTGGTAGACCAAAAGATTTTGAACTTGAAATTAAAGAAATCAAACCATCATTAGGTGCGGGATTTTTTGTGGCTCTCACTAAAGGTATTGTCACAATGCCTGGACTCAATCAATCACCTAGAGCATTGTCTATGAAAATAGACGATGATGGTGAATTAATAGAAGGGTGATTATATATGGAATTATTAAGTGGAAAAATAGCTTCTAAAGCACTTAAGGAAGCTTTAAAGAACAAGATAGAAGAATCAAAAAAAATATATGATAAATCGCCTTGTTTAGCAGTTATCCTTGTAGGAAATAACCCAGCAAGCTTATCATATATCAAAGGAAAAGAAAAAGCATGTGCGCTTGTTGGTATTGAATATAAACTATATCATCTTGATGAAAACATTAGACAAAATGAACTTGAAAATCTAATTATCAATTTAAATAAAAATAAAGAAATTGACGGTATGATTTTACAACTTCCAATTCCTAAACATTTAAATGAAAATGTGCTCATTGATTTAATCTCTAGAGATAAAGATGCAGATGGATTTCATGTCATCAATCAAGGGTATTTATATCAAAAGAAGAAAACAACTTATCCAGCAACACCCAAAGGTATTTTAGAACTTCTAGATTTTTATAAAGTTCAAATAGAAGGTTTAAATGCCACTGTTATTGGTAGAAGTAATATTGTTGGTTTTCCAGTGGCTAGAATGTTGATGGATAGAGGTGCAACCATCACTGTATGTCATTCAAAAACAAGAAGCATTAAAGAGCATACTATACATGCAGATTTAATTGTGGTTGCAACAGGCAGACCTAACTTACTTACAGCAGACATGGTTAAACCAGGTGCAATCGTTATTGATGTTGGAACTAATCGTGTTGACGGTCATTTAGTCGGTGATGTAGATTTTGAAAAAGTTAGTGAAATTGCATCGATGATTACACCAGTTCCTGGCGGTGTTGGTCCTATGACTATATTGGGTCTTTTAGAAAATACTTACGAACTGTATTTGCAACATCAAAAAAAGTTGTAAAAAATTGAATTTCATCCTTTACAAGATAGCGATTTTATTGTTATAATGACTTTGTATTTAATTGTCGTATAAGTCATCTAATTAGGGGTGATGGCGTATCTACCACAATGCCGAAACATTGTGACTACGATTATGAGAAGCGATACATAACGTATTAGGCGATAGTTAAAATACGTCTAAGGGGCAAACGGGGATAAGTAACATTTTCGATTGCTATAGGAAAAGCACTCACTTTTGGGGTGTTTTTTTTAGGGGGAAATGCTAAAATAGATGTGTAAAGGAAAAAGGTGATAAAAATGAATATATGGCACGACATAAGTCCAAAAAGAATAACACCTGATAAATTTGTTGCTTGTATTGAAATTTCTAAAGGTTCTAAAAAGAAATATGAATTAGATAAAGAAACAGGAATGATTATTCTTGATCGTATCTTATTCACTTCAACACATTACCCAGCAAACTATGGTTTCATTCCAAGAACGTATGCTGGAGATAATGACCCTCTTGATGTATTAGTATTATGTCAAGAAGATATTGAACCATTAAGTATTGTAGAAGTTTATCCAATAGGCGTTATGAAGATGATAGATTCAGATGAAATTGATGAAAAAATTATTGCAATTCCATTTGGTGATCCATCTCTTACACAATATAAAGATATTAATGAATTACCACAACATCTCTTAACTGAAATGGGTCACTTCTTTGAAGTATATAAATCACTTGAAGGTAAAAAGACTTATATTTTAGATATCGAAGGTGCAGTGTCTGCAAAAAAAATCATTCAACAATGTATCGACACATATAACGAAAAGTTTAAGTAAAAAAGAATAGGTGAAAATGTATGGGAAGAGCGCATGAAGTAAGAAAAGTGGCAATGGCAAAAACTGCCGCAGTGAAAAGTAAACTATATGCCAAATATGGAAAAGAAATATTTATGGCAGCAAGAAATGGTGTACCTGATCCAGATCTTAATGTTAACTTAAAGAGAATTATTCAAAAAGCAAAAAAAGAACAAGTTTCTGCTGATATTATTAAAAGAGCAATTGATAAAGCTAAAGGTGGTAGTGATGATAACTACATTCCTGCAAGATATGAAGGGTTTGGACCTGGTAATAGTATTTTCGTTGTTGAGTGCTTAACTGATAATGTGAATAGAACGATTGCTGAAGTTAGAAATTGTTTCACAAAAACAGGTGGTAAATTAGGTATTTCTGGTTCAGTTCTTCATCAGTTTAATCATCAAGCTGTCTTTACAGTTAAAGGATTAGGCGAAGATGAAGTATTAGAATTACTTGTCTTAAATGATTTAGATGCAGATGAAATTGAAGCTGATGGTGAAGAAGTTACAGTTTTAAGTGATGCAACAAATTATAATGCAATTAAGACAGCATTTTTGGAACAATATCCAGAATTAGAATTTGAAACTGATGAGATCATGTGGATGTCGATGATGGATACAACTTTAAGTGAAGAAGAACAAGAAGAATTTGAAAGATTAATGAACATGTTGAATGAACTTGATGATGTTCAAGAAATCTATCACAACGTTACTTTATAATTTTTGTAAATTTAACTAAAAAAGATGAGCATAAATCTTGATAACTCGTCTTTTTTTTTGCATTTTATTATGTTATAATAAACCACAGATTATTGAGGAGAATAGATATGAAATTAGATCAATATGACCCTTTAATGAATGAATTTATTTTAAAAGAGAAAAATAGACAAGAGACCCACTTAGAATTAATTGCTTCAGAGAACTTTGTTTCAGAAGCAGTTATGGAAGCCCAAGGGTCTATTTTAACCAACAAATATGCTGAAGGTTATCCTTCAAACAGATATTATGGTGGTTGTGAATTTGTTGATTTGGTTGAAGAAGAAACAAGAAACAGACTTAAAAAATTATATGATGTTAAGTTTGTTAATGTTCAACCTCATTCTGGATCACAAGCCAATATGGCAGCGTATCAAGCACTCATTAAACCTGGAGATACGATTTTAGGTATGTCTCTTAATGAAGGTGGACATTTAACACATGGTTTTAATTTAAATTTCTCAGGTAAAATTTATAAATCCGAGTTTTATGGTGTTGATGAAATCACTGAACTTATCGATTATGATAAAGTTAGAGAAATTGCACTTAAGGTTAAACCACAATTAATAGTTGCAGGAGCAAGTGCTTATGCTAGAGTGATTGATTTTAAAAAGTTTAGAGAAATTGCTGATGAAGTTGGTGCTTTCTTGATGGTTGATATGGCGCATATCGCCGGATTGGTTGCTGCCAAAGTACATCCATCACCTATACCATATGCACATTTAGTGACATCAACAACACATAAAACTTTGCGTGGTCCACGTGGTGGCATCATTTTAACCAATGATGAAGAGATTGCTAAGAAAATTGATAAAGCCATTTTCCCAGGTATTCAAGGTGGCCCTTTAATGCATGTTATTGCAGCTAAAGGTGTTGCATTTAAAGAAGCTTTAGAACCATCATTTATCGCATACCAACAACAAGTCGTTAAAAATTCAAGAAGACTTGCTAAAGCGATGAGTGATTTGGGATATAAGATTATTTCAGGTGGTACTGACAATCATCTCGTATTAATCAATGTTAAAGATAAATATGGAATTACAGGTAAAAAAGCTGAAATAACATTAGGCAAAGTCAATATTACATGTAATAAAAATACCATTCCTTATGATAAAGAAAAACCAGCATATGGAAGTGGTATTCGTTTAGGCACACCAGCGGTAACAACCAGAGGTATGTTCGAAGAAGATATGGATCTTATTGCTTCATTTATCGATGAAGCATTAAAAAATAAAGATGATGAAGATAAATTATGTGCGATTAAAGAGGAAGTCATTAAACTGACCGAGAAATATCCGTTACATGAGAAAGGAGCAGTTAAGTGATTACTAAAACAAGACATATCCCTGATGGTAAGAAAGAATTAAAAGCTTTACCTATTGATCATTACTTGGATGCTGAATATTTATATTATCCAGTAACAAGTTCTCGTTGTCCTGAAGGCGAAACTTGTGTTCGTGGTGGACAATACGTCAAAGTTGGTGAAGTGATTGGAACAAGAAAAGGTGCTTTTTTCGAACAACCTATTCATTCCACTGTCAGCGGAGAAGTAGTTGGGAACGAAAGCCACGTAGATCAAAGTGGTAAAGTTGTTGATTGTTTAATTGTGCGAAATGATAAGAAATATGAGTTACATAAAAGTATTACAAGTCGCACCGATGAAGAAATTGATCAATTGACTAAAGATGAATACATTGAGATTTTTGAAAAAGCAGGTTTGGTTGGATTAGGAGGTAGTGCTTTTCCGACATATATTAAGTTTAAGACAAACGATAAAATCGATGTTGTGATTGCTAATGGTGTTGAATGTGAACCTTATATCATCAGTGATTATGGACTTATGATGAATGAACCTAAAAAAATCATTCAAGGGTTGATTTATTCAATGAAAGCAACAGGTGCTAATAAAGGTATCATTGCTATTAAGAAAAAATATATTGAAATTGAAGAACGACTAAATTTTACATTAAAAGAGTACTCTAATTATGATATAAAAGTTGTTAAAGTAGGTAACCATTACCCTCAAGGTTGGGAACTTGATATGATCAAGCATGCGCTTGGCATTAAGATTCCACAAGGACAATTATTATCAAAATATGGTGTGTTAAATTTAAATGTTTCTACACTTGCAAGTATTTTTGAAGCAGTTAAGAATCGATTACCAGTACTTGAAAGATTGTTTGCAATTAGTGGTGAAGGTGCTTATAACAAGAACTTTAGAGCTAGAATTGGTACTTTAGTATCTGATCTACTTAAAATTGCAGGTGGTTATAAAGATTTAGATAAGGACAAACTTTTGATTCTTGGTGGTCCAATGATGGGTGTCAATGTCACAAGAGATGATATTGTCATGACACATACAACAACAAGTTTGATTGTTAAAAATGCAGAAGTTTTAGTTGAAGAACCATGCGTTCATTGTGCGTCATGTGTTTATTCATGTCCAGTTGAAATTCAACCAACTCAAATCATGAATGCTTATAAGCAAAAAGATAAAGAGATGATTGAAACTTTGCAAGTTAAAAAATGTATCGAATGTGGGTTATGTTCATATGTGTGTCCTTCTAAGATTCATTTAACAGAATACATGCGCTTAGCTAAGCGTTTTGTGAAGTAGGAGGCATATATGGAATTTGTTAAACAAACGTCGCCTTATATAAGAAGAGGAGATTCAAGTACGAAACGTATGATGATTGATGTGCTCATTGCACTCATTCCAGTTGTCGTATTTGCAATTTATCGTTTTGGATGGGATGCAGTTATTCGTCTTGTCATCAGTTTGGTCATCATGATTGGTTTAGAAGCAGTTGCTTTTTACATGATGAACAAAGGTAAAGGAAATACTTTTAAAGAAAAACTAAAATCGAAATTTCAAACTTACACGATTAATAATGTCACTGCTCCTGCAGTAAGTGCTGTTATTTATACAATGATTTTGCCATCAAAATTGCCTATTTTTGCAGTTGTTATTGGTGCTGTATTCTCAATTGTTGTCGTTAAGATGTTATTTGGTGGTTTAGGAAGCAATATCTTTAATGTTGCTGCAGCTGGTAGAAGATTCGTTTCTGTCTCACTTGCTGGTATGTATACATATGCTTATGTTGGTGTAGATGCTGTTGCAGGTGCAACACCTTTAACTGCACTTAAGAGTGGCATGGGATTTCCTGATGTTTTATATAGTTATCCAATTAAGGATTTGTTTTTTGGGCTTATTCCAGGAACAATGGGTGAAATTAGTGTCATTCCTATTCTTATTGGGTTAGCATATCTTTTAATTAGAAGAACTGCTGATTTTAGATTGGTATTGTCTACGACATTATCATTTGTGATTTTAATCGCATTGGTGGGATTAAGTAAATATCCTGATCAATGGTTTAACTTTGTTTTATATAATTTATTTTCTGGTGGTTTATTATTTGGTATTGCATTTATGGTTACCGATCCTGTCACTGCACCAGTGACAAGACCTGGTAGATGGGTTTACGGGTTGCTTATTGGTACATTTATTGTCTTAATAAGAACTTGGGGCGCATATGCAGAAGGTGTTGTTATTGCATTGTTATTTGCTAACATTTTCGTTCCATTAATTGATTATCCAAATTGGGCTACAAATAAATATACATGGAAGTTTATTGTTTCATATATTGCGGTATTTATCGTTATTGCAGTCTTTATATTCTTTGCTGCAGGAGGTGCATTCGCATGAAAAAATTCTTAGAGAAGAATCCGATGATTCACTTCACTTCAGTGCTTACTTTAATTGCGATAATCTGTGGTATTTTAATTGGCGGTATTAATGCTTGGACATCACCAATTATTATTGCTAACGAAGAAGCAGCAACACTTATAGCTTATCAAGAAGTCATACCTTCAATGGTGAGTTATGAAGCGTTAAGCATCGATCAAGATGCTAATTCTATTTTGTCAAAAGTTGTTGTTTATGATGCTCCAAAAGATGACGCAAATAAAAACATTATTGGTTATATCTATAAAGGATATGATACAAATGGATACGGTAGCATGACAATTGTTGTTGCCATTGATACACAAGGTATTATTGTTGGTGCTAAATTTTTATCGTTAAACCAAACATTAAATTTAGATACAACAAGACATAACTTATCATTATATGTTGGTACAGATATTAGTGATTTAACTCCAAATGGGGACATTGTTTCTGGAGCAACTTATAGTAAAAATACGATGGTGAGTATTTTAAGTGATATTGCATCTTCATACGCAACTATCAATGTTTCAATTGATCCATTTACAACTTCGAAAGGAGCTGTATCTGTATGAAAAAAGAAAATTTGAAATTAATCGTGAACGCATTTGTTTTAGTTTTAATTGCAGTACTCGTTGTTGTTAGCATCAATGCATTTGTACTTCAAACACCAGAAGATCTTATTTTTGGACAAAAAGTCACTTTAGAAAGTGAAGTTAATATTGAAGATCCATCTGGAACTAACTACTCAATTGTTGATTACAAACAAACTGTTAAAGATGAACACGGTGGAACACTAGGTGTCATCTATAATGTAAAAATTAGAAATACATATAGTTTAAGTACTTCTGATTTAGGATATGGATATATTGAATTACTCGTAGGTATTGAAAATGATTTTGTTACAGTAGGTATTGTTTCACTTGAACAAAGTGTTCAATATGTTTCAAACATTCAAAAATATATTTATACATATTATGATCATATTTTGTATTCTGATGTTCAAGATATTCCTTATTTTAATGCAGGAACCGAAGAAGATGCACTTTCTGGAGCAACTGCAAGTGAGAGTACGAACGCAATTAAAAATGTCGTATTAAGTGCAATTGGATATGAATATCCTGTACAAATTCCAGTCGATAGCGAATACATTGATTATTTAGGCGAAGGATATGTACTTGAAACAGACCAAACATTTGTTTCAACGATGCATGTAACAGCAAAAGAAAATATTGTAACTTCAAGTGTTGCTGAAGGTGGATATATTTATACAGTTACTGGAGAAGGATCATATGCATATCATAGTTATACATATATCGGAGCAATCACATTAAAGATCATATTTAATGCTAATGATGAGATTGTTGCAATTGTTATGCCAGAAGATTTATATGAACATACACTATCTTACTATAGACTTAACTTAGACTATTTAGATATGTTTGTTGGCAAAACAAAAGATGAAATTACAGGTATTGTAAATGATCAAAGCGATTTACAAACCGGAGCGACATACACTAAAAATTTAATTGATGATTTATTAGCGTATTTTGTAAGTGAGGTGGCATAAGATGACTGACGCAAATGAAAAAGTAGTTAAAAAGGTACCTGCAAAAGTACCTGCTAAAAAGAAAAATGCAGATGAACCATCTTTATGGTCTACATTCACTAAAGGTATATGGAAAGAAAACGGCGTATTTGTTATGGTTTTAGGTATGTGTCCTGCACTTGCCGTAACAACAACACTAGAAGCTGGCTTTGGTATGGGATTACTTGTATTTGTTATATTAACAATTAGTAATTTAGTGGTTTCTTCTATTAGAAATTTTGTACCATCAACTGTTCGTATTCCTTCATATGTTATTATTATTGCCACTGAAGTTACTGCAATGCAAATGCTAGTTGATGCTTTTGCTCCAGATTTAAGTGCTTCACTTGGTGTTTATTTAGCATTAATTGTTGTTAATTGTATTATTTTAGGTCGTGCAGAAGCATTTGCATCTAAAAATAAAGTGTTTCCATCTATACTTGATGGTATGGGAACAGCACTTGGTTTTACATTAGCACTTACAATTATTGGATTTGTTAGAGAATTCTTTGGTACAGGTGTGATTAAACTTGGTTATGTATTACCACTTGGATTCCAAACTGAATTATTCACTTCATGGGGATTACAAGAATATGGCTTAGCTTTACTTGTTCAACCTCCAGGAGGGTTCTTAATTATTGGACTTTTACTTGCAATCTTTACAGCACATGCAAATGCTAAAAAGATTAAAGATGCTGAAAAAGCAAAAGCGGCTCGTTTAAAAGCAGCTGCAGAAGCAAAAGCAAAAGCTCCAGCGAAAGGAGTTGAAGCATAATGGATTTATTAGCTATATTAATTTCTTCACTCTTAATCAATAATATTGTATTGATGCAATTTTTAGGATTATGTTCATTCTTTGGTGTTTCAACAAAGATGAAATCAGTCGTTGGTATGAGTTTTGCTGTATTAGTTGTTATTATGCTATCAGCAGCGATCACTTGGCCAATTTATCATTATGTTTTAGTAGATTTAAAGATAACTTATATTAGTACAATTGCATTTATTCTAGTCATTGCTGCGCTTGTTCAATTAACTGAACTTGTTATCAAAAAGGTGAGCAAGAGCTTATATAAGGCACTTGGTGTTTATCTACCATTAATTGCAACTAACTGTGCCGTGTTAGGTGTTGCATTAACCAATGTGGCATCACCAACAACTTATCCTGCTGCACTTATGTATGCACTTGGATCTGCACTAGGTTATGCACTAGTTATCATTGCGTTTGCTGCAATTCGTATTAAACTTAATGCTGCAAACACACCAAAAGCCTTAAAGGGGATGCCAATTGCGCTTATCACAGCAAGTCTTATGGCACTCGCTTTTATGGGATTGGCAGGTATTATTTAATGCAAATATTTATTGCAATAGGTGCCGTATTATTTTTAATCATATTATATGTAGGTACAGGTATTTTAAATGATAAAACAAAAATTCCTGAAGGCTGTGAACAAGCATATATAGATGCACAATCATGTGAATCATGTAGTGTTGCTGGCACCTCATCTTGTAGTTTAACTGATCCTAAACTTCAAGAAGCTTTAGAGTTTATGAAGGAGGTTAAATTATAATGGAAAATATTTATCCTTTTATTGTATTAGGTATATTAGCAATTGCATTAGGTGTGATTCTTTCATTAGCAAACAAGTATCTAATTGTAGAAGAAGACCCAAGAATTGATGCACTTGAAGAATTGTTACCTAAATATAACTGTGGCGCATGTGGAACACCAGGATGTAGAGCTTTTGCTGAAGCAATTATCAGTGGTGAAGTCAAAAACTTAGCCAAATGTAAACCAGGTAAAGTTGATAAAAACTTTAACCCTATTTTAGAATATTTAAAAGATCATCCAAATAAAGATGGATCTACAGTAAACGTAAAGATTTAGGACATAAATATGTCCTTTTCTTTCATTAAGTAAGGAGGTTTTTTGATGAAGAAAGTTATGTTATTCATAATGAGTGTTTTATTAACGATATCTCTTTTTTCATGTAAAGAAGATAAACCGCTTGTCGCATATAACTATAATTACTATGATTATATGAATACGTTTATCACAGTTAATTTTATGACCTATGATGATCAAACTGCTGCAACCTATGAGAGTCATATTGTTGACATGTTACAAATGTATCATGACTTAACTGATAACTACAGAGATTTATCAGTAGATAGTTCATATCTTGAAAATATATATTCAATTAATCAAAAAATAGGCCAACAATTAGAAATTGATGAACCATTATATCGCATTTTAGAAGAAGCAAAATCTATTGAAACATTAACTGATGGTTATTTTGATATTACCATTGGTAAAGCTATTGATGTATGGAAAGCTCTTATTGAAGCAAATTATGATAACAACATTATACCTGATGTGAATTATCAAGCTGCTTTAGATACGATTAATGCATTAGATTTTACATCAAACGGATTTTATTTGAGTGAAGTTGATGGACATTATTATATTCAAACACAAGGTGAAAACACAAAACTTGACCTAGGTGCAATTGCTAAAGGTTATGCAACACAACAAATTTCTGATTATCTAGCATCAGAAGGTGTGGATTATTATTTTATCAATTCAGGTTCCAGTTCACTTTATTTAGCATTAAATTCAAATGTGGATAGAGATTACTTTAATATTGGTTTAACATGTCCAGTCTGTGATACAAGTGGAACTTATGGAACTGTTCAAAATGTCATGAATCAATCAGTGACGACGAGTGGTGATTATGAACAATATGTATTACATAACGATTTAAGATATCATCATATTGTATCACCTATGACAAAGATGCCTATGCAATATTATCATACTGTGACATTGATTGGTGATGATGCTGGTCTATTAGATGCATTATCGACAGCATTATTTTCAATGCCAAATGATGTATTTAATGCATGGATGGATGCTCATCAAAGTGAACTCAACTTAAGTTACATTAGATTTAATTATGATGAAACAATTACGCAATCCTTATTAGGTGATTTAGTGTTTGAAGGGAATTAAGTATGAATCAAAAAACGAAGCGCAAAAGAGATATATATATGATGGGTGTATTAGTCGTTGTTTTTGTTGCGCTTTTTTTGATATTTAAATTTGTTATTTACACAGGACAATCGACTTATGCATATATTTATTATGGTACAGGGGAACCGATTGTTACTGTTGATTTTAGTCAGGATACTGTTGTTATTAATTATGAACAATCTGTTGATCAATCATATATGAATACATATCCATCTATCAATGTAAATGGCGAAGATGGATACACAGAAATCACATTATTAGGCGATTATACAGTCGGCGGTATTAGACAAGAAGTCATCATTGCTGTTGACTTTAGTCAAGACAGAATCAGAGTCAAAGATGAAACGAGTCCTCTTCATGTGTGTAGCAAACAAGGGTGGTCTACTGCAGCACCACTCATCTGTTTACCAAATCAAATCAGAGTTGAATTTGACGCAACAAGTTCAACAATTGATTTTATACAGTAGGTGACATATGAATAGAAAACAAACACAAAAAATGGTGTTACTTGCAAACTTACTTGCAGTGAGCATCGTCTTAAATGTCATTGAAAGTTTATATTTAAATGTACTTCCAATTCCAGGATCGAAAATTGGATTTGCCAATATTGTTACACTGGTCGTTATTTATTTATATGGTGTCAAAGAAGGTGTAGCATTGACAGTGTTACGCATTATCTTAGTATCCATCATCACGGGTAAATTTTTAGGTCCAGTATTTTATTTAGGACTTGGTGGTGCAACACTTTCCATAACGGCGATGGCTTTACTTAAAAAAGCAGATTTCTTTGGAATCGTTGGTGTCAGTGTTTTAGGATCTGTTAGTCACGCGATTGGTCAAATTATTGTTGGTATTTTCGTGTTAGGTTCATCAGCCATCATGTATTGGCTACCAGTGATGTTACTTGTAAGTGTACCTGCAGGTGTGCTTACGGGACTGATTTCAACTAAATTTTTAAGCGTTTGGCAAGCAACGCACAATGAAAAAAGTTAAAAAGTAAATTTTTATTCTATAAGACTTGTCAATCATTATCTATAATGATATAATGTATTCGCGAAAACTTACTATGGCTTAATGCTATGGCGGAAGGAGAGTCTCAAATGAAAAAAGGAATTCACCCAGAATATAGAGTGATTAAAGTAAAATGTTCTACATGTGGTCATGAACACGAAGTTGGTACTACAGCTAAAGATTTTAGAATAGATACTTGTTCAAATTGTCATCCATTCTATACAGGTCAACAATCATTCATTCAAGCTGCTGGACGTGTTGAAAAATTCAATAAACGTTACGGCATTAATGCAAACAAAAAAGACAACGAATAACGTGATCAATCATCACGTTTTTTGTTAAAAAGGGATAAAACTAAGGGGATTTGCTATGTATCACACTTATAAAAACGGCTTTATCGAAGTAGTGTGCGGACCTATGTTCGCAGGAAAAACTGAAGAACTCATAAGACGCATTAAAAGATTGGAATACGCAAAACAAAATGTCTTAGTATTTAAACCAGCTATAGACATTAGATATGCTAAAGAAGAGATCGTTTCTCATAATTTAAGCAAAAAACCATCTATCATTATTGAAAATAGCGTTGAGGTCCTTAACTATGTTAAAGAAGATACTGATGCAGTTGTTATCGATGAGGTGCAATTTTTCGATGCAGATATCGTTGGTATTGCCGAATCGCTAGCTGACAAAGGTATTAGAGTCATTGTTGGTGGACTTGATCGTGATTTCAGAGGTGAGCCTTTTGGCCCGATGCCAGAACTCTTAGCAAGAGCAGAGTTTGTTACTAAACTCACTGCGATTTGTGTAAAGAGTGGATTACCTGCAACTAGAACACAACGAATCATTGATGGCAAACCTGCTAATTATAATGATCCTTTAGTACTTATTGGTGCAAACGAGTCTTATGAACCAAGATCGAGACATTATCATGAAGTCCCAGGAAAACCTAAAAAAATATAAATATATGAAAGCTGCACTAAAAGAAGCGAACAAAGCTTATGAAAAAGGTGAAGTTCCAGTAGGTGCAGTGGTTGTTTATCAAGATAAGATTATTGCAAGAGCGCATAACTTAAGAGAAGAAAAACAACAATTTCATGGCCACGCTGAATTTTTAGCAATGATGAAAGCTGCAAAAAAAATAGGTAGTTGGCGACTTGAAGATTGTGAGGTTTATGTTACACTAGAACCATGTCCTATGTGCGCTGGTGCGATGATCCAATCTAGAGTTAAAAAAGTATATTATGGTGCAAATGATCCAAAATCAGGTTCTGCAAACAGTTTATTAAACTTATTTGACATCAAATTCAATCATCATGTAGCATGTGAAAGTGACATTTTATCTGATGAAAGTGAAGCATTACTCAAATCTTTTTTTAAGACATTAAGAAAGAAATAAAGTCCCTATCAAGCATCATCACTCAATAGTAGCTTGTGAACCTGGTCAGGTCTTGATCGAAGCAGCCATAAGCATAGTCTATTATGTGGGTGGTGATGCTTGATGGGGATTTTTAATCCCATAAGTTCGTATTAATTTACATAATCTAAATGAATACATTTAGTTAATGATATAATGATATTGTTGGAGGTATTAAACGATGAAATTAAACCCTAAAGTATTTAAAAGCTTAAAAAACGAACCATTTGAAGTGCAATTTATAGGTGATACTAAAGTTGCATTTTATGACATGAACGACACGATGTATTTAACCCAATATGCAGGAAGAGGTAAATTTGCTATTTGGACATCTGATGGATCAAATGAGTACCGCGTACTTATTGAAAAATCATATTACGAGGCATTAAAACCTTTTTATGAATTAGAAATCAATACCATTTGGTTAGGATTTTTAATTAAAGCTGGTGAAATCTCTAAAAAGATCAATTACTTTTTTATGATTCCTACTATCGCACTTTATTTGATTGTTGCGACATTATCAGCATTATATTTACCAAATTATATGATTCAAGTTTTACTTGGACTTTTAGCAATCGTATTTATCAGTAATATGTTTCAAACCAGAATTACATCTAAACGCGTTAAAGAAGAAAACATAAAAGCACAAGAGGATATTAGAACAACGATTGGTCTTGAAGAATTTGATGAGCTTGTAAAAGCACAAGAAACACATTATCAAAACTACTTTAATTTTGATGATAAACAACCAGAACAACCTCAAGAAGAAATCGTAGAAGAAGAAAATATAGAAGATAAGGAAAAATAATTATGAAAGATTTAGCAATTAATGCCATTAGGTTTTTGGGGGTAGACGCAATTAATAAAGCAAACAGTGGACATCCAGGCATTGTACTTGATGCTGCACCAATGGCTTTTCAATTATTCACCGAAAATTTAAACATCGACATTAAAAAACAAAATTGGATCAACCGAGATAGATTTATATTATCTGCTGGTCATGGTTCAATGTTGCTATATGCAATCAATCATCTTTCTGGATACAATATTTCTATTGATGATATTAAAAATTTTAGACAAATTGGAAAAACACCTGGGCATCCTGAATATGGACACACTGAAGGTGTAGAAACAACTTCTGGCCCACTTGGACAAGGTATTTCAAATGCTGTTGGTATGGCATTAGCTGAAGCACATTTAGCAGCAAAGTTTAACCAAGAAGGTTTTGAAGTCATTAATCATCACACATATGTGATTTGTGGTGATGGTGATTTACAAGAAGGTGTTGCACTAGAATCTGCAAGTTTAGCTGGCCATTTAGGATTAGGTAAACTTATCGTATTATTTGATTCTAATGATATCCAATTAGATGGACCTGTCAATTTAGCAAATAGTGATCAAATCAAACAAAAATTTGAAGCTATGGGATGGCAATATTTATCAGTTGCTGATGGCAATGATTTAGTAAATATTCAAAAAGCGCTTAATAAAGCGAAAAAAGAAACAAAAAAACCTTCAATCATTGAAGTGAAAACTGTGATTGGATATGGTACTGATTTAGCGGGCACTTCAAAAGTACATGGTGCAGCAATTGGTGATGCTCAAAGAGAAGTTTTAAGTAAAAATTTAAATTGGACATATCAACCATTTGAAGTTCCTCAAGAAGTTTATAGTTACTATCGTAAACGCGTATTTTTAAGAGGACAACGTGTGCACAGAAAATGGAATAATATGCTTTTAGAATACAAACAAGCATATCCAAAATTGTATGATGCATTTGAATCATATTTAAATCAAGATGTTGTTGTTGATTTAAGTGATTTTGATCAAATTGTTTCTACTAAGAGTGAAGCAACTAGAAATATAAGCGGGAAAGTGATCAACCTTTTATCAGAAAAATATCCATTTATTGTAGGTGGTTCAGCAGATTTAACTGCATCTACGAAAGCAAAAGGCGCTGATGGTCATTTTTCTAAAGAACATAGAACTGGTAGAAATATCAATTTTGGTGTTAGAGAACATGCGATGGCAGCTATCACAAACGGTATTGTCTTACATGGTGGTTTAAAAGCATTTGCAGGTGGATTCTTTGTCTTCAGTGATTATATGAAACCATCAATTAGACTTGCAGCAATCATGCAAATCCCATCGATATTTGTCTTTACACATGACTCAATAGGTGTTGGAGAAGATGGGCCAACACATCAACCGGTGGAACAACTTGCAGGTTTAAGAGCTATTCCTAATTTAAATGTTATTCATCCAGCAGATGCAAAAGAAACAGTTGCTGCTTGGAAAGTTGCGATTGAATCAAAATCAACACCTACTGTCATTGTCTTAACAAGACAAAATGTTCAAAGTCAAGATCAAACTTCATATGAAGGACTCATACAAGGAGCATATGTCGTTAAAACTGAAGAAAAAGAACTACAAGGTATCATTGTGGCATCTGGTTCAGAAGTTGAGCTTGCTCTAGAAACAGAACAGATACTAAGAGAAAAAGGATATGACTTAAGAGTAGTCAGTATGCCTTCGATGTATTTATTTGATCAATCAACTAAAAAATATCAAAAAGAAATTTTACCTCCACGAGCTAAAAAAATTGCTGTAGAAATGGCAAGTTCTATGCCGTGGTATAAATACTGCAGAAATGTATATGGTCTAGATTCATTTGGGATTAGTGCACCTATCGAAGAAGCAGTGAAATATTTTAAATTTACAAAAGAAGATTTTGCAGCATATGTAGAATCAGTATTAAAAGCATAATAAAAATTAAGCAAAAGAAAGTGATTATATGATTTATGATGGCATCATTGTAGGTGCAGGTCACGCAGGTGTTGAAGCAGCACTTGCTATGGCAAGAATGAATAAGAATACAATACTAATTACAGGCAACCTGGATAAGGTTGCTTCTTTGCCTTGTAACCCATCGATTGGTGGTCCTGCTAAAGGTATTGTTGTTAGAGAAATTGATGCATTAGGTGGTCAAATGGCGAAAAGTGCTGACAAAGCACAAATCCAAATGAAGATGTTAAACGCATCCAAAGGACCCGCAGTAAGAGCACTTCGTGCACAAATAGATAAACTTGCATATCCCAAAATCATGTTGGAAGTATTGAAAAATACACCACATTTAACTTTATTAGAAGCACTTGTAGATCATATGATTATTGAAAATCATCAAATCAAAGGCGTTGTATTAACAACTGGAGAAACCATATTAGGTAAAACTCTTACGTTAACAACAGGTACATATTTGAGCAGTAATATATTAATAGGGAAAGAAAAAACACTTAGTGGACCCGGTGGAGAACCAACAACATTTGGGATTAGTAAACAATTAAAAGATTTAGGATTTGAAGTCATCAGACTTAAAACTGGGACACCTCAACGCATTGCTAAAGATAGCATCAATACTTTGAAAATGACAATTCAACCTGGAGATGGTATGAATTATACATTTAGTTTTGATAATCATTACTATGACGAAAATCCACAAGAGTTTTGTTATCTAACACATACTTCAGAAGAAACCCATGCCATTATCAATGAGCATTTAGAAGAATCAGCTATGTATGGCGGTGTTGTCGAAGGTGTTGGTCCTAGATATTGTCCATCCATTGAAGATAAGGTGGTTAGATTTAGTGATAAACAAAGACATCAGATCTTTATTGAACCAGAGTCATTGTCATTGGATGAACTCTATGTTCAAGGTTTTTCCACATCACTACCTAGACATGTCCAAGAACAAATGATTAGAACAATTCCAGGACTAGAAGACGTTAGAATTGTTAGATATGCATATGCCATCGAATATGATGCGATTAATCCAGTACAGTTGAAACTATCACTTGAAACTAAGAAAATCGATGGTTTATTTTGTGCAGGACAAATCAATGGAACTAGCGGCTATGAAGAAGCAGCTTGTCAAGGACTTATGGCGGGTATCAACGCAAGTCTAAAACTAGATGGTAAAAATCCATTAATTCTTGAAAGACACGAAGCATATATTGGTGTATTAATAGATGATCTTGTCACAAAAGGTGTATTAGATCCTTATAGACTTCTAACTTCAAGAGCAGAACATAGACTTTTACTTAGAAATGACAATGCAGATTTAAGATTAATGGATTATGGTAGAGCATTAGGGCTAATTGATGATTCTAAATATCTAAAATTTGAAAATAAAAAGCACCAAATTGATTCTTTGATGGAACAAGTCACGACATATCGAGTGATGCCAAATCAAGAAAATCTTGAATATTTAAATCAAAGAGGGTCAGCACCGATTTATGAAGCGGTGACATTAGCGAACTTATTAAAGAGACCTGAAATTAATACCGAAGACATTAAACATTTTATCTCTGATGATTTCACAAATGAAGTATTAGAACAAGTGGAAATCATGATTAAATATGAGGGATATATCAAAAAAGCAACTAGAGAAGCTGAAAAAATGGAACGTTTAGAGCATAAATTAATTCCAGAAGATATTGATTATTTAAAGATAGGCAATATCTCATCTGAAAGTCGAGAAAAACTTAATAAAATTAGACCGCTTACCGTTGGACAAGCCTCAAGAATTTCAGGTGTAAATCCAGCTGATATTTCTATATTATTAATATATATAGAGTCAGGATCTTACAGACATGTTTGATTTATTTATAAACCAAGTCGAAAACGACTTTAAAATTACACTTTCAAACGAACAAAAAAAACAATTTTTAGATTACTATCATCTGTTGATTGAATATAATAAAAAAGTGAATTTAACGAGTATCACAGAAGAGATAGAAGTATATATGAAACATTTTTATGATTCTTTAACGATGATACATGTGCTTGATTTAAATAAAGTTGAAACCATATGTGATATGGGTGCTGGCGCTGGTTTTCCAAGTCTTCCTTTGAAAATCATATATCCACATCTAGACATCACAATTATAGACTCATTAGGGAAACGCATTAATTTTCTTAAAGAATTACTTGAAGAATTAAAAATAAATGATGTAAAATTAGTCTATGACCGAATTGAAAATTATGCAAAAGATCATCATAATAGTTTTGATGTTGTTACCGCAAGAGCATTAGGGTCTCTTCCGTTAATTCTAGAATTAGGTATACCTATGTTGAAGGAAAAGCATATGTTTGTTGCATTTAAAGGATCAAATTATCAAGATGAGATTGATCAGTCGTCACATGCACTAAAAGTGCTAAAAAGTGAAATCGTATCGGTTGAAACATGTGACCTACCAATGGATTATGGATTTAGATCACACGTGGTTATTCGAAAAAATAAAGATGTCTTAGGATATCCAAGGATGTATCAAGCTATAAAAAAACAATTGTTATAAGGTGGTGTACCAATGGGAAAAATCATTGCAATTTCAAACCAAAAAGGCGGCGTTGGAAAAACAACAACAAGCGTTAATCTTTCAGCAGCTATTGGAATGCTAGGCAAAAAGGTTTTGCTCGTTGACCTAGATCCACAAGCGAGTACGACAACAAGCTTGGGTATAAATCGAAGCATGTTATACTCAACGATTACAGATGCAATACTGGATGTTAAAGATATTAAAGACTGTGTTATTCATCTTAAAGATTTTAATATGGATGTTATTCCTGCAACAATTGAGCTTGCTCATATCGAAGTAAAAATTACAGATGAAGATAGAGAATATAAGCTAGGTTATAAATTGAATGAAATTATTGATTCATATGATTACATTTTTATTGATTGTCCTCCTTCATTAGGACTTTTAACTTTAAGTGCATTATATGCATCTAATTCGGTATTAATCCCAGTGCAATGTCAATTTTTAGCTATTGATGGATTAACTCAACTATTAAATACGATTAGAATTGTACAAAAGAATTTAAAAATTAATAATAAGAGACTAGAAATTGAAGGTGTACTTCTTACAATGCTTGATCGAAGAACAAAAGCTGGTTGGGAAATTGTACACGAGATAAAGAATTACTTCAAAGAAGGTGTATTTGACACGATTATTACAAGTAATGTTGCTGCACAGGTTGCACCAACATATGGATTACCTGTCATCACATATGCACCAAAAGCACCTGCGTCTAAACTTTATAAATCTTTAGCAAAGGAGATTTTGAAGCAAAATGAAAGAAAATAATAAAGCAAGAACTTTTGTCGACCTTTTAAAAGAACATCATGTGGATGATGTTTTAGAAGGCGAAGTCATAGATGAAATTAACTTATCGGATGTCATTGCAAATCCTTTTCAACCAAGAAGGATTTTTGACCAAGATAAAATAAATGAACTTGCACAATCGATTAGAGAACATGGTGTATTTCAACCGATTATTGTAAAAAGAGTCGCAAATGGTTATTTAATCGTATCAGGCGAAAGACGTTATCGAGCATCCAAACAAGTGGGTTTAACAACAATTCCTGCTATTGTTAGACAATATGAAGAGATGAAGATTGCAGAAATTGCACTTGCAGAAAACCTTCAACGTGAAAATTTATCACCAATTGAAGAAGCTGAAGCTTATAGAGTGGTGATGGGAAACTTGAATTTAACGCAAACACAGCTCGCTGAAAAAATAGGGAAAAGTCGTTCCCATGTAACAAATATTTTAGGATTATTGAATTTACCACAAGAAGTTCAAAACATGATATTACATAACGAAATCAACATGGGACATGCTCGTGCCTTAAGTAAACTTCAAGATCAAGATCAAATCAAAAAAATAGCACAAAAAATTGTTTCTAATGGACTCAGTGTAAGACAGGTAGAAGAACTTACAAAAAAAGAACAAAAAACAAATATGATTCATCGAAAAAATGAACATAAATATGGCAAACAAGAAAAGATATTAAAGAAATATTTTAATCAACATAAAGTGTCGATTAATGATAAAAAAATCACTATATATTTAAATGATGATGACAATGTGGAAGATGTAGTTAATTGGATGATTAAACATGAAAATTAATCTAGGTGATGTGCTTATTATGAAAAAACCACACGTCTGCGGTTCACACCGTTGGTTGGTAACAAGAAATGGCGCTGAAGTTAAAATGAAATGCGAAAAATGCGGTAGAGAAGTCATGATATTTAAAGCCGAACTACTCAAACGTGTTAAAAGTATTGAATCAAAAGAAAATAATGAATGATATATATCATTTATTAGCATCAATAAAACACAAAATAACATCAAATATAAAAAAGTGAAAAAAGTAAACATAAAACTGTTGCTTTTTTAAACATGATAAGTTAGAATATATAGGCAAGCCTAAAATCGGAGGGGTAGCGAAGTGGCTAAACGCGGCAGACTGTAAATCTGTTCCCTCAGGGTTCGGCAGTTCGAATCTGTCCCCCTCCACCATCTGATTATAAAACCTTGTGAATTTGATTTGTCAAAGTTATAAAACTTATTGACAAGGTTCTTTTATAATGATAGAATTAAAAAGCACGCGAAATGAAGTGTGCGAGGAAAAGGTCTTTGAAAACTGAATGATGATGAGCGAATCAAAGAAATAAAAAGAGCTATAACAAACAAAACAAAAACATAAATTTTTTGGAGAGTTTGATCCTGGCTCAGGATGAACGCTGGCGGCGTGCCTA
>JBFWMH010000004.1:0-120132 GCA_050251655.1 Acholeplasmataceae bacterium
TTAAAAGGTTGTTATTTTATTGCTAACGATCCTGTAACAGTTACGATATCAACTAATCATGAGATAGGACAACAAGATGATGGTGAAACAGGAACGACACAAATTGATTTAGAAAAAGGCGATCATTTATTTATCGATAACTTGGTTGAAAGTGGTGGATTCTTAGCATCAGCAACTAATGTAAAAATTCGTTCAGCAGTCCCTAGTGGTAATGATGTCGATGGAACAAAATGGATCAACATTAACACTAATTTAGGATATACAGAAAGTGGTAGTGGTATTTGGGCTCAAAACTTTTCCGTGTTAGATGTTTTAGTTACAGTTGCATCATTGCCTTCAACAGGTAATACAGTAGGTGATGTATATGCTATTGGTTATGACACATCAGATGAAGGTATCTTAATGCATTACTATGATAATAGATATGTTTGGAGTGTTATCAATAATAGTTATCCAGAAGCCATTGGTGGCGCTACATTAGGTGAATCTAAAGCAGGTATTATGTCTGCTGATGATGCAAGAAAACTATTTAATATCGATGAAGGTGCTAACTTATATGTGCATCCAACATTCAATCCAGGTAATCAAGATTTATCAACAATTGAAACAATAGATCAAATTACATTTAATAATGGACATGTAAGTGCAATTACTAAACAAGCGATTAGATTAGGTAATACATCTCAGTCAGGATTAATTAGATTAGCAACAACAGAAGAAGGAAAAGCAGGAACTGCAAGTGATATTGCGATGACACCAGCAGCAACTAAAGAAGCCATTGGATTTTTTGGTGGAATGAAGGAATATGCTTATATATCAACGGCAGATGCAGCTGGACATCCTAATGGAACATTTGCATTAATTCAAGTTGGAACAGTAGCAATTTAGGTGGTGATTTAAATGGGAAATGCAATTTTAATAGAATTGCGTAAGACAGATGGAACAACGTTTGCAGGCGATGAGAAGTTATATTATCCAAAATCTCATTGGAATAATTTAGATGGAAAACCAGCAAACTATTTAGCAGCACCACATGAGCATGTAGCAAGTGATATTACTGATTTTAATGCAGCAGTTGCTTCTTTCGGTGATACAAGATATGCAGCTATAAAGCATCAATATCATTCATTTAATGTTGGTTCACAATTTTATGATAACTATGAAGAAAGTAATTTTTTAAGATTAATGACTGAAAACTTTGCATCTGATAATTTAAGATTTCAACCAATATATAATGTTGAATATTATGATGGGACAAATTGGTTAGCATGGTCTGGTGGAGAAGATTATATAAAGTTATTATTAGATGGGAATCAAAAAACAGGTTTCAATTTAGATCATACACATCGCAGATTTAGATTCACAGTTGCAAGAACAACAGGATATCCTACAAGTTCATTATTTGTTATTCAAGAAACATGGGCAGGATTAACATTTCCAAATAAGACAGTAACATTAGAAACATCATCTGCTTTATCTGGAACATATACTCAAAAAGATCAAATGGTTTTCAATAATAATTCTAAAGGATATGCTGCAGAATATACAAGTATGGTTCATGATGGATATACATATATTAGAGTAACTGTTGCATATGATGATTGGACAGACTCTGGTTCATATACAACAATTCCACTTAGAAGAATAATGTTATTGCATAACTATAATCCACAAAGACCTTTAATTCCGTTAACATTTGACTATAATAGACAAGCAAAATTTGAAGGTGGAGTAACTTTTAATGTAAATGATAACACGGATATTGTAAGATTAAATAATCCTACATCTGGAGCTGAAACACGTGTCTTATTTCAAGAAGCTGGTGTTGATAAAGCAAGAGTTAGATGGAAAGCAGGAAGTCAATCGCTTGATATTATTAATGAAGCAACAAATGATAGAATTGCAATTATTTCAAATAACATTAGATATTCACCAGATAATTCTAATTGGTATGATATATACCATGCTGGAAATAAACCATCATTATCGGATATTGGGGCATTAGGACTAACAGAAAAAGCAGCAGATAGTGATAAATTAGATGGATTAGATAGCAGTCAATTTGTAAGAAGTGATGCTGATGATACTATTACAGGCAAATTAGCATTACAAGGTGGTCGTTCAGTTTATTATGTAAACTTAAACGGTGGGACAAGTGGATGGGTAAAAGTCGCAAGATTTCATGTTAATACCGCTTATATCAATGCACCAATAGAATTAAAGATTTCTCAAAGAGGTAAGTTACAAATAGCAAGACTTCATATAGCATTTCAAAGTATTCCTACAACTGATCCTAATATTCAATATTTCACTTATGAAAGTTACCATGATATTGGTGCTAAAATTGTAAAAAATACAACCAGCGATTGGTCGTTATGGATACAAAAAAGCGAAAGTTATGATGGCGTTACAGTTGTTGATTTTATTGAAGGTAATTATGGAAACTTTGATGTATTTTGGGAAAACGCATTTAGTTCAACTGAACCAAGTGGAACAACGAATTATGTTGCAACACGTTTAGGTGTATTATCAAGTTCAATATTACAAGATAGCACACATCGTTTTGTTAGCGATACTGAAAAAGCAACATGGAATACAATGACACCAAAAACAAGACAAGTAGCAGGTATAGATTTACAAGATGATGTAACTATTACTGAATTACAAACAGCACTTGGCATTGGAAGTGGAAGTGGAAATTACACTGAATCACTTATTGCAACGTTAACAAGCGGTCAAACAGTATCTTTAGCAACATTACAATCATATGATGCAATTCGTATTGAAATGAATGGTTTAGAATTAACTGCAACAGGTTATACAACTGATATTGTGATTGATTCTAAAGAGTTTAAACCTTCTGACTTTGTTAGATCAGAACTTGTTACAGGCGGATGTAGTTTACCAGAATATGACACTCAAGCAGCATGTCTATTAAATGGTGGATCATGGACAACACCATCATATTTATATAGATATCCAAAATACATATTAAGTGATGGGTATTTCAAAGTAACATCAAGCACCGTAGCAACATTTATTGAACCAACGCTAGCAGGCGTTAATCATAAATTAAAAATATATGGAATCACATATTAAGGAGTGAGAAAATGAAAAAATTATTTACGATTTTAATGTTATTTGTAATGGTTTTAACATTTGCATCATGTAAACAGCAAGAAGTCGATATTGGACAAGTTAAAACAGTTAGCTTAGATAATCTAGGCGACTATACACCTGAAGAATTAACACAATATGAGCAAGTCATTAGATTACTTATTTTAAATGATGATGAATTCATCTTATATACAACAAACTTTGGATTAGATATGTCTTCTTACAATATCGTTGATTTGGTTAATCTTTACTTATTCTATTATGATCAACCAGAACAGATAGAAGAAACACCTATTACCACTGAAGAAGAGCAGAGTGAAGAAACGGAGCAAACATACGTGGATTACACACCATATTTAGATGGTAATTATGTATTTATATATGTGCATGATTACACAGTTGTTGCGTATTCAGAAAGTCCATACTTCAATTTAAGTTATGTAGATGGTTTAATTGTTCCTATTGATAAACGTATATATACATCAATGGAAGATCAAGAAAACTATGCTATTGAACAATGGAAAAATAGTGAATCATACCAGATTTGGTTAGATAATAGATAATGAGCACATTTTGGATTTGTATGCTAGCGTTCAGTTTTATGGTTTTATGGACTATATTTTGGGCGATAGTATTTACAGGTTTTAAACCTAAAAAAAAGAAAAGAGGTAGATGATATGGTATCAGATACAAACACAGTCAAACAAAAAATTGTAAAAGTATTGATGGTTATCCTATTAGTAGTATTAACCAATCTATTACAACTTATAATCTTTAATAGTGAAACAACAGAGGTAGATATCCAAGCTATCATACAAGATGCATTGCCAACTGTAATTGCAGTAACAATGGGTATTGCAACGATTTTATTTAAACAAGGATCATTTGATAAGTTATTTCAATCAATGCTTAACAAAGGTCAGCAAACGTTTAATACATCAGCAGCACATGTCGAAACTGTTGTCAAAGAATCATTAGAAACTAGGAAAGATGTAAAGGAATTAAAACATGCTTTTAAAGAACTTTATCCTAAACTTGATCAAGCTATTAAGATTAAAGATTCCGTAGATATTTTAAACAATAAAATTGATTTATTAGTTACCAATATGCCAGAACTCGTTAAAAGTGGAGTTGCCACTAAGATTGTGAGTGTGGGTAGAGATGAAGGATAAACTAAAAAAATTAGGATTGAATCTTAGCAGTATTTTTGTAACATTAGCACCATTAGCAATTTATGTAGGTATCAATTGGGATCAATACGCACCAGAAACAACATTTGGTGCAATTAAGTTAGGCATTGGTGGTGTTACAGTTGCTGCACTTGCAGGCATCATAGTTTATAGCAAAACTGTTCCTAAAGGTATGAGTTTTTGGGTTATCGTTGCTGGATTATCATGGGCTTTACAAGCAGTCCTTGCAAGTTTGTTTGAATTATCTCTCATGGTATTGATTGGATCAGGTATTGATACAGTCTTTATTCAAACAAGAATTAAAGATAGTGAAGAGACAAGAACGATGAAAAAACAAGCTAAATTAAACGCTGAAGCAATAGGTGGTAGAAATTATGAAAGATAAAACTAAAGAATGGTTATTCTATAACTTTGGGTATTTAGGTGCATTTTTTGTATCTATTGCGTATGGTATATGGGGTTTAATTACACTTGAAGAAACAGGTAAGACAGCATTACAGATCATCGGTGATATCGGTATTGCTATTGCTATTGGGTTTTTACTTGTAACCTTACTAAAAATTCAAGGCTTAATTAAAGGTCGACAAAACGCTGATTTTATTCAGGTTATGAGAGATTTCATATTAGCATTAACGAATGCTGTTCCATTTTTCAAGTATCTATTTAGATATATTACAATGCAAAATAACCAAGCTTATATTATCGTTAGAACTTCTATATTATCAAAACGTGGTATGAAATATAATGATTACTTTGATGATGAAGGAAGATTTATAGGTAGTTATGAAAAAATTGAGAGTGATGATAGCAATGATGTTAAAAGCCTTAAAATCGCTAAAAACAAAGCAATTACACAGTGTATGAATTTAAGTATTACAACATTAAGTCCAAATGATATTACAGCTGACAATGGTAAACCACTTGATCCTTTATATTTAGGTGAAACACAAGAATCATGGCTGATGAGAACATCAATTTCTGGATTACTAATTACGGTCTTAATGGCGTTATTATTTGGATGGTTTGCACCAGACTTTATTGAAGGTTTTGATTATGGATCACTTATTTGGAAAGTCATACAATTAGTATCATTCACGATAAGCGGATTAATTCAAATGTATTTAGCATGGCTATTTATAACAGGGCCATTTAAAAATAGATTTATCAAGAAAACAAATCACTTAGATGATTTAAGAATTCTAGGTGGGAAATGGGATTTAGAAGAACAAGTAAAAGGTGGTGAAAATGATGGCGACATACCAAGAGATTTACAATCAACAGAAGAATCAAGCGACTGATGCCTATAATCAAGGTGTTAAACAAGTTAATCAAAACGTTGATGCACAAAAGCAAGAATCATATATCGCTCAACAAAAAGCACTTAGTTTTCTAAACACAATGCGTTCTTATCAAGGACAACAAGGTTTATCAAAGACTGATGCTATTGGTGTTCAAAATACATATCAACAAAACTTGAATGATATTAACACTAATAAAAATCAATCAATGGATACACTGTTGGCATCTTATCAAGCAGCAATAGGAAATGCTGATCAAGCAGTAGCACAACAAGAATTAGCAGATAAGCAAACATTATCAAGCAGCTTACAAAGTCTTGCAACTTATGGATTAGAATCAAGATTGAATAATTTATTATCTCAATACTCATCTGATCAAGAGTTAGATAAGACTAAGTTAAAAGATGATTTAACACAATGGTTAACTGATCAATATGGAACAGATTTAACTGAAAACGATATGACTTATTTGAATAAATATATTGAAACATTGTTGCAAGATGCACAAGGAACATCTACATCAACTGCTGATTCATCAACAGATTATGGATTAAGATCGACTAAATATTCATTTGATTATAATGGTAAAACATTATATTTAGACTTTGGTGGTGTAGGTGAAGGTTATAAGGCAGATAATTTATTTAACACTACTAAAAAGGAAGATGTAGCACAAGCAGTAAATTATATGTTGAAATCAGGTGAAATGCCATCAACAGCAGAAATTAAAGACTTGCTTGACATTTCATCAACATCAAAAGCAAATTCAATTATTAAAGATTTAGAAACATTTTTAAAACAAAATAATGTAACGTTAGGATGATACTATGGCTGATAATTTTTTAGATAAAGCAAAAGACACATTTGAAGATATTATAAATGAAGTAATACGTGGTGGTTTAATGTTCGTAGAAGGCGTTAGAGCAGGTGGAACACTTGCTAATGGCGGTTTTCTAAAAGGTGATATTAAAGATAAAATCACGGATCAATCAGTATTCGATAAGATACAAGCTCTTATTGATGGAAAATATAATAATTGGCAAAATCCTTTTGGATTAAGTAACAATCAAACAATTGATAAAATCTATCAAGATATATCAAATACAAAAGAAAGTTATGTTAATCAATTAAGTCCAACAGGTCAACAACTTGTTCGTGGGACTGCTCAAGGTGTAGGACAATTACTACCTATTGCTGGTATGGGAAGTATTGCGACATCTTTAGGATTATCAGCTAAAACAGCATCTGCATTAACAATGTCAACATTATTTCTTAGTTCAGGTGGACAAGGAACAGAACAAGCGCTTAACGATGGTGCTTCTTTAGGTGAAGCTGCAGCATATGGTGCATTAAGTGGTGCAGTAGAAGTAGCAACAGAAAAATTAACAGGAAGTTTAATCCCTGTTTTTGGTAAAGGTGTAGCAGATGATTTTGTTGCTAAAATATCAACAAATAAAATATTTAAGAATGCAGTTAGTGCATTAGGTGAAGGTGCTGAAGAAGTTATATCACAATTGCTTCAACCTGTCATTGAAAAAGTAACATATAACAAAGATGCACAATTTTGGAGTGATCAACAAAAATCAGATGTAATTATGAGTGGGCTTATTGGCGCATTGTCATCATTAGCATATGGTGGATTAACAGGAAGTGTTGTATCTTCAAATCAAGACATTGTAGATAATATAAAAACACTTGAAAACAAATCTAGTAACGTATTTGATCGTGGTAGAGATAATTCAGGTGTAGAATCACTTATCGTAAAAGAAACTAATAAATTAGCAACTAAACTATCTAAAATGACAAGTGAAGATAGAGCTTTGTTTATTAAAGAAAATAAATTAGAAAATTATTTTAATGAAGATGGAACTACGATTCAAAGAAATAATAGTCAAGCATTAAGTCAAGCAGCAAGACAAGGCAATATACCTAAAAACTTAAAACTTGCAGAAACAGTAACTGAAGAAAATGTCCAAACTATCAAACTTGCTAATAAGTTAAATAAAAGAGTTGTATTTGCAGAGTTAGATAAAAAATACAACGGATATTATGATCCAGATACTAAAACTATTGTAATCAATTCAAAGAAAAATGTTGATAACAATATGACAGTTTTCGTTCATGAACTTACACATCAACTTGAAGGAACTAAGCAATACGGTGATTATGTCAAGTTTGTTATTGATCAAGCGGAAACCAATGAAACATTACAATCATATTTGAAAGAACAAGGAATTACAGCAGAAAAAATAGCAGAACTATATGCAGAAGGTAAAAATACAGATGATTATGTTATTTTAACTGAATTCATTGCGCGTGCAACATCAGAAGTTTTATTTAAAGATGCAAACCAGGTAAATAAATTGGTTGCTGAAAATAGAACTGTTGCTGAAAAAATATATGATTGGATTAAAAAGCAAATAAAAGCACTAAAAAACCCTAAAACTAAGGCTGAACGTGCTTATTTAAACATGCTTAATAAAGCAACTGAATTATATTCAAATGCTCTTGAAAACGAGCAAGGTGGCGTTAAATTAAGCGATATAAACAATAGATATTCTGTTGAAGACTTAAGAAAAGAATCTATTAGAAAAGCGATGGCTAATGAACTATTAAGTAATGAGTCTGTATTTTTGGGATTTACACCTTCGTTTTTAGAAAAATTAGGACTTAAATACAAATATCTAACGATCACACAAAATCATTTAAAAAACATTATTGCTAAACCAAAAGATACATATAATGGAAAACATGCAATTCCTTTATCATATGTTGAAGATAAGATGATAAAAGATTTAGATGATCCAATGATGGCTATTAAGCTTGAAAAAAACAGAGTGATTATAGTAAGTGATAGTTTAGATATTGATGGATTTCCTATTATTATGCCTATGAAGTTAAATACTACATCAAAGGTAAATGAAGTCAAAATTGAAGCAAATCATATCTTATCTATTTATGGAAGAGAATCATTTGATAATTTCCTTACAAATAATAAAGATAATATCATTTATGCGAATAAAGAAAAAACCAATGCTATGTTTAGTAGAACAGGCCATACACGCCCAAACTTCCTAAACTCATTGGTTTATGACACTATATTACAACAAGTTGATGAAGATGTCAACACAAGATACTCAAAATCTTTAGATAGTGAAGGCAATCAGTTATCAGAAGCTCAAAATGAGTTTTTTAAGGATAGCCAAATTCGTGATGAAAATGGTAATCTTTTAGTCGTTTATCATGGAACAGATAATTTTGGATTTGATTCATTTAAAAATTTAGATAATAGTAATAACACTGTTATTTTTATGACTGATAAAAGAAATATTGCGGAATCATACACAAAAGAAAAGTCAAATGTATATGAATTATATGCTGATATTAAAAATCCATTTATTATTGATGCAAAAAATACTGCTTGGAATTTGATTAAAAATCCTTTTACGCAAAATGATTATGAAGTAGCTAATAATAATACAGATCAAATGGTTTGGGAAGATGGTAGACCAGATGAAGGTTGGAATACTGAATTATTTACTACAAATCAAATTGTAAATAATGTAATTATGCTTGATCAATATGATGGTATCATTATAAAAAATGTAGTTGACTTTGGAAAAAATAACGACAAAATTAGTATTTCAAGTAAAGATAAAGAAAAGTATATAAGTAATGTATATATTTCATTAAAAAGTTCTAATCAAGTCAAGAATACTGATAATTTAAGTCCTACATTTAATGAAAATATTAGATTAAGTGTTAATTTAAATAATGATCAAAAAAATCTTATTGCAAAAATAGATAACTTAGAATTTTACACAAATAAAAAAGGTAATTATGACATTCAAATTTATAATAAGTTTGGTTCGTTAGAATATAATGGTAACGATCTAAAAATAGAAGAAGTGCAAACTAAATTAGGTTCTGAAATAAGTAATATTATAAAAGAAAAATCGATAGATTTGAAACGCCAGACTATTAATAAAAGAGAATTAGAAAGTTACATTGGTATTGATACAAGAAAAGATTATTCAAATATAGTCCAAGAAGCTAAAGATAGATTTGGAACAACTACAAATATTGAAGTAGCTGGATATATTAATGTTGATGGTTCTATGTTGGATTTTGGAGATGGAAATAATTATCGTATTATGGATCATCGAGATATTGCTAACATTATGGATTTATCTGGTGGAGATGCCATGTATAAATACATTGAAATTGGTAATATAAGAATAACACCAGAAAATGGTAGTTTAGAACTTTCCAAAAAGCCAAATGAAAAGCAAATATCTGCAATTAGAAAATTTATTAATTATTTTGATGGAAAAATAAATATGGATATATGGCCATCTAATGAAACAAAATTTACAGATTCATCAAATACAAGTTATGTTAAATATGCAACTAAGACATCACCTAATAGAATAATAAATGATATTTTAGCATATTATGAAAATGGAATTATACCAGAAAGTAATATTCGTTTTGGTGATGATTTTAGATATAGTATTGAAATTGATGGTGAAACAATAGATAAAAATGTTACAGAAACTGATGATTTAATTGCTATTCATAATCTATATGAAAATGAATTATTAAGAACAATTCAATTAGGGGGATTTCCTGTTCCTAGTATTGCAGTAACTAAACCTATAAACCCATTTGAAGAGTTTGGTAACATTACAGTTATATTTGATAAAAGTGTTGTAGATCCAAAAATTAGTGGTAATAGAGTATTTACAAGAGATGTATATACTAAAACTATGCCAAGAGAATATCAAGAGTTATCTAATAGTGTTCAAGATAAATTAGATAAATTACAATTTAATGCTAAAGAATTAGATGAGATGTATAGAGATTATGATTTTGAAAATACTACTAAAAATGGAGCTATTGAATCATTAAAGTATAGAGCATATGTTAAATACACGTATGTAAAAGAAAATAATATACCATTTGAAAAGATTATTACAAGACCTAAGTATCATGATGTTGATGTTACCGAAGTTCAAAAATTTATGGATAAGCACCCAGAAATAAATCGTAACATGGAATATCAAGAAGTTATGGCATTAAAACCTGAAATAGGACAAATGGTTATTGATTCATTACCTAAGGTATTATTAGAAAAACGTTTAAATTTATGGAATGAATTTGTTGAGAATTTAGGTTATGCTCAATTAGATTCAATGATACAATCTTTTGTTACTGCTAAAATGCAAGGTTATCCTACTGAGCAATATGATAGTTATAAAACAAGAAATGAATTAGACAAATTGGTTAATTATAATGATCCAGCGTATTTAAAATGGTTGAATGATTATGTTGATGGAATGTTTAATGTTGAAATTAACTATTTAGATGATCGTGGTAAAAAAATACCAGGTAACCTAGAAGCATTAACTAAATATATGAAATCTTCAAAAATTGTAGGAGATCAATCCACTATTGTATATGGATTAAGTAATGCTATTGCTGAATCAAGTGTTAAATTAAGTTCTATGTCAGAAATTAAGCAATATGCATCTAAACTTGTTGATACTGCAACACAAAGAGAATTAAAAGAAGCATTAGAAAAATTTGATGAAGATATGAGAAGTATCATAACTAAGAGTAGAATTGATAAAGGCGAAAACTTTTTTAATGTATTTGAAGAATACTACATGGCAATTGCAGATGTATTAAGTGGTAAATCAACAGTAGAGCAAGCATTAGTATTTCATGAATTTAGTAAAGTTCATGCTGATAAATTACAAGCAGTGATTGATCAAATTCAAGAGTTTCCATCAGATTATTACGAAGCTAAGCCACAACGTGCAGTAGAATTAAATGAAATAAGAAATGTTTTACTTCCAGAAGAAACAAATAAAAATTTAATTGATGCACTTGAAGAAAAAAATATACCATATACAATTTATAAAAAAGAACAATCAAGAAGTGATATCATTCAAAGCATGGAAGATATTCGTTTTAGCAAAGAATTAGATGCAAAAGAAAAAGCTAAATATACACGCGAAAAAGTATATAACAAAAAAGATGCTGAAACTGTTATAAATGGAATCCTTGATGAAGTCATGGTATTCAAAGATTTTGATGGAAAAATAACAAGTAAAACTAAGGATCAAGTTATTAGAATGTTATGGAAAGAACTCAATACTGCACATCCAGAATATCGTGGTAGAGTTGCATTAGAAATTGCAAATTATATCATTGAACATGGATTTGCTGAAGAAGCATTTCAAACTAATTTAACTGATTATGAATTTTTAGATGCAGTTGAATATTTCAAACAAAAGATTGATTTTGATTCTATGAAAAATGATTTAAATAACGCATTTGGTAATGATAAGAGTATATATGGTGTATTTGGTAAACGTAGAGGTGTTAAATCTACTACTGCTGAAAATATGATTGCTGAACTAGAATCAAAAGGTATTAATCTTGATGGTAATACAATTCAAGATCAAATCATTGATATGTATAACAAATACAAACAAGCAAAAGTCAATATTAAGAAACAAATCAAAAACCTTAAGAGTGTATTAAGCAAAGATGAGTTAACCGAACTTAAAAATGGCATTGTAAGAAACGTTTTAAACGCATTTGATGAAAATGGTAAACTTACACCATATCATAATCAATTGCTTAAAATACAAGATTTAAAATCACAATTAAAAGATGCTAGAGTATATTCATCAGCATTAAGTAATATGATGAATAGTGTTGATCGAGTAGCAGGACTTGAAAAGTATGCATCAGTTGAATCTATACCTTTATCACAAGAAATCGTTGGATTAGTTAAGTTACTTAAAAAAATCAAATCATGGCGTGGGAATTTAGCATCTGCTGATAATATTAGAACTATTATGAGCAAATATGCAAGTAAAGTAGAAAACGCTGAAGGTAAACTTGTTCCTTTATATGATTTATATAATGGTATTGGTATTACTGATAGAAATGATTTTGGTGAAATGGTTGAACAAATTGTTGCAGGTAAAGGTGCATTAACTGTTGATGAACTTAGACAGATTGATTTAATATTAACTAACTTTGTTCATAATGTTAAAAACTTTGACAAGGTTTTCTTTGAAGGAAAAGTCCAAGAACGTTCAATTGTAGCAAGAGAAATTGATGCTGAAATGAGAAGAGTTACTCCGTTATCTGAAAAAGGTATGAGCGAATTACTTGGAAATTATGTCCGCTGGGTTCAAAGTCCTATTTGGAGATTTGATCGACTTTCAAATTATCATAAAGAAGGATTTTTCCCTAGATTCTATAATGAATTAATGAATGCAGTATCTAAACAAGTTGAATTTAAACGTGATGTTTCAAACTTATATGAAGATTTCTTTAAAAAACATAAAGATGTTGCTAAGAGATGGCGCGATCAAACATATGATTTTGATGGTATAAAATTAAGCAAAGGGCAAATGATTTCACTTTACATGCTATCGTTTAGAGAACAAGCTCAAACACATTTATTCAATGTAGAAGAAAATAGAGGCGTTGTAAGAATATCAGATGAAAAAGCCGCTAAAAACTTTAAATACAAGGAAGCCATCAGTGGTGGAAAAGATTTTGAAATAACACCAACGATGATTAGTCAAATTGAATCTAAATTAACTTCAGTAGATATGGAATACATTACACTTACAAAGAAATTTTTTAATCAATTATCTAAAAATGCAAAATCAGAAACAGATGTAGCGTTATATGGTGTAACAAATGTCGTTGATGGTGAATATTTCCCTATTAGAGTATCAGATGATGTTCTTTATAAACAAATCGGCGATAATGGATTTGGATTTAATAACATGTTTTCAGTGTATAGTGCATCGTTTAATAAGGATGTAAAACGTAATGCTAAAAATAAAGTAGTCATTGAGAATGTTCTTGATGTTGTAGAAAGACATGCACAACAAATGTCATCTTACTATGGATTAGCAATACCTATTAAGTCATTTAATCAAATTTGGAATACACAAGTTGATCCTAATACAAAAGTTTCAAGCGTAGTATCTAAGATTGATAAAACATTTGAAAGATATGTATCAGACTTATTTAAAGCAATGCAAGGTATTCATGCACAAAAAACTTCATTTGATAGAGTTATGGGTAAAATTAGAGGTAATTGGGCAAAAGCGGCTTTAGGATTGAATCCAAAAGTAGTAGCAACTCAATTTGCATCTGTATTGGCTTCACATGGTGGCGGTATTGAATATAAAAGTTTAATCAAAGGTATCATGAAATCTACATCTGGTAAAACTGATTATGAAACACTTTATAAACATAGTCCTTTAATGTGGGATAGAGCATCAGAGGGATTTAATGTTGATTTAGGTTTGCTTAAAGAGCAAAAAGGATTACTAGGAAATGTAGATAAATTGACTGAATTATCAACAAGTTTAATTGGTAAAACAGATAATTTTGTTATTGGAATTATTTGGAATGCTGCTTTAGATCAAACAAAAGGTAAATATAAGTTAAACAGTAAAGAACATTTCGATGCTGCTGCAAAACTTGTAGAAAGTGTTACATTTAGAACACAAGCCAATTGGACTGCTATTGCAAGACCATCAATTTTACAAACAGATAATGCATTACTTCAAACGTTTACGATGTTCATGAGTGAGCCATTACAAATATTTTCACAAATCGCTGGTAATATTGATCGCGTGAGAATTGCTAGAAAAGAATTAGCAAATGCTAAAAATGCTGCTGAACGTAAACAAGCAGAACAACAAATCAAAGTAGCATCTCAACAAGCAAGACAATATAGTGTTGCTATGGTATCTGGTGCAGTATATTTAAGCATAGTTGGTATGTTATTCAAATGGATCAAGTTCGGTATTGATGATGAAGAAGATGCTAAACAAACTGCATATCAAGAAGCAATTGGATATTTCATTGGAACTATGCCATTCATCAGAGATATATATTCATTATCTCAAGGATATGAATTATCAAACATGTATGAAACAGGATTAAACAATATGTGGAATGGTGGTAAAGCAGTTTATAATATGTTAAGCGGTATTTTTGAAGCTGACTATACTACAAGCGGTTTTATAAAAGATTCAAGAACATTATTGCTTGGTATTAGTCAAACATTAGGAATACCATTAAAGAATTTAGAAACATACATTAAAGGCATTTTAGAAAAAGTCGATGAAAGCATTACTTACAGATATAATGACAATTTTTATACTCAAAGTTACTCATCTGATCTTCAAGCAGCAATAGAAGATGGAAATGATAAGTTATCTGATACGATTATTGATCTTATGATGAAAGATAAAAATATCGGTTTATCAAACGATGCAGTTAAAAGTGAGATGACACGATTAACTAAATTAGGTTATTCAGTCATGCCAAAAGCAATGTTAACAAGTATTAACGTAGATGGTAGTAGTGTTAAATTAACGAATAGTCAATACAAAGCATTTCAAAGCACTTACAGTCAAAGTGAAACAAAAGTCGCAAATATCGTTAATATGAGTGCTTATAAGCAACTATCAGATGATGCTAAAGCAAAATCAGTTAAATTAATCTATGATTATTACTATAATACAGCAAAAGAAGATTTAACAGGTGAAGACTATAATGGCAATTTAGGATATGCTGCTAAAGCGGTAAATATTGAAAAATTAGCATTGATTATTGGTTATTCAAAGACAACTAGTGGATCAACTAAAAAATCTTTAATTACTACATTTATGATAAGACAAGGATTAACATTAAAACAAAGAAATGTAGTATTAGCATATTTAGGCTATTCAGTAGATGATACAACAAGTAGTTATTTAAAATCATTAGGTCTTACTAATGATGAGATAGATGCGTTCTTGGCATAAAAAAATTACTCCATCTTAATAGACAGAGTAATTGCACCTGGACAAATCGCAATTTTCATGGGGTTTGTATGAATATCATTTTGGTGGAGATGAGGGGAATTGAACCCCTGTGCAAGACACTTCGACAGATACTTTCTACATGTTTAGTTTATTTATGTTCTCATCTATCTAACTAAATAAACAAAAGTTATATAGACTATCCTAATTGATTCGTTTACTAATCTAGGCTATTAGTAAATATAACTTGCAACTTATACCGCATTTGAACCGCAAGTGAATTCAAATTTGGTGCTATCCTTTTCTTAGGCAGCGAATTGTAAATTTGTGTTTCCGGTTATTAAAAACCTCGGCCTTTTTACTTGAGCAACCAAGACATGCTTATATGTGAATCCATGCCGTGACGAATCCAGAACATCCCCAAGCCTTTTCATCATATACTATTTTATGCTTTTTGTAAAGAAATTACTATAGATTTTAAACATTATGTTAATAAATATATCTTGTCACAACTTTGTCATACTTGGTTGCTATACTTAAAATATGAAAAAATATAAAATAATCATTTAAAATCAACTTTAAAGTGATTAGATATTTATAATATCTGTTACCGTTTATGATATAATGCATTTGAATATACAAGGAGAGATAGCATGATAAAAACGATTATATTTGACATGGATGGGACGATTTTAAATACCCTTGATGATATCGCGAAAAGCGTCAATGTATCACTTGAATTTCATCACTTACCACTTAAGACATTAGATGAGGTAAGACTTGCAGTTGGTAGAGGTGCATTCAATCTGATTAAGGATGTAGTTCCTTTAAATTCTAGTCAAGCATTAATTCAATCTGTTTATGATAAGTATCAATCTTATTATGATCTACATAACAATGATTTGACAGCACCATATCCACACATCAAAGAAGTTTTAAACCAACTTAAACAAAAAGGATATCAATTAGCTGTTGTATCTAATAAACATGAATATTTAGTGGAAGCTTTAAATAAAGATGTGTTTGATTCTATTTTTGATGTTGCTATTGGGCAAACAGAAGGTATACCTATCAAACCAGAACCAGATATGTTATTTAAAGCAATAAAATTATTAAAAACACATATTGATCAATCAATCTTCATTGGTGATTCTGACACTGATATGCAAACTGCTAAAAATGCAGATATCAAATCAATTGGTGTCACTTGGGGATTTAGGGATAAAGAAGTACTTATACAAGAAGGGGCACAATTCATCATTTCATCACCATTTGAAATGATCGACATTGTAGAAAGGTTGTAGTATGTCAGTTATTAAATTAGAGAATGTATCAAAATTCTATAAATCAACTGAAACTGTATCCATTGGGATGCAAAAAGTTAATTTAGAATTTAGTATGGGGGAATTTGTTGCTGTCACTGGTGAATCGGGGTCAGGGAAATCAACATTATTAAATGTTGTGAGTGGACTCGATTCTTATGAAGAAGGCGAATTCTATCTATTTGGTGAAGAAACTTCACATTTTATTATTTCTGATTGGGAAGCATATCGTTCAGCATATGTTGGATTTGTATTTCAAAATTATAATATCATTGACTCCTATACAGTATTACAAAATGTATTACTTGCTTTAGAAGTTCAAGGATATGATCCTAAAAAGAAAAAAGCTAGAGCTTTAGAACTTATTGATGAAGTTGGATTATCATCTCATATCAATCATAAAGCATCTAAATTATCAGGTGGACAAAAACAAAGAGCAGTTATTGCTAGAGCACTTGCAAAAGATTGTCCAATTATCGTTGCTGATGAACCAACAGGTAACTTAGATTCTAAATCAGCAGAACAAGTCATGGAATTACTTCATAACATATCTAGAAATAAACTTGTTATTGTTGTTACACATGATTTTGAAATCATTGAACCTTATGCAACCAGAAAAATTAAGATGCACGATGGAGAAGTTGTTGAAGATAAACATTTAAAGAAAATTGATAAAAATATCGTTGCAGAAGAACCTGTTGCTAAAAAAATGAATTTTATCACATTAATGAAATTTGCTTTTAGAAATCTTATCTCAACACCAAAGAGAACATTTTTCATTTTACTCATGCAAATGATTGTGATGCTTGCATTCACACTTATTTATGCATCAGAACAATCTGCAATGCTTCAACAGTCAACATCAAATATTTCAACAAATATTAATGTTACTGAAACTAGACTTCTGGTTGAAAAAAGAGATGGCTCTGATTTAACACAAGCAGATTTTGATTATTTTAACTCAATTAGAGAAGTTAAGGCTGTTTATGAAAAAGGTCGTAATTTTTATAATGATATAGAACTTTTTGCTTTTAACTTAGATAATTTACAAACCTATGCATATTATTATGGTGAAGTCACTCCTGGTGATAATTTAGATTATTATGCTAATTTTGCTGTTTCTGGTACAGATGCAGCAAGCTTATTAGACGAAAGAGATTTTGAAGGTAGAATGCCATCCACTGCGAATGAAATCATTATTGATGACCCATCAGGTGATTTTTCTGTTGGTGATCGTATTGTACTTAGTACTCAAAGTTATGCTTTTGGTACGACAGATCTAGGATATAATACGCTCGAACAATTTGTAGTTACTGGTATTACAAATAAGGTTCACGGTGATGAACTTGATAAGGGTTATGTCTTCTTTTCTGACCAATTTTTAGCAAGTGATGCAGTAGCAGACTCATATTATGATATTAACAAATATAATATGGTAATGAATAATGCCTTATACAATACTTATTTAGGCACGACTACTGATTTTCAAAATTATATTGAATTATATAATGTCGTAGATGATGGTACAGATACACCAAAGATTGAATATTTATCAGGCAATCCTATCGATTTATTTGATACTGTACCAAGCATCAATAATATGACGTTTACAACGATCATTAATGATTGGGAAAATAATACATACCATGAGTATGTCGAATCATATATGATTGAAAATGTTGAGACATATTATTATAACGCAACTTCCGATGCATACGATATGATTATCGTTAACAATGCTTTTTATGAATTGTTGCGTACGAAAATTGAAGAATCTTTTGAATATGTCTATTTAATTAAAACAAGAGATTCAGCATCCATATCAGTTGCAAGTCAATCTGCAGGTAATCGAGTGATTGATCGTATTGATACGGATATTTATAGAGTCTATTATCCAGCAAATATTCCAGCTCCACTGACACTAGATATGATTTTCTTAAATTATTTCTACAATGCTATTTTAATTATCTTTGGATTGTTCTTATATAGTATTGTTCATGCAGTAAGTAAAAATACGATGAGATCTAGAAGTAAAGATTTTGCGATTTATCGTTCTATTGGGGCACAAAAAACAGTCATTGCTAGACTCGTTGTTGTTGAACAGGTGATGATTGCGTTTGGTAGTATTGTATTTATGCTTATTGCCATTAATTCGATATCTTATTTTATAGCATCAATAAGAACTTATTTAACAATATTAACATTTAATAATTATTTATATTTATTCATTTTATTTATGCTTTTTGGGGCATGGTTGGGATTGCGTTTTAATAAACGTGTATTTAAACAATCTGTCATTGAAAATATCAATATTAGTAAGGAGGTAGACTAAGATGATCCAGTTAAATCATTTAGATAAATACTTCTTTAAAAATAAGAGAAATCAAATTCACGTCATTGATGATGTCAATTTAACATTTCCAACAAGTGGACTTGTTGTCTTATTAGGACCATCTGGTTCAGGTAAAACAACGCTTCTTAATGTGATTGGTGGTCTTGATCGCGTCGAAAGAGGAGAAATCGTTTTTGATGATCAAGTTATTAGAGGATATAAAGCAAATCAATGGGATGACATAAGAAATGAAAAAGTTGGATATATATTCCAAAATTATAATTTATTACCTCATTTGTCAGTTTATGAAAATATTGCTTTCGTATTAAGATTATTAGGTATTACAGATGAAGCAAAAATAGAAGATAGTGTACACTATATTTTAAAAGCTGTTGGCATGTATAAATATAGAAAAAAACGTGCTACACAATTATCAGGTGGACAACAACAAAGAGTTGCTATCGCAAGAGCACTTGTTAAAAATCCTGAGATTGTCATCGCGGATGAACCTACAGGAAACCTAGACAGTAAAAACACACTTGATGTCATGAAAATCATCAAGGAAATATCTAAAACAAAACTTGTTGTATTAGTCACGCATGAAAAAGATATTGCTAAGATTTATGGGGATCGTATCATTGAAATTAAAGATGGTAAGGTCATTAGTGATCATGAAAACACAACTAAATTAGATTATGAACATATTGATGATAATATTGTTTATTTAAAGGATATGCATGAGCATTTTGCACATGAAGATAAACAATTTGAAATCAAAATGTTTGATGAATCTAATGAGCCTGTTGATCCTGTAAAAGTAAGACTTATCGTAAGAAATAAGACATTATATATAGATGTCGATAGTAGTTTCCAAAAGGTAAAACTTATTGATGATAATTCTAATCTAGTTTTAAAGGATGAACACTACAATAAAGAAGATCAACAAGAATTAACAGAAACGACTTTTGATAGTAATTACCTAGATTTAAAAGGATATAAGAAACAAAATAAAGCGCTAGTTTCCATCAAACAAATTTTTATGTTGGCGATCCAAAAAGTTTTACAATCAACAAGAAAAGGCAAACTGTTATTATTTAGCTTTATTATTTCTGGTGCGATGATTGCACTTGCGATGAGTTTAGCAGCAAATTTCTTTATTCCTAATAAGGCACTCATGGTTTATGACAACGACTACGTCATCGCAACATATAATACTGAACTTACGGCTTATCAAAGACCAACATATCAGGATTTTAAAGATGCAATGGGTGAAAATGATTTTATGAACTTATTACCATCAGCTTCTTTTGATATTGTTGATCAGCAAACAAATGCCACTTTCTTGAACTTCTTTGGTGCGATTGATTTAATTGATAATTTAAATAGACCAAAAGTTGTTGAAGGTGTACTCGCAGAAAATAGAAATCAAATCATGATTTCAACAGCTTTAGCAGATAGTTTATTTGAAACATCACTTTTTGATTTTAGTCCAGAATTAGCACAGGAATATGGTATTTGGAATTATTCAGATTTACTTAAAGAAAAAATCGTTGATAATAATCAAATTGAATATGAAATATCAGGAATTATTAAATCGAATCAAAAAATTATTTATTTGAGTAAAGATACTTATTACTCAATGTTAACGATTAATCTTAGTGAACAAATAACAACTTCAATGGCTTTAGGAATTTATTATGGATACAATCAAATTGATTCAGATCAACTTATCTATGGTAGTGTACCAACAGATGATTCAGTCATATTATCTGATACATTATTAACCACACTCGGCTATGCAAGTTTACTAGATGATGCAACAACTTGGCCACAAGAAGTTACATATTTTGGAAGTGTCAGTGGTGTTGTGGAATCTAATTTAAATATTGCACTTGTAGATGCGAATAGATTAACAGAAAAAGTCTTTAATTCAAGAGTCAATTCTTATAATCTTATGGTATATATTCATACGGATAATCCTAGAACACTCATCAATAATATTAACCAAATTGATACATTAGTTGGATATAAAGAATCAACTTTTGTCATTGCACAATCGATGCTTGATGTGACTTTAACATTCATGATTCCAATGATTGTCATCATTTTTTCAACATCATTCTTAGGTTTTTATTTCCTTATGCATTCAACATTAATTTCTAGAATTTATGAAACTTCAGTATATCGTTCATTAGGAATGAAAAAGAAGGATCTATTCATCTCATATATCGTTGAATCAAGTTTCATAACAACAATCACATCAATATTGGGATATACACTAGCTACTATTGCATTGGTTAAAATGTCAAGCTCATCACTAGGATTTTCACCATTCATTGCGACTCCAGTGACGATTCTCATTGGACTCATCATCGTCTATGTGATCAATATTAGTGCTGGTATGCTGCCTATTTCAAGACTTCTTAGAAAGACACCTTCAGAAATTTCATCTAAATATGATATATAAAAAAAAGGCTTATTTAAGCCTTTTCTTTTATTTATAAGTTACAATATCTTCTAATGGCAATCTTATTGAAGCCCAACCAGACTCATTTGCTTTACCAATTGAGATGATAAGTAATGGTTTATAACGGTCTTTGTCTAAATCTAGAACTTCAGCAAGCATATCATGTCTAAAACCGCCAATTGGACATGTGTCATATCCATGTGATTTAGCAACAAGCATAAGTTGCATTGCAAATAGTCCACCATCAAATACACCTGTACGTTCAACTTGCTTTAAATCAAGATCATCAATCATGTTAGTGATATTTCTTATTTGACGTTCCATCACATCTTTAGGCATAATGCCTTGTTCATAAGCAGTTGTATATATTTTTTCTGCATACTCATATTTTTTCAAATCTGTAAATAAACAAATCATATGTGAAGATGTTTCAAGTTGAAGTTGATTCCCAAATAAAACAGGTTTTAATTTCTCTTTGTATGTATCACTTTCAATAACAACTAATCTAGTAGGTTGCATGTTCATAGATGATGGTGCACGCAGGGTTTCTTCTAAAATAAGTGTTAAAGTTTCTTTTGATATTTTTTCATTAGCATCATAATTTCTTATGGATTTTCTCTCTGTAAATACGTTCATGATACCCTCCTTTTATACGCGTAAATTATAACATTTAATTTGAATATGTTAAATGATTTTGCTTATCACATTATGTTATAATAAAAATGAAGGGATGGCGCTTATGAAAACACATTTTATTTTTATTAGACATGGGGAACCAAGATATGATGAAGTATCAGTCAAGTGGAACAAAAGTATTGGTTATAATTTTGGGAAATTATCCGATAATGGTGTAGATCAAGCTGAAGAAGTAGCAAAAAATGAAATTTTAAAGGGAGCAGAAATTATTGTTTCTTCACCCTATACAAGAGCACTTCAAACAGCTGCAATCATTTCAAGAGTTACAGGTATAAAATTAACCGTTGAAAATGAGTTACATGAATGGAATCCAGATGAAGGTTACATCTTTGATGATGAAACAAATGGATCCTTCGAAGAGTATTTAAAAAACAGAGGTGTTCATCAAATAGGTGATAAACATCGATTTGAAACCTATGAAGATGTTCAAAAACGTGTTGAACTAACACTCATGAAATATAAAACATATAAAAAAGTGATTGTTGTATGTCATGGTATTGTTATCTCAGCAGTGACAAATTTCGATGATGTCATTGAGCATTGTGGTATTAGAGAAGTGGATATTTAATGAATATTAAAAGGCTTGAAGATTGGTATCAAAAAAATCATAGAAAATTAATATTTAGAGAAACGAAAGAACCTTATAAAATTTGGGTAAGTGAGATTATGTTACAACAAACTCAAGTTGATACCGTTCTTCCTTTTTTTGAGCGCTTTATTGGTTTATATCCAGATGTTAAATCATTAGCAGAAACTGATGAACTAACGCTACATAAAGCTGTAGAAGGTCTAGGATATTATAGAAGATTTAGATATATGCAAAAAGCTGCTCAAGTGATCTTGAGTCAATTTGATTCTAAATTTCCTAAGACATATGAAGATGTATTAAAACTTCCGGGTATCGGTTTATACACAGCAGGAGCGATTATGTCTATTGCATATAATAAGCCTTATAGTGCACTAGATGGCAATGTTATAAGAGTACTTTCTAGATATTTAAACATTGATAAAGATATGCGCATCGAATCACATAAAAAAGAACTTAATAGCATAAATCAATCTTATATAGAACAAGCAACACCACATATATACACACAAGCGATGATGGAATTAGGTGCAACCATATGTAGACCTAAACAGCCAAAATGTGATATATGTCCTTTGCAAGAGCATTGTTTAGCATATGAATTAGGCATTCAAAGCGAGCGCCCCGTTCTTTCTAAGCTAAAAGATAAAAAGGAAATCAATTATATCACTTTAGTGATCAAAGATGATACATCCATCTATTTATATAAACGAACTGAGGAACTACTAAAAAACATGTATGTCTATCCTCAATTTGAATCTGAATCTATATATCAAGTCATTGCTGAATTGGAATCCCAAGGTATGCACATTGAAATCATTCAACATTTAGGATTATATAAACATGTGTTTACTCATATGATTTGGCATATGGATGTATATGAAGTTAGACTATTAAGTGACTCATATGTTCCTACTTGGGAAAAAGTATCAAAAGAGAACTTTGATAGTTTGCCTATGGCAATTGCACATAAAAAAATAAAATAGAGGTTATTTTATATGCAAAAAAGAATTAAGATGATTGAAGTTGATTCAGCGATTGGAAAAACGAAATTGATTGAATTAAATCAGCATCATACCAAAGTTGTGATATCGACATATGGTGCGGGTATTTTTGATTTTATCTATAAGGGTCGTCAACTATTGCAAAGACCACTATCTTTAGATGATTATTTACAATCTAGATCTTATTATGGAAAAACAATTGGTCGTACGAGTGGACGGTTATTTCCACCACATTTTAAAATTGATGATCATCTATTTGAAATTAAAAAAACATCACACAATGATGTTCATATTCATGGTGGAGATGATGGGTTTTCATTTAAAACTTTTGAACTTATTAGTTATACTTATATTGATCAACAAATTAATATCACACTACGATATGTCTCAAAAGACCTAGAAGGTGGATATCCAGGTGAACTTACACTAGATGTGATTTATTCATTAAATAAGTATGGTGCTTTAACCATAACCTATGATGCAATAACGACAAAAGATACGTTATGCAATATTACTAATCATATCTATTTCAACTTAAATGAAGATAAACAAAATTTAGATGATACTTTGATTAAAGTACTTGCAAATAAATATATAGAAACTGATCAATCATTTAAACCAATATCAGAAAAGCAAGTCGATCAAACACCCTTTGACTTGCTTGATTTTAAACCGATTAATGATGTTTTAAAAACATTAAATCAAAGCGGGATTAAAGGTCTTAATACTGCATTTAGTGATGTGATTAAAGATAGAGGTCCTATTGTTCAACTTAAGCAAATCAAGGATCGAATAGGTGTAGACATTTATTCGACTTACCCTAGTGTTGTGATATATACACATGACTATCCAGATCATGATGTATTAATCAGTGATAAACACCATGGTGTTCATGGATCAATCGCTATTGAATGTCAATATGAACCTGCAGGTATTTATTTAGATGAATTACATGACTCGATTTTAAGAAAACATCAACGATATCATGAAGAGATAAAATTCGTACCTTATACGATAAAAAAAGACCGATGAGTAAGTACTCATGGGTCTTCTTATTTTATGAAATGATTTCTACAAAACCTTGATTTCTATTTAACATGTGATAAAGGGGTAAACCCACTAAATAGACAACAACTGCTTCACCAAGACCTACAGTTAACACAGATAACCAAAATGGGACAAGAATCATCACATTTAATAATGTAGCTACATAAAATGCGTTAAGAAGTACTGGAAATAACATAGCAATAAACTTATGGTTTTTAAAAAGTAACATTAAGTAAATAGCAATTGCAGATGTTAGAGTACCAAACATAGCATCATAAAATCCAAATGACTCTGGTGAGAAGAGGTTTGCTACAAACGTACCTATTAATAATCCAATCATATGCTTTTTACTAAAGAATACGAATACTAGTAAAGCTTCAGCAATTCTAAATTGAACTTGTCCAAAGCTAATAGGGATCAATACAAGTACTAATACCACATAAATTGCCCCAATTAATGCTTGAAAAATGAGGTCTTTTAAATACAATTTATTCATTTTTTGTCTCCTTGTTTTGTTAAAGCTGGTTAATCTAGGATACAGCTTTATAAATACTTTAATATTTTAACAAAGTTATGTTATAATTACAACCGTAAAGGATGATAAAATGAGTATAAAATTTGAAGTATTACATGTATGTAAACAATCAGGTGCAAGACTGGGAAGATTAACAACACCTCATGGGGTTTTTGAAACGCCTTTTTTTATGCCGGTTGGAACTCAAGCAACTGTTAAAACATTAACACCTGAAGAAATAAAAGAAGTAAGTGAAGGCCTTATTTTAGGTAACACATATCATTTGTGGCTTCAACCAGGAAATGATGTTGTTAAAGATCACGGAGGTATTCGTGGATTTATGCAATGGGATGGGGCACTATTAACCGACAGTGGAGGTTATCAAGTGTTTTCTTTAACAGATATGAGAAAAATCACTGAAGAAGGTGTGAAATTTAAACATCATAAAAATGGTTCAGAGTTATTTCTATCCCCAGAAGATTCAATAAAGATACAAGAAGATTTAGGTGCAGACATCATTATGAGTTTTGATGAATGTCCACCACCATATGCAACATATGAATATATGAAAGATTCTGTTGATCGTACGATAAGATGGGCACAAAGAGGCAAAGATGTATTATCAACTGATCAAGCATTATTTGGCATTGTCCAAGGCGGTTTAGACAAAGAATTAAGAAAATATTCAGCACAAAAATTAATTGAAATGGATTTCCCTGGTTACTCGATTGGTGGTTTATCTGTCGGTGAAACCAAAGAAGAAATGTATGAGATTACAAAATATTTAAATCCAATTCTACCATTTGATAAACCAAGATATTTAATGGGCGTTGGTGCACCTGATGATTTGGTAGAAAATGTCATCAATGGTATAGATATGTTTGATTGTGTACTTCCTACAAGAATTGCAAGACACGGATCAGCATTAACCACAACTGGTAAAGTCGTCATTAAGAATCAAACATACGAAAGAGATTACACTCAACTAGACCCTAATTTAGTTACACCAGTATCTAAATATACGAAAAGTTATATTAGACATCTCTTTAAGGGAAATGAAATATTAGGTATGAGATTGGTCACTTATCAAAATTTAGCATATTTAAAACATTTAATGAAAGAAATAAGACAAGCTATTAAAGAAGACCGATTATTAGACTATAAAGAAGAAATGATGAAAAAGACAAATTACTTTAAAAAGCGCTAATTCGCTTTATTTTGTAACAAAATTCGTGTAAAATATAGTTAGTTATTTTAAGGAGGGATACGCATGGTATTTGGCGAAGATAATAACTTTAATCAAAAACCTGTCATTAAAGTCATCGGTGTTGGTGGCGGTGGAGGAAACGCAATTAATCGTATGATTGAAAACGATGTTAAAGGTGTTTCTTTTGTTGCTGTAAATACAGATGCACAAGTGCTTAAAGTTTCTAAAGCTGAAACGCGTGTTCAAATTGGTAAATATTTGACAAGAGGATTAGGTGCAGGTGCTAAGGCAAATGTAGGAAAAGAAGCAGCACTTGAATCTATTGATGAAATTGAAGAAGTATTAAAAGATGCAGATATGGTCTTTATTACTGCCGGTATGGGTGGTGGCACTGGTACTGGAGCAGCACCTGTGATTGCTCAAAAAGCAAAAGAACTTGGTTGTCTAACGATTGGTATTGTCACAAAACCATTCACATTTGAAGGACCAGCTCGTATGCAAGCTGCAGTGTATGGATTGGAAGAATTAAAGCCTCATGTAGATACTTTAATTGTTATTCCAAATGAGAGATTACTTGCCGTATCTGGCCCAACAACACAATTATTAGATGCATTTAGAGAATCTGACAATGTGCTTAGACAAGGGGTTCAAGGGATTGCAGAAATTATTGCTATTCCTGGATTAATTAATGTTGACTTTGCGGATGTTAGAACCGTTATGGAAAATAAAGGTACTGCACTGATGGGTATTGGTATTGCATCTGGTGAAGATAGAGCGATTGAAGCTGCTAGAAAAGCGATTCATTCTAAATTATTAGAAGTATCAATAGATGGTGCAACTGATGCTATTGTTAATATTACTTCAGGTACAAACATCACACTTTTTGAAACAGAACAAGCATTAAGTGAAATTAGAAATGCGACTGATCGAAGTCTTAACATTATCTATGGTACAACTGTAAATAATGAAATGGATGATGAAATGATCGTTACTGTCATTGCTACTGGTTATGAATTAAAAGCTAAAGGTTCAACCATTGAAAATTTAGCATCTGAAATCTTTAATAAAACTTCAAGTGAACAATTAACACTTACAAATGATGGTTTGATTAATAAAGAAGATGACGAAGAGGAAGAAGTTTCTGAAGGTCCTAAATCTAGAAATTTACCATCTTGGTTAAAGAAAAAAACAAATTTATAAAAGGCGAAAGCCTTTTTTAATGAAGGAATGATGTATATATGTTAAAAGCTGGAATTGTTGGATTACCTAATGTTGGTAAATCTACATTATTTAATGCCATTACAAAAACTGAAGCACTTGCTGCTAACTATCCGTTTGCTACGATTGAGCCTAATGTAGGCATGGTTTTTGTTAATGACACAAGACTTGATGAATTAGAAAAAATATATAAACCTAAAAAAGTAGTACCAACTGCATATCAATTTATTGATATTGCAGGTCTTGTTAAAGGTGCTTCTAAGGGTGAAGGTTTAGGGAATCAATTTTTATCTCATATCAGAGAAGTAGATGCAATATGTCAAGTCGTTAGACTCTTTGAAGATCACAATATTACACATGTTGAAGGTTCAGTTAATCCTGTTAGAGATATTGAAACTATTCAATTAGAATTAAATATTGCTGATTTAGAAGTGATCGATAAACGTATTGTTAAATTAGAGAAAAAAGCAAAAGCAAAAGTTAAAGAAGCTATTTTTGAATATGATATTTTAAAGAAAATTAAAAATGCACTTGAAGAGGAAATTAATCCAAGAGATTTAGATTTCACTGAAGAAGAATTAAAGATGATTAGAAGTTTTAATTTATTATCATTAAAACCAATGCTTTATATTGCAAATATTAGTGAAGATGAAGTATCAGATCCTAAATTAAATCCTCATTACGAAGAGATGATGGGTTTTGCATCTAAAGCAAACACTAAAGTGGTCTTCATTTCTGCTCAAGTAGAAATGGAAATTGCATCTTTAAATAAAGATGAACAAGCATCTTTTATGGAAGCATATGGATTAACACGTTCAGGACTTGATGAAGTCATTGAACAAAGCTATGATTTACTTGGTTTATCGACTTATTTTACAGCTGGTGAACCAGAAGTTAGAGCATGGACGTTTGTCAAAGGCATGAAGGCACCAGAATGTGCTGGCATTATTCATAGTGATTTTGAACGAGGATTTATTAAAGCTGAAACACTTGCTTATGATGATTTAATGACTTACAAAACACCTCAAGCAGCTAAAGAGCATGGGCGTGTGAGATTAGAAGGTAAGGAATATATCGTCAAAGATGGTGATATTATGCTTTTTAGATTTAATGTATGATTGAACAAAGTGATCAATATAAAATCATATGCGCATCAAAATACTATACAACTGATGAAATGATTCAAATTTATAACCAGGGTTATCATGATTTTGGTGAGAATAAAGTTTATGATATGCTAAAAAAGATGGAAGATTTAAAAGATTATGACATCACTTGGCATTTTATTGGACATCTTCAAACGAATAAAGTCAAAGAAATGATCAATCAGATTGATATGCTACATACACTTGATAGAAATTCCTTAAGAGATGCGATTCAAAAATATGCAAATCATAAAATTGATTGTTTGATTCAAGTCAATATTGGAGAAGAAACTCAAAAAAGTGGTATATTATTAGAAAATTTGGATGAATTTCTTTTAGAAATTAAAAATTATGATAAAATTAATGTAGTCGGTTTTATGACAATGGGGATTGCAAATGACCCCATAAAAACTGAAGAGATCTTTAAAAAACTTTATGATTTAAAAACGAAATACCAATATCCATATCTTTCAATGGGTATGAGTGATGATTACGAATTAGCGATAAAACATCATGCGACACATTTAAGGATTGGACGCTTTTTTAAATCCATATTGTGATAGGAGGCAACATGGCATTTGGTTCAAAAAAGAAAAAATCAAAAGATATTGTAGAAGAAGTTGTTGAATCAACCTACGATAAAATTATTTTCGAAAAACTTAATTCAGATGATGATCATTATTTAACGAATTTAGCAGATCAAATGATTGCTGGTGCACCTCTTATTTTAAATTTTGAACCACTAGATGTTGATCAAGCAAATAAAGTGATCGCGTTTTTCTCAGGCGTTGTTTATGCAATGACTGGTGAAATCGTTCATATTCAAGAAAAAGTATTCTTATTTGCAAACAAAGACGTTTATAAAGATGGATCAATAGAAGAATTTTTAAAAGAAATTGTAGAATAATTAAATCATGCGATGAGAAGAACACATCCTTTAAGTTAAGGTTTTAAGCGAGCTGGGTATGGTGAAAGCCAGTAAACAAACACTTAGATGATATCACCTTTGAGCATTTTATAAATTGAGTGCTAGAAAGTTTTCTAGAACTAAGGTGGTACCGCGGAAATATTCGTCCTTAGATATTTGTCTAAGGACTTTTTTATATGAAAAATCAAGGAGGATTTAATCATGGATTTTAAAGACACATTAAAAATGCCTAACACAGAATTTCCAATGCGTGGAAATTTAGGCCAAAGAGAAGTGGAATTTCAAAAAGAATGGGATGCACTTGATCTTTATAACAAATTATTAGAAAAAAATAAGGATGGAGAACCATTTGTATTACATGATGGTCCACCTTATGCAAATGGCGATATCCATTTAGGACATGCTTTAAATAAAATCTTAAAAGATTTTGTTGTCAGATATCAATCAATGATTGGTAAAAAAGCTAGATATTTACCTGGATGGGATACACATGGACTCCCAATTGAAACAGCACTTGCAAAAAAAGGCATTAAACGTAAAGAAATGCCGCTTTTTGAGTATCGTAAATTATGCTATGATTATGCGATGGAACAAGTTGAAAGACAAAAAGTACAATTTAAACGCTTAGGTGTTTTAGGTGAATGGGATCATCCATATATCACATTAACTAAGGATTTTGAAGCGCGTCAAATTAAAGTGTTTGCTAAAATGGTCGAAAAAGGTTTGATTTATAAAGGGTTAAAGCCTGTTTATTGGTCACCATCATCAGAGTCAGCATTAGCAGAAGCAGAAATTGAATATCAAGATCACACTTCAACATCAATTTATGTGGCATTTCCTGCAAAAACAGAAAATGAAAAACTAAAAGGTGTGTCTTATCTTATATGGACAACGACACCTTGGACAATTCCTGCAAACTTAGCAATTTCAGTCAATCCAAATATGACTTATGTCACTGTTAAAGTCTTAGATAAGACTTATGTTGTTGCACAATCATTGTTAGAAAGACTTAAAGGTTTATTAGGTTGGTCATCATATCAAGTCCTAGATACATTTAAAGGTAGCGAATTAGAATTAGAACAATATGTTCACCCATTATATAATCGTGTTTCACCTATCATCCTTGGCGAGCATGTCACTGATGAAGATGGTTCAGGTTTAGTTCATACGGCTCCAGGTCATGGGGAAGATGATTATCGTGTTGGGCGCCAATATAAATTAGATATTTTATGTCCAGTTGATGATCGTGGGTTTATGACTGATGAAGCTGGCGAACGCTTTAGTGGTATGTTTTACGAAAAAGCAAATGATGAAGTGATTGCTGCACTTGATGAATTAGGTATTTTACTTAAAGCAGAAAAATTCAATCACTCATATCCACATGATTGGCGCACTAAAAAACCAGTCATTTTTAGAGCAACTCAACAATGGTTTGCAAGTATTGATAAATTAAAAGATGATTTATTAAAAGCAGTTAAAGATGTCACATGGCTACCATCATGGGGTGAAGTGAGATTATCAAATATGGTCATTAACCGTGAGGACTGGTGTATTTCAAGACAAAGAGCTTGGGGTGTTCCAATTCCTATTTTCTATGCGGAAAATGGAGATGCAATATTAGAACAAGAAGTCTTAAGTCATATCAGTGAATTATTTGCTGAATTTGGTTCAAATGTTTGGTATGAAAGAGAAGCCAAAGACTTACTTCCAAAAGGTTATACACATAAAGGTAGTCCAAATGGATTATTTAAAAAAGAAATGGATATCATGGATGTTTGGTTTGATTCTGGATCTTCACATACATTACTTGAAGCAAATGATATGCCATATCCATCAGATTTATATTTAGAAGGATCAGATCAATATCGCGGTTGGTTTAACTCATCACTTATCACAGGTGTTGCAACAACTGGTCGTGCGCCTTATAAAGCCGTAGTGTCACATGGATTTACACTTGACCCTCAAGGAAGAAAAATGAGTAAGTCATTAGGAAATACAGTAGATCCAATCAAAGTCATGAATGTACAAGGGGCTGATTTATTAAGATTGTGGGTTGCTTCTGTAGATTATCAATCAGATGTTAAAAACTCGGATGATATGATGAAACAAATCGCTGAAAGTTATCGTAAGATTAGAAATACAATTCGTTTCATTTTAGGAAATATTTCTGATTTTGATCCAGATAAAGACTACATTGGTTACTCGATGAGAGGTCAATTAAATCGTGTCATGACGCTTAAGTTTCAAGATATCGTCAATGAATGTTTAGATGCTTATGATAATTATCAATTTGATAAAGTTTATCGTTCTATCGTCCCATTTATGACAAATGAACTTAGTGCTTATTATCTTGATTACACGAAAGATATTTTATATATTTTAGCTGAAAAAGATTTTGAAAGAGTCAGTGTTCAATCAACACTATATGATATTTTATTAGGATTGCTTAAATTATTAACACCAATCATTCCTCATACAACACATGAAGCTTATGGTTACTTACCTAAGCAAAATGAGGCTAATATTTACTTAGAACGTATGCCAGAACGTGGACATCGTGAAAATCATCCAGTGTTAGAAGCGTTTGATGTATTCTATAGTTTAAGAACAGTTGTCTTAAAAGAATTAGAAGAAGCAAGAACACAAAAACAAATTGGTAAATCACTACAAGCAGAAGTTGATTTAGTCGTTACACAAGCACAAAAAGATGCGATTGATATGCTTGATATGAAATTACATCAAGTGCTTATCGTTTCAAAAGTAAACGTTACGCTAGGTGAACAACTTCAAGTTAAAGTAAAAGTTGCAGAAGGTGAAACTTGTGCAAGATGTTGGAATATTGTTGATCATGTCCATGAAGATGGTACATGTGATAGATGTCACTCAGTTGTGAGTAAATAAATAAGGAGAAAATCATGAATATTTTAGTTGTTAATGATGATGGATATGAAGCAGAGGGGCTAAAAATACTAGTCAGAGCACTTCAACCTTTTGGGAATATTTATGTTTCAGCACCAAAAAACCACCAAAGTGGTAAAAGTCATGCGATTACGTTTTCTAGACGTATTGAAACTTTTTTTACAACACCAATTATGGGTTCTAAAGCGACACTTGTTGTCGATGGAACACCAGCGGATTCAACAAGACTTGGATTAAAATTGTTTAATGTTGATTTTGATTTAGTTGTATCTGGGATTAATTATGGTGTTAACATTGCTAAAGATGTGTTCTATTCAGGAACAGTAGCAGCTGCTCTAGAAGCTAAAATTTTAGGTGTTGATGCAATTGCGATTTCCGCACCTACGATAGAATTACCATATTTATATGATGAAACAGTTCAACTTATCGATGAAATCATCGATACAAAACTATATATGGGTTCAGGTATCTTAAATATTAATTTTCCAAAAGCAACTTATGCAAAACCTTTAGGTGTCAGAATTACACGTCAAGGGTTAAGATTGCAACATGCAGAGTTTGTGAAAAGTGAAAAACCTGACATCTATCATATTAAAGGAAGTATCATTAATTATTCAGAACATGAAGAATCAGATGTTCAAGCATTTGAAGAAGGTTACATTTCAATTACACCTCTTCAATTTGATCGAACAAACTACGAAAGATTAAATCAAATACTAAATTCTTAATCAATTGTTAATCTTTGGTTTCTATGTTAAAATATAACAAAGAGCGGTGGTGAAAAAATGGCACAATTCAATATACATTTTTTTAAAGAAAAAACGAGACAAATCGATTTAGAACAACTGATTGTTTTCTTTGAAAACATTGAGGGGTTTAAAGTTGAAATGGATGAACAAAGTGTCAGATTTATCTATGTCCATCCTAGACTTGGATATAAAGCACTTTTTATGATGACACCAAAATCTCAAGTGCCTGATATTTATCGATTAAATCCTAAGTTTTTAGACTTGAATTTTCATTTGGAACTGCCAATTTTAACACCTAATTATGTTGCACTACAAGTTTTTGAACTTGCCAAAAAAGTAAGTGAAAGATTTAATTTTGCAATCTATAATGAAATGTTTGAAAATGTATTAGCATTTAAGATGGATACAGTCTTCAAAGTGTTTACCATGCTAAAAGATGCTTATATGGAAAAAAATCCAATCATCTTAAATGATTATTACTATTTATCTACTGATAAACTTCATTTAATTTATCGTTATTTAGACGACTATCAAGAGTTACAAAAGTATTATCAAGAACTTAATACTTATGTGCCAAGATATCATTTTTTAACAACAAATAATAAAAAACTGGCATTAGCGATAGAATGGAAAGAACATACATTAACTTTATTTCCAATAGATTTAGATTATATCTTTTATAGAGTTGATCAAACGATTAAAGTTTTTGATGCAAAAGAAGTTTTTGAACTGATTGATAAATATTTAATTGATGTTCCAGGTTTTATTAAAGGAACAAAAGTGATGACTAAAAAAACAGCGAAAAAAGTTCATAAAATCATCAAAAAAGCGAAACTTAAGGATATGGATGATCAATTTAAACGTGCTGAACTACGATTTATGATTGATTAGTATTAAATATGAGATTAGTAGAACATATTATAGGATTCATTGTATTATCACTAGGGATTGTATTTGTCATTAATGCAAAACTTGGTGCAGGATCAATGGATGCCTTTAATTATTATTTAACACAACTGATTAAAGATGACTCAAATATCATTACACTTGGTCGCGTTGCAATTTTAAATGGGACGTTTGCTGCAGTGTTAGCATATTTGATTTCTAAAGATAAAAAAGTATTTATCAGTTTAATCTACATTTTTATTGTAGGTAATTTCATTGATATGTGGCAATGGGCATTTAATTATGTACCCATTAACATTTATGATCAATTGCATGAAAGACTCATTCTTTCATCATTTGGTGTTATTATTATCAGCTTTGGTGTATCAATGACATTAATGTCTGGTCATAGACCTTCACCATTTGAAAGTTTACTGATGGCACTTGATAAAAAAATAGGTAATATCGCTATAACAAAAATATTGATTGATGGTAGTTATTTAATTGCTGCATTCATCCTAGGATTTATTTATGGTCATGTCTTTGAGCAAATAGGTCTTTTTACCATCGTATTAACATTTTTAACAGGCGTTTTAGTAAAACATTTTTCGAATCAAATACATAGATTCAAATCTAGAAAAGGAGCGAAAGAAAATGTTATTAAACAAACATATTGATCACACTAAATTAGGTGCTAATGTTTCTAAAGCACAAATTGATCAATTAATTGAGGAAGCAATCAAATATGATTTTAAGAGTGTTTGTGTTAATCCAATTTGGGTAAAACATGCAAATCACAAACTTAAAAAAACAACTGTATTAACCTGTACAGTGATTGGTTTCCCACACGGTACTCATCAACCAAATGTCAAGAGATATGAAGCAGAACAAGCAGTGTTAGATGGTGCAGAAGAATTAGATATGGTCATTAATGTAGAGGCTTTGAAAGCAAAGGATTATCATACAATTCATGAAGAAATCAAAGGTGTTGTTGAGGCCGCTGATGGACTTGTTGTTAAAGTGATTTTAGAAACATGTTATCTAACAGATGAAGAAATTGTTAAAGCATGTGAAATTGCAGTTCATGAAGGTGCTAATTTTGTCAAAACATCGACTGGATTTGGAACAAATGGTGCAACAGTTGAACATGTGCGCTTAATGAAAGAAACAGTCAAAGATAACGCTGAAGTTAAAGCGAGCGGTGGGGTTAGAACATACGAACAAGCCATGGTGATGATTGAAGCTGGTGCAACACGTATTGGGACTTCAAATGGCGTACAAATTATGGAAAGAGAAGGAAAAAATAATGATTCCAACAGCTCATATTGAGTTAGATAACAAAGATTTAATTGCAAAAACAGTATTAATGCCTGGTGATCCATTAAGAGCAAAATTTATTGCTGAAACATATCTTACAAAAGTTGTTCAAATCAATGGCGTAAGAAATATGTTTGGATATACTGGATACTATGGTAAAAAAAGAGTTACAGTTTTTGGTTCTGGTATGGGTATGCCAAGTATTGGTATTTATTCATATGAATTATTTAATTTTTATGGTGTAGAAAACATTATTAGAATTGGTTCATGTGGTGCTTATAGTCCTGAACTAAAGATTTATGATGTGTTACTTGCAACAGAAGCAGTCTCTGAGTCATCATATGCGAAGACAATGGGTGTCACTTCAAGTAAAAAACTAAAAGCAAATAAAGCTTTAAATAATAAAATTTTAAAAGCAAGTGAAAAAACAGGTATTAAAGTAAGACCTTCAGTTATCCATTCATCTGATGTTTTTTATAGACTTAAAGGTGATGATTATAAAGTGCTTGTTGAAAAATATGGTGTAGAAGCTGTAGAAATGGAAAGTTTTGCTTTATTTGCAAATGCAAAAGCATTAGGTAAAAGAGCAGCTTGTTTATTGACTGTTTCTGATTCATTTGTTACACATGAAGCAACCACTGCACAAGAAAGACAAGAAGCTTTCACACATATGATGGAAGTAGCTTTAAATAGTATTTAATGAAATTTATTCAAAGCGATTTTAAAACGATACAAATCAGTCTTTACATGATCGATTATGATGATGTTAAAAAGCGAGCGTATCGTTTTTTATTACCCAAACTGCTTACATCACATACAGAAAAATTGAATACAAGAATTGATATGAGTAAACATTTACAAGACTTATATGGTGCTTTATTGGGTGGAAGAACATATTATCTTGCAAATCTTAATGTGATTAACATTGCATGTCAAATCGTCAATCCGCAAATCGTCAACGAATCAACATTATTAAAAGATACAATCGATTTGTTTTTAGACATGCTTGATCGAAAAACATTATTTAATGAAAAGATATTTAATGAAGAAAAACGGATGCTTATTGAGCAATGGGATTCAATTAAAGATCAAAAAAGACTTTATGCAAATACTAAATTTAATGAATCTTTTTATGGTAAACATCCTTTTGGTTATCCACAAAGTGGATATAAAAGCGATATTGAAGCGATCACACTTGAAGACATGTATGATTATTTTAAAGATGTAATCTCTTCAAATACCATCAGTATTTATATCAATGGATATACAAGTGATCTAGAGACACTTAAAAAACTTGAAGTGTTTGAGCAAAATATAAATCATAAAATAAAATTTTCACAAATTCTTTTTAATGAACCAAAAGATGTTATTGAAACAATCGATATGAAGCAGTCAATGATTAAAATAGGTTATGAACTTCCTATTTTTAGAAATGACTCGTTATATGAAGCGGCTATCATGCTTGATTTAATGATTGGTGGTTATGTGGAAAGTCTTATGTTTAAAATCATTAGAGAAGAAATGGGTTTATGTTATGATGTAAGATCTTCTTATGATGCGACACAAGGTGTTATGATCATCTCTAGCGGTGTTGATCAAAAGCGAACAGATGAGGCTATTTTTCATATGAAGAAAATGATTGAATCACCATTAGACTATGAGTTTAATGAAGAAAAATTAGAACTAGCGAAACAGTTTGTTACACATCAAATAAAAAGCAGTTATGATGATCAAGGGGCGATGACAAGTCGTTCATTTTATGATGATCTTTATGGAACAAATCTAACGATGGAAGAAAAGATTCAAAAATATCTAAATGTATCTTTTGAAGATGTCTTACTTGCACATAAAAAACTAAAATTAAATACAGTTTATGTACTTACAGGTGATAATCATGATCATTAAAGAAGATAAGAGATTCAACGAAAAAGTATATATATTAAAATTAAAAAATGGCATGCAAGTTCACATGTTACAAAAAGAAACACCTTATTTTTCAACTTATGTTGAATTAAGTATGCCTTATGGTTCGAATCATCTTGATTATGTTATTGATAAGACAAACTATAAATTGCCTGCAGGAAGTGCACATTTTATGGAACATAAAATTTTCGCTATGCCTTATGGTGATGCCTTTATAGAATTTTCTAATTTAGGTGTTGATGCGAATGCGATGACTTCCTATCAACAAACTTCATATTTATTTAATGCGACATCTCATGTAGAAGATGCATTAAAATTATTACTAGATATGTTAGATACACCTTATTTTACAGATGAGAACATTATTGCTGAAGAAAAAATCATAGCTGAAGAATTAAAAATGTATTTAGATGATATTGAAAATGTTATCTATCAGGATTTAATGTCAGCAATGTATAAAAATCATCCATTTAAAGAAGATATAGGTGGTACCTTAGATTCTATTAAAGAAGTTGATAAAGATGTTTTAAATAGAATTCATCGTCATTTTTATCATCCATCTAATCGCTTGATAGTGATATCTGGGCAAATTGATATCAAACAGATGAAGGCATTTTTTAGGGCGTATGATCAAAGCACAAAAGAAGCACTTCCAAAAATAAAATATGCATATGAACCTAAAACTGTTGTTACTAAAGAAACAATTAAAGTCAAAGATGTTTCGATTTCAAAAATGGTACTTGGCTATAAATTACCATTAAAATATAAAACAGGTTTAGAACAAATCAAACAAGAAATGATTTATGGATTGCTATTTAATCTTATACTTGGACCATCATCAATGCTTTATCACCAACTTTTAAGTGAGCAAAAGATTAATAAGAATTTCTATATGTCGCAAACATTTGAAGGTCATTTTGGTCATTTTGTTGTGTTTGCTGATTCAAAAAATCCTATAGAACTTAAAGATTATTTGATAAAACAATTTATGGAAGTTAAAGATGAATCACTTACTAAAGAAGCATTTGAAAGATATCTAAAAGTATATATTGGACAATTTGTATTTGCTTTAAATCAAAATGACCACAAAGCATACATGTATGGAAAATATATACATAAAGGTGCACATTTATTTGATGTCATTGATACAATATCATCGATTAAATTTGAGGATATATTAAAAGCATATGATGTGTTTATTCATGCATCATATGCCTATGTTATTTATAAAAAGGACTAAATTAAGTCCTTTTTTTATATATATTCATTGCTTCATAAGTGATTAGAAGATGTGAATATATTTTGATTGAAAATATTGATTTTTAATAAGAATCATCTTAAAAAGTGTCATTAGATGAATTGAAATAATCCTTTTATAATGCACTTAAAAGGAGATGAATATATGTTAAATCAGTTAATACTCATTGGAAGATTGACCCATGACCCTGAAATCAAAGTTTTACCTGATGGTAGAAAAGTAAGTGAAGTTGTCATTGCGGTGCAAAGAAGTTATAAAAATATGGATGGTCAATATGAAACTGACTTCATTAAAATCAGTTTATGGGAAGGACTTGCTACAGCAGTAGAAAGTTATTGTAAAAAAGGTGTAATGATTGCTGTAAAAGCAAGATTACAAACTTATAAACTAGAAATTGAGGATGAAAGAAAAATAAATATGCTTGAAGTCATTGGTGAAAGAGTAACATTTTTATCATCAGCAAACAAAACAGATGCAGAATTAGAAGAAAAAGTTCAATAAAATGAGCTTTTTTCATTTAAAAACATCGATAAATTATGTTAAAATAATTTAAGGAGATGATAACTATGAGTTTTGATTTTGCAAAAGAAGTATTAAAAAGAAAACAACAAATTATAGATGATTTAACAGGGTTAATTAAGATTAATTCTGAACTTACTACATATGATCCTAAGCGTAAAGGTGCACCTTTTGGTGAAGGTATCAAAGAATCACTAGATTACATGATTGCTCTTGGAGCAAAAGATGGATTTGAAACGATCAATTTAGATGGTTATGCAGGTCATATTGAATATGGTAATCAAAAAGAATATGTTGGAATGATTGGACATTTAGATGTTGTTCCTGCAGGAAACGATTGGACATATGATCCTTATGGTGCTGAAATCCATGATGGTCTTATGTATGGGCGTGGAACTGAAGATGACAAAGGTCCAACGATTGCAGCTTATTATGCTATGAAAATCCTTAAGGAATTAAATGTTGAATTATCCAAAAGAATTAAATTAGTTTTAGGAACAGATGAAGAAACTGCATGGCGTGGTGTTAGACATTATTTTAGTTTATATCCAGAAATGCCTGTTTCAGGATTTATTCCAGATGCAGATTTTCCACTTATTTATGCAGAAAAAGGTATTTCTAGAATATTTATTAAAGGTGTTTTAGAAGATACTGATTTATTATTTGTTCAAGGAGGGTTCAGAGATAATATGGTCCCTGATTATGCTGAAGCTAAACTCAAACCTTCAAAGGATTATGCAGGTATGTTTGCATTATTTTTAGAAAATAATGATTATCAAGGTGAAAGTAAAACTGAAGATGATCATGTATATATTAAAGTTGTTGGTAAATCAGCTCATGGCTCTACACCACAATTTGGAGTCAATGCAATTGATTTGCTATTTAAATTCTTAAAAGAAGCAGATGTTAAATCACCAGTCGTTGATTTAGTCAATGACTTATTAATTGATGATTTTTTAGGTGAAAAATTAGGTGTTGCTTACCATGATGAAGAAATGGGAGATTTAACAAACAATTTTGGTGTGATTAAAACTTTAGGCGATACATATCAAATTAGTTTAAATCTTCGTTACCCTAACGGTGTCATCTTTGATGAAGTTGTAGAAAAAATCAAAGAAGCAGCTGCACCATATTTTGCTGAAGTTGATGTTGATAATCATCAAGCACTTTTATATGAAGATCCAAATTCACCACTAGTTAAGACTTTAATGGATGTTTATCGTAAACACTCACATGATAAACATGCACAACCAATCACAATTGGTGGTGGTACTTTTGCAAGAGCGATGAAAAATACTGTTGCTTTTGGCCCACACTTTTTAGATAAACCAACATATATTCATCAAAAAAATGAATTTATTGATTTAGAAGATTTCTTTAAAGCGATCATTATTTATACAGAAGCATTATACGAACTCGCAAAATAAGGAGGTTTCTATGAAACCCTATTTAGATTTATGCAAACATGTATTAGATCATGGCACATTTAAGATGGATCGTACTCAAACTGGTACGTATTCAGTTTTTGGTTATCAAATGCGTTATGATTTAAATGATGGTTTCCCTCTTTTGACAACTAAAAAAGTGCATTTGAAGTCTATCATTCATGAATTACTATGGTTTATTAAAGGTGATACTAATATTAAATACTTAGTAGATCATAACGTAAGAATTTGGAATGACTGGCCATATGCAACTTATAAAAAAAGTCAGGATTATAAGGGCGAGTCCATGGATGAGTTTGTTGAAAAAATTAAAACTGATGATAAGTTCGCATCTGTTTATGGAGATTTAGGACCTGTTTATGGTGCACAATGGAGAAATTTTAATGGTGTTGATCAAATTCAATACATATTAGATGAGTTAAAAGAAAATCCTGCATCTAGACGTATGATTTTATCTGCATGGAATCCATCAGACATTTCTGACATGGCATTACCTCCATGTCACACACTTATTCAATTTTATGTTGCTGATGGTAAACTATCACTTCAACTTTATCAAAGAAGCGCTGATATATTTCTTGGTGTGCCTTTTAATATTGCATCTTATGCATTGTTGCTTATGATGGTTGCTCAAGTGACAGGATTTGAAGTTGGTGAATTTGTTCATACTTTAGGTGATGCACATATTTATCAAAACCATTTGGATCAAATTAATCTACAATTGTCTAGAACCCCTAAAAAACGTCCAACTATGAGTTTAAATAAAGAAGTCAAGTCTTTATATGATTTTACATTTGAAGACTTCAAATTAGAGGATTATGATCCATATCCTGCAATTAAAGGAAAAGTAGCTGTATGATTTCAATGATTTGGGCAATGGACGAAAATTGGCTTATTGGTAAAGGTAATGAATTACCATGGCATTATAAAGAAGACCTAAAATATTATAAAAGTAAAGTTGATCAACAAGTTGTCTTAATGGGTGAACTTACTTATCAATCATTAAAAGGGTATTATAAAACAAAACCACTTCCTTTTAAAAAGGCTTATGTATGTAATTTAGAAGACAAAACATATGAAGATGCCATACTTGTAAAAGATATTCAAACTTTTTTAAAGAATACTGATGAAGATATCATCATCATTGGTGGAAGAACAATATATAAACTTGCACTTCCATATGCAAATCGATTATATATCACATATGTTTTAAATCACCATGAAGGAAATGTGTATTTTCCTAAATTTGATTTAAGTGCATTTAAGTTAGTCAGTAAAGAAATCATTCCTTCTTTGATTTTTGCTGTCTATGAAAGGAAGTAAAACATGCTTACACTATTATTTTTAGTTATATATGTTTCTATGATTGTTTTAGTCTATCTTTGGACGCATTTATGGTATCTGATTCCAGTAACAATCATTATGGGTTATCCACTTGCATTAGCGATTGTTATTTTGCTCATATATATCAATTTTCCTTGGATGGCAAAAACAAAACCAACCAACAAATTAAAAAATGATATTGCTTATCAAATCATATATTTAGTTAATCACTTTTTTGTTAGAATTAAATTAGATGTTGAAGGTAAAGAAAACATTCCTCCTAGAGGAACATTATTAACAACTTATGCAAATCATAAGTCATTATTAGATCCATTACCTATTATTGAATTGTTAAAAAGACCAACAACATTTACACCAAAATCAGAAGTAATGTCATATCCATTGCTTGGTAAATACTTAAAGTACTTAGGATCTATGGTGATTGATAGATCAAGTGATAGAAATACTGCAAAAGGTCTAGTTGAAGCAATTAAGAATGCAAAAGAAGGCATGAATTATTTGATATTTCCTGAAGGTGGCATTCGTACACGTGAAGTTGAATCAATGGTTGAAATGCGACCAGGAGCTTATAAATTAGGGATGAAAGCTAAAACAAATATGCTTGTTATATCAATGAAGAATATGACTCAAATCCCAAAACGTTGGCCATTTAAATCGACAGTGATAAAGATGAAAGTTCATCCTTTAATTCGTTATGAAGACATTAAAGATATGCAAACTTCTGATATTGCTCAAATGGTTTATGATATGGTTAATGGTGATTTTGAATAAAAAATAAATGCCTGTAATCATACAGGCATTTTTTATCTTTTAGGATTTTTTTTATGTTCAATGAGTTTAATGCAGTTGGGTTCTACTTCAAAATAGAGAATGTCTCCATTTTCTAATAAGTAATCTGCAAAATTATAAGTTTTAGGATCACTATAAACAAGTAAAGCTTTAATAACATGCGAGTGAGCAACACAAATGAGTTCTAAATTGTCATGTGTTTCAAGAAGTTTATAAGTCTGTTCTTTGATTCTATATATTAATGCTTGATCGACTTCAAATGAATGATGTTGTTTGTAAGATTTTCTCACGAAATCTCTACCTTTATCAATGGTTTGTCCATCTAGGAAGCCAAAATCTCTTTCGACATAGTGTTGAATAACCTCTATGGGTTGTTTCATGTCTAGATAGTCCTTTATGACCATTGCAGTTTCTAATGCTCTTGATAAGGGAGAACTTAAAATCGCATCAAAATGATGATTTTCTGATTTTAAAAAGTGTGCTAAATCAAGCGCTTGTTTTCTCCCATTTTCATTTAATGGAATGTTGATTCTTCCTTGTACTAAGCCATTATAATTATAATTTGTTTGACCATGTCTTACCATTGCAAGTTTTATCATTTTTTTATCACCGTTGCTATTATAACATAACTATAAAATTTGTGATAAAATATTATTAAGGAGTGATCTTATGCATGTAATAGATTTGATTACAAAAAAACGAAACGGAGAAATTTTAACAAAAGAAGAGATTGAATTTCTAATTCAAACTTATACTATGGGTAATATTCCGGATTACCAAATGAGCGCCCTTTTGATGGCTATTTTTTTTCAAGGGATGAATCATGAAGAAGCAACACACTTAGCGTTATCGATGAGAGATTCAGGAGATGTGATGGACCTAAGTGAAATTAAAGGGATTAAAGTTGACAAACACTCAACAGGTGGTGTTGGTGATAAAGTGACTTTAGTCTTAGCACCAATTGTTGCTAGCTTAGGTGCAAAAGTAGCAAAAATGAGTGGTAGAGGTTTAGGCCATACTGGTGGAACCATTGATAAATTAGAAAGTATCGAAGGATTCCATGTTGAAGTAGCCCCTCAAGATTTTATCAATCAAGTAAACGATATTGGTATTGCAGTCGTTGGTCAAAGTGGTCATATTGCACCTGCGGATAAAAAATTATACGCACTTCGTGATGTCACTGCAACTGTCGATATTATTCCACTAATTGCATCATCTATCATGTCAAAAAAATTGGCGAGTGGTGCAGATGCTATCGTTTTAGATGTTAAAGTAGGACATGGTGCTTTCATGAAGACTGAAGAAGAAGCTAGGGAACTTGCTCAGCTGATGGTAGATATTGGCAAATTAGCAGGTAAAAAAGTCACAGCTATTTTAACAAATATGAATGAACCATTAGGGTTTAAGATTGGTAATGCATTAGAAGTTTATGAAGCAATCTTGTCACTTAAAGGGCAAGGACCAAAAGATTTAATGGATGTTGTTACAGTCATAGCTAGTCAATTATTAATCGATGCACAAATCGCAGATAACGATCAAGATGCAAGAACAATGATAGAAGAAAGTATTCAATCAGGAAAAGCTTATGATAAATTTGTAGCATTTGTTAAAGCACAAGGTGGAAATGTAGATGTTTTATCACACTTTGAAGACTTTATCGCAAAAGATTTAGTTGATGTAGTTGCAGATAAAGAAGGTTTTATTGTTGATATGGATGCATTGTCTATTGGTAGAGCTGCAATGATTTTAGGTGCAGGTAGAGAAACAAAAGCTGATTTAATTGATCCTAGTGTTGGTATCGAAGTACACAAAAAGATTGGTGATTATATAAAAGTAGGCGATGTGATTGCTACGTTATACGTTAATCAAAAAGGCATTGAAGAAGCGAAAAAACTTGTTTTAAATTCACTTATATTAGGAAAAGATAAAGTTGAACAAAAATTAATAAGAGGTATTGTTAGATGAAATTGATGGAACCTGACTATAGTAATTCTATATGGAATGTTTCACACACGATTTTAGCACATTATGGACATCATACTGATGTTCCTCTCATTCCAGAACTTAAAGAAGAATTAGATAAAAATTATAAGCATGTTTGCTTGTTTTTGCTTGATGGGATGGGCACCAATATTATTAAAAAACATTTAAGACATAGAGATTTTTTAAAAAAACATGTGATCAAAAAAATCACTTCAGTCTACCCTCCAACAACTGTTGCTGCAACCAATACAGTACTTACTTGTAAGACACCTTACGAAAGTGGTTATTTGGGATGGACTCAATATTTTAAAGACGATGACGTTTATGCGATTGTCTTTAGAAATGAAGACTATTATGATGCTGATAAAGCACTTAAGTTAAATTATCGAGAAACTTATTTAAAACATGATTTGATTTTTGATTATATTAAACGTGCAGATGATAGTGTTCAAACGTATAAGTTATTTCCTAGTTTTGAACCAGGTGGTTTTGAAACATTTAGTGATCAACTAGAAGAAGTAAAAAAAATAACAAATCAAAACTCAAAAACGTTCTCATATATTTATTGGACTAATCCAGATGATATGGAACATCGTTTTGGACCAAAAAGCAAGGAAGTTAAAGAAGAACTAAGATCATTGTCAGCACAATTAGATCGTTTTTCTAAACAATTAAATCCTGATACATTAGTTATTGTGATTGCTGATCATGGACAAATTGAAGTGAAACCAGTTGAGTTTACAGAACAAACTTATCTATATGATATGTTATCTAAAAAACCATCATTAGAACCTAGAACACCAGCATTCTTTGTCAAAGATGATAAACATCTTGAGTTTAGAATGATGTTTAGTAAAATGTTTGAAACTAGATATAAACTCTATGCTTCACATGATTTTATTGAAAGCGGATTGATAGGATATGGAAATAAGCATCCGATGCTTGATCAATTTGCTGGTGATTTTGTTGCAGTTGCAATTTCAGATAGTTATCTCAAGTTTAAAAAAACAGCCTTGTATAAAGGCCATCACGCAGGTTTAACTAAAGATGAGATGGAAGTTCCACTCATCATCTATTCAAATAAAAAATAAGCGATGCTATTATTATAGCACCGCTTTTTTCTTTTTATTTTTCAACTTTTTTATCAGTTTTTGCAAATTCTGCAGCCATCATAATTGATGATGCTAAATCAGTGATATTTGTAGGAACGACAAGTTTAGTTGATTGACCATCAGCAACTTTAGCTAAAGCTTCATACGCTTTAATTGTAAGTACATTTTGGTCTGCATCAGCATTCTTAATAAGTTCAATACCAAGTGCTTCAGCTTCTTTTAATTTACGGATAGCTTCAGCTTCCCCTTCAGCATGAAGAATCTTTTCTTGTTTATAAGCATCTGCTCTAAGAATAACTGATTCTTTTTCCCCTTCAGCTCTTAAGATTGCTGCACGTTTTTCCCCTTCAGCAATTAAGATTGTTTGACGTCTTTCACGTTCTGCACGCATTTGTTTTTCCATAGAGTCACGAATATCTTTAGGTGGAAGAATGTTCTTAACTTCAACACGGTTAACTTTAATTCCCCATGGGTCAGTAGCTTCATCTAAAATCTTTCTCATGTTTGTGTTGATAAGATCTCTTGATGTAAGTGTTTGGTCTAAGTCTAATTCACCAATGATATTACGTAATGTAGTTGCAGAAATTTTTTCAATTGCAAGCATAGGTGTTTCAGTACCATATGTATAAGCTTTTGGATCTGTAATTGAGAAGAAGACAACTGTATCAATTTGCATCGTTACATTATCTTTTGTAATTACTGGTTGAGGATCAAAGTCTTTAACTTGTTCTTTAAGTGAAACAACGTTTACAACTCTTTCAATGATTGGGAAAACATATTTAATCCCAACACCCATTGTACGGTTATATCCCCCTAAACGTTCAACAACATATTTTTTAGTTTGAGTGACAACTTTAACACCTGAAATGGCGATAATCAATAATATGGCTAAAACAATGATAAGTGCCCAGCCACCTGTACTCATTAATACTGATGGTAATAATCTTGATAACATAATAAATCCCTTCCTTTATTTATATTTTTTGTACGATGAGTTTGACACCTTCAACATCAAGGATTTTAACTTCATCATTTACTTCTATATCTTCTTCAGATATTGCAGACCATACGCGTGTTTTTAATTGAACAGCACCTACAGTGTTTGAACTAATTCTTTCAATACAGATCGCTTTTTGGCCAATGACCGAATCAACGTTTGTTTTAATCTCATTTGTTTTGAAATAACTTACTACAAGTGGTCTTGTGAAAAGTAGTAAAAGTGTTGCAACAACTAAGAAAACAACAATTTGAATAACGGGGTTAACATTAAGCAACGAAAGAATATAGGTTGGTACAGCTGCTAAAGATATCCAGATACTTACTAAATGCGTTGTTGATAACTCAAGAAGCAATGCACCTAAAAAAATACCTAGCCACATCCATTGAAACCAATCCATCTATAATACCTCCTTTAAGTCTACTGTTAAGACTTCTTGTTTAGAATCCCAATTGGCTTTAAATTTAAATACTGTATTGATGACATCAATACTAAACCAATCAACGATCTCTTCTAAAAATGATTTATTCGTAACTCTGCTATAAGAGTTTCGAATGGTAATTTTATATTTGCTATTTGCTGGAATGTCATGCATCATTGATCTTTCTTTATTAAGAGGTTTAATAAATAATAGCTTATCAGTATGATTGACACCTAGCATAACCGAGTATGCATTTTCAAAAAACATAGTTGCTGGTTTATTTAATGTTAGACTTCCATTTCCAATGGTTACAACACAATCTTTTGGTTTCTCATTAAACCATGTGATATCCATATAAATCACTTCCTTTGATTATATTATAACACAAATTATAAAAAATGCAATAAAATTACACAAAATTATTATTGATTATTATTGATAATATCTAGAATCTCAAAACCGAATTGAAGTGCATATGCTTTAACTTCATCGACTAAGTCATCTGCTTGATTGTCTAATGATTTAGATTGAACATAAAAATCATGCACTGTATCTAGTGAATCAAGAGAACCATAGACAAAAAGCATTTCATCTACAACTTTAATTTTATATGTAATGATAGTCACACCTTCAAATCCTTTTTTCACTTTAACTTTTTTACTTACGAAGAAGGGTGATTTGCTAAACTTTTCAATTGAACGATCAATAAGTGGGATTAAAAAATAAACACCAGGATTTTCAATAGTTTTTAAATATTTACCCAATCTTTCTATAATAACGACTTCATCTTCTTTAACAAGTAAAAAAGAAGGTAACAAGATAAGAATAAGTAATCCTGTGATAATTAAGATGGAAATTTCTAATTCTGTCATATAATAAAACTCCTTTGTTGAAATTTATATCATTTCATGTTATATTTTTATTGATCACTACGGGGAGCATAAGCTGAGAGGACGTAAAGTCGACCCGAAGAACCTGATCTGGATGATACCAGCGGAGGGATAGTCGATAAGTGTAGATAAACATATCACTAACTATCAATTTCTTTGGCTAATCCATAGAAATTTTTTTATTTTCTAAGGAGGAAAGAAAGATGAAGAATCAAAAAGCTTTAAAAAAATTAGTTTTAACTGCAATTCTATTAGCAATTGCAGTCGTCGTCGATTTGATTACGAGTGCGGTACCAGGATTAAATTTAAGTATGCCATTTGGTGGGAAATTTTTTGGTATATCCATGATTCCATTGATCCTCATTGGTCTTATTTGTGGGCTTGAATATGGATTAATTGCTGGATTTTTATATGGTATATATAATTTTTCAGCAGATTATATGATTTATTTATCAGCTCTTCGTGACACGCTTGAGAGTTGGACGGGTACATCATGGAATTCAATCCAAATCTTATTATTAGTGCTTCTAGATTATGTGATACCATTTATGGCATTTGGACTATCTGGTTTGTTTAAAGATCAATTTAAGTCATTAAGTGGACTTGTTAAATCAGTTATTCTTGTAAGTATCATAAGACTAATATCTAGTACATTAAGTGGTGTAGTTTTATGGAGTAGTAGTATTCAGTATGCAATATCAGAAGTTGAATCAGGAAATGCTGATCCTAATTTAGCAACACGTATTTTTAGTTTTGTTGGTGGTAATGTATGGTTATATAGCTTTGGCTATAATTTAACATACATTCTTACAACAGGTATTGTTGTGTATGTGATTTTATCGTTGACACATAAACGTATTTATACTATAAGTGAGCAATTTGTGTTATAAAAAATATTGATCAAGCACTTTTAGATAATCAAGTCTTGGTTGATAACCAAATTGAATTAAATATGCTTTTTCTTTAAAGACTTCATACGGGATGGATTTACGTCCCGTATCTTTATTTTGTGAATCCCAATATGTAGATAAAATGTCAAAAGGAAGTAAAAAATATTCATTATATTGTTTAAAATGTACAATAAGAAATGCAATACCTTTTTGATTGACTACGTTTCTTAAGTGATCAATTTGATGTGGATGGACGTTTTTTAAAGGCATCGATGTTTTTGAATTTGTTTCCTTCGCATCAAAATCGATATAAAAACCTTTATAGATACCATTAAAATCAGTTGTTGATGGTGTCTTATAATAAGCTTCAGTAATCTTAGCTTTATTTCTTGCTGGATAAGATACACTAACCACTTGGATTGGTGTAGGTTTTTTATGAATAACTGCAATATTATTATCTAAATAATATTGATTTGATTGTTCAATATCAGATTCAAGCGTCATCCCAAGATTTGCATAATTTGTTTGTTTGATTTGTGGTTTACGTTTAATTGGGTATTTTATCATATGTTATCACCTAATTTTATGATACCATATCTGAAAACAAAATCATTGTTTAATGTGAAAAACATGATATAATGTATATGAATAAAAAAGCGTTACTTTATGAAGGAAGTGTGTATATGAGTGAGATACGATTTTTTTCGTTAGGGGGACTTGGCGAAAATGGAAAAAATATGTATGTGGTTGAAGTTGATCGTAGCCTATTTATTTTAGATGCAGGGATTAAATATCCAAGTTCTGAATTATATGGTGTTGATGAAATCATTCCCGATTACCGCATTTTAATTCGAGCAAAAGATCGAATTAAAGGTATTTTTTTGTCGCATGCCCATGAAGATCATATCGCTGCAGTACCACATTTAATTAATGATTTAAATGTACCAGTTTACGCAACAAACTTTACGATGCAAATTTTAAAGGATATGCTTAAAGATGCAGATTTAAAATTAGAAGATTATACGCTAAATACCATTAGTCAAAATAGTATTATTAAATTTGGAAATGTGAGAGTATCATTTTTTAACACAACACATTCAATTCCAGAGTCAGTAGGGATTGCAATTCACACGATGGATGGTGTGATTGTATATACAAGTGATTTCACATTTGATCAAAGTGGTGATTTAAAATATCAAACCGATTTTAGAAAAATCAATGAATTAGCAGAAAAAAATGTCTTAGTCTTATTAACTGAATCATTAGGATCAACTTTAGTCCTTAATGGTGGTGTAAATCAAGCGCTAGATCATAAACTTAATTCGATATTTGCGAATGCTCAAGGTCGTATCATTATATCTTTATTCTCATCTGATCTTAGAAAAATACAGCATGCAGTTAATATCAGTTTAAAACATCATAAAAAAATTGCAATCATTGGGCGAAGAGCTCAAAGAATTGTAGATATTGCGATAGCTAATGGTTATCTAGAAATTCCTAAAGAATCATTAGTTAATTTGAAATTTATTGATGATAAAAATAAAAATGATGATCCAAATATTGTTGCCCTTGTCACAGGTAACAGACATGAACCATTCTTTATGTTACAAAGAATGTGCAAGAAAATTGATAGACTTGTTCAAATCAATGATGCAGATACAATCATTTTAATGACTGCTCCAGTTCCAGGAACTGAAAAGATGGCAGCAAGAACACTAGATACACTGTATCGAAGTGAAGCGGATGTAGAAATGATTGATAAACGATTATTAACAGCAGCACATGCTACAGCAGAAGAATTAAAGATGATGATGAATTTATTAAAACCAAAATACATCATACCTACTATTGGAGAATATAGACATCAATATGGTGTTAGAAAATTAGCACTTGATCTTAATTATCATGCAGAAGATGTATTTTTACTTGATAATGGTGATGTATTTAATTATAAAGATAAGGATGTATTTGTAAGCCGTCACGATATCAATGTTGGTGAAATCTTAATTGATGGAACTGCTGTTGGTGATGTAAATGATTTTGTTATGAAAGATAGAGAATTATTGGCAGAAGATGGTGCGTTACTTATCGTTGCACATGTAAGTCCTAAAAATAAAGAAATTTTAGGTAGTGTTGAAATTGTTACTAAAGGTTTCGTCTATGTTCAAGAATCAGAAGCATTACTTGAAAAAGTAAAAGAAATCTTTTATGAGACAAGTCAAAAACATCTACAAGGTAAATACATTAATTGGAATGAGTATAAACGTGATGTAAGAAATGATATCAATAGATTCATTTATCAAGAAACAAAACGAAGTCCAATCACTATTCCAGTCATTATATCAACAGAACTTAACTAAAAAAGGCTAAATTTAGCCTTTTTTATTTTATTAAAAGTAAAAACAAGAAATTCTTTCTATAATTAATAAAAGAATAAAATGTCCTTAATGTAGTATTTAAGGACATAGCGGTTTTATTATAAATATTTATTGTTTTATTGTCAATAAAATAATGAATTAGAAAGGATTACAATGAGTTTAAAACCATATAAATTAGTGTTAGATACTTGGTTAATATCTAAAGAAAAACAAATTAAATCCTCAAGTTATACTAATTATTATAGTATTATAAATAATCAAATTATTCCTTATTTTGGTCACTTATGTGTAGATGATTTGGATCACGCTAAGCTTCATGATTACTGTCAATCTCAACTTTTAAATAAATCTAATTCATATATTCTAGATATTTTTAATATTATGATTCAAAGTTTGGAATCATATCCTTCCAAAAAAGATATGATTATTCAGTACATTAAAGAAAATATTAATACGAATAGAAACACAAATCAAAATGACTATTTAGATAAAAATAACATCGACAGAATGATATTTATTATTAAAAATAATAACATTAAATATAAATTAGGGTTTTTACTTCCTTTATTAACAGGAATGAGAATTGGTGAAGTATGTGCTTTAAGGTATAAAAATGTTGATTTTAAAAATAAATATATCGAAGTAAATCATACAGTATATAGAATAAAAGATGGTGCCAATACAAAGTTAAAATTACTTACTCCTAAGACTAGAAATAGTCAAAGAATTATTCCTATTCATGAAGAATTAATGAATCAATTAAACAATAACATTGACGAAAATGCATTTATTTTAACTGGTAAACTTCATCCATTAGATCCTAGAATATTAAGAAGACACTTTAATGTTTTCATTAATCATTATAAATTTCCTAAAATAAGATTTCATGATTTAAGACATTCATTCGCAACAACGTGTTTGGAAAATGGAATTGACTACAAAAGTTTAAGTGAACTATTAGGTCATTCTAGTGTTTCTACAACACTTAACATCTATGTACACTCAAATAACGATAAAAAAAGGGCATTTATAAATAAAATTTGATGAAAAGTCCTTAAATACTACCTTAAGGACTAAACAATAGGAGGGGAAACTATGCACTGGATTGATGAATTAACAGATGAACAACGAAAGGAGATATACTTAAGATACAAGAGATTATGTAATCAGATATTAAGTGTGATGTTTATATCATTTTTTATGATGATTGTTTCAATGTTTTATATTGTGACACAAAATGATTATGCTTTATTTATCGTATCAATTACATCACATGGAATTCTAGGTGGTATTTTAATGATTTATGGGAATACTATCTATGCAGTAAAATATAAAAAAAACAATTTAAAAAATAAATATCGTATGATTGGATTATATTTTGGATTATATTTTATACCTTTACTTTCATCATATATTATTGAACAAATTGCTACAATAAGAGAATAAAAAAAGCCTTTCTAAAAAGGCTTTATCTTTTTTTATGTTTTAATTTATCCAACTGTTCGAGTCTATCAGCTAAAGCTTTTTCATAACTAGACTCTTTTTTTGGTATGTAATAAACATGTGACTGAATTTTTTCTGGTAAATACTGTTGTTCATTGATGCTATTTTCATCATCATGAGGGTATTGATAAATCTCAGGATTTTTAGCAATTTCACGGTTGCTTGCTTGTGGAGGAATAGCACCACAGTCTTCATTTTGATAAACTTCTATGGCTTTATCTAAAGCAAGATATCCGGTGTTAGATTTAGGAGATAAGGCCATATCTACAACAATAACCGATAAAATGATTCTTGCTTCAGGCAATCCGACTTTTAAGGCACTTTCACAAGCACTTGCGACTTTAACACCCATCATTGGATTGGCAAGTCCAATATCTTCATATGCAATGACTAAAAGTCGTCTTATAATTGATTGAAGATCTTCTAAAGTAATCAATCTTGCTAAATAGTGAACACTCGCATCTACATCAGAACCTCTAATCGATTTTTGTAATGCACTTAATAAATCATAAAAATTATCTTGATTTTTATCTAAATCATGATGAACTTTACCACTGACTCTATATACAACATCAGAAGTTAATAAGTCTCCATCTTCTAAAAGAAGAGATGAGCTTTCAAGAATATTTAATGCAGTTCTAATTTCATGATTTGATAGTCTTACTATAGCATCTAATGCACTTTGATCTATTCTAATATCGACATCTAGTTCTTTTAATGCCTTTTTAATTGCTAATCCAATAGATGTTTCATCTAATTTCTTTACCTCATATAAGTGACATCTAGAGCGTATCGCCATATTAATACTTTGATATGGGTTTAATGTTGTCAATCCAATGATAGTGACATGGCCATTTTCAAGAAATGGTAATAAATAATCTTGAATATCAGTTTTCATGCGATGGATCTCATCGATGATTAATAAAACATCATGATAAGCAGTCATATCAATGATGTCTTTAAGTTTAGCTTTATTGTCTGTTGATGCATTATAAAAATATGTGTCTAATTTAGATTGGTTTGCAAAGATACTTGCGATAGTTGTTTTTCCTGTTCCAGGAGGACCATAAAGTATAAAAGACATCAGTTTATGCTTTTTAAGCATAACATTTAAAACACCTTCATTACCAATGAGGTGGTCTTGTCCAAATATATCTTCAAATTGAGTGGGTCTCATGCGATATGCTAGAGGTATCATTTTTATCACCTACACTCATTATAGCATACTTGATTAAAGATAAAATAATATGGTAGAATAATATAGTATTATTAATACTATGATTGGCTTTGGAGGCTTAAAATGGACTTAAAAAAATATATTGCAGATGTGCCAGATTTTCCAAAAGAAGGAATTCTCTTTAGAGATATAACACCATTGATGCTTGATGGTGATGCATATAGATATGCAGCTGATGAATTTACGAAGTTTGCGAAGGAAAGAAAAGCAAATGTGATTGTTGGTCCTGAAGCAAGAGGTTTTATTTTTGGTTGCCCTGTTGCAACGAATTTAGGTGTAGGATTTGCACCTGTAAGAAAACCTAATAAGTTACCAAGAGAAACTGTGACTGAAGCATATGATTTAGAATATGGTTCAAATGAATTGTCTATTCATGCGGATTCTATAAAACCTGGAGATAAAGTCTTAATCATTGATGACCTACTCGCTACAGGTGGTACAATGGCTGCAACCATTAAACTTGTAGAAAAATTAGGTGGAGAAGTTGTTGGTTTAGCGTTCTTAATTGAACTTGCTGATTTAGATGGAAGAGATAAATTAGGTAATTATGATATACTTACATTAATTACTTATTAGGAAGTGTTTACATGCAAGATCTTTTATTTGATTCTTTAGCTGAAGGTTTTTCTTCATACATTCATAACGAACATGATATTGAACAAATAAGAAAAGCTTATCAAATTGCTAAAGACAAGCATACGGGTCAAATGAGAAAAACAGGTGATCCGTATATTACACATCCGATTGCAGTTGCAAAAATACTCACTGAACTAACTGCAGGTCCAGCAACGATTATTGCTGCACTTCTTCATGATACAGTTGAAGATACTGATTACACTTTAGAAGAAGTTGAAAAAGAGTTTGGTTCAGATGTTGCAGCAATGGTTGATGGTGTAACAAAGATTGGTAAATTATCTTTTAATACTGTTGCTTCTCAGGCTGATAACCATCAAAAAATGCTATTAGCCATGGCGAAAGATATTCGCGTTGTCTTAATTAAGATCGCCGATAGATTACACAATATTAGAACACTACAATCAATGACACCTGAAAAACAATATCGGATTGCAAGTGAAACTTTAGAAATTTATGCACCCTTGGCTCATCGCCTAGGGATTTTTAGAATAAAAGCTGAATTAGAGGATAAGTCATTACGATATACAGATCCTCCAATGTATTATAGAGTCTCAAATATGATTCAAGCTAAAAAAGCAGAAAGAGAAGCATCCATTGGCCAAATCATTGATAAAGTTCAAGAACTGTTTGTTCATAATGATTTAGTTGAGTATGAAATTAAGGGACGCATCAAAAATATTTATAGTATTTACAAAAAAATGGTTAGAGATAATCGTGCTTTTGAAGATATATATGATTTATTAGCTGTAAGAATTATCGTAGATAAAGTCGAACAATGTTATCAAGCACTAGGTCTTATCCACGCTAATTTTACACCAATTCCAAGACGTTTCAAAGATTATATAGCTGTACCAAAACCTAATATGTATCAGTCGCTTCATACGACTGTATTATCAGAGGATGGTACGTTATTTGAAGTCCAAATTCGTACACATGAAATGGACCAAATTGCTGAATATGGGATTGCTGCTCACTGGGCATACAAAGAAAATAAAACATACTCAAAAGAAAGAGAACAATTTGAAATTGCTCAAAAACTTAAATGGTATGGCGATTTACTTAAAATGAGCGAAGATAGTGATGAAACTGAAGCAGGTGCTAAAGAGTTTGTATCGACTATTAAAGGTGATATTCTTGATGCCAATGTTTATGTGTTTACACCAAAAGGTGAAGTCATTGAATTACCAAAAGGTGCAACACCTATCGATTTTGCATATCGTATTCATACAGATGTTGGAAATAAAATGGTTGGTGCGATTGTAAACAATCGTATCGTCACACTTGATTATGAATTAGCAACTGGTGATATCGTAAGTGTTAAAACAAATAAAAATCAAGAAGGACCAAGTGAAGATTGGTTAAAGATTGCTAAATCATCTCATGCAAAACATAAAATTAAGAGTCATTTAAATAAACAAAACCGTGATCAACTTATTCAAATTGGTGAATCGATGTTGGATAAAGAAATTGCATCACAAAAAATTGATCATACTAAAATTGATGATGCTTTTGTCAAGAAAAACTTTGAGAAAAACATGTTAGAAAATGTTATTGATCTCTATCTTGAAATAGGAAAAGGATTAATAAGTCCTAAAACAGTAGTTCAAAAAGTTTTAGGTCGTGAAGTTGATAGAGAACAAATGCTTCAACGACAAATGGAAAAAGCAGCTAGACAATTAACAACACATCATGAAACTGGAGTTGTTATTGAAGGTTTATCAAGCCCTCAAATTAAATTAGCAAATTGCTGTCTTCCAATTCCAGGCGATCCTATTTTAGGATTTGTTTCAAAAACTAGCGGTATTGTCATTCATAATGCTGCATGTCCAAACTGTAAACAATTTGATGAAAACCGATTGATCGAAGCTTTTTGGTCAGATCAAATTGAAAGAAAATATCCAACAAGAATTAAAATTGTTGGAACAGCAAGACCAACATTATTGACAGAAGTCGTTACCGCAGTAAATGCGATGAGTATTGCAATTGCTGAAGTAAATGCGATGACATCTTCAAATCTTGAGATGACGATCAAACTTAAAGTATCTATTAATGACTTACAAACATTAAATAATGTTATGGTCAATATTAAAAAAGTGAGTGACATTACATTTGTTGAGCGTGATTTCCAATGAGAGTAGTATGTCAAAGAGTCAGTGAAGCATCTGTTCTAGTGAATAAAGAAGTTGTTGGTCATATTAACTTAGGATATTTACTTTATGTTGGTTTTCATGAAGATGATACACATATACAAGTTAAAAAAATGGTAGATAAAATATCAAAATTACGTATTTTTGAGGATGAACAAGGTAAGCTAAATTTAAACTTGAGCCAAGTAGGTGGCGACATACTCGCTGTCTCACAATTTACTCTTTATGGTGATGTGACATCAAATCATAGACCCTCATTCACAAAGGCATGTAAACCAGATACAGCTGTCTTATTATATGAATCATTCGTTAATGAATTGAAGTTATTATTTCATGTTGAGACTGGTATATTTCAGACTCATATGGAAGTTTCATCAGTTAACGATGGACCAGTCACAATTTTGATTGAATATTGATTGACAAAAAGTATCAAAAAAGATAAAATAAATTTATAAATTGAATCACCTGTGACAAAGGCATTTAACAGTAGTTAAATATGTGACACCTTTGGAGGTAATTAAATCAATGAGGGCTAGAAGCAATTCTAGAACTAAGGTGGTACCGCGTATTTTCGTCCTTAGATTTTTTTAAGGACGTTTTTTTATAGAGGTAGGTATGAATTTACTAAAGCATATGCCAGTTAAATATTTTGATCACTATATGTTAAGACCCATTAAAAAAAGAGATTATAAAGATATGTTTGAATATGGCAAAAGCAAAGATGTTTGTCAATATTTGACATGGGGACCTATGTTTCATATCAGTGAAGCAAAAAAATCAATTAAATCTATTTTTCTAACTAGACCTAAAAAAGGAATTCCTGTTGGATATGCGATTGTGGATACTGATGTGAATAAAATGATTGGTACAATCGATTTTCATACCAAAATAGAACATCAAAATGTTGTTGAGATTGGATATGTTTTAAATCAGTCTTATTGGAGCAAACATATTATGTCACAAGCACTTAAGATAGTCACTGAGGTAGGGTTTGAAGTTTATCACTATGATAAAATAATCATTAAACATTTAAAAAACAATATTGCAAGTGGCAAAGTGATTACAAATAATGGATATAAGTTTAAAAATAGTTATGCTTATCATTATGATAAGATAACACAGGTATTATCATCAGAAATGATGGTATATGAATTGACTAAGGAGAATTATGATGAAAATAAATCGCGTTAAAGGAACATATGATGTACTTCCTGAAGAAAGTCATAAATGGCAAACATTAGAATCAAAAATTAGAGAAATTACAGCGCTTTATGGATTTCATGAGATAAGAACACCAATGATGGAATATTCTGAAGTGTTTCATCGAGAAAATGACTTATCAGATATGGTAACTAAAGAAACTTATGATTTTTTTGATAGAAGTGATCGAAAATTAACACTTAGACCTGAAGGTACTGCTGGTGTGATTAGAAGTTATGTTGAAAATAAGTTATATGCTGACCTATCACTTCAAAAATTATACTATGTTGGTCCTAATTTTAGATATGAAAGACCACAAAAAGGTAGATATAGACAGTTTTATCAATTTGGATTAGAAGCCGTTGGTGCTATGGATCCTAGAGTTGATGCAGAAGTCATTAGTTTATCATATGATTTTATTCAAAAGCTTGGTTTAAAAGGTGTTAAAGTAAGAATTAATAGTCTTGGTGATCAAGCATCTAGAGATGCTTATCAAAGCGCACTTAAATCACATTTTGAACCACACAGAGGTGAACTTTGTGAGGATTGTCAAACAAGAATTGATAAAAACCCACTTAGAATTCTAGACTGTAAAGTTGATCAAAATCATCAAGCACTTAAATCTGCACCTACACCACTTGAGTACTTAAATGACGATTCTAAAATTTATTTTGAACAAGTTAAGGCATTTTTAGATGCACAAGGTATCGTATATGAAATCGCACCTAGATTGGTTAGAGGCTTAGATTATTATAGTCATACAGTATTTGAAGTTGAAGCGATGATTGAAGGTTTTGGTGCCCAAAATGTTTTAGGTGGCGGAGGACGCTATCAACAACTTGTAGAAGAACTCGGTGGTCCAGTAACACCAGGGATTGGTGTTGCTTTTGGGATGGAAAGACTACTGATGGCAATTGATTATGAAAACCCTGAGTTGTTTAAAACAGATGGATTAGATACATACATTATTACTTTTGGCGATGCTCTAAATAAAGAAGCAGCTAAACTGATACACGATTTAAGATTGACTGGATTAAAAGCAGATATGAATTACACTAAAAAATCATTTAAAGGTCAATTAAAAGAAGCTTTAAGATACCAAGCTAAATTTATTATTTTCTTAGGAGAAGATGAATATCAAAAAGGTATTATTGCAGTTAAAAATACAAAAACAGAAATTCAAGAAGATGTGAAGTCAGAAGAAGTGATTTCATATTTAATCAAACAATGTGCGGAGTAGAACTATGAAATATACACATCATAACAATGAATTAACAATGAAACAAGTAGGTCAAGAGGTGTTCTTAAAAGGTTGGGTACAAAAAGCCCGCAATCTAGGAGGACTTATTTTCGTAGACTTAAGAGATAGAAAAGGTATTACACAACTTGTCATTAGACCAGAAAATAGTGAATATGAAGCAGCACTTAAACTAAGAAGTGAATTTGTTATTGAAGCTAAAGGTATCGTCGTTGAAAGAGAAAGCAAAAATGCAAATATGCTTACAGGTGAAATCGAAGTTGATGTCACAAATCTTAACATTTTAAGTCAAGCTTTAACACCACCAATTAGTGTGTTAAATGATAGTGATGCATTAGAAGAAACTAGATTGAAATATCGCTATTTGGATTTAAGAAGACCAGTGATGCAAAACTACTTAATTCAAAGACATAAAATTGTTCAAGCGATTAGAAAAGTGTTGGTCAATGAAGAATTTTTAGAAATTGAAACACCTATCTTAGGTAAATCAACACCTGAAGGAGCAAGAGATTATTTAGTTCCATCTCGTCTTTATGAAGGTCAATTTTATGCATTACCACAATCACCTCAAATATATAAACAATTATTTATGGTTGCAGGGTTAGAAAAATATTTCCAAATCGCGAAATGTTTTAGAGATGAAGATTTAAGAGCAGATAGACAACCAGAATTCACACAAGTCGATATTGAAGCTTCTTTTGTTGAGCCTGAAGATATTCAAGGATTAGTTGAAAAAATCTTAAAACAAGCCTTCAAAGATGTTTTAGACGTTGATATCGTAACACCGTTTGCACATATGTCATATAAAGAAGCTATGGAATCTTATGGTAGCGATAAACCAGATACAAGATATGGTATGCTTATTCAAGATTATAAAACGTTATTTGATGGGGTTGATCTTCCATTATTTAATGGAAAAGATGAAATCAGAGGATTACGTCTAGAAAATTCAAGTGATTTATCTCGTAAACAAATAGATGCACTTACATTGCATGTTAAGAAAAATCATGGTGAAGCACTTGCATTCTTGAAGAAACAAGATGGTGAAGTTAAGGGAAGTATTTTAAAATTTGTTGATGAAAACATATTAAATGCATTAAATATATTAGAAGGTGAAACAATTTTCTTTGTTCCTGGTCGTTATCAAGATGTATTAGATGCACTTGGAGCACTTAGAATTGAACTTGCCAATATGTATCAACTTATTGATCCAAATCAATATGCATTTTTATGGGTTGTTGACTGGCCACTTCTTGAATACAGTGAAGAAGAAGGCAGATTTTATGCTAAACATCACCCATTTACTGCACCAGATGATGCTGAAAAACTAAAAAATAATCCAAAAGATGCAATGGCTAAAGCATATGATATCGTCTTAAATGGTTATGAAATAGGTGGTGGATCAATTAGAATCCATAATCAAGATGTTCAACAATTAATGTTTGAAACACTAGGATTAAGCGAAACTGATGTCAAAGAACGTTTCGGATTCTTTGTCGATGCATTAAAGTATGGAACACCTCCTCATGGTGGCCTAGCTTTAGGTCTAGACAGAATTGTTATGCTTATGACACATACAGCAAACATTAAAGATGTTGTCGCTTTTCCAAAAACTCAAAGTGCTAAAGACCAAATGATGCAAGCACCTTCATTGGTTGAAGAAATTCAATTGGAAGAATTGCATTTAAAGGTTGGTGAATAGTATGAGCCATGTCATCTTAGCAGGTGGATGTTTTTGGGGTGTAGAAGCGTATTTTAAGTCATTAAAAGGCGTTTTAGAGACTTCTGTAGGTTATATTGATGGGAACAAAAGAAATCCATCATATCAAGAAGTATGTCATGGTATAGCGACACATGCAGAAGCTGTTGAACTATATTATGATGAAAATCATATCACTTTAGAACAAATCTTAGAACACTTTTTACGATTTGTAGATCCATTTAGCATCAATAGACAAGGTCATGATATTGGTGTTCAATATCGTAGTGGTGTTTATGTTGATCAAGCAGAAGACATCGATAGAGTCAATAAATTTTTAAAAGCTTATTTTGAAAAAGATTATGACAAAGTGCAAATTAAAGTTAAAATTAAAAACGACTATGACTTAGCTGAAACATATCATCAAAAGTACTTGGATAAAAATCCAGGTGGCTATTGTCATGTTGACTTAAATTTAATTAAAGAGGATGAAAAAAAGTGAAAAGAGAAAAATATATTTCATGGGATCACTATTTCATGGGTGTTGCTAAGTTATCAGCATTAAGAAGTAAGGATCCTGATACACAAGTAGGTGCATGCATTGTAAATCAAGATAAACGTATTATTGGTATTGGTTATAATGGTTTCCCTCAAGGGTGTGATGACCACGTTTTTCCATGGAAAAAAGAAGGGACATTAACAGAAACTAAATATCCTTATGTAGTTCATGCAGAAGCAAACGCAATTTTGAATGCAACACAATCCTTGAAGAATTCAAAGATATTTGTGACATTGTTTCCATGTAATGAATGTGCGAAATTAATCATCCAAAGTGGTATTAAAGAAATTATATTTGAATCAAATAAGTATGAGCACACAGAAACACATCAGGCAGCAATTAAAATGTTAAATGCATCTGGTGTGACATATAGACAAGTAAAAGCTGGCGAATTAGTATATGAAGAAATTTCTAAGTAGTCATCTAAAAAGTGTAGTTAGCATTTCAATTATCTATATGATGCTATTGATGGTTTTTTGTACACCTACAAACTATGCAATTATTGCACCTGGTGGGGTTACAAATCTTAATCAGACATTTACAATAGATCAAGTTGAAATGGATGATCATTTCTACTCGGTTTACGTATATTCACAAGATCCAATTACACTTTTTCAATATGTATTACTAAGAAATAATCCAAATTATGAGATATCTTTGATTACTGCAAGACAATCAGATACATCTATACTAGATGGTGTAGTTCAAGGTAATATATCTAAAATTGCATCATATCAAACATCACTAATTAAAGCATATGAACTTGCACACGTAAATGATGAGTTAATTACCATTGATTATGATTATTTAGGTTTAATCATCTATGATTTTCCTAGACGTATTAACGAAATAAGTATAGGCGATTTAATTATAGGTGTAAATGGACAAAACTTAGCTGAATCTAATTTTGAAGATTCTAAGTCACTTGCATACCAAACTCAGGTTGAATATACGATTCAAAGAAGTGATGGTAGTATCTATACTTATACATATCAATATCAGGAAGATGATGTCTTGTTTTGGTTTTTCCCTTCCTATGAAATCAAAGATGCGAACCCAAGTTTTTCATATAGCGATTTTAATGTCATTGGTGGTTCCAGCGGTGGACTTATGCAAACATTGAATATTTATGTAAGTTTACTTAAACTAAACATTGAAGATGTCAAAATTGCAGGAACTGGAACGATTGAGATGGATGGAAGCATTGGAAAAATTGGTGGAATCAGAGAAAAAATTATTACTGCAGAACGCGAAAAAATGGATATTTTCTTCATTCCACAATCCCATATTGATGATATTTCAGGATTGAATTATTCATATGAACTAGTCGTCGTGAATACCATAGATGAGGCGGTTAATTGGCTTTATGAAAACGTTATACAATAAAGTATCGCAACTGTTTCAACGATATAAAGTGACCAATAAAAGATTACATCAAATCATCGATAGCAAAACCGCGTTTAAAGCAACTTTATTTTCAATCATCATGAGCTTATTTATCATCAGTTTGCCAATAGCAATCATTATCAATATGTTTATATTTACTAAACTTACAATTTTTTTATCAATTTTAATCGTCATTCTCATATTGTTATGGGTCTACTTGTATTATATATTTTATTTTATTTTACTTAGAAACTATGATGATCGTGTAAATGATTTGAATACAACATATATATTTTGGGTAGAAACCAGTTTAATTAATTTCATACTATTATGGATTTCTATCGTCGTTTTATCGATTCTTATTTAAAGGAGTTATTATGAACAAATTAAAAACATTTTTAAGCAACAAATTCATCTTTGGTGGCTTACTCATCGTTTTATTTATTTTATTAGATCAAATCACTAAAGCAATTGCATTTGCATACCAAACTAGCTTATCAATGAGTAATGTTGTTTTTATTAAATATATACTTGAATTTTCATATACGGAAAACCCAGATGCATCCTTAGGTTTATTAGGTAATTTTGAACACAAAGAATTAGCATTTGTTATTGTAACCATTTTCGCGTTAGGTCTATTTGGGTATTTTTATAAAGATGTAGACTTTAAAAAGAAGAAAGTATATAGCATTTCGCTAGTGTTTTTCATTGCTGGTACTTTAGGTAATGCTATTGATCGATTATTTAGAGGCTTTGTGATTGATTTTCTACATTTTCCATTCTTTAATTTCTTATATTATGTAGGTTTAAGCAATTTTGATAACAATATCGCAGATATTTTATTAACATTTGCAATTATATTATTTGCAGTTGAACTGTTCATTCTAGAACCAATTGCACATAAGAAAGAAAAGGCATTAAAACAAAATGAAACAGATCATTAATATTGATGCAATTGAAGAAAAAACTAGACTTGATAATTATCTTAATGATCAAGTTTTTTCTGATAAATCAAGAAGTTTTGTTCAAAATTTAATTAAAAAAGGTCTTGTCCTTGTTAACCATTTAGAAGTTAAAACGGGTTATATATTAAAAACTCATGATCAAATTACAATTGAATCCTATGAGCCTGAAGTCATTGATTTAAAACCTGTTGATTTAAAATTAGATATTGTATTCGAAGATGATGATATTGCAGTCATTAATAAACCACAGGGATTAGTTGTGCATCCAGCAAGCAGCTACAAAGATGCAACTTTAGTTCATGGTTTATTACATCAAATGGATAATCTAAGTGAGATTAATGGTGTCATAAGACCAGGTATAGTCCATCGAATTGATAAAGATACATCAGGTTTACTTGTTGTTGCTAAGCATGACAGAGCACATCAAATATTAAGCGAAATGCTTAAAAATCATGAGATAAAACGTACATATATGGCTATTGTTTATGGACACTTTAATGAGCAAAAAGCTACAATAGATGCACCGATTGGCAGAAGTCCCAAAAATCGCTTAAAAATGGCAGTCATCAAAGATGGTAAGCATGCAATCACACATTTTGAAGTGGTTGAACAATTTGATCAACATGCACTCATTAAATGTCAACTTGAGACAGGAAGAACGCATCAAATTAGAGTTCATCTTGCATATATTAATCATCCTATTCTTGGAGATCCAATATATGGACCTAAGAAAGTCTATGGAGATACAGGTCAATACTTACATGCATATCAATTAGAGTTTGATCATCCAATAAAAAAAGAACATCTCACATTTGAAGTGGAGATGCCCTCTAAATTTAATGATTTTTTAAATAAAAATTTAAAATAGATTTTGTTTAGTGATATTTTTGTAATTCATTTTTGCAACTAAAGGTAGTTGAGTTAATCCAATTTTTTGGTAAACATCTTTAATTTGATGATCAACTTCTTTACTTGCACCTTTTAATAATGAAATACCTAATTTTTTACTATACTGATCCAATTTAACTAAAAATGCATAACGTGCAATAATAGAAGCAGCAGCAACACTCAAGTGAACTTGTTCAGCTTTTGTATGAAAATCTATATCTCTATAAATCTCAGTTTCATCTTTTAAATAATTAAAATAAAGCTGAGGTGTACAAAATTGATCTACAATAACTGGTACTTGATGTCCAACTTTTTCAAAAGTCTTCACGATAGCTTGATTATGCAATAAAGCCTTCATTTTATTAAGATTATAGCCTTTTGCTACTAAATTATTATACTTTTGAGGCGATAATATAATGAGTGAATGGGTGATTGTTTTGGCAATTTTAGGACCAATTTCAATGATTTTTTTATCGCTGATGTTTTTAGAATCTCTAACACCTAGTTGCTCAAGATATGGAATATCAGTTTTAGATGCATATGCAGAGCATACAACAATAGGACCAAAGACATCACCTGTACCGACTTCATCTGAACCAATAGCTTCATAGTCTTCGCGACCAAGTAGTTTTTTGATTAAAATGATTTCATGTGTGATTTCTTTTCCTTGAAGCACAATTTTACCAGTTTTATAACCAAAAATATTGATCGAGTGATGAATTGCATGAAATTCTAAGTAAGGATTATCACTTGTGATACAATGGTTATGGTATATTTTATGTAATTTTAGTAATTCTTCATTGCTGACTGACAGGGTAAAATGTTTCATAATTTGCTCCTTATTTACTTAATTATACCATATTTTATTAAGAAAAGGTGGATTCTTATGCGATTTATGACTAAAACTCTAGAGTTTCCAGAGATTTTAAAGCGTGTAGAGAAGTACGCTCACACAGATTCTACTAGAGAAAAAATCAATCTATTGACACCACAAGTTGAACTAATCGATATTGAACAATCACTTCGTGAAACAAGCGATTTTTTAAGTATCGTTTATCGTGTTAGTCGTATACCTTTTGTTGATGATTTTGATATTGTACAACTATTTTCATATGGAGAAAAACAATTAAGTTATTCCATTTATGAACTCCTACAAATTAAATTGTTTTTAGCGATGGAAAAAGATATTTTTTCATACATAAGAAATCTAAAAAAATTAAATATTGAACAAGGTTCGATAAAAACTTATTTTGAGCAAGTTGAATCGCATTATCATTTATACGATAAGTTGATGAATATGATTGATCCTGAAGGGTTTTTCCTAGATGATGCATCAACTAGACTATCTCAAATTAGAAAAGATTTAAGAAGATTTGAACATCAATTACAAGATAGATTAAATAAATTGGTTGTCGATTATCAATCATACTTATCAGAACAAGTGATTGTGATTAGAAATGATCGTTTTTGCCTTTGTGTAAAAGAAGCATTTAAGCATAAGATTAAAGGGATCACACATGATATTTCAGCAAGTGGTCAAACCATTTATATCGAACCCGAACAATCAAGACAAATCACTGCTCAAATTGAAACATTAAAAGCAGAGGAAAAGAATGAAATTGATCACATTTTAAGATCTTTAAGTTCTGAAATTCAATTGGAAGAAGAAAGTTTGCTTTCAAATTTAAATCTTTTTGTTCTTATGGATTTTATGCAATCAAAAGCATTATATGCTAAGGAATTAGATGCAATTAAACCACATATTAACAAAGTAGGTAAAACACATCTAGTAAATGCTAAACATCCATTATTAGACCAAAAAATAGCTGTACCCATCAGTTTAAAAATTGATGAACAATATAAAATATTATTAATTACTGGACCTAATACAGGTGGAAAAACTGTAGCGCTTAAAACATTGGGATTACTGACTTTAATGACTCAATCAGGATTACTGATTCCAGCATCAGAACAAACTGAAATTGCCATTTTTAATCAAATATTTGCAGATATCGGTGATGAGCAATCCATTGAGCAATCACTATCTACATTTTCATCACATTTAACTAAAATTATAGGTATGTTAAAGGATGTTGATGATGAAACTTTGATCATTTTAGATGAAATTGGTAGTGGTACTGATCCAAATGAAGGTGTTTCTTTAGCGATTGCTATTTTAAATGCTTTTAAGAAACATGATGTTAGGATGCTTGTCACAACACATTATTCTGAGTTAAAACACTATGCATTTGAACAACCTGACATTCAAACTGCTAGTGTAGCATTTGACCAAAGTTCATTAAAACCATTATATTATATTCAGATGGGAATGACAGGATCATCACAAGCATTTTTAATTGCTGAGCGTTTAGGTTTATCCAAAGAAGTCATTCTAGAAGCACAAGATTTATATAAAAATAAACAAACAGATGTTGCAAAAATGATGGATAAACTAAATACTATGATGGCTAGTTATGAACAAGAAGAGAAGAAGCTCATCAATCAAAATAGCGATTTATCTCAAAAAATTAAATCATATGAAGATTTAAAACATGAACTCATTAAAAAACAAGACATTGCTATAGAACAAGTTAGAAAACAAGAATCAGATAAATGGGAACAATTAAAATCTGATGCACTTACCATGATTAAAGAATTAGAAGGTAAAAATAGTTTAAGTAAACCTGAATCTGCAGAATATAAATATCAGTTAAAAAATAATGGTGAAAATAAACGTATTTATCAACTTGAAGATGATATTAAAAAAGGTGATTCTGTTTTTATTAAACCCTATCAACAATATGGTATTGTCACAAAAATTAAAAATGAACGCTATTTAGTAAAATTTGGACAATTCGAATTGGAATTTGATCTTATAGATTTAATCAAAGATAAAGATGATAAGAAGATTCCTAAAAAAACTGAAAGAAAGGCTAAAATTGCTTCAAATGATGCACCATCAAGAAAAGGTTTAATGACATTAGACCTTAGAGGTTTTCGATTTGAAGATGTTTATGAAGCCATCGATCAAGCTGTTGATCAAGCATTATATACTGGCCTTCATGAACTTACAATCATTCATGGATTTGGAACAGGTGCAGTTAAGAAAGCAGTCTATGATTATATCAAACAATCTAAACTCATTAAGTCACATCGATTTGGTGGTGAAGGTGAAGGATTAAATGGTGTAACAATTTTAACTTTAAAGTAAGCAAGATACTTGAATTATTTATAATAAAAATATATAATTATCTTATAAAATTTGATTAAGAAATGAGGATTTTTTAAATGATTGATTATCAAGGACAACCATATGAACAAGTCATTGGACGTCAAGGTGTTGTAGTTGTACAATACTTTGCTACATGGTGTGGACCATGTAAAATGTTAAAACCAGTATTAGAAGCTTTAAGTACAGAAATGACTGATGTTGCATTCTTCAGATCAGATATTGACTTATACAGAAATCAAGCGATTGAAGCTGGTATTAGAAGTGTTCCAACTGTTGTAGTTTACAAAGATGGAGAAGAAGTTGATCGTCAAAGTGGTTACCAACCAAAAGAAAGAGTAGCTGCTTGGTTAAATCAATATCGCTAATAAAATGAGCACGCAAGTGCTTTTTTTATACGCCAAATTTATGTATAATAGGTGTGGTGATTAAATGGATGGATTTCTATTAATTGATAAACCTGTTGGTATTTCAAGCCATGATGTTGTTTATCAAGTCAAAAAGAAATTAAAAGTGAATAAAGTAGGACATACTGGTACGCTTGATCCATTTGCAAGTGGTCTTTTAATTTTATGCGTAGGTAAAGCGACTAAATTAGCACAACTTTTCTCAGATTTAGATAAAGCATATTCAGGTACCATCCTATTTAACAAACTTTATGATACTTATGATGTCACTGGGAAACTAATTGAAGAAAAGCAAGTTGAATTATCTAGTGACCTGATACAATCAAAATCTAAAGAGATGATAGGCACTTATGATCAATTACCACCGATGTATTCTGCAATAAAAATCGATGGTAAAAAACTATATGATTTAGCAAGACAAGGTATTGAACTTGAAAGACCCAAAAGAAAAGTTTCTATTTTTGATTTTCAAGTTCATGATTTTAATGATGATAAATCAACATTTTATGCGCATGTCTCAAAAGGTACTTATATTAGAAGTTTAGCTGTTGATTTTGCACAAAAATTAGGTACAGTTGCTGTATTAGAAACATTAAGAAGAGAATCTGTAGGCTCCTATGATGTCAAACATGCAATCTCTATTCAAGAAGTTGAAAAAAATGATATCATAAGTGTAGAATCATATTTTAAAGCATATCAAAAATTAATGTTAAGTGATTATTTAGTCCATTTGGTTAAAAATGGTGTTTATTTAGATGAAAGACAAATTGAAACTGATCAACCTTTTATCGTAGTTGATCAACAAAATCAAATGATTGCATACTATGAAGTCATTGATAAAAATAAGTATAAACCGGTTTATATATTTTAGGAGAATGTTATGAAAATCATTTTTGATGAATATCAAAATATGAATAATAAAGATCAATTAACCATCACATTAGGTAATTTTGATGGTGTGCATATAGGTCATCAACGATTAATTGATCGTGTTTTAAGTTATTCAGATACAAAACATGCTGTTTTGACATTTGATCCACATCCTGCATCTGTATTAAGAAGACAAAATTTTTCTACGCTAACACAAAAAAATGATAAGGTTACTTTCTTAAGAAAGTATCCGCTTGATTATATATTTATTGTTAAATTTACTGAAGATTTTTCAAAGCTTTCAGTTTCAGACTTTATTATGTTTTTAAAAAAACTTAATGTGAAACGCGTCATCCTAGGAAGAGATGCAAGATTCGCATATCGTGGACAAGGATCGAGTGAAGATTTAAAGAAGTATTTCTTTGTAGATGTGCTTGATGATTTACTTTATAATCAAATGCGTGTCTCTACGACTTATGTCAAAGATTTTTTGAGACAAGGACAATTAGATTTAGCAAGAAAATTACTTAACAAGCATTATGAAATTCATGGTAAAGTCGTTTATGGAAACCAAATTGGTAAACAGCTCGGATTCCCAACTGCTAACATTGATTATGGTAATTATTTCTTACCGAAAAATGGTGTTTATTATGTGAATATAACAATCGATCATAAGACATATCCAGGTATTGCGAATATCGGATATAACCCAACGCTCAATTATTCTCAAACTAAAAAATTAGAGGTTTTTATCCTCGATTTTGAAGGAAGCATATATAAAAAGGCAGTTACAGTTGAATTTTTATATTACTTAAGAGAAGAACAAAAATTCAAAGATCGAGATGCACTCATTCATCAAATAAAAGAGGATGAAGCACAAGTAAGAAGACTATTAAAACATTAAATATATGATATAATTATATATATAAGAGGTGATCTCATGAAACTAATCGTAGCAATCGTATCAAATGATGATGCAAACAAAGTTCAAAAAGCATTAGTAAAAGAAAAGTTTTTCTCAACACGCCTATCAACAACCGGTGGTTTTTTAAGAGCTGGAAATGTGACATTCATGATTGGTACCAATGATGAGAAAATTCCAAGAGTTTTAGAAATTATAGAAACTCACAGTAAAAAGCGTTCTAAACTTGTACCTAACACTATTGTTAATGAATTTGGATCGTTTACAGCGCTCCCAATTGAAGTTGAAGTTGGTGGAGCAACTGTATTTGTTATTAATGTTGATCAATTTATCAAAATATAAATTAAATGATTGCATTTTTATAAAAAAATGTTAAAATAAAAAAGGCGGTAACAAGGTATTTAGAAAGCCAACTGATACTTTAGTTATTCGAGAAAGGAAATAGACATGGCAATTTCAAAGGCAAGAAAACAAGAAATCATCAAAGCATACGCAACTAAAGAAGGAGATACAGGTTCTCCAGAAGTACAAGTTGCAGTGTTAACAGAAGAAATTAACACTTTAAATGGACATTTACAAGTACACATTCATGATTTTCACTCAAGACGTGGACTTTATAAGATGATTGGACAAAGACGTCGTTTACTTAATTACTTACGTAACAAAGATGTAAATCGTTACCAAGAATTAATTGCAAAATTAGGATTACGTCGATAAAAGATTGCCTAGCAATCTTTTTTTTTGAATATTCCCCACAAATCACGTGTTTTGTGGTAAGATATATAAGGTTATAAAAAAAGAAAATAGAAGCGAAAAGCGTATATAAAATGAAGGAGATTTTATATGAATGAAAAAAAAGTTTTTGAGACGACCTTAGGTGGTAGACCTTTAGTTGTCGAAATTGGAGAAGTTGCAAAACAAGCAAATGGTGCAGCTTTAGTTAGATATGGTGATTCTGTTGTTTTAAGTGTTGTGACTGCAAAAACAGAACCATCAAATGGAGATTTCTTCCCATTAATGGTTATTTATCAAGAAAAGCTTTATGCTGCTGGTAAAATTCCTGGAGGATTCTTAAGAAGAGAAGGTAGACCTTCTGAACATGAAACATTAACATCAAGATTAATTGACAGACCACTTCGTCCAATGTTTCCTGAAGGATTTAAAAACGAAGTACAAGTCGTAAATACAGTATTAAGTAGTGATCCTGAATGTACACCTGAAATGGCATCTATGTTTGGTTCATCACTTGTATTAGGTATTTCAAACATTCCATTTAATGGACCAGTTGCTGGTGTTCAAGTGGGAAGAGTTAATGGTGAATATGTCATCAATCCAACACCTGAACAACAACTATTAAGCGATATCGACTTAACATTAGCTGGTACTAAGGTTGCAATCAACATGGTTGAAGCTGGTGCTAAACAAGTATCAGAAGCTGATATGTTAGGTGCTATTTTATTTGGTCATAATGCAATCAAAGCGTTAGTTGCATTCCAAGAAAAGATTATTGCTGAATTAAATCCAGAAAAAATGGATTATGAAGTGCTTGAAATTCCAGAAGATCTTAAAAAAGCCGTTTATGATGTTTGCTATGATGAGTTAGTTGCTGCTGTATCTATCTTTGATAAATTAGAAAGATATAGAAAAATTGATGAAATCATTGAAAAGACAAAAGATCAATTTGGTGATAAAGCTTTCTTTAAAGTCATAGAAGGTAAAGATGTCTTTGATCAAAAAGCTTATACACATTATTTAAATCAATTAGATGCTATTCTTAATGGCATTGTAACCCATGAAGTTAGAAGATTAATCACTGAAGATAAAGTGAGACCTGATGGACGTAAAGTTGATGAAATCAGACCATTATCTTCACGTGTAGATTTATTACCACGTGCTCATGGATCATCTCTATTCACTAGAGGTCAAACACAAGCATTAGGTACTGTAACTTTAGGGGCATTAGGTGAAAACCAAATTATTGATGGTCTTTCTGAAGAAGACACAAAACGCTTTATGTTACATTACAATTTCCCACCATTTTCTGTCGGTGAAACTGGACGTTATGGTTCACCAGGAAGAAGAGAAATTGGACATGGTGCTTTAGGAGAAAGAGCATTACTTCAAGTATTACCAGATGAAGAATCTTTCCCATATTCAATTCGTGTTGTATCTGAGATTTTAGAATCAAATGGTTCTAGTTCACAAGCTACAATTTGTGCAGGTTCAATGGCTTTAATGGCTGCAGGGGTTCCTATTTTGTCACCTGTTGCTGGTATTGCTATGGGTCTTATTATGGAAGGTGACAACTATACAATCTTAAGTGATATCCAAGGTATGGAAGATCACGAAGGCGATATGGACTTTAAAGTTGCTGGTACTAAAGATGGTATTACTGCATTACAAATGGATATTAAGATTTTAGGTATTACAAAAGAAATCTTAGAAGAAGCATTAGAACAAGCTAGAAAATCAAGACTACATATCTTAGATCATATGAACCAAACAATTAGTCAACCAAGAGAAGAATTATCAGATTATGCTCCAAAAGTTAAGATGATAAGAATCAATCCTGATAAGATTAGAGATGTTATTGGTGCAGGTGGTAAAATTATTACTCAAATTATTGAAGATAATGACAATGTCAAGATTGATATTGAACAAGATGGACGTGTATTCTTAATGCACAGCAATTCTAAAGTTATTGATAAAGTAGCTCAATATATTCAAGATTTAGTTAAAGTTGCTGAAGTTGGTCAAATATATGAAGGTAAAGTAACAAGAGTTGAAAAATTCGGATGCTTTGTTGAATTATGGCCAGGTGCTGAAGGTTTAGTACACATTTCAAGACTTGCTAAAGAAAGAGTTGAAAAAACTGAAGATGTTGTTTCAGTTGGAGATCAAATTTTAGTTAAATGTATTGGTATCGATGATAAAGGCAGAATTGATTTATCAAGAAAAGATGCATTAAAATAATTTGATTTAAAAAAATAGTGATAAAATAAAGTTGTTGGTGGAAGGTGACCGAGCCTTATAAAGGTTAGGAAAGTCCATGCTAGCACATTCTGAGATGAATGTAGTGTTTGTGCCTAAGGAAAACATAACTTAGGGTATGAATATTCATAACGGCATCTGATGACCTAAGGGAAACTATGGTCTTAAGATAAAACGTGCCACAGAAACGAGTTATTTAGAAATAAATAAATGAAACGCGGTAAACCCCTCAAGCTAGCAACCCAAAATATGGTAGGGGCACATGTATGGATGAAATGAAAGAAATACATGCTACTTGTAGAGATAAATGGTCACAACCTATCTTTGATAGGATACAGAACATGGCTTATGCACACTAACAAATTAAAGGTCCTCATTCGAGGACCTTTTCTATTTATGTGATATAATAAATTTAGATTATATGAGGTGAGAAATATGATTGCACATGTAAATGGTATTGATATAAATTATGAAATTATTGGCTCAGGTAAGCCACTCGTATTGCTCCATGGTAATGGCGAAGATCATCATACATTTGATGAATTAGCGCTAGTCATGAAAGAAAGTTATCAGGTTATTTTAATCGATTCAAGATGTCATGGAATGAGTGAAAAAAATGTAGAAATCACATTTGATTTGATGGCGATGGATGTGATTTCGTTATTAGATTATTTAAACATAAAAGATGTCACATTATTAGGCTTTTCAGATGGCGGAATCGTTGGTTTAAAGATTGCTACGATGAAAGAATATCTTTTGAATAGATTGATTTTATGTGGTGTTAATTTTCATCCTAAAGGTGTCAAGAAAGAATTCTATAAACAACTTAAAGGATGGTATAAGAAAAATAAAAGTCCTCTCATCAAATTAATGATGAAAGAACCTAAATTTAAGATTAAAGATCTAAAAAGAATCAGTGTTGACACAACTATTATTGTTGGTGAGCATGACTTAATTGATATCCGCCATACCTATAAATTACACCAATACATCTATGATAGTTCATTATATGTATTAAATGATGAGAATCATGAAAGCTATGTCATGCATCAAACCAAATTAAAAGATTTTATATTATAAAATACCAAAAGTTCTTAATATGATATAAGCTATATAAGTAACATAAATAAATAATAATGTATAACCCATTGGCTTTTTAAGTGTTTTAGTAAATACACTCATTAAGAATACAACAACTGTAATACCTAGTGCAATAAATAAATCAATGGCAACACCAGATGAAATACCAAGTGGTGTTACTATACCTGATAGACCTACGATAAGAAGTGTATTAAAGACATTTGAACCAATGACATTTCCAAGAGCAATATCACTTTCACCTTTTTTAGCAGCAACCATTGAAGTAACAAGTTCTGGAAGTGATGTTCCAAGTGCAACTACACTTAAACCTATAAATGCTTGTGCATTAGAACGTGCAACACCAAATCCATCAGTTAAAAGTGTAACTGCTAAGTATTCAGCTGTATTTGTAACAAGCATACCACCAGCTGTGACACCTATAATACCAATAACTAATAAAATGATAGCTTTTTTTGTATCAATGACATGAATTTCTTCAACTGGAATTTCATCTTTATCAGTTTTTAACATCATGTACATATAAAGTGCAAATAATAGAAGTAAAATAAGTGCTTCTAATTGTGAAATTTGATGATCTGTTTGAAATAATATACCAAATAATGCGATGACTAATGTAATGATGATAAGAAAAGGAAATTCTCTTCTTAATAGTGTCTTTTTAACAGCAATTGGCATCATAACTGCACTAGCACCTAAAATCAGTGTTAGATTAGCAATATTTGAACCAATGACATTTCCCATAGCGATATCTGCAGTTGTTCCTGCTGCTTTAGCAGCTAAGGATGCAGTAAAACTTACGGCAAGTTCTGGTAGTGAAGTTCCAAATGCGACAAGCGTTAAACCAATGACAATCGTTGGAACCTTTAGTTTTTTAGCAATTGAGCTAGAGGAATCAACAAAAAAGTCTGCACCTTTAATCAGTAATATAAAACCTAGGAATAATCCTAAAATATTTAAAAAAATCTGCATGATTGACGATCCTCTATTCTTGATGTTTGTTAATAACTAACTAGTTATTATTTTAGCATAAATATAGACTTATAACAAGGTAAATCGATTGTTAAAATCATGTATAAAAATATACAATCATTGACTTTTTTTATAAAAAATAGTAATATAATATCATCATAGATTCATGGAGGAATCAATTACTTTAATGGAAGATTGCAGTAGTAGGATCGAAGATCCCATATATCAGATACTCAAAGACATTGAACAAACATCTTTTTTTGGTGTCTTTTTTTGTTGTATAAAGGGGGCATATCATGATACTTTCTAGTATAATTGTTTTAGTTTTTGTTTTGATCACTGCCATTTTAAGTAGTGCTCAAGTTGCACTAGTTGCTGTAAGTAATTTACAGGTTGAAGAAGATGTTGATCAAAAACAAAAACAAGCTAAAAAAGTACTAAAGATTATTGATGAACCAGGTAATTATTTAGTTACCATTCAGACACATATCTCATTATTAACCATTATTTCAAGTGCATTATCATTTACTTATATTTATCAAGGTGCACTCTCTTGGTTTAATAATCCTAATACTTATGTTAAATTATTAACTCTAGTCATTATTGGATTTTTATTATTGCTCATTCAAGTAGTTTTTGGAAGAATGATTCCAAAAAGACTGGCAAATAAGTTTCCAAAAAGAATCGCATACAATGTTGCAGGATTTGTCATTTTCTTATCTTATTTGACAAAACCACTTGAATATCTATTTACTAAAATTTCTATTATTTTCGGCCATTTATTTGGGCTTTCTGCAAAAGATGGAGAACGTTTGATGACTGAAGAAGAAATTAGAAATATCGTTGAAGAAAGTTCTAAAAGTGGTGAGATTGAGGCTTCAGAAAGCGAAATGATTCAAAATATTTTTGATTTTAGCGATACGCTTGTTGAAGAAATTATGACGCATAGAACTGAAATTGCTGCACTCAATATTAAATCTAATAAGAAACAAGTTTTATCATATATGCAAGATGAACACTACACAAGATATCCAGTCTATGAAAAAGATTTAGATCACATCATTGGGACTGTTCATGTAAAAGATTTATTAAAGTATACAGATACAGATGATCACTTCTCGTTAAAGGATATTTTAAGACAACCAATCTTTATTCCAGATTCTAAAAAAACAAGTGAATTGTTTAAGGAAATGCAAAAAGAAAAAAACCATATTGCTATCGTTTTAGATGAATACGGTGGAACTGCTGGTTTAGTAACTATAGAAGATTTAATTGAAGAGATTGTTGGTAATATCTTTGATGAATATGATGAAGTTGAAGAAGATATTCATCAACTTGATGAACATACTTATATTGTTAATGGATTATCAAACATCGATGATGTTGAAGATGATTTAGATTTAGACTTACCTGTTGATGATTATGATACGGTCAGTGGATTTATTTTAGGACAACTTGGACGTCTTCCAGAAGAAGATGAACATATTGAATTCACTTTTGAAGGTCATCAATATCAAGTGTTAGAAATTGAACAAAATGTCATTAAAAAAGTGAAAATTATTAAAAATGATATCAATGAGGAAGATGAGGACTAATGGGGCCGCAGGACTATATACAAATTTCAGTTTTAGTTGTATTAATAATTTTATCAGCGTTTTTTTCATCAGCTGAAACTGCATTTTCATCTATCAATAATATTAAATTAAAACATATGATTCAAAATGGACACAAAAAGGCAGAAAAAACATTAGAACTTTCTGAAAATTTTGAATCAGTTTTAACGACGCTTTTAATTGGGAATAACATTGTTAATATCTTAGCTGCATCAATTGCTACCATATTTTTTGTTAAACACATCAATGAGCAAGCAGGTCCAGCAATAGCAACTGCTGTGATGACTGTTTTAGTACTTATTTTTGGTGAGATTACACCAAAAACATTTGCTAAACGTATTCCTGAAAAGTATTCTATTGCCATTACACCTATTCTTGTTGGTTTCATGTTTATTTTAAAACCGTTAGCGATTATATTTGGAACTATTCAAAAGATTATGAAAAAATCAATTAAAACAGAAGAGTCAACAATTTCTGAAGATGAGTTATTAACCTATGTGAGTGAAGTTCAAAATGAAGGTGGTATTAACGAAAACGAAGAGGAATTGATTTCAAGAGTGATTGATTTTGATGATTTACTCGTTAAAGATATATTGACACCAAGAATGCAAGTGATTGCGATTAATGAACACGATGAAAATGATAAAATCATTATTGCATTTAAGCGTTCTGGTTATTCAAGATTACCTGTTTATGATACAAATATTGATCATATCATCGGTGTGATTAATCATAAAGATTTCTATAATCGTGTACTACTTGATAAACAACCACTAGATGATATTATTTTCCCAGCAGTTTTTGTAACTGAATATATGAAAGTTGTTAACTTACTTGATTTATTTAGAGCGAATAAATCCCATATGGCAATTGTTAAAGATGAGTTTGGTGGAACCATTGGTATTGTTACAATGGAAGATATTTTAGAAGAACTTGTTGGTGATATTTGGGATGAGCATGATGAGATTGTTGAACAAATCATTAAAGTTAATGATTTTGAATATAGAGTCAAGGGTCATGCAGAAATCGATGTTTTATTTGAACAATTAGGCGTTGAGATTGAACATGAATATGCAACCGTTAATGGATGGGTTGTTGATGAGTTTGGTCATATTCCATTTATTGGTGAATCATTTCAATTCAATAACTTATTGATTACAGTGACATCAGCAGATACGAAAAAAGTACTTGAAGTTACGATTAAAATTCAAAATATTGAAGAAGAATTATCAGAAGAAGTAGATGAATAAATAGGTAGAAATACCTATTTTTTTATATAAAAAAAAGAGTATAAATACTCTTTTAGTTTGAAAATGCATTTGATGCTTGCTCAAATAATTGACCAAAGACAATGTAGAAATCAGCAGTATCTATGGTAGCAGATGCTAAAGCATCGATAGGTGTTGATCCATCTAGTGATCCGCCTGCGCCACGACTATCTGATTGCAAATTAGAATTCCAACCATTTGTTGTAATATAATCTACTATGACATTTGCTTGTTCATACCACTCAAGTGTTGCAGGTCCATATAAGACCATACCATAATCATCACCGAGCTCTTGTTTAGTTTTTTCATTCCAACTAAACACATTTTCATTTGATACTGCACTTTGTAAAACATCTACAGTTAATGCACTAAATGCGCCATCATTTACTGTCATCGAAGCAAAATATAATTCTGCACCATGTGAACCATTGACACATGATATTGCTTGAAACTTGCATGTTTTAGCAAGTTCTAGAGCTTCTAAAGCGAGTGTATAGTATTGATTAACAGTAATCGATACACCACTAACAACATCTGTGCTCCCATCAGAATCAAGGTCATCTAATGAAACACCATTTTGTAAGAAGTGAGTTTCTAATGCTTGAATTTGTTCATACCATTCAAGTGTTGCAGGTCCATATAAAACCATTCCATAATCATCACCTAATTCTTTTTTAGTGAGATCATTCCAACTAGAAGTATAGGTGTCATCTGATAAATCATCAGGTGTATCACTTCCAGCAGTTTGGGTGGTTATACCTTGTCTTGCATCAATAAAGAAACTTTCAATCTTGTTGTCTTTAATCGTGACACTAACATAATCAACCATAGGTCCATTATGCGTATCATAGTCAAATGCAGTAAAAACGCCATCAACAGTATATGGACTTAAATCTTCCTGCCTCGCATCATCATTACATGCTACTAACACAAAAGCAAGTAATGCCACTACTAGTAGTAAACTTCTCTTTCTCATTATTTAGTTACCTCCGAGAATTGTATCTTATACCGTGATTATACATAAAAAAAATCATTAGTGCAAGCAATATTATAAATGGTTTAGAAAATCATTTTATTCAATAAAAAAACACACTTTTTTTAGCAATAAACACTTAATTCGCTTTATTTAAATGCTAATAAATGTTAAAATATTTTAGGAAAGGTTTGATTGATATTAATGAAGCATAACACATTAAATGACAGACAAAAGAAAATTAGAAACTTTTCTATCATAGCACATATTGACCATGGTAAATCAACACTTGCTGATCGTATATTAGAAAAAACTAATACGGTATCACAGCGTGAAATGAAAGAACAACTTCTAGATTCAATGGATTTAGAAAGAGAACGTGGTATTACAATTAAACTTAACGCAGTTGAATTACAATATACAGCTAAAGATGGACAAACATATATTATGCACCTTATAGATACACCTGGTCATGTCGATTTCACTTATGAAGTCTCAAGATCACTTGCAGCTTGTGAAGGTGCTATTTTAGTCGTGGATGCAGCTCAAGGCATTGAAGCACAAACACTTGCTAATGTTTATTTGGCAATAGATAATGATTTAGAAATTATTCCCGTCATCAATAAAATTGATTTACCTAGTGCAGAGCCACAAAAGGTGATTACTGAAATTGAGGATGTGATTGGTATTCCAGCACAAGATGCTATTTTAGCTTCTGCAAAAGCTGGTATTGGTATTGAAGATATTCTTGAAAGAATTATAAGAGATGTTCCAGCACCTACTGGAGATGCAAATGAACCTTTACAAGCACTTGTATTTGATTCAGTTTTTGATGCATATAAAGGTGTCATTCCATCAATTAGAGTCGTTAATGGTACGATTCAAAAAGGTGATACGATTGAATTTATGGCATCTAAAGCTAAATATGAAGTTGTTGAAGTTGGCGTACATACACCTAAAATTGAAAAAAGAGATATTTTAGGTCCTGGGGATGTTGGTTATGTGACTGCAGCGATTAAGGATATTAATACGGTTGGTGTTGGTGATACGATTACACAAGCAAACCATAGAGCAGTTAAACCATTGCCTGGATATCGTAAAATGAATTCAGTCGTTTTCTGTGGATTATATCCAATTGATTCTGATCAATATAACGATTTAAAAGATGCATTAGAAAAACTTAAATTAAATGATGCCTCATTACTATATGAACCTGAAACATCTCAAGCTTTAGGGTTTGGTTTTAGAACAGGTTTCCTTGGATTACTTCACATGGAAATTATTCAAGAACGTATTAGAAGAGAGTTTGGTATTGAGTTGATTGCGACTGCACCTTCAGTTGTTTATCATGTATTTTTAACAGATGGATCAATGATTGAAATTGATAATCCATCAAAATTACCTCAACCACAAGTTATTGATTATATTCAAGAACCTTTTGTAAAAGCAACCATTATGGCTCCTAAAGATTATATTGGGGCAGTCATGGATATTTCTCAAAAGAAGCGTGGTATCTTTGGTGATATGAAATATATTGATAGTAATCGTGTGACAATCACTTATGACTTACCATTATCTGAAATTGTTTATGATTTCTTTGATAAATTAAAATCATCAACAAAAGGTTATGCTTCATTTGATTATGAAATGGCTGGATATAAAACATCTAAACTTCAAAAAATGGATATTTTATTGAATGGTGAAATCATTGATGCTTTATCTTTAATTGTTCATAGAGATTTTGCGTATAATAGAGGAAAAGTTATTTGTGACAAAATGGTTGAGTTAATTCCTCGTCAAATGTTTGAAATTCCTGTTCAAGCAGCGCTTGGAACTAAGATTATCGCAAGAACAAACATTAGAGCGATGCGTAAAGACGTTTTGGCTAAATGTTATGGTGGCGATATTTCAAGAAAGAAAAAGTTATTAGAAAAACAAAAAGAAGGAAAGAAAAAGATGAAATCTATTGGTAGAGTTGATGTACCGCAAGAAGCTTTCATGGCAATTCTTTCTAATAGTGATGATTAAAAAAGGTCATCACTTTTTTTATCTATAGATAAAAGGTATAATATAAGTAAGGATGTGATTTCATGAAAGGACTCTATGTCCATATTCCATTTTGTGAATATATATGTCATTATTGTGATTTTGTTAAACGTATTCCAAAAGATCAAGAAATGATGAAAACTTATGTTGATAAATTAATTCAAGAAATCAATCTGTACAAGGATCATTTCCAAACGATTGATACGATATATATTGGTGGTGGAACACCAAGTATGCTATCTTTGGAATTGCTTGAAACATTATTTATCGCATTAAAAGAAATAAAACCTATTGAATATACGATTGAACTCAATCCAGATAGCTATACACATGAAAAAGGTTTGTTGTTTAAATCATATGGTATTAACAGAGTCAGTATTGGTGTTCAAACATTTAATGAATCACTGCTTCACTATCTTAATAGAAAGCACTCAAATGACCAAGTCATCTATACAGTTAAAGACTTAGAACAAATAGGCATTCCTTATTTAAGCGTTGATTTAATTTTCGCGATTCCTGGACAAACAATGGGTGATCTAAAAAATGATTTAAAACAAATCGTTGATTTAGGCATCACACATGTCTCATGTTATTCTTTAATTTTAGAAGAAAAGACTTATTTTTATCATCAATATCTTAAAGGTAATTTTGAGCAAATGGATGAAGACCAAGAAGCGTTGATGTATGAAGAAGTCATTAAGTATTTATCTCATCATGGTTTTAAACAATATGAGATTTCTAATTTTAGTAAAAATGGTCATATCTCACATCATAATCAAATCTATTGGACACTTGATCCATATATAGGTGTTGGATTAGGTGCACATGGTTTTATTGATGGATATCGTACATATAATGAACGTATCTTAGATGCATATTATGACCACTTCCAAAAGGAAAAAACTTTACAAACAAAAGAAATGTTGTTACAAGATGATTTGATTTTTGGATTAAGAAAAACAGAAGGTGTAAATATTAAATCGATTGAAGAGCGTTATCAAATCAATTTATTTGAGACTTATCCTAAACTAAATGAGCAACTTAAGATAGGACTTATTACTATAGAAAATGATTATTTGAAACTTACAAAGAAAGGGACATTATTAGGCAATCAAGTCTTTATGGTATTTATATGAAATATTTGTTAAAAGATTATGAATATTATTTAAAACAAGAAAAAGGAAGAAGCCAAAATACTGTCCAAGCTTATATGAAGGACTTGCTTCAATATCAACTTTTTTTAGAAAAATATTACGATATTTCAAAGCCAAAATACATCGAAAAAAAGCATATTGAAGGATATTTAAAAAGCTTATCTAAAAAGGTGTCAAGTAGAAGTGTTGCAAGAAAACTTACTGCAATCAAATCATTTCATCATTTTTTGATGATTGAAAAGGAAGTAGATAGTGATGTGTCAAAATCATTTCAAACACCTAAAAGTGTTAAAACACTTCCAAAGGTTTTATCAGTTGATGAAGTTGTTGCCATCCTAGAGATGGTTGATAAATCAGATCCATTAGGACTTAGAAATAAAGCGTTACTAGAACTTATTTATGGATCTGGACTTAGAGTTTCTGAATTACTCAATGTTAAAATTGAAGATGTTCATCTCAATCAATCATATATTTTAGTTCATGGAAAAGGACAAAAAGAAAGAATAGTACCCATCTCAGATATGGCAGTGCTTGCTATTAGGAAGTATTTAGTTGATGGTAGAGAGCAGTTACTTAAAGACCAACATCACGCATATGTATTTGTAAATAATCAAGGACATGTATTATCAAGACAAGGATTTTTCAAACTATTAAAGAAACTTGCATCAGATGCAGGTGTTGAAACTGAATGCTCACCACATACATTAAGACATTCTTTTGCAACACATTTATTAGAAAATGGTATGGACTTAAGAACACTTCAAACTCTCTTAGGTCATGAAGATATTTCAACAACACAGATCTATACACATATCAGTCAAAAACATATTAAAGAAGTATATTTAAATGCACATCCACGTGCAAAAAAGGAGGAATAAAGGATGATATTTAAAAGAGTATTTTTAATTGTCATGGATAGTTTAGGTATTGGAGAAGCACCAGATGCAGACAAATATAATGATATTGGTGCAAATACAATTGGACACATTGCAGAAAGAATGGATTTAAAATGTCCTAATTTAAAAGCAATGGGTTATGGTAATATTGCTCCAATTAGAAACATTGAACCAGTAGAACATCCAAAAGCTTTTTATACTAGAATGCAAGAAGCTTCACTTGGAAAAGATACAATGACTGGCCACTGGGAAATGATGGGAATGTATATTACAAAACCATTTCAAACATTTACTGACACAGGTTTCCCTAAAGAATTAATTGATTTACTAGAAGAAAGAACAGGAAGAAAAGTGATTGGTAATATCTCTGCATCGGGTACAGATATTATTAGAGATTTAGGTGAAGAACACTTAAAAACAGGTGATTTAATTGTTTATACTTCGGCTGATTCAGTGTTGCAAATAGCGATGCATGAAGGTATTATTCCAATTGAAGAACAATATCGAATTTGTGAAATCGCAAGAGACATTACTATGAAACCAGAATGGAAAGTTGGACGAGTTATCGCTAGACCATTTATTGGTGATAATAAAGATAACTTTACACGCACACCAAACCGCCATGACTATGCATTAAAACCACATACAAAAACTTCATTAAATTACTTGAGCGAAGCAGGATTAGATGTCATCGCACTTGGTAAAATTAATGATATCTTTGATGGTTATGGTATTACTGAATTTAGTAAAACAAAATCAAATGATGATGGAATGAGACAGATTACTGAAGTAGCCCAAAAAGATTTTACCGGACTATGTTTCTTAAATTTAGTTGACTTTGATGCATTATATGGACATCGTAGAAACCCAATTGGATATGGTAAAGCCATAGAAGATTTTGATGGACAATTGCCATTGTTTATTGATCAATTAAATGATGATGATCTTGTGTTGATTACTGCAGATCACGGGAATGATCCAATTCATCATGGTACAGATCACACTAGAGAATATGTACCTTTACTTGCATTTTCAAAACGATTTAATGAAGGAAAACAATTACCATTGTTAAAAACTTTTGCAGACTTAGGCTATACAATCAATGATAATTTCAAAACTGAACTTCCAGAGTTTGGATCATCATTTTTAGAACTTCTTAAATAAAAATAAATAAAACGCATCTTATGATAGATGCGTTTTTTTATGCTTTGATTTTTTGATTAAGGTAGAGTTTAAGTTTCATTAATATTAATGTTAATAATAATGCAATAGGCATAATCACTAAAATCATTAATGTGAAAACACCGATAAAACCATGATCAAAATTAGCAGGATTAAAGAATGGATAGATGTATGGCATGTTGGGACTATCGGGATAATAGGTACTTATTAACTCTCCAAATATGGGCTTAAATATTAGATAAACTGAAGCGAAATAAATCAGTGGATATATCAGAACTAGATATATTTTTTTAAGTGGTAATGACTCTTTAAGATAGAACATAAAGTATAACATAAATAGAATTGGAACAATGGTGTGAAGTATCATTTGAAGAAGTTCAAAAGGATTAAAATATGAACGAAGAAAGATATGAAATAAAGAAGCTGTTATAACGATATTAATTAAAGAAATAAGATACAAAATCTCATACCATTTCTTGTGTTGTTTTTTAATCGAAAATACTGTTGAAACAGTCACTAATAAATTTGATTGATTCGTAAAATAAGTGATTAAAACTAAAGAAGAAACAAAGAAGAAACCACTAGAGATTGCTCTTTGAATTTGTAAAATAAAAGCAATCAACTCAAATAGAATAATTAAAACAATAAGACAGTATTTAATAGTCTGTTTTAATTTCATTTGAAAACCTCCCCTTAAAATAATGTTTTTATGACATCAACTTTTTGAGTAAGACCAAGTGCAAGCATCAATTGGATTCTTGCTTTTTGTCCATTAAGACTTTGAGTAAAAATTACACCAAGCGATTGAAGATGATGACCTCCACCTTCATAACCATAGTTATCTAGTACACGACCTATTGGACATCTTGAAGTCAGTAACACAGGAATGTTTAACTCGATTGCTCGTGTGATGCCTGGAACCATTTGGGGTGGAACATTACCACGACCGAGTGCTTCAATGACAAAACCCTTAGCACCATGATCAATAAGTAAGTTTAGTAATTCTGAACCCATACCAGCAGCAACCTTAATAAGATGAACTTGACACTCAATAGATTCAGGACGAAGTGCAGTGACTCGTAAAGATGGATTTCTTGTATAAATTACATTGTCTTGTTCAACAATACCAATTGGACCAAACTCTAAAGACTTAAAAGTATCTAGTGCCAAAGTATGTGATTTAGTCACTTCACGTGCTGTATTAATTTCATCATTCAGACATACGAGGACACCTTTACCAATTGAGTCTGAATGAGCTGCGACTAAAATCGATGATAGTAAATTGCTAAGTCCATCAAAACCAATGTCTGAATAACTACGCATTGAACCTGTAAAGACGACAGGTTTTTTATGTAGTAAAAATAAATCTAAAAAGTAAGAAGTCTCTTCAAGCGTATCAGTACCATGCGTAATGACTACACCATCGATGATAGGATCATCAAGAAAACTTTGTGTAAGTTTAGCTAATTGAAGCATATCATTAGGCGTCATTGAAGGAGATGGCTTTAATGAGAATTCATGTGTGCGAATCTCGATTTGCGAGAGCTCGCTTTGTATATCATCAATGAGATTGTTACGATTATCTACGATATTAGATTGTTTTTGTTGTGGGTTTCTTTGCATTGAAATCGTCCCACCAGTAAATATAATTTGTATAGTTTTTTTCATTTTTATCACCATTTTTATTGTATCACGAAAGATTGAGAAATATATACGTATAAAATGACAAAAATCGATGGTTTATATGAAAAGTAGAAACATAACACCGAAATTTATAGTTATCAACAATAACAACATTTCCACATAAAATCTCTCGATAGCACAGTAAAGCGGTCAATATAAGGTTTACATAATATATATTATACGAACAAATATAGAATAAAAATATAAGTGGTTTGAGATTTAAATACGGTTATAAAAAGATTAATCATATAATAAAAAGCATAAATAACATATATACTTCTATTAAATATAGTCAATATGTATAAATGAGTGTAATAAAAATACTTAAGAGTAGTTTTTAAGCCATTTTTATCTTCTTAGCTGTATAAATGTATGTCTTAAGTTCTCATATTGCGTTAGAGTGCTTTTTAGGTATTTTTAAGGTGTTTTTTATAGATTCAAATTTAATACCTTTTTTGTCATTCGTCTTCTTCTACTTCTACATGTATATGTGATAATTTTTATACACGCTTAGCAATAATTTTAATCGATGCATTCATCATCTATAGTAGATCATTAAATCGAGAAAGGTGTTTCTTCGTATTTCCATATTTCGATTGCTTAAAACGCGTCTACTATTTTCTCTATGCTTTTGATATTGATTTTCAATTTCAGTGTTCTAATCTTTATTTATAATAATCAATATATATCTATCACTCTTTTATCATTAATTGATAGTATCATTTTTTTATTCTTATACAATCATAGATTTCTCTGCATTTTTTAATTATTTATTTATTCACTGATTCTTCAGAACGTTTCAGCGTTATCTTATTGATTTCATAATTATTTACTTTGATTATTATTTTTTAGTTTTGTAGGTATTTTTTCTGGCATTCTGATATTGTATTGGCTTTTTCGTTTCTCTGCTTCTTTTACTAGATATCATACTTTCTATTTATGTAGTTGTTGTTTAGCTTAAAAATTTTTTCCATTACTTTTTTTATATTTTTATTTTATTTAACAATTTTATAAATAATGATATTTTCGTAAAAAGTTTACAAATAGTAAACATACATTTTTAGCAATATTTTTTTCTATGATTTTTTAATATTAAAAAGGACTTCAAATTCAAGGAGGAATTTACGAAGTCCCTTAATAGGTTAATACATATATTTATTTTATATTTAAGAATTCTTTGATATCTTCTGTCAATTGATCAGGCACATCCACTAAAGGAGAATGTCCGCAATTTTCATAGACTATCAGCTTAGATTGTTTTTGTAATGCATTGTAGTTTTCTAATACCATATACTCAGGAACTGTAATATCTTGTCTACCCCAAGTGTGAAGTATTTCAGCTTTTACTTTTGTAATTTGATTGGTACCCGCATTGTAGAAGTTGTGAATATTTGACATGTTCTGATTAGCAAGTGCCCAATCTGCATCAATCAAGTTTCTTTGTTTAAGTGATTCATTGATCCATAATTTGTTATCTTCTTTTGATGGATGATTAACAGTATAAATGGTCTTTTCAAATATAAAACTTATGAGGTCAAAATTACCGTTTTTTTGAGCTTCTAATAATGGTTTGACCTGGACTGCATCTTCTCCCATTTCTTCTGGAGAAAGGTAAGCAAAACCGACTTGTGGTAATCCCTTTTCATCTTTCTTAAAGATTGGATATCCTCGATGTGTTGATGCATTAATTAACACGCATTTTCCAAGCGATTCTGGATGGCTTGCTGCAAACTCGAGTGCAACACTGCCTCCTAATGACCAACCGATTAAATCGGCTTTTTCGATCCCTTTAGCTTGCATGAATAAGTAAATGTCTTCTGCTAAATCTGCAAGACTTTTAATACGTCTATAGTAGGTTGAATCTCCATACCCTCTTAAGTCTGGTGCAAGCACTTTAACATCTCTTGGTAATCTAGATAATAATGGTGTATAAAATAAACTTGATGAAAAATTACCATGTATTAAGATAAGTGTTCTTTGACCTTGTCCTTGTTCTAAATAATGATAGACCTCTCCATTTTTTAAAACTACTTGTCTTTTTTCCATGTGATAACCCCTCAATTAAATATTATATTTTGTTTCTAATGCGTTGATGAATCCTAATATCATTGTAACAAATAATAATGGTTTTTCATACATAGATGCATGCCCTGCACCTGGGATGATTACCATGTCTGAATCTTTGATGTGTTCGTGTAAATATTTTTGATTTTGAATAGGTGTTAAATAATCTTCATCAGCAGCAATAATTAATGTTGGTGCTGTAATCTTATTTAATTGGTCTCTCACATCATAGCCTTCAGCACTGTTAGTCAAGCGTTCCATTGCATCTAAAAATTCAGGATTAGAGAATACTGGAATCAAGACTTGTTCTCTTTTTTTCATCCAGTCTAAACGTGTTTCGTAATAGCTTGGTGAATAAATAATTGGAATAGCTGCTTGATAATAGTTTTGCCCATTTCTAGTTTTTCCAATTGCATTCCAAGAATACCCAATTTCTGCTAACCAAGGTGAAGTGTTTGGTGTTGTGTTAAATAACACTAATCGATCTACTTTATTTGGATGTTTAATCGCGAATTGTAATGCGACTTCACCACCATATGAAATACCAACAACATTGACTTTTGTTAAGTTTAATTCTTTTAATAAATAATCTAAGACATCGACTTGAATCGATTGTGTATAAGCACTGTTTAATAGTTTATCACTTTGTCCTTGATCGATAAAATCTACTCTAATGAACATATTGTTTTCTGATAGAGTTTTTACAAAAGGTTCCCATGATTTTGTAGACATCATAATGCCATTTAAAATCAATATAGGTTTGCCCTCACCTTTAACGTCGTAATAGATGGAACGTCCTTTAAAATCTAAATATGCCATGTTAGAAAATCAACTCCAATTTCTTTGCTTCTTCCATAAGTTCATCTCTAAACTTAGGATGTGCAATACTAATTAATAATTGTACACGTTCACTAATTGATGTACCTCTAAGTGATACGCATCCATATTCTGTAACAACATAATCAACATCATTTCTAGATAATGAGACTCCAGCACCTGGTTTTAAGATAGGAACAATTTTTGATATTTCTTCTCTTTCTCCAGTTTCTGGATTTTTAACGTTTGCAGTTGAATAAAGTGTAATGAAACTCATACCACCTTTAGAATTTTGTGCACCAACTGCAGTATCTGATTGGCCACCAGTTCCTGAGAATTGTTTATGACCTAGAGACTCAGATGCACATTGTCCTGTTAAATCAATTTCAATCGTTGTATTAATTGATATTTGATTATCATTCAAACCAATGACTGCTGGGTCATTGACATAATTTCCATTTAAGATTTGTACACTTGGATTGTTATCAATAAAGTCATATAACTCTTGTGTACCTAATGCAAAGCAGCATACATGTTTTCCAACATGCGTTTGTTTTTTTAAACCAGTGACTGCACCTGCTTTAATTAAGTGCATGAAACCAGTGGTTAACATTTCAGTATGAATACCTAAATCTTTTTTGCCCATGAGTGCGTGTGCTACCGCATTTGGAATACCACCTATGCCTAATTGTAGTGTAGCTCCATCTTCAATCTTATCTGCGATAAATCCACCAATTTTTAAATCTTTTTCATTTGGTTCAGCATCTGGTAAAACAGGTGCTTTATAATCTGCTTCAATCATATAATCAATATTAGATACATGAAGTTCGACATCACCAAATGTTCTAGGGAAATTAGGATTAATCTCAAGGATCACAATATCAGCTGCTCGACATGCTTCAATTTCATACACATTCGATAAAGATAGTGATACAAATCCGTGTTGATCAGGAGGTGTTGCAGTACCTACAAAAATATTTGGTTTGACATGTTCGAAACGTTTACGACCAGCGAGGTGTAAATGATTAGGAATAAATGTAATATTACCGTTTTGATGAGCTTTTCTTAGAGAGCCCGAATAAAACCAGCTGTCAACTGAAAATGATGATTTATAAGCTGGATTAACAAAAAATTCAGCATTTTCAAATGGTAAACAATTTGTCACACGTACACCACTGACTTGACCAGCGACTTCGTGTAATTTTGATAAAAATAATTTTGGTTCTGCGCCAGCCATCCCTGATACGATGACATCGTTATCTTTAACGAGTTTTAAGGCTTCTTCAACTGAGATAATTTTATGTTCTTTCATAATACCCTTCCTTTTTAAAGATATTATCTTGACTGAAGGGGAGCAATTTCTTACTCCCCTTAGTCAACAATAATAGTTAAAATTTACTTATATTAATTTTAAAGGTGTTCTAACTATAAGCATACTGCATTTAAATCATGGAGTCAACTTAAGTTAGATGTTCTTTTATTAGTGGTTGTAAATAATTAATTATTTAGCAACAACTGTAGAAATTGATTCAAGACCAATAATCTTCTTGAAACCAACTGTTGGTGCATATTGTAATTGGTTTAATGCTAAAGTAGATAAACCAGTTCTATTACCATTAGCCCAGTCAATTGATCCAGCCATTGGAAGATCTACTGGTGCAGATTCTGCAGCAGCAATAAATGATTCCCAAGTTACTGTGTCTAAGTCAACTCTTTCTAATAAAGTAACAAATGTTTGTGCAGCAATATAACCTGCAATTGCATAAGCGTTTGCCCATAATGATTTAGCTGTAGTGTCGCCATCAACACGGTCAGATGAATTCATGTCATGAACAAATGTATCCCAATATTCAGCAGTATAACCAGCAAGATATGAGAAGTCTAAAGACCAACCAGCAAGTGTGCCATCGCCACCGATTTGTGTAGCAGTTGGAGCAGCACCATTAACGTCAGAAATGTCAACCCATGCATTTGCATATACTTCATAAGGAAGTGGTGTAGTAGCATCAACCATAGCAGGTGTAAATACTGAAGCACCATTTACATAACTTGATAATACAGGAACTTCACTTTCAGCAACTCTTAATGCAGTAGCCATAGCAGTTGCAGGAGCTTGGTTAGCTGATAATAAGAATACATCAGGATTTAATCCTAATGCTACTGATGCAACAGCACTTGCAGTTGCAGCACTAAATGGTAAGTAAGTTACATTGTCACCAACGTTTTCTGTAGCAACTTGATCAGTGATACCTAATTTAATTGATTGTCCAGCATCATCATCTGAATAAAGAACAACAATTTTAGCACCTTCTGGTAATTGACTGTCTTTGTTAGCGCCAAAGATACTTTCATGAAGTGCTCTTGCTACTAACATTTGACCTTCAGTACGATAGATAGGTTGAACTGATAAGATGTTATTACCTGGTTCGTTAGTGTAATATAATGAGTTAACACCAGTAACACCATAAACCATAGGTACACCTGATTCTAATAAGTAGTCCATAGTCGCATTAACTGTATTAGTTCCGAAATGACCAACTAAAGCAAATACGTTGTCTTCTTCAACTAATTTTTTAGTGTAAGCTAAACCTTGAGCTCCATCAAAACCATCATCATAATGTACAAATCTAATATCTCTACCTTCATGAGTAGCATTGTATTCATCAAATACAACTTGCATTGCTAAGTTAAAAGGTACACCAACACCAGCAAATAAGCCTGATGTAGCTGCTGTATTACCAATAACGATTTCAGTATCAGTAATACCTGGAGTTCCTGATTCAGTTTGGCAAGCCATTAAACCAAAGCCAGCAACTAATACAAGTAAAAATAAATAAAACTTTTTCATTCTTTTTCTCCTTTTATTTTGTTGTGCGTTTGCACTATTTTTACCAATCTTTTATTCATCAGTGGATCCTAAATAGGCACTGATTAAATCTTTATCATTGAGAAGATCTTTTGCTTGTCCTTCAGCTTTGATTTTCCCAATTTCTAAAACATACGCATAGTCAGCAATCTTTAATGTTTGTCTTGCATTTTGTTCAACAATCAAGATTGTTCTACCATCTTCTTTAATCTTTTTAATGATGTTAAAAATATCTTTGATAATGAGTGGTGCAAGTCCTAATGAAGGTTCATCTAATAATAATAATTCAGGTGCACCCATTAAAGCTCTACCGATTGCTAACATTTGTTGTTCACCACCAGAGAGGGTTGAAGCTTGCTGTTTGCGTCTTTCGGATAGAATAGGAAAATAACCGTATACTTCATCCAGCAAAGCTTTAACTCTTTCTTTTCGTGAAACTTTTATACCTTCTTCATTAACTTTTGAGTTAATTGAATAAGCGCCAACTAATAAATTTTCTTCAACAGTTAAATCATTTAAAATCATACGTCCTTCAGGTGATTGCATAATGCCTTTAGATACAATTTTAAATGAGTGTTGATTTTGGATTTCTTCACCGTTATAAAGAATTTGACCTTCTTTGATTTTAGTCAATCCAGATATAGAACGGATCGTTGAAGTTTTACCAGCACCATTTGCTCCAAGGATGGCAACAATTGAACCTTTTGGAACATTCATACTTACACCTTTAACTGCTTTAACGATACCATAGTCAATTTCGACATTTTTAAGTTCTAAAATATTACTCATCATCATCATCTCCTAGGTATGCTTTTCTTACGTCTGGATTTTGTTGAATTTCTTTAGGTGTTCCAAGTCCAATACGTTTACCAAATGAAATCGCACAAATGCGATCACAAATGGACATGACAAGTCCCATATCATGTTCAACTAAGAAAATAGTTACACCATATTCTTTGTTGATCTTCTTAATCACTTTTGCTAAATCTTGTGTTTCTGCATCATTAAGTCCTGCAGCTGGTTCATCAAGAATAATTAAGGATGGATCTGTCATTAAAGTTCTTGCAAGTTCTACTTTCTTTAAGACACCATAAGGAAGACCATAAGGTGATCTAAAAGCATACTCTTCAATACCAAGGTTTTGTAAGATTTGATAACCTTTAGTTCTAATCACTTTATCTTCTCTTAAAAGCTTTTGTGTATGTGCCATATGATCAAAGAATGAAGTGATTAATAATGAGTGTGCAGCAACCATTAAGTTATCTAACACTGTTAATTCCCAAATAAGTTCAACATTTTGGAAACTTCTCGCAATACCTTCTGAGATCATGTCGTGTGTTTTATAGTCATATAAATCAACGATATGATTTTCTTTATTTCTTAAGATCATATTACCTGAAGTTGCTTTGTAAAATTGAGTGATACAATTAAATACTGTTGTTTTACCAGCACCATTAGGTCCAATAAGTCCAAAGACTTCGCCTTTTTTTACATCAAAAGTTAAATCATTAACTGCCTTAACACCACCAAAATACATTTTTAAATTTTGGATGGAAAGATGAATTTGATCATCTTCTAACATATTCATGACAGTTTTAATTTTACTAACTTCTTTTTCTAGTTTATTGATTTGTTTTTCATTGACAATATTTCCAGATGCTTGAAGTGATTTCAAATCAATGAGTTGTGGTTCATATTGGTTTAATAATTTACCATCTTCTTCATGACGTCTTTCATTATATTTAATGATTGAAGCCATAATCGATTTGTTTTTATTTGTTTTTGATTCAATAGATGCTTGATTGCGTTTCAAGAATTGTTCTGTTCTTGATTTTAATTTTTGTCCTTTGATTTCCATGGCATCAAGTTGTTTTTGTTTTTTAACATCTAATGCTTCAATTTGCTTATTAATCTTATTTAATTGAACAGGATCAATGGATTGATGTGGTAAGTTTTTATCTAATTGTTTTTCAAATTGAACTCTTTGATCAGCTTGTTTGATATCCCATGCTTTTAATAAAGCATCAATATCATTTTTTTGATCTGACTTCAAGATAGATGTTTTATACTTTCTTCTTGACCAATATGCTTTTTCATCAAACTTTTTAAGTTTTAATGCACGCTTTTGATCGTTTTTAGTTAAACCATCTCTAAGTGCGATAAGCGGTGTGATATCTTCTTGGTAATAGTTTTCAATAAGTGCTGCTTCCTTTTTCATGAAAGCTTCATATTTTTTGCTAAACTCAATAGATAATCCTTTTAAATAATTAATCTTAAGTAATAACTTACGATGTTTTTTAACATTGTTTTGATTAAAATATCTTTCCAAGAAAGTTCCTGGTTTATTCTTCAGTGCCATAAACTTTCTCCTTTACGTTTGCAGTAATTTTTTTAGCAAGTTTCTTAATGTCTCCAAATAACTGAATAAGCCCACCTGGATAAAACATCACGACAATGATAATAAGTAACCCGTTAATGATAATTGAGTAACTACCTAAATTAAGTGGTTGTAAGACTGCAAGATTTAATCCGAAAATAACAAATGTTCCAAGTAAAATACCCCAAATTGATTTTGTTCCACCAATAACAACTGCAGCTAATATGTTTAATGCAAATGCTAAACCTACGGATTGAACATCACCATTTCTAACAAACATTAAACTTAAAATCCCAGCAAGAGTTCCAAAAATACCTGATATAGTAAATGCGAACAAACGATACTTAATCAAACTGATACCCATGGTTTGTGCTGCTGTTTCACTATTTTTCATGGATAAAAGCGCACGACCAGTTGGTGAATTAATTAAGTTATAAGTAACAATCATTCCTAAAACAACAAAGAATGCAATAAAATATAGTGTTGAATTAGATGCGAATTCGATACCCAAGAATGCTAGTGGTCTTCTTGGACCACCAGATAAGAATCCACCAGTGGTTCCTGATGCATATTCAGGAATATTTTTAATAATTTCAATAACGATTTGTGATAAACCCATGGTTACAATCGCTAAATACATACCTGCAATTCTAAGTGATACAAATCCAAAGAGCATTGAAACTGCAATCGCTACAATAATTGCACCAACAATAGAAACTGTTAATGGCAATGTCATATATCTATAGAGATAATGAAGTGTGAATGCACCAATACCAACAAATGCACCAGTACCAAGTGATGCAAGACCACCATATCCAAGTAATAATGCAAAACCTAATCCAGCTAAATAATAATATGAGGTTGTTACAATTGATCCAAATAAATCTGGAGGAATAACACCTGATAAAAATCTTAAAATGACTAATACTAATCCAACAATAACGAATGCGAATTTTGGATTCTTTAAGAATGGTTTAAATTTTTCTCTGTAAAATCTTCTCATGATTACACCTTCTTAACAACTTTCTTTCCAAATAATCCTACAGGTTTAATCAAAATGGCAATCATAATTGATAAATACAAAATTGTATTACTCCATTGTGTTAAATCCCAATTGACTAAGATTTTTGGGAATAATGTTTGACCGGTCGTTAATATGAATGCACCTGCAAGTGGACCATAGAATGTAGAAAAACCACCTAGGATTGATGCATAAAATGCATTGACTTGCATGTCAATCATTGAAGATGATCCAAGTGTACCAATTGCTGCAGTATAAGTAATTGCTGATAATGCCCCAAGTGCACCAGCGATTGCCCAACTTAATGCATTAACAAAATCTGTATTCACACCCATAAGTCCAGCAACTTTTTCATTTGATGCAACAGATCTTACACCTAAACCCCATTTTGTATACTTAAGTAAAATGAAGATAGCTGTAATGATAATTGTTGCAAGTCCTAAAGTCACAAGATTGTGAATAGGAAGGACCATACCTAAAACTGTTACTGTTTCTTTTGAAAACGGGAAACTTACTCTAGTTACTGTTGATCCAAAAACGATTGGAATAATACCTGTAATGATAATAACGAGACCCATTGTGATAATTTGTTTTGTTGCAACATTTGTATACTTAGCATTTTTGAATATGACTGCATGAATTAAATATCCAGCAATAAATGAAATGAGTATACCTGCAAGCATAGGTAAGATAATTTGAGTGACTGAAGAAATGACAACGCTTGGCATTCCTAGTAAGTCATTTACACCTTGCTTGTCAATAAAATAACTTGTTGCATAAGCACCAATAATCCCTAGTGATCCTTGAGCAAAGTTTGTTGTCGAGCTTGTTTTAAAGATTAATACAATCCCAAATGTAGCAAGCGACAGGAAACTAAATGCAATCAGTGAGTTCATAATGACGCTAATAATATCTGAACCTAACATAATTTACCTCTCTTCATAAATACAATCATGTATTTAATAGTTTTTATCCCCATTTGATGATGTTTGCTGCCCATACATAACCAATACCTGCAGCTAACATACACACAACCGTACCATCTTTAACTTGACCTGATTGTAATGCTAAATGAAGTGATAATATTTGATCGATTTGTCCTATATGACCATAATTTTCTAGATAGATAGATTGATCTTCAGAAAGTCCAAGTTCATCTAACATTGATAAATGTCCTGAACGTTTCATATGAAGAATATCTAAAAATCCGATATCTTTACGTTCTAAATTTGATTTTCTTAAAGATTCATCAATACACTTGTACCAATTAATCATTGATACTTCATTGAGTCTATCTTTCATTTTTTGACCATCTAGTAAACGTAATGATTTCTTTGACTCTTCTAAATTTTCTAATGTGAGTGGATTGCATTGTCCACCGATTTCAACACCTGCAGTTCTTGCAAGTGATCCATCACCAATCATGTGTGAACCTAAAAGTAAGTTTTTACCATAATTTTTCTTCAAAATGATGGCACCACCACCTGCACCTAAGTCATACATCATTGACATGCTTTTATCTGCATAATCCACAAAATCGCCATTACGGTAACCACCAACAACCATGACAACATTGACTTCTTCATCAGCGATGAGCATGTCTTTTGCCATTTTTAAAGCTGAAACAGTTGTACAGCAACGGTTTTGCACATCAATACCCCAAGCATTAATTGCACCAATACGATCTTGAATGTATAGTGCTGAAGTTGTTAATGGATATTCTTTCCATTCTTCAGTGACACTTAAGATCACATCAATTTCTTTTGGATCTATTCCTGTGTTCTTTAGAGCATCTAATGCCGCTAAAGCACCCATTTCTTGCGATCCATCTTCTGGTAATTGAGTTGGAATGACTTTTTGAACAATCCCTAATTTTTCAATCACTGCTTCTTCAGCCCAAACACCTTTTGTTTGTTCGCTAATTTCTTTTGCAGTCATTCTTCCTTTAGGTAAGTAAATACCAGTTCCAACTATACCAACATTTGTTTTTTCCATGTTGGACCTTCTTTCTATTTTTATGTAATGTTATAAATATTTTTTAAGTGTTTTAATAAATAAATCTAGATTATCAGTTAATACTGAATGTCCAGCTTCTTCAAATTTCACTAAAATAGCGCGATCTTTAAAATATGCTTTCATTTCTTCAGCAAAACTCATAGGTACAACTAAATCTCTAACACCATGGAAAATAACAATCGGTGCAGTGATTAAATCCATACGACCAGTTCCTGGTTCAACACCATTAGAATCTTTAGTCATATTAAAATGTACTAAACTATAATCAACATCTACTAAATTTCTTTGTTTAAAAATAGCATCTAAATAAAGTTCATAATCTTCATTTGAAGGTTGTTTTTGATTATATATAACTGCATTCCAAATAGCTCTAAGAATGTCTCTATTATTTGTTTGATATGCATATAATACTGGAGCAACTTGAACTTTATCATTTGCAATATCTTCTCTTGAAGATAATTGATCAGTGAGGATTGGTTGACCATTTTCATCTTTTCTAAACATTGGATAACCTTTAATACCTACTGAATCAAGTAAAATTACTTTTTTAATGCGTTTTTGGAAGTCGGCTGCGACTTCTAATACAATACCACCACCTGTTGACCAACCAACAAGCGTAAGATCATCCAAGTTCAAAGCGTTAATGAATAATTCAACATCAACTGCAAAATCATGAAGTGAATTAAGTGGTTTTGTATAGCTTGAATCGCCAAATCCTCTTAAATCTAAGGCATATACTTGATATTCTTGATCTAACTGTTCAATAGCAACTTGCCAATGAACAGATGAACTCATATTCCCATGAACTAATAAGATGACATCACCTTTAGTTCCTGATTTACGATACGCAATTGTTTCACCATTTTCAAGATTAATAAATTGAACTGGATAATGTTTCATAGTCTCATGCCGCCATCAACACTAAGTGTTTGACCTGTAATATAAGATGATTCTTCTGATGCTAAGAATAACGCTGCATTTGCAATTTCATGTGGTTGACCTAAACGTTTTAACATAGTTAAAGCTGCAAATTGATCAAGTAAATCTTGAGGTACAGTTTTTAACATATCAGTCATTGTGTAACCTGGAGCAATCGCGTTAACTCTAACGTTTGCACCTTTTCTAGCAAATTCTTTAGCCCAAGTTTTAGTCAAACCAATGACACCAGCTTTAGTTGCTGCATAATTTGCTTGTCCAATATTACCAAAAACGCCTACTACTGAACTGATATTTATGATTGAACCATAATTGTTAGCTTCCATAAGTGGTCCAAATAAACGTGTTAAGTTAAATACACCTTTTAAATTGACATCAATGACTAAATTCCATTGATCATCAGTCATTTTACGAGTCATTGAATCTCTTGTAATACCTGCGTTGTTTACTAAAATATCAACTTTACCATATTTTTCAACAACGAAGTCAAAGAATTTTTGAACTGCTTCAACATCAGTGATGTTTAATTCATAACCTTCGACATTTTCTGCTTCATATGATAATGCCATCATATCAACTGCGATAACTTTTGCACCTTCTTTAGCAAATGTTTCAGCCATTGATTGTCCTAAACCTCTTGCGCCGCCTGTAACGACAGCGACTTTATCTTGTAATCTTTTCATGATTTATTCTCCTTAATGATTTATTTAACTTTCTTTAAGATGACTGCAGTTCCCATACCGCCACCGATACATAGACTTGCTAAACCTAAATTTAAATCACGTTTCATCATTTCATAAATGAGAGTAACGATGATTCTGTTTCCACTTGCTCCAACTGGATGTCCAAGAGCTATAGCACCACCATTGACATTACATTTTTCAAGAATTTCTTCTTTTGTAATATCAAATGAATCAGTTAATTCTTTAATAACGCCTAATGATTGTGCAGCAAATGCTTCATTTAATTCAAAGAGTTCGATATCTTTAATATTTACGTTTGCATGCGCTAATGCTTGTTTAATAGCAGGTGTAGGTCCTAGGCCCATAACAGATGGATCCACACCACCTTGACCAATACCTACTAATTCAAATAATGGTGTTAATTGATATTTCTTAACAGCGTCTTCACTTGCTAGAATAATGAAACTTGCTCCATCATTAATACCTGATGAACTACCAGCAGTTACTGAACCATCTTTTTTAAATACTGTTTTAAGTGTTCCTAATTTTTCTAATGAAGTAGAACGATTGATGTATTCATCTTTATCAAAAATGACATCACCTTTTCTAGTTTTAATAGTTACAGGTGCAATTTCTGCATCAAATTTACCATCATCTTGTGCTTTAGCAGCTCTTTGCTGTGATTCAAAAGAAAATGCGTCTTGTTCTTCTCTTGAAATTTGATATTTTTCTGCAATATTTTCAGCAGTAACACCCATATGATAACCATTAAATGCATCAGTCAATGCATCATAGATCATGTGATCTTGAAGTTTTTGCTCACCCATCTTAATACCTGTTCTAACATTACCGGTTACTAAGTATGGAGCATTACTCATGGATTCAGCGCCACCAGCAACAACAACTTCATGAATACCAAGTGCAATATTTGCATAACCATTCATCAGTGTTTTCATACCACTTCCACAAACCATGTTGATACCATATGCAGGTACGCTTGTAGGTATACCTGATTTTATTGAAATTTGTCTAGCTAAACCTTGGCCAAGTCCTGCAGGTAAAATGTTACCAACTAATACTTCATTAATTGATTGAGGATCTACCTTTGATTCCTCTAATAATTGTTTTAAAACCTGTGATCCAAAATCACTTGGATGGATACCGCTAAGTGCACCCATAAATGAACCAATTGCACTACGTTTAGCACCGACTACATAAACTTTTTTCATTCTAATCTCCTTCTTTAAAAGCGTTTACAATAATTTGGAAAAAACGAAGTAACACAAGTATAAACAGCCATTAACGCTTTATTTAGGCTGATAACACTCAAAATTACTTATAAAATTAACGTGAATAACTATTCATAATTACACTTTTATATTATCATATAGTAAAACGGTTGTCAACAAATCTATGTGCGATTTTATAAAAATGTAAAGCGGTTACAAAAAAAGGCATTTTGAATGCCTTTTTAAGGGAAAAAGAACTGCATGTATTTAAACTATTGATGGAGGGCTCTAATTGCTTCAACTTCTTCTTCAAGAAGTGGAAGTACCTTGTTTGCATCCGCAATAATGGATACATCTGCAATATTAAAGATAAGTGCATTAGGATCTGTGTTAATTGCAATAATAAGCTCTGATTTATCCATACCAGCGATATGTTGAATAGCGCCACTGATTCCAGATGCGACATAGACAGATGGTCTAACAGTTGATCCTGTTTGTCCTACAAGTCTATCTTTTGGTTGAATTTGTGAATCGACAACTGCTCTTGATGCAGCAACTTCACCACCAGTTAATTCTGCTATTTTTTTAAGTGTTTTAAACATGGTAGCGACACCACGTCCACCTGAAATGATGAGTTTCGCTTTCGTTAAGTCTACATGTTTGCTTTCAGCAATTTTTACATCTAAGACTTTAACTTTTGATTTTTTCGTAAATTTAACTTCGAAAGGGGATATTTTAGCTACATTTTTTGAATCAATTGCGATACTAAACACTCCAGGACGGACTGTTGCCATTTGAGGTTTTGTGTTTGGACAAATGATTGTTGCAAATAAGTTACCACCGAGAGCAGGTCTTGTTGCGAATAAATCTAGACTTTGTTCATTTTCTTCAAATTCTAGAATGGTCGCATCAGCTGTTAAACCTGTATTTAGTCTTGCTGATAATCTTGGACCTAAATCTCTACCAAGAAGTGTAGATCCAATTAAAAACACATCGAAATCATTTGCTTTTATAACTTGTGTAAGTGCATCTGAATAGTAAGTTGTATCATAAACGGTTAGTTGTTCATCTTCAATGACAATAATCTCATGAGCACCACAACTAGAGATGGCTTTCAAGTCTTCTTCTTTTTTATTTCCAGTTGCATAAATTGCAACAATATGAACTCGGTTATCTAATAATCTTTTAGCTTCGCTAAGTAATTCTAGGCCAACTGAGCATACTTTTTCATTTCTTTGTTCAATAAATACGGCACAAGTTCTCATGAATTTGATACCTCCATGTATGGATAGATCAGTTGTGCAATTTTTTTAGCTGCAGCTTCTGGTTCCATCACTTCTTTAGGTGCTTTTTGTAAAACTGGTTTTGTATATGTTTTTTTAACTCTTGTTGGCGATCCATTAAGACCAATCGTTTGTTGATCAATACCTAAATCATCAAAAGTTACCATATCAAATGGTTTATCAAAACATGTCCAAATATCAAATGCACTCATGTATCGTGGTTGATTCATTGTTCTTGTTGTCGTGATAAGTGCTGGACATTCAACACTTAATGTATATATTTCATTTTCAAATGATTTTTCAACAATGAGATCATTTTCTTTTTGTTCAATAATTTTAGAAACATGTGTAACTTGTGGTATATCTAAAAATTCAGCAACTTGAGGACCAACTTGAGCAGTATCGCCATCAATCGCTTGATAACCAGCAATGATTAAGTCATATTCAAGTGTTTTAATGAATGTTGATAATATTCTTGAAGTTGCCCATGTATCTGAACCAGCGAATTTTCGATCTGATAAAAGATAAGCATGATCAACACCACGAGCATATAATTCTCTAATCATTTTTTCAGCTTGAAGTGGACCCATAGTTACTGTACTTACAGTACCACCATAAATTTCTTTTAATTTTAATGCTTCTTCTACACCTGCTAAATCATCAGGATTGATAATAGATTTGACACCTGCTCTAATTAAAGTGTTGGTTTCTTTATCAATTTTGATTTCAGTTGTATCTGGCACTTGTTTTACTAAGACGAGAATGTTCATTATCTAAGCACCTTCCCTGCAATAACCATACGTTGAACTTCTGAAGTGCCTTCATAGATTTCAGTGATTTTAGCGTCTCTATAAAATCTTTCCATTTCATAGTCTCTAATAAAACCATATCCACCCATAAGTTGAATAGCATCATCTGTAACTTCAACAGCGATTCTAGAGCAATATAATTTAGCCATTGCTGCTGATTCGCTATAGTTTTTGTTATTATCTTTGTCACTAACTGCTTGATCAAGTAATAACTTAGCAGCTGTAACTTTTGTTTTCATATCAGCAATTTTAAATTGTGTATTTTGGAAACTTGCAATTGGTTTACCAAATTGTTTACGTGTTTTGATGTAATCAACAACTCGTTCAAATGCACCTTCTGCAATACCTAATGCTTGTGCAGCAATACCAATTCTACCACCATCAAGTGTCATCATCGCAATTTTAAAACCTTCATTGACTTTACCCAATAGATTTTCTTTAGGTACTTTTATCTTTTGCATGATAAGTTCACATGTTGATGAAGCATGGATACCCATTTTCTTTTCTTTAGGTCCCACAGTAAATCCTTCCATATCTTTTTCGATAATGAAAGCGGAGATACCTTTTAGTCCTAATTCTGGATTAGTCATGGCAAAAATGACATAAATATCTGCATAACCTGCATTTGTAATAAATATTTTATTTCCAGTGATTTCATAATAGTCACCAAAATCGATTGCACGCGTTTGTTGACTAGCTGCATCTGTACCTGCAGATGGTTCAGTAAGACCAAACGCACCTAAATATTCACCCTTGTTTAACTTGTTTAAATATTTAGCTTTTTGTTCTTCTGACCCAAATTGGTAAATTGGCCATGCACATAATGATGTATGTGCAGATAGAATAACACCAGTTGTTGCACAATATTTAGATAATGTTCTTACTGTATCAATATATGCTTTGTTATCAGCACCAACACCACCATATTGAGTTGGAAATGGAATACCAAGTAATCCATATCTTCCCATTTTTTCAACGGTTTCTACTGGAAATCTTTCTTCTTCATCAATTTCTCTTGCGAGTGGTTTAACAACTTCTAGGCTAAATTGTTCAACCATTTCTTGTAATAGTTCGTGTTTCATTTTGGAGGCATAACCGTAGCAACACCTGTAATCACAACTTCATCATGTTGATTGTATGCGATTGTTTCTAGGATCACTCGATTTTTCTCCTCAATAATTTCACTAACTGTGCAAACCGCTCTAATGGTATCGCCTATAAATACCGGTTTAACAAATTTTGAATCTTGTCGCAAATAAATTGTTCCACATCCTGGTAATTGAGTACCTAAAACTGTAGAAAATAATGCGCTCACTAGTCCGCCATGCACGATTCTTTTACCAAACATCGTATTACATGCGTAACCATCATTAATGTGCACAGGATTTTGATCACCTGATACACCAGCAAATAAGATCACATCAGCATCTGTCATCGTTTTTTGAAAATATGCAGTGTCACCAACATGAAGATCAGTCATCGTTTTGCCTTTCATTTTGCTTCCTTCTTTCGTATTAAATTTTCGTAACATGAATAAACGTTCACCTTAACTTAATCATATGCCTTTTATTTTTGTTTGTCAATAGCAAAAAAAATTTTTATTGTCTTTTATCAGCTTTTAGGTTACACTTATATTAGGTGATTGTATGAATGAAGTAAATTATCGTTTACCAAAACGAAAAGATGGTCAAAAAACGTTTGACCAAATCATTGAAGCAGCTAAAAAATTGTTTTCTAAAAAAGGATATTTAGCAACTTCAATTAATGAAATTATTGAGAAATCTGGTATAGCTACAGGAACATTTTATTTATATTTTGATGATAAATTCGCATTGTACTCATACATCTTAGGAAAATATAGAAAAAGTATAAGAAAAAACATCAGTGATGCAATCAAAGATGTTCACACAAGATATGAAAAAGAAAGATTAGGATTAAAGGCATTCTTAAAGTTTGCTTGGGATGATCCACTTGCATATCGTATCATTTGGGAATCTATGTTTGTTGATCATGACTTATTTAAAGAGTATTATCAAACATTTAGCGATAACTATATCAGACAATTGTCTCATTCAGTTGATGAAGGTGAAGTAAGAGATGATGTAGATTTAGAAACGCTAAGTTATGTATTAATGGGTATTTCTAACTTTGTTGGTATTCAAGTTATGTTTAGAGATACACTCACAGAACAAAAACTTGATTTTATCGTCGATCAAGTTATGATCGTATTAAAAGATGGTATGTTTGTAACAAAATAAAAAGCTTATCTTATTAAAGATAGGCTTCTTTTTTTAATAGATTGGCATGACTGTTATTTTTGATCCATCACAAGGAATATCTAGGCGACAGTTGAGTTTATTATCAATACCTTGTCCGAGTTCAAATTTGTAAAAATCAACAACACTTGCGTTATTTTCTTTTAAGAACTGATTGACAGTTAAGTTAGGATTTTTAAAATAGGGTTGATCGAGTAATGATATACTTTTCACATGCTTAATAAATAGGTTTTCATCAAAATTTTGATGTTCTTTTTCATACATGAACTTCTCATAATTAATTGTATCTGGATCAATTAAATCATATGATAAGTATTGTGCTTGATTAGCGACCACCTGAAGTGCAAGGGTATTTGCAATATCTTTCTTTTGCTCATTTAAAACCACCAGTGAAGCGATTCTTCCTTGATTGTGTGTGTAAGTTCCAAATGATTGTTTATCAGATTTTCTAACACGATAAAATCTTCTAAAGTTAAGATTTTCTTTAGTTAGACCTGATAATTGTGTGACAAGTTCAGATATTGACTTATCACCAATCATTAAAGATAATGCTTGTTTTGGATTTGCAATATCACTTAAGATAAGTGGTTCTTTAATGCGTTCAATAAAATCTATGAAATGTGGATTTTTGACTAAAAAGTCGGTTTCACCATTGACTTCAAATAAGATGGCATCATTGTCTTTTTCATAGACAACAACAATGCCTTTGGAAGCAACTCTATCGTTGCCTTTTTCTTTTACTTGATGTTCATCGATATAAGCTAATGATTTTTGATAATCATCATTTGTAGACTCTAATGCTTGTTTACATAAAAGAAAACTTGCACCAGTTTCATCTCTTAATTGTTTTAATAGTTTTGGATTCATACGTTCACCTCATCATCATATATATTAACACAAAATGATTAAATATAGTTAAAAAAATGCATAATATAAACAAAAAAGGTACATAAATGTACCTTATGATTCGTCATCATCAAAAAGTGATAATTGTGATGTTGAAAGTTTTTGATTTCCAGTAATGATTCTTTGCCAGTTTGTGCTTCTACCCTTACCAAGAGGTCTAATCTTATTCTCATCCTTTAGACGTTTAAGTGTGCGATCTATTGTGGCATCACTCACATTTGGATGACGTTTTCTTAAATCATTTTTGGTAAAAATATCAGGCATTTTGAGTATGCTATTTTCTAGGTTATCAGATTTGTTCAATCCTTTTTCAAAATCATATTCATGTGCGAATTGATCGAGTTCATCATATGCGTCAATAAGTAGATGTATAAGTAGGCGATGAAGCATATCGGTTTGTGCAAATCCTTGACTCCAGTAGTAGCTTGCTGTTACTGTCGCTTGTTTCCAAGCATCATAAATCTTATAAAAATATTTAAAGAAACTTACATATTTAAACACCGAAAAATCTCTAATGATTAATGCATATAATAAGATAAGTGATATGAGATCACCATGTTGACTAACTAACTCGCTATTTTCCATATCGACATATAAATTAATCATGAGTTGAGTCAGTTCAACTTTTTGAGACTTAAGTGTTTTTTGATAGAGTTCAAAAAGCTTTTCAAGATCTTCTTTTTTAGAGTGCTTCTTCATCTTTAATAAGCCATCATCTAATGCTTCATAAGTATTAAATGTAATGGATTCATACTGATAAGATAAGAGTTTGATTAAATTACCAACTTCATTAACTAAAAGTTCAAAATCATCAGGATTCTTCTTTAGTTGAATATATGCAGTTTTTAAATTATTAAATAAATACTCATCTTTTGTTCGTGCAGTCATCTTCTTTTTACTAAATAACTTCAATCTTGCATCTGTCATTTGTAAATCAAGACATTTACCTAAATAATAAAGATCAAGTGCTTGCGTTTGACGAAAGTACACACTTTGATCGCGACTAAAAAGGTCATCATAATAAAATGATTTACCTTTGTTTTCATAAAGTGATAATAATAACATAATCACTTCATTGGTCATTTGGATGCGATCAATATTTTTAAGTGCGTTCATCTTGTCTCCTATTCTCTAAAGCAACTATCTCCAATAAACTCTCTTAATAATGAATGATTAGGAACTAATTCATCATCAATATCTTTAATGTACTTTAAGAATTTTAATAATCTGTTTGCAGTAATGAAATGTTCATTATCTCTATCAATGTCTTCTAATTGTTTAACAGCATGTTTCTTTAAGACAGCAAGTTCATATGTAAGTTCTGAATTAAAGACATAATCAGCTTCGTTTTGGAATGGATAAATCCATTTAAACTCACCTTTTCTTACATTTGACCACATATCCATGGTCATTGCTGCTGATGAGTTACGATATTTTTGATCTCTAACAATTCTTCTAAGTAATCTAAGTTCAGTAATACTAATTGGATTTAGATCATCAATGTGTAATTGTGTTTGAGGTGCAATATATATTTTATATTTTTGATGTTTTGGAATACTATAAGTTAATCGTTCATTTAATGCATGAATACCTTCGATGATAATCGGTGTATCATGTTGTAATTTAACGACATGTCCAGCTTCTCTTAAACCTGTCTTAAAATTGAATTTAGGAAGCGTTACAGTTTCACCTTGAATCAGTTTTAACATATCGTGATTAAATAATTCTAAATCAAGTGCTTCAACATGTTCTAAATCAGGTTGTCCAAGATCATCTTTAGGTGCAAACTCTTTTCCTAAATAATAATCATCAATTGAAATCATCACAGGTTTGATACCTCTTGACATAAGTTCAATTCTTAATCTATTTGAAAAAGTTGTTTTACCACTTGATGATGGTCCTGCAATACCAATTAATTTAATACTATCAATATTAAATTCAATTTGATCTCCAAGCTCATGAAGCATATGTGAATGTTTTGATTCACACATATAAACAAAATCAGTAGCTGATTTTTTATTAAGAGCATATTGATTCATCTTAGCAATGGTATTACCATCAATGATTTTACCCCATTTAGCAACATCTTTTAGTGCACGTCCAAAATTAGGTTCATCAACAAACTTAGGAATTTCTCCATTGAGTTCTGCTCTTGGATATTGAATGATAAATCCTGGGTAATATAAAAACATATTAAATGATTTTAAATAACCAGTACTTGGTAACATATATCCAAACATATAGTTTATATATTCATGGCAAGCATAGTAGTTTACATCTTTATCTTCACGATATTTTAAGATATCTACTTTATCATCCATACCGAATGAATCATATAATTTGATGGCTTTATCAAGCGCCATTGTGTGTCTTTCTATTTTATAGTCACTATCAATAATCTTTTGAACTTCATCATTGATTTGACTAACAATTTTAGGTGATAATAAATGTTTAAAATTTTCAAATGTAGCTAAAATTGCTCTAGAAATTGAATAACTAAACTTTAATTTTACATTTGGATATAAATTCTGAACTGCCATTGCAACCACATATCTTAATGTGGATTCATAAATCTTAATGGCATCAGGATCATCCATAGTTAAATATTCAATATCACAATCTTTTTTAATACAATATGTTAACTCTCTAAGTCTGCCATCGACTTTTGCTGCTAACACATGTTCTAACTGAAGTTTTTGACTTATACTTTCTAGTGTTTGTTCTTTGTCAAAAACTTCCTTTTTTCCATTTACTACTATATTCATATTTTTCTCCTTAACAATGATTAATCCTCATCATCAAACAAATCAAAACGTGATATCGTTATTTTTTTATGATCTTTTGTCTCCACTGCTTCTTCTTTAACAGCTTTTAAGATATCTTGTACTTCTTTTGATTGTTCAGTTGGTTTTTTAGGCTTAACTTTTACTGCTTCATCATGTGTTGCATCATCGATGTATATTTTTTCTGCATCGCCAACTTTTGATGGTTCAATCATTTTCTTTCCAAATTTATTATAATTTCCTTTCAAATCAGATGCAGTTGTTAATAAACTACTAGATTTACTAATAATTCTAACTTTAACATCTTCTTTGATTTGTGCACGCGATAATCGCGCTAAATCAACACCCTCATGTGGATTAGATTTTAAATGGTCAATGATTAAAATACCTCTTCTATTTCGATTGTATAAAGGTATTTCATTAACAACATCAGTAATGATATGTCCTCTAGATGTTAGACATGCCAATTCATCGCTTTCATATGCATAACGTGATGCTACTAAGCAATCTGAATCACTAATTGACATCCCTTTAACACCACCAGCTTGTAGGCCGTATGTAGGTAGGTCATCTGTTTTCATTCTTAGCAAATATCCTTTTTTAGATAATGAAATAATGTTGTCCTTCTCGCCTAAGTCAACAGATATTAATTCATCATCATCTTGAAGCTTCATTGCTCTTACTGGTTTTGTAAAACGACTCACTTCAAAATCTTGAAGTTTTGCTTGTTTCATCATACCGCTCTTTGAAGCGAGTAAGAAATAAGTATCTTCACTAAATTTAGGGATACTGTAAACATCAACTAATTTTTCATCTGAATCAATGGGTGTGATGTTACCCATGTATATACCAAGGTCTTTCCATTTCTGATCATCGATTTTATACACTGGTAAGTAAATATAATTACCTTTATTGGTAAACAATAAAAGTGTATCTAATGTATTTGTTTCCTTTTCATAGACTAAGACATCATCTTGTTTTAATCCAGGTTCAGGTGTCGCTTGATAGCTTCTTAAACTTGCACGTTTAACATATCCTTCTTTAGAAATACCAATCATAACCATTTCTTCTGATACTAAATCTTTTTCATCAATTTTAATGGTTTCAATTTCATCTTCGATTAAAGTTTTACGATCATCGCCAATCAGTTTAACAACATCAAGTAACTCTTTCTTGATCACTTTCTTTAATACAGATTCACTTGATAAAATTTTGTTGAGTTCTTCTATTTTATCACTTAAATCTTGACTTTCGTTCTGTAAAGCTAAAATATCTGTATTTGATAGTCTGTAAAGTTGTAGGGTCACTATCGCTTCTGCTTGTAAATCAGTAAATCCAAAAGCGCTCATAATGTTTTCTTTAGCATCCTTCTTATTGTTTGAAGAACGTATGATTTTAACGATTTCTTCAACAACAGATACCATTTTAATTAAACCTTCAACAATATGTTGACGTTTCATTGCTTTTTCTAATTCATAATTAGAACGATTTGTTATGACATCTTTTTGATGATCAACATAAGCTTTGATAATAGGAAGTGCACCAACTAAGACTGGTCGATGATTCATGATCGCAACCATATTATAGTTATATGAGACTTGTAAATCTGTTGATTTATATAATAAGTTAAGCATTAATGATGCATCTGCACCTTTTTTTAAGTCAATCGCGATTCTTAAACCTTCTTGGTCACTCTCATCACGAATTTCTAAGATATCATCAATATTCTTATCAATTCTAAGTGTGTCCATTGCTCTGACTAAATCAGCTTTATTGACTTCATAAGGAATTTCAGTGATCACGATACGTTCTTGTGATTTTGAGATTTCCTCAAATTCAGCTTTTGCTCTGATCATCATCTTTCCTGAACCCGTAGTTAAAGCATCTTTAATACCATCCTTGCCTTGGACGATACCACCAGTAGGAAAATCAGGACCTTGAATAATATTTAAAATCTCATCGATAGAGATATCTTCGTTATCAATATATGCAATCGTTGCATGAATAACTTCAGTTAAGTTATGTGGTGGAATCTTAGTTGCATATCCTGCAGAAATACCTGTCGCTCCATTGACAAGCAAATTAGGAAATTTAGCAGGTAAAACAGTTGGTTCTAATTCTTCATCATCAAAATTAGGAATAAATGGAACTGTTCTTTTTTCAATATCTTGAAGTAAAAGTTCAGAGGCAAGTGATAATCTAGCTTCGGTATAACGCATCGCAGCTGCTGAATCACCATCAATTGAACCATTATTTCCATGCATATCAATAAGAAGTTGTCTCATTTTAAAGTCTTGTGAAAGTCTAACCATGGCTTCATAAATCGATGAATCACCGTGTGGGTGATATTTACCCATGACTTCTCCAGCAATTCTTGCTGATTTTTTATAAGGTTTATTATGAAACATACCTAATTGCTGCATCGCATATAAAATACGACGTTGAACAGGCTTAAGTCCATCTCTTGCATCAGGTAGTGCACGATCTTGAATAATATACTTGGAATATTTACCAAAGCGATCAGAAACGATTTCTTCAAGTGGTGTTGCAATAATATTTTCAATAAATGTATCTATCTTTTTAGAAACAGACATTATTCTCCACCCCTTTCAAGATCAAAGTCATCAGACATTTCAAAATCGACATTTTCTTCAATCCATTCACGTCTTGGTTCAACTTTATCACCCATGAGTGTTGATATTCTACGATCAGATGAACTCACATCATCAATTTTTACTTGAATTAATGAACGTGACTTGGGATCCATGGTTGTTTCCCATAATTGGTTTGCATTCATTTCACCTAACCCTTTATATCTTTGAATCGTATAAGGATTACCATTAATGTATGAGCGAAGTTCTTCATCACTCCATGCATAAAACGATTCGTCTTTACGACCATTTTTTCTTGTTATTTTATAAAGTGGGGGTTGTGCAATATATAAACGGCCATCTTCAATCAGTGGTCTCATAAATCTAAAGAAGAAAGTTAATAGTAAGACTTGAATATGTGCACCATCAGTATCAGCATCCGTCATGATGATAACTTTATTATAATTACATTTCTTTAAATTAAAGTCAGGACCAAAATCAGCACCTATCGTATAAATCATCGTTGAAATTTCTTCATTTTTAAGAATTTGATCTAAACTCGCTTTTTCAGTATTAATAACTTTACCACGAAGTGGCAGGATTGCTTGAAATCTTCTGTTTCTACCTTGTTTTGCTGAACCTCCAGCAGAATCCCCTTCCACTAAGAAAAGTTCATTTACAGACTTATCTTTACCTTGTGCAGGTGATAATTTACCACTTAATGAGATTTCTTTCTTATTTTTAGATTTTCCATTTCTTGCTTCTTCACGTGCTTTTCTTGCAGCTTCTCTCGCTTTTTGAGCATTTTGAGATCTTTGGATAATCTCTTGTGCAACTTTCTTGTTTTCTTCAAGATAAGTCGTCATATTTTCATAGAGTACGTTATCTGTTGCATTTCTTGCTTCAGGTGTACCAAGTTTACCTTTAGTTTGTCCTTCAAACTCAAGCACTTCTTCAGGGATTCTAAGAGAAATAATAGCTGTTAAACCTTCTCTGATATCTGAACCATCAAGATTTGGGTCTTTATCTTTAATCATTGAATATTTTCTTGCATAATCATTAACTGATCTTGTCATTGCAGATCTAAAACCAGTCTCATGTGTTCCGCCATCTCTCGTTCTTACATTATTAACGAATGAGATGATATTTTCAGTGTATGTTGCACTAAATTGAAATGAGATATCAACCTCGATAGATTTCTTCTTGTTATGTTCTAAAGGAAACTCTTGTTCGATTAAAACAACTTCATTTAAAGTCTTTTTATTTTCATTAAGTAAATCAATATATGCTTTGATACCTTCTTCATATTGGAAGACTTCTTTTTGCTTATGTCTTTGGTCACTTAAAACCATTTTTAATCCCTTGATTAAAAATGCTGATTCTCTTAATCTTTCTTTAATAAGATCATATGAAAATAAGGTTGTAGAAAACATTTTAGGATCTGGTTTAAACAAGACGGTTGTTCCTGTTTTCTTAGTTTCACCAATTTTCTTTAACGGTTCAATTTTTCGTCCACCATCAGAGAATCGTTGTTGCCAAATACCTTGGTCTCTATAGACTGTGACTTCTAGAAATTGAGAAAGTGCATTAACAACACTTGAACCAACACCATGAAGACCACCGGATACTTTGTATCCGCTTTGGTCAGAGAACTTACCACCAGCATGTAAAACAGTAAAAATCACTTCTGTAGTAGGTTTACCAGAAGCGTGCATTTTATAAGGCATACCACGACCATTATCAATGACTTCAATACTGTTATCAGGTTTAATTGTCACTATAATTTCATTCGCGTATCCACCAAGTGCTTCATCAATTGCATTATCTACAATTTCCCAAACTAAATGGTGTAGTCCTCTTTGATCGGTAGAACCGATATACATACCAGGACGTTTTCTTACTGCCTCTAATCCTTCAAGGATTTGTATGGATTGTTCATCATAATTTTTGATTGTCTTATTCACATGATCACCAACTTAATATTATGTATTAATTATATCAAAAAACATAGTCATAAACAATCTTTGAATATGTTTTATATATAGATGAATTTTTAAACAAACAATGATATAATAAATCGTAATGAGGTGAAAGTATGACTTATTTATATATTGGTTTGCTACTTATTGTATCATATCTTATTGGATCTATACAAAGTGGTTTAATTATAGGTAAAGTTTTTAAAAAAGTTGATATTAGAGAACATGGTTCTAAAAACACTGGAGCAACTAATGCGATTAGAGTTTTAGGATTTAAATATGGCATATGGGCATTTGTTTTTGACACGATTAAAGGTGCTTTAATGATATCAGTTTTAAAATATGTTCATGCAACAGATTTTTATATGATCAATCAATTGAATTTTATTTCCATCTATGGATTTGTCGCTGTTCTAGGTCATGTATTTTCTGTTTTTAATCATTTTAAAGGTGGTAAAGCAGTTGCAACTTCTCTTGGTGTTATTCTTGCCATTGAGCCAATCATTGCCATTATTATTGGTGTTGTATTCTTAACAGTATTCTTAATTACTAGATATGTATCATTAGGTTCGACTTATGCAGCTATAACTACTATAGTGAGTTTTGCTATTCGTTTGTTCTTACCTATCAATGATATGAATATAGAATCAAAAATATTTGAGATCGTTGTTTTTATTTTACTTGCTTCTCTTATTTTTATTAAACATAAAGCAAATTACGAAAGATTAAAAACAGGAACTGAACATAAAATGTAAAAAAAAAGACATTCTTGAAATGTCTTATTTATATTGGTTCATTGAACTAAGTATTTGTCTGACTTGTTTTTCAGATGGTGTACGTCCCATTTGACGCATCATTTCACGAATCATTTGTTCATTGACTGGTGGATTCTTTTTTAAGTAACGTTGGAACCATGCTCTAGCGCCAAAGAAACCAGCAACCCCACCGACTAGTAAGACACCAACCAATAATAATATATCTCCTAATAATGAAAACCCTGGCATATGCTCACACTCCTATCATATCTATTCTACTTGATTAAAATTAAAATTACAAGAATAATATGATAAGTTATAAATTTGATGAAATAGAGGTCTTAAATATATGGAATTTTTTAATTTTCTACTCGATTTTTTATCATATATCATGCTATCATATTTTATTTTTCAAATCTTTGGTAGAAAAAGATATATCTCTTTAATTGTATTTGCCATCTTAATTATTTCATCACTTATCAATTTAGTCAGCGCGATTTATGCAGGTTATGATATTTTATCCATATTATACATATTAATTGTAGACCCACTTCCAATTATTTTAGCACTTTTTGTTTATTTATATTTGACGAGATCTTATCGTGTTAGAATGCGTGAGAAAAAACCTAAAGGGCTTAAATTAAAAAACATATATTCAACTGTTTATCCAAAAAAATACATTTTTAGATTATCACTTTTTGGTAGTATTTTATCAGGCGTAGTTATCATCTTAATTTTAGTGAACTATTATCTTGATTATACATATATGAGTATGCTTGTATTTATAGGTTCTCTTGTTTTATCAGGACTTATTATGCTATTTTCAATTTATCAGTTATATAGTGTTAAACAAATTGACTATGATCGCTTCATTATTTATATAGGTAAACATAAAGAAAAAAGTTATACGTATGATTTAAAGGAAATGACACACCCACTTATGATGTCTGATGTATTTACAAATCAAGACTATTTATGTGATGAAATTGGTGTGATTAAAGTATATCAAGGTTTTAAACTAATTGAAAAAAACTATATATATTGGATTGCGACTTCACAAGATGTAGAGATTAAGATTGAAGGCTTTCATTTAACTTCAAATGTATTTAAACCATTTGTTGAAGATATATCTAAATATCAAAAAGTGAAAATCAAACTACAACTTGATCATGGACAATATATCATAGATCCAAAAAATAATGGTGCCAATTAGGCACCATTTTTTATATGATTGGTAAATATTTATCTAATTCAAATTGTGTAACTTTAGAGCGATACTCATCCCATTCTCTTTCTTTAGCTTCAATCAGTTTACTATATAGTTCATACCCAATCGCATCTTTCATCAATTTAGATGCACTAAAATAATCTAGTGCTTCTTTTAATGATCCAGGAAGACTTACAATGCCATGTTTTTTTCTTTCACTATCTGTCATTTTAAATAAGTTTTTCTTTATAGAAGGTACAGCTACAAGTTCATCTTTAATTCCATCAAGACCAGATGCAAGAATCGCACTAAATGCTAAATAAGGGTTTGCAGATGGATCTACAGATCTAATTTCTATTCTTGTAGAATTTCCTCTTGCTGCTGGGATTCTAATCATTGCAGATCGATTTGAATCACTCCAAGAAATATATGAAGGTGCTTCATATCCTGGTATTAATCGTTTGAATGAATTTACTGTAGGATTAGTTGCTAAACAAAATTCTCTTGCATGTTTCATTACACCAGCAATAAACTCGTGTGCAATTTTTGATAATAAGTTTTCGGATGTTTCATCATAAAATAAGTTTTTGCCTTCTTTATTTGAAATTGAACAATTCGTGTGCATACCAGAACCATTAATGCCTTCTACAGGTTTTGGCATAAATGTCGCATGATATCCATGTCGTTTTGCGACATTTTTGACTAAAATCTTGAATGTTTGGATATTATCACATGCTTCTAGTGCATTATCAAATTTGAAATTGATTTCATGTTGTCCATATGCAACTTCATGATGAGACACTTCCATTTCAAATCCCATTTTTTCAAGTTCGAGCACGATATCTCTTCTAACATCTTCAGATCCATCCATAGGTGATAAATCAAAGTATCCACCTTTATCTGAAAACTCCATAGTTGGTTTGCCAGAAGCATCTAGTTTAAATAAAAAGAATTCAGGCTCAACACCAACATTAAATTTATCAAAGCCTAAACCTAATGCTTTCATTTCATTTAAGTTTCTTTTTAAAATATATCTAGGATCGCCTTCAAATGGTACATGATCACTTGTAAATATATCACAAATAAGTCTTGCGACTTTACCATTTGGAATTTCTTCCCATTCTAAAATAAGCCAAGTTGATAAATCAGGATATAAATACATATCAGCTTCATCAATTCTGACAAAACCTTCAATTGATGATCCATCAAACATAACTTCATTAGCTAAAGCTTTTTCTAAATTAGTTACTGGTATTTCAACATTTTTAACTATGCCTAACATATCTGTAAATTGTAATCTGATATATTTGACATTGTTTTCTTTTGCTGAAGCAATAACATCCATTCTTGTATAATTTTTCATATTAATCCCCTTTTTAATAGATATTTTACATAATTTATATTAAATAAGTCAATATTTAAGTAAATTAAATAGTAAAATTTACATAAATAATAAAAAAAGAACAATTATTGTTCTTTTTTGTATATGCTTATTTTCTTAATGCCATATATTTTTTCTTTGATTTTGATTAAATCTTGATATCTATCTTTTAAGATTGTCTTTTTTTCAGTTTCTACAATGACTAAACCGTTATGAGAAGTTTGATTTGATAATAGGGTTAATAACTTATCATATGATTGATATAAATAAGGTGGATCAATAAATGATTTATCTATCATGATATGTTCTAATTTTTTTAACATTTTAAAATCTTCACGTAATGAAATCTCAACTTTATCTTGGCATTCAAGCGCACTAGCATTTTTATAAATCGTTTTTACTGCATCTTTATCATGATCTGAAATATAGGCAAACTTAGCACCACGACTGATTGCCTCTAGAGCATATGCACCAGAACCTCCAAATAAATCTAAGATAATATCAGATGGAGATATCTCAATCATTTGAAATACAGCTTCTCTAACCATATCTGCAGTTTCTCTAGTTGTGGATTTATTGACTCTATTTAATTTTCTACCTTTATATAATCCAGATATTATTCTCATTAAAATCACCATTCATATTATAACAAAAAAAGCATTCAAAATGAATGCTTTAAGCGTAAATGATTTGATCAAATATTTCTTTATTAAATGATTTTAGAAAATCAATGATAAGTTCTACAGTATTTTCAAAATCATCTGTATGAATCATTGAAGTATGTGAGAGAAGATATCTTGTTGGTATACAAATAGATAATCCTAATGCACCATCTTGAGACAAATGCATCATTGCAGCATCTGTTCTACCACCAGTAATCGTCGCTTGTTGAAATGGAATGTTATGTTTGGTAGCAATTTCCATCATATATGTTCTTAAACCTCTATGAGGTAGTAAACCTGTATCATAGACAACAATTTGAGGACCTGCACCTAAAGTTTGTTCTTCTTTTTGTCCTTGAGGTACATCATTACCTATACCTGAATCTATAGCGATTGCAACATCTGGATTGACTACATAACTTGATGTTTTAGCACCTCTGACGCCAACTTCTTCTTGAACATTAAAAGCTGCATAAAAATCTACTTGAAGTTCTTCATCTTTTAAACGTTTGAGCACTTCAAGTAATACTGCGCTTCCAATACGATTATCCCATGCTTTACTGACTAAATATTTAGGATTTTTCATTTCGATAAATTGAGCAGATGGTGTGATCATTTGACCTGGTAAAATTCCAAAGGATAATGCTTCTTCTTTTGAACTAGCACCAACATCTAAATAGATGTCTTCAATTTTAACTGCTTCACTTCTTTGACTTGCTGGAATTAAATGTGGAGGTTTAGATCCAGAAACTGCTTTAATGACACCTAAATCTGTATGTATATCCCATACTTGAGCAAGCATAACTTGAGAATACCATCCTCCAAGTGTTTGAAATTTTACAAATCCTTCTTTAGTGATTTGAGTCACTAATAATCCTAATTCATCCATGTGACCTGCAATCATCACTTTAGGTCCTTGACCCTTTTTATGTGCAATCACTGAACCTAACTTGTCATATAAAAGTTCATCTGCATCATCTTTGATGATGTTTTCGATGTAATTTCTAACAATCTTTTCTCTTGCTGGTGTACCTGGTAATAAACTTATTTCCTTAAGTTGTTTTTTTAATCTGTCATTCATACTTAATCCTCATCTATTTTTTTATATAAAAAACCCTAGAAAGCTGTGAGAACGGATTATATTTAAGTGGGAATTACCTTGTCAATATTTCGGGATTCCATAAAATGGCTTTCACGCCCATATTGTTTTAATTCCCTATCCGATCAATTTGGGTTCCACGGCTGCTTCCTAGGTTACTTTCAATTTATCACTAACATAATGATTTGTCAAGTTTAGTAATCTTAGTAATAGACATTTAGTCTTACAAATTTACCATGATAAATCATAAGATTTAATAAAATATCTCTAAGCTTAGTATCAATGACATGAACGTTATTAACACAGATGCAATCAACACGTGCTGAGATATATGAATCAATTGCGATTTCACTTAATTTTTGTGAAGGATATAACTTATTAAAAGACTCAAATGATTTTTCTGTTTCAAAATAGACAACCATAGATACGACTATTTTTGATTTAACATGTAGTAATTTTAGAAGTTGTGCTAAATGTTGTGCTCTTGCAATAATATATGCATCCTTATGAAAAAACTTTTCTTCATAAACGGCTTTATTTGGATCACTATATGTATTTATGGGTACTGATCTTTGGAATTTTGTTTCTAAAAACACTTTGAATCTATCAACACGTTTATGATCTTTTTCATAAAAATGTGCATAGAGTGTGACTTCGTTATCACTTACTGTATAAGCAACAATGATGAAATGATAATAATTTGCATAAACTAAAATGGAATGGAAATATTCATCAAACGTTTTTTTATCTGTCTTTATCGTATATTCGCTACATAAAGTATAGGTCTCATTATAAACAAGTGGTTCAAATAATGCGTTTGCATAGACTTCTTTTTGCATATCAACATCATAATAATAAAGACCATCATAGATGACTCTTTGATACAAACGATATAATTCGATACCACCAATGACTAGACCAAATATCACAAATGAGATGAGCATAAAAAATTTGATAATGCTATCAAATGTTGATGCATGAATCATATAAATGATTAATGGAAATAAACTGATTGCAAATGTTCTAAATGTTGAAGTAAAGCCTTTAATATGTGTGAAATATGCGAGTAAGAATATGATCATGATCATATAAAAAGTGATAAAGTTTGTCCAACTAAAATTTTGTAAAGTATTTGCAATATGGTTGATTTCATGGATAAATGAATAAATACCTATCGCAATCAAAGCCAACATAACTATTTGTCTTAATGATTTATAGTTTTTATTGGTAAATAGCTTTCTAGATTGAGGTAAATGATAATAATTTTTCATTTCTCTACGATATGCAAAGAATGGCCATAGTTTACCTCGTACACTAATTTGAATCGGTTGTGTATTCTCATCTTTCATTTGATTTCTTAAATATGTTTCAAAAGATGCCAATGGATTAAGCAAAACCATGAGTGTGGCAATCGTAATGACTGGTACTTGATATCTATCTCCAAAAACAAATAAAGATATCGCAGTAATTAATCCATAAATCCCATATACAATGAGTTCAGGTAAACCTCCAAAAATAAAAATACCAACATAAACTAACAAAATCATTGAAGCAATGGTAAAGATACCTTTGAGTTCAAGATTAAACAAGGTTAGTGCAAATGGTAATGTTATAATGATTAAAATAAATACAATCAATGAGATGATAATTCTTCGTTTCATAATAAGCCCTCTACCTAATCTTATTATACATAAAATATGGAATAAATAAAACTATTTGAAAAACTGTGTGAAATAAGTGAACTACCCACCACTTAACAAGTTTGAAGTGGGGGCTTCTTGGGTAAGGAAAACTAATGTTCTCTAATTGGCCAAGCTTAAGACGTCTGTTCCATACGCCTGTTTACTATATTCTATGAGACCTT